>JAFWOP010000143.1 GCA_017545365.1 Bacteroidales bacterium
GGAAAGAAGAGGACACTAGGGCGGGAGATGTATGTCGACTTTCATTTCAAACCACTTCTCCCCGCCTGCTAGGCCCAAGGCATAGAAAGGTCTGATGCCGCCACTATAAACGCAGCAAGGCCGATTCTATTGTGTGGAAAAAGGGTAAAAAGTCTGCACCCCCACGCAGCACCAGCAGACAGCTTATTCAGACGGCTGACAATAAGTCTGGACAAACTTTATAAATGCAAAACTATGAAGTACAAAGCAATAGTAAAATGGCTGCTCCTGTTCCTGCTGCTGGGGACCGGGCCGACAGCTATGTCGCAGGGCGACGACTACGTCCCCACCCCCTGCCAAAGCACATGGAAAAAATACAGCGGCATACAGGAGTCGCTCAGCACCATCCGCAGCGACAACGCCTACAGGGTGTCCCACGTCCAAAACATGAATACAACGACTGGGATAATGGAGCATGTCTTTATCATACTGAACTATTCGTCAGGTGTTGAGACTGCCATCTCCACGACCTTCAATATATATGACGGCTCAGACGGCGCATACAGCATCACCGACATGGAGCTGTTCAATGGCGAGTGCTACTTCTGCGGGCAACTTTTGACCCCATACCTTGACCTCAACGGAAACCCTCTGACCAAGGGTTTCGTGGGGCATTTCTCGCCTCAGGCCATACAGGTCGGATCTGGAGGCCTCCTCTTTTATGTGGTGCATGATGTTTATGGCCTTCCGCGCCTCACAGTCACAAGGCACTCTGATGGTATGCCGTTGGTCAGCCTTATCGGGAAACAGTACAATGGTGACCAAGAATGCCTGATGGAGCTGCATCCGAATGCTTCGGCAGAGTGGTATTACAAATTTTGCACACTCAACACACCGTTGAATGTCATTTTTTCAGACATTCAGGCGAGTGCCGACAGCATAACCCTTCTGTCACAAATGAAGTGCGACAATGACCATCCTGATGAATACGACGACTACGACTACCGCCATCAGGTGTTCCTGCTGGACAGGTTCGGACTGTCGGGATGCTCCAACTCTTACTATCCTACCGGGCACTATATGGCATACTACTTGATGAACGACTTCTGCAACTTCCACTACCGCAATGCACCGATGGCACTGAGCCGCATGGGGTATGACGGATATGGGTTTGCCGTGGCCTTCGGTGTGAAAGAGGACGGGGTAAGCCACACCGGCATTCGGCTGTTCCCATTCAATAACGCCTGGTCGTACGACAGCTGCATCTACTACCGACTGGGGCCGTACACGACGATTGAGGAGATGGGCAACATGTCGGGCACGAACACCCTGTTCTTGCTGTCGAGGGACAACACCCACACCAACAGGACTGTCACCATTCCAACATGGGGTGCGAGCCACAGCACGACAATCCTGTACTCCAATAACTACAACCTGGGTTCACTCACCCAGAGGGGCTTAGGTAACTATATCGACATCACTGGGCGCGACGGCTCCAAGACATACCACCTGTTCAACCAGAGCACATTCTTATTATCATTCCCGTCCTGCTTTGACAAGGGCACGTATACGTACAGCGTGCTCCCGCAGAAGAACGCTGTCATGATGTATACAGATTGGGAATTCTCTGAACCGACGAGATTATACTGGGAAAATGCCGATTTCTCCGACATGGGCAAGCTTGAAGAAGACGTGGTCTGCAAGAAATGCATATCCGACTAAGAAAACGATTAACCGTAAAAAAATACAAATACTATGAAAAAGATAATCATTATTACAGCCGCCATCGTCATGGCGGGCATGGGCCTGAGGGCGCAGGACATCTCCACCGACACGCTGCCCTGTGGTCAGCGGCAGCCCCACTTTTACTACAGCAGCTGGTACGACACCGCCTATTGGTACTGGCATCCGGAGGAACGCATGGTGAGACGTGGTACAGTGGGGCTGGGTGGTAGTTTACCAACCAGTTCTCAAGATTTTCAAGTGCGTAAAGGATATGTGCGCGACTCCATCCGTATAAGGGGGCTGTGGGCGTTGGTGTCGCAGAATGCAAACGGCAACCCCAATAACCCATATACCCCATCTATTTCGTACCAAAACACCCCTCGGGTTCCGGAATACCTCTACCTGTATGTCTACAACCCCAAAGTCCCGATAAATCCTAATGACACGTCGAGATTCCTGCTGCGCGTGGCAACAGTCCGGTGGGACACGGCGTCCCCGAAGATGATGTGTTTCCAGATGATTGCTGGTGACACTTTCCCCCATGTCTACTGCCATGTGTACGAGGCGTTGTTCGACACCGTGGTCACCCTTCAGGGCGACTACTGGATAGGGGGAACTCATTACAACAACCAAAGGAATTATTTAACATTCGACCATTCCCCGACAGCTTATGTCACAGTGGGGAACGGACATGGTTCCCCTTACCAGGACCTCAACATAGATTCAATCACAAGTGCCTATGGGCCGGATGGTCCGTTTGGTTGTATCGTAACTTCAGTTTTTTACGGTCCCTACGGCCTCATCACCGACACGATGCCCTACGTCGAGCTGCTCATGGACGACACGGCACATGGCTACGGGGTCAGCGCCTACTACATCGACTCGACCTACCAGACCATCACCGCCTACTCCAAATGCGGCTACCGCTTCAGCCACTGGAACGACGGCGACTCCGCCAACCCGCGCACCATCTTCGTGACGCAGGACACGACGTTCACCGCCTACTTCGACAGCGTGGGACTGTTCAACGTCAGTGTGAGCAGCAACGACACGGTGCTGGGGGACGTGACCCTGATGAAGAAGCGAGATTGGTATCATTATCCCGACCGTCTTATTGATCCCAGGGTGGAGGACCCGCGCTATGTCCCTGTGGCTGGGAACGACAGCTCCTTCTGCGAAGAGTTTGAGGTAATCCTGAGGGCGAAGGCACACGAGGGGGCGCGCTTCAGAAGATGGAGCGACGGCAGCACCGACATCACGCACACCCTGCGCGTGACGGGAGACTCGGCGTTCGTCGGCTACTTCGGCCGACTGGTGCTGTACAGCGTGACAGTCCTCAGCAACGACGAGGCGCAGGGCTATGTCACGGGCGACAGCACCTATTATGAGGACGACGAGGCCGTGCTGGAGGCCGTGCCGCTGGAAGGGCACCGCTTCGTGAGCTGGAATGACGGCGTGATGGACAACCCGCGCCGCCTCGTGGTGACGCAGGACACGGTGTTCACCGCCATCTTCGAACCCATCCCCGTCTACACCGTCACCGTGCGCAGCAGCAACGAGGCGCTGGGCTACACGACGGGCGACAGCAGCTATTATGAGGGCGACGAGGCCCTGCTGGCGGCCGTGCCGCTAGGCGTGAACCGCTTCGAACGCTGGAACGACGGCGTGACGGACAACCCGCGCCGCATCATCGTAACGCAGGACACCGCCTTCACCGCCCTGTTCCTCACCCCGCAGGGCATAGCACAGGCCACAGGGGAGCCCCTCTTCCGCCTGCTGCCCAACCCGGCATCAGGCAGCGTGCAGTGCGAGACCGCGGGCGACCCGTTCCCCGGCGGCACCCTCACCCTCACCGACGCCACAGGCCGCGAGCTGATGCGGCGCGAGTTGGAACCCCACACCACCGGCCTCCGCCTCGACCTCTCCGC
This sequence comes from Bacteroidales bacterium, assembly GCA_017545365.1. Next base: position 3,633 of record JAFWOP010000143.1, read on the forward strand.
CCTGCCCTCTGGCACCTACTTCGTCACCCTTGCCACCCCGCAGGGCTCCAGCACCCAGAAGCTGATTCTGAAATAGTGAACAATCTGATGAATAAAAGATGCACACCACAACTATAGGTTATGAAAAACCTGCCACCCATGCCCCGCACACTCCAGTATGGGTGTGCGGGGCGGAAGGAGGCAAAGCTGACCCCAGAAAGAGGATGGCAGAAAAGAGTCCTTTCCTGTTAAGGGGATTTCTAGAAATCACCTCGGAGAGGTGTGGCCATTAATAACGTTGCAGAAGTCGAGAGCAGAGCAAGCTTGCTTGCCTTGCCGAGATGCAGCAACGTCTCAGAGAAACACCGTACATGGCGCAGTGCGGTGATA
>JAFWOP010000144.1 GCA_017545365.1 Bacteroidales bacterium
AAAAATGCCACCCCAGGGAGTGTATTTGTCGGATTTAATCACTATTTTTGTAGCCATATTGTCGGAATCACTTGTTTTTCTTTTTCACGCACAAAGATAAGTGAAATTTCTGACATGGGCAAGTGTTTATAAGAGTTTAACACTCAAACACTTGCCCTCATTATGGGGCTATTAGTTGCGGATTTAAGGCATAGTAAAAATATCCGCCGAGACATCACACCGATGCCCCGGCGTTTTCCTATCTGTTTTGTCTCACGTATCGTCTCAGGACGACTTGAGTGAAGGGTCGGTCTTCGACCTCAACTTTTGGAGCAGCGAGAGCAATGCCAAGCTCGCTTGAGCATTGCCGAGTCGCGACAAAAGTCAGCGAAGCTAAAACTATAAAAAAATTGAATCAAATAATTGCGAGTTGTGCGGTTGAAAGTTTTAACATTGCCCGGGCTGCTCATAACGGCGGCGACGGGCGAAGATATAGGCGGGCGAAGATGGCTAAACGATGCTTCTTCGCCCGCTTTTCGTTAAACATTGTCACATTTTACCCGCGCGAGCAGGTTATTTAAGAAAAAATGATTAATTTTGCGGCCGAAAGGCCGCGAAAGGCAGCAGTATCATATAAACAATCAATAAAAACAACAGAATTATGAGCGAAAGAGACAAACTGATCGAACAGGAGCGCAAGGGCGTGGAGGAGAAGAAACAGTTCCCACATCTCGTATTCTGACTCATATTCAAAACAAAAATAAAAATACAGACTATGGCAACAATGATATTACCACAGACGCAGTTCGTCACGCTGGCCATCGGGGCCACGGCGCAACGCATGGGCATCACGGCCACGGAACTGCACAACCGCCTGAAACGCCACGGACTGGTGAAGAGGCTGCTGCTCGACTGCTACGACACGCTGCACGCCGAGAGCATCGACGGCGTGGTGTGGAACGTGCAGGAGGCACTGAAGAACTGGAACGCTAAAGAACAGGAAAAGGAAGGAGGCCAGCGATGACAACGCTCTATCACGGTTCATACGTCAGCGTGCCTGCGCCATTGACGGGCGTAGGCCGCCGCGAGCTCGACTTCGGCCCGGGCTTCTACGTCACCAGCCTGCGCGAACAGGCCGAGCGCTGGGCGCGCCGCGTGTGCGTCATCCGCGCCGCCGACACGCCGCTGCTCTCCACCTACGAGTTCGACGAGTCACAGCTGCCCGCCGACGTGCGCCGCCTACGCCTGGAACACTACGACCGGCAGTGGCTCGACTTCGTGGTTAGCAGCCGCCGCGGCGAGGAGCCTTGGCGCGACTACGACATCATCGAGGGCGGCGTGGCCAACGACCAGGTCATCGACACCGTCGAGGACTACTACGCCGGCCGCATCACTGCCGAGCAGGCCATCGGCCAACTGCGCTTCGCCCGTCCCACCCACCAGATGTGCATCCGCCGTCAGACCATCGTCGACCGCTGCCTGCGCTTCGTCGGCACAGAGCCGGTGGCAGAGAAAGGAGGCCAGCGATGAGAGACCAGGTACTATGGCGCAAGGAGGGCCGCATCGCAGCCCTGCTGGCCGAGCGTCTCGACATCGACGCCGAGCGCGCCCTCGACATTCTCTACAACTCGCGCACCTTCGCCCTGCTCTCCAATCCCGACAGCGGCCTCTGTCTGCAGAGCGACGAATATATCCTCAACGACCTGCTGAAAGAGTTGGAAGTATAACAACCTTCCCCCTCCCCCTGCCCCCGGCACGGCCGCGCGGGCGGCTCCGACGAAGGAAGAAATATTTTTTTAATTAACCCTATTTATTAACAATTTAAATTTAAATAGTATGATTAAACAAAAAGTTTTCGCTCGGCTTTCTTGCTCTGGCAAGCGTCTCCTATCGTCGCCGAGCGGCCGCTTGGCTCGTCCAAGAACATTGCCCGGGCTGCTAATGACGGCGGCGACGGGCCCCGTGGCTGTGGTGTCGGTGACGAAGGAATAGAAAGGCCTCACCGCCGCCCGCTCGACCTTGGTCGCTTGCTACCGAAGGAACGCAAGAACGGCCAGAACAAAACTTTTCTGTTCATCATTTTAATAGAGTTTAATTGTTTTCTGGGACTATTCCCATCCTCAATATAACGCCTCTCTATACAAATTGAATAGTATTTTGCACAGAAATAGTGTTAATATCTTCCCCAAATGTGGTTTTTTGAATTATTTTCCGTACCTTTGCAGCCGAAAGGCTGCGAATTTTCACTTAAATACGTATTTTTCCATTATGGGCAAACTGATGCTACTTCTCTACTTCATTCTCTCCGTATTCCCTGCCGATGCGACGGAGAACCGGCGGCACATCCACGTGGTGCGCCGGGGCAGCAAGAAGTCTCACAGGGGCGACACCGTGGCGAAGATATGGATTGAGGAGAACGGAGAGAAAAAGATAGAAGTAGCATGGTCGGAGCTCACCGCCGATGAGGAGACCCTGATCATCCAGACCATCGACAAGCACTGGGACGAACTGAACCGCATGATTGACGATGTGTTTGCAGGCAGGAAGATAAAGATAAAACGAATTAAATAGGAGGACAAGAATATGTGCAAATTCAAGGACACCAATCTGGGCATCAAGAAGCTCGACTTCAACGTGAAGCGCGGTGCGATGGCGGCCTACCTGACCGACGGGCGCGAGATTATCGTACCCGTCTCGATGTTCCCCGAAATCAAGCACCTGACAAAGAAGCAGCGCGAGGAATGGATGATTATGGACGATCAGTACTTCTCCTTCGAGGCACTGAGCCGCATCTATTCCGTCAAAGACTTGCTCAGACTCTAAACCGACGCAATCAATGATAAATACTTCATTGTAAATTAACAATTTAATGATTATTTGGGACTATTCCCATCCCCAATATAGCACTTCTCTTGACAAAAAGCACACTTTAGTGTGGGAATCGTGTTAATATCCTTCCCCAAATGCGCTTTTTTGAATAATTTTTTGTACCTTTGCAGCCGAAATTTCAAACTCATAACGTTATGATGCAATTAGTAAGCAGCAATGGCACCGTGCTTCTCGAACGTGAAAAGCCCAGTACGAAGAGAGCGGATAACTCCACGCTCCATGTGCGTCGCATGTCGCAGGGCATCAAGAAAACCGTTCGCCCCGTACTCATGAGCAAGGAGGAGTTTTTCACCAAAGTCATCAAGGTTTCTGGCAATGCCAACGTATAAGAAAGAATACACGACGCTGGTAGAGGACATTATGACCGAGTGTGACATCTATTCCGTCAACGGTCGTAAGTTCCACACCGAGCGTGCCGTCTGGGATACGGGTGCCGATACCACCATTATCTCCTCGCGCATCGTCAAAGAGCTGAACCTGCAACCATATAAGGCTGGTGGCATCAGTGGCATCGGTGGTGCCACCGGTTCCAATGTCTATCTCGTACACGTGCTTGTTCCCACGGGCGATTTCGTGACAAGTGTAGAAGTCATGGAAAACGATTTTCAGGACATCGATGTTCTCATCGGAATGGATGTCATCGTATTTGGTGACTTCCTCATCACTAACAAGGACAACATGACCACGTTCCAGTTCCGCACACCCAGCGAGGGCGGCGTGGAGCTGTAAAACCCAATCCCCCCCTAACAAAACAAACCCCCACACTCATGCCCCGCTACCTCCACATACTCCACACTCCCGACACCGCCCAGACCCTGACTCTGAGCGGCCGTAACTGCTTGGTAGTGAGCGGCATAGTCACCCCCCCCCCCCTAAAATCGGCTACAGGCGCGGAAAAGGGCGCCGAGGCGAAATGTGTCCACAAGGCACGCAGAAGTTCCACAGCGGGGCTGCTGCGTGCCTTGTCGCGTATCTGTGCGTCCATGCGTCCCACATCGCGCTCCCTGCATGTGGGAATGTCCTCGATGTACCCCACATCGCGCTCCCTGCATGTGGGAAAGCCCTCGATGTACCCCACATCGCGCTCCCTGCACATGGGAAAGCCCCCGATGTACCGCACATCGCAGGCCATGCACATGGGAAAGCCCCGCGCATCACTTTCCAGACAATTCGCCCCCTTTATATGTTTTTTTATACATTTCCTGTGGTCTTGTCGTTGAAATTGTGTACTTTTGCAGCGTCTAACATATAATCATCAAGAATTATGGAAGCAAGATAATGCGACAGACTCTATACCTATTATTTCTGATGATAGCAGTCCTAATGACAGGCTGTGCAGGCAGTGGCGCCCCCAAGGATGCTACTGGCCGTTCGAGCGATGCCGGGTTCTACCAGACCATGGCCATGGCCGACTCGCTTTATGACACCATGCAGTTCCGCGACGCCTACGACCTGTACCTTCAGCTATTGGGCAGCAAGGAGGCTCAGACCGACAGCGAAAAGAGACTGTGCGTGCTGAATGCTCTTAGCAACACCAGCGAACTCTCCGGACATAAGGTCGAGCAGCACAGATGGCTGCAGCAGATGATTGACTTGGCCATTCAGACCGGCAACGACTACTATCAGTCGCTGGCAAGTATCACAATGGGCCAGAACCTTTTTTACGAGGGCGACCGCGAGAGTGGCATCTACAGCGTGAACCTGGCCATCGACCTGATGGCTAAGACCAACCGTGAGAATTCTGACCACCTGATACATGGCTACCTGAATATGCTGGCCAGTATGTATGGCGAAATGAAGGATTATGACAATGCGCTGAAGACCAACGAGCGCAACCTGCAGCTGACGATGGAGGGCACGCGCTGGGGAGCCGCTCCAAACCAGCAGCTGATTGACCGCCGTATGGCATTGGCGAAGATGGCGTCCGTGCTGGCCAGGATGGGGCGCTCGTCCTCCGGTAGTCTGCAAAGCCAGTACTTCGAGCGGGCCGACTCCGTCTACGCCGCATGGCAGGCCGTGCAGTATGAGGGCAACCACACCCGCGACTATTTCATTGTAGATTACATGAAGAGGCGCGGTCGCTATCAGGAGGCCATCACCATCTATAACGACTTGATTCAGCGCGTGCGACGGCAGGGCGACACCTTGGGTGAGATGATGAACACCGCCAAGTGGGGGCTGGCCGATGTCTGTCAGCAGATGGGCCGTTACCAGCAGGCTGCCGACCTCTACGAGCAGGTGCTCGTTATACAGGACACCCTGAAGAGCCGTAAGGCCCGTAACACCGCCCAGGAGCTGGCCGCCGTCTATCACGCCCAGGAGCAGGAGGAGACTATCATGGAGCAGGAGGCCGAGAACACCCGCCAGCGCTACCTGCTGTTCAGTGTCTTCGCCGTCCTCATCGGTATTACGGTCCTGGCCGTCGTCATTTTCCGCAATAACCGCATCATCAGCCGCAAGAACAAGTCGCTGGCCGCCCAGATCACCGAGGCCATCAAATACAAGAAGATGTACTGGGACGAGAAATGGGCACAGGCAAAGACACCAACCCCGACACCTGACGCCCCCCCCGACGACCTGAAGGCGCTCACCGACGAACAGCTCTTCCAGCATATCAACGAGATTGTCATTCAAGAGCGCCTTTTCCTCAATCCCAATTTCGACCGCCAGGCCATCATGGACCGCTTCCAGCTGTCGAAGGAGCGCGTGGGCGCCGTCTTCTCCAAGGGCAGCGGGCATGTTAAGCTCAATAGTTATGTACTGCAGTTACGGCTCGAATATGCCGCCCACCTGCTGGTCGACGAGCCAGAGTGCACCATCGCACAGATTGCCGCCGACAGCGGTTTCGGCAGCAGTCCCTACTTCAGCGACCGCTTCCGCCAGCACTACGGCATGTCTCCCTCCGACTACCGAGCCGAAGCCAAACCGCAAAGCGGTCTTACATAAAAATATCCGCCGAGACATCCCCACGATGCCCCGGCGGTTCCGTTAACCAACTTTCGTTCTTGTCTTATGGGCTTTCATTCTTGTCTCGAAGCCCTTTCAATCTTGTCCGCCGGGCTTTCAATCTTGTCTGAAAACCCTTTCAAACTTGTCTGAGCTATTGCAGGGGCAGCTATTATTAAGTAATTTTGTACCCCAGATTGAACACGTACACGGAGGAACGTAGTGAACACTGTGTGTCCTGACGGCAACGACAAATAGAATCCGAATAACTTTTTTCAAACTTTATTTACTAACAATTAAAACAAAAAATTATGAGAAAGAAATTACTTTCATTGCTCGTGCTGCTCATGACGGCAGTGACGGGCGCGTGGGCGACGGAAGTCACCATCGCCACGAACCAACAGCAAACGTCCTACACCTCGGGCGACATCACCATCAGCGTCCAAGATTTTGTCGACGGGGATGGAGCCCATGTTTCCTCGTGGTGTCCAATGATTATCACCTGCGGCGACGGGAACGTCCTGCAAAGCGTGGTGGTGACGATAGGATACTATCCCGAAAATGCCCTCGATGCGCCCCACATCGCGCTCCCTGCACGTGGGAATGCCCTCGATGCGCCCCACATCGCGCTCCCTGCACGTGGGAATGCCCTCGATGTGCCCCACATCGCGCTCCCTGCGTATGGGAATGCCCTCGATGTGCCCCACATCGCGCTCCCTGCACTTGGGAATGCCTTCGATGTGCCCCACATCGCGCTCCCTGCACGTGGGAAAGCCCTCGATGTGCCACACATCGCGCTCCCTGCGTATGGGAATGCCCCCGATGTACCCCACATCGCGCTCCCTGCACATGGGAATGCCCCGCGATGTACCCCACAGAGAACGATATTCTAACCCAATTGTTTAACAAATTAAAAAATTCACGCTTATGGAAATTCCCGTAACATTAGTGCCGAGCATCGACGCACAGGCATGGCCCAACGAAATCTACGTGGGCTACGCCACCGGCTGGATGCGACGCTACGACCAGGAGTTCGACCCCGACCAGCCCGCGCCATGAAGTCGTGCGACCGCGTGCTCAACGCCCTCGCCATCCTCGACGACGACCCACAGCGCTTCGCCGTGCTCATCAACGCACTGACCGCCGACCAGACCGAGTGGCGACAGCGCTACGACGACAACCGCCGCGC
>JAFWOP010000145.1 GCA_017545365.1 Bacteroidales bacterium
ATGAAAATGATACTGAACGTGATAATGAAAATGAAAAAGAAAGCAGCAGCATAGCTGCTGTTGACATTAGCGATCCAGTCGCTAATGCAGAGGCAGCAGCAGCGGCGGCAAGTTTTAATTTAGAAGAAGCAAAGGAATACTGCCTAAAGAACGTCTTGCCGTGGTTTAACAGCATTCTTAAGAACGCAGATAGCAAGATACAGAGAATCCAGGATTTTAACGACCAAAGAACGGAAAGATTTGTTGCGGTTCACAAGAAATACGGAATCGGGAAGGAGGGGACAACAGGCCGGCATCCAGCCGCAGGGGCAAATGGTTGTGGTGCCAAAAGCATTGCTTTCGGACACCGAAAGCATTGACTTTGCATCGCTACCTCATTGACTTTAGACGCTGGGAGCTATGCTTTTGCAGTCTGAAAGCAATGCTTTTGCAATCTGAAAGCTATGCTTCTGCTGGCTGAAAGCTATGCTCCGACACTCTGAAATGATTGCAACGGGAACCTCCCCTGTCGCCTCCAAAGGAGGGGACTATGCTGGGTGCTAAGCTTTTGAACCTGCGGGCATCTTTGCCCCCTGCAAACTTTTGCGCACTCTTTTTCCCCTTGCTGCGAATTATTGCAAACCTAAATGCTTGCAAGGATGACGGAAAAGCATTACCTTTGCCGACGAAATTCATTCACAAACATTCATAACAAATAGTAAAAACAATGAAAAAAACAATGATGACACTGGCGCTCCTGCTCACAGCCATCGTGATGAGCGCACAAGTAGCAAGCGTGAAGATCGCGCCGAAGTATCAAAAAGGTGACAACATGCTCTATCGTTCCGTTGGTACGATGACCGTCGGGGGTGAGATTGTCAATCTGACGTCGCTGAACCGTTATTACATCGCCGAGGCAAACAAAGACGGATACGTCATCGAAACCGTGCTGGAGAAGATGGACAACGATGCGAAGGACCTCACGGGAAAAATTTTGCAGCTCATGCAAGGAGGTCTGAAGGGCGTGAAGACGGTGTTCACGGCCGATGCCGACGGTAAGATTACGGGCATCAAGAACTTCGACGAGGTGAGGGAACAAGCCACGAAAATGATTGAAGAACTGATGAAGGCGCTTGTTGAGGAGATGCCTGAAGCTGCTGGCGTGCTGCCTACCGACATGCTGAAGAACCAGATAACCAGCAGGATCACCGAGGAGGCGGTCGTCGCACAGGTTGCCAACTCGCCTGGTCCGTTCTCGCTCAACGGAAAGACCATCAGCACAGGCACGATGGATGAGTCGAAGGATGATAACGGCCGTAAGGTGAAGAATATGTACTTCCTCTCTGCCCCCGACGGTAGCAAGGTAAAGTCGACGACGACCCTGAACATGTCGAAGGAGGACATGAAGAAGATGATTGTGGAACAGGTGAAGGCCATGATGCCCGACCAGGCAGAGATGGTGGAGCAGAACATCGATCAGCTCATGGAGAGCGGCATGATGAAGATGGAGTCCACCGTGACCGCCGACTACGAGTTCCTGCCGAATGGCTGGCTGAAGAGCCTGCGCGTCGTACAGAAGCAGGAGAACATGGGACAGTCCACCGAGATGAACATGAAGACCGAACTCGTGGAAGAGTAACGAGGGCAGCAGGAGTCTCCTCGTGCAACCCTCCCCACCCCGGGGAGGGTTGTTTTTTATGGGGGGGGTAAAAAGGTGGCCGACCACGTGCGGAGGGAAGGGGAATGCATCGTGGCCGGCCGGGGGAAGGAGGAGGTGGAGCTGGTGGGAGTCGAACCCACGTCCGAACAAGGAAACCGCACGCTTTCTACACGCTTATTCCAGACTTCATTTTCGAGCGACGGCAAGACCTGGACCACCAACCGGCGCCTTATCCTCTAAAATTTCATCAAGATGGCGAGGCACACCCTGACTATTTCCGATTTTCCTGCGCCGCCGGTTCCTCAGATTCGGAACAACATCCTTGGGGCGACGTCTCGTTCCCCCACCTAGTGAAGGAATTAAGCTAGTAATCTACTGTGCTTCGATTAAGCAGCGAGAGCATACTGTGTGTTGCCAATTAATTTGTTGAAAACTCTGATTTAGGTGGAAGCCCTCGAGCCACCGCGTGCTTACGTACCATTTCATCTCGCCGTCAAATCCAGTCAACCCCATGACAAAGAAAAGACCGCTTGGTCGTTTGCGGCTGCAAAGATAGTAATAAGTTTTGAAACGCAAAAAGAAAACGGCGTTTTTTTTCATTTCCTTGAAAAGTTTCATCGAGTGACGACAAGACATGCGTGACAAAGGTACATTTTTCGCCATACATGCTTTTTTTCAATAAAAATTGCTTACCTTTGCAACAATTTAGCGTTTTTGGAGTTATTATATATAATAATGTCGGAAGTTAATGAAGTTAAAGGAAGTTCTTTAACTCCCTAAACTATAGTAGATACCAGAATATGAAGAAAACTCTGATATACATCCTCATCGGGCTGCTGTTGCCACTGGCGGCGGCTGCCCAGTCGTCGATGACCGACGACCAGGTGATGCGCTTCGTGCTGAAGGAGCATGAGGCCGGTACGACACAAGAACAGATTGTGACGAAGCTCATGCAGCGTGGTGTTGACATTCAGCAGATTCGCCGTGTGAAGAAAATTGCTGAACGCCAGAAGAACGAGTCTGGACTGGGCATGGTGCAGGACGAGACCATGAGCAAGGCCAACGACCGCACTCGCAAGACCGAGACGGAGAAGAAGGCTGCCGAGATGACGAACTTGCGCATGCAGGGTGAGCGCAACCAGAAGCACACCTACGATGAAGAAGACGACGACTTCCTGCAGATGCAGCTGGAGCTGGGTGGGCTGATGCCTGTGGACTCCATCGCCTTGCTGGAGAAGATTCTTGCCGACCGCGAGAAGGAGAAGCAGAAGGTGTTCGGCCGCGACATCTTCGACAACGAGGAACTGACGTTTGAACCCAGTGTGAACATCCCTACCCCGCAGAACTACGTGCTTGGCCCTGGCGATGCCGTCTACATCGACGTCTACGGAGCTTCGGCACGCCAGATTGAAACCACCGTAAGCCCCGATGGCTACATCAACATAGAAGGCTTCGGTCCCGTGCAGGTGAGCGGCCTCACAGTGTCGCAGGCCAATGCCCGTGTGCGGTCAACGCTTGGTGCCCGCTACCAGAGCAGCCAGATTAAGCTCACGCTGGGCGAGACGCGCTCCATCACCGTGAACGTGATGGGTGAGGTGAAGGCGCCGGGCACCTATACGCTGTCGGCATTCTCCACCGTGTTCCACGCCCTCTACATGGCGAAGGGCATCAGCGACATTGGTACGCTGCGTAACATCAAGGTGTACCGCCGCAACAAGCTCATCTCGACGGTCGATATCTACGACTATATCCTCAACGGCAAACAGACGGGCAACATCCGCCTGGCCGACAACGACTTCATCGTCGTCGAGGCCTACGACTGCCTGGTGAACCTCACGGGTAAGGTGAAGCGCCCGATGTTCTACGAAATGCGTAAGGACGAGAGCGTGGGCACGCTGCTGAAATACTCCGGTGGCTTCACCGGCGACGCCTATAAGAAGTCGGTGCGCGTGTTCCGCAAGACGGGCCGCCAATTCTCGGTGTTCAACGTGGGCGAGTTCGACATGTCGACGTTCCATGTGGCCGATGGCGACTCGGTGAGCGTTGACAGCATCCTCGACCGCTATGAGAACACCGTCGAGCTGAAGGGTGCCGTGTTCCGTCAGGGCATGTACCAGCTGGGCGGCAACATCACCACCGTACGCACGCTCATCGAGGCTGCCGAGGGTGTGACCGAGGAGGCGTTCTTGAACCGCGCCGTGATGCACCGCATGAAGCCCGACCGCACGCTGGAAGTGCTGAGCGTAGACTTGAAGGGCGTGTTGGATGGCACTGTAGCCGACATTCCGCTGCGCGAGAACGACGTGCTCTTCGTGCCCACGAAGCAGGAAGCACAGATTGAGCGCACCATCACCATACATGGTGAGGTGATGTATCCCGGCATCTACCAGTATGCCGATAACGAGACGCTTGAAGACTTCATCCTGCAGGCCGGCGGTCTGAAGGAGAGCGCCTCGACGGTGAAGGTCGATGTGGCACGCCGCATTGTAGACCCACAGGCCTTAGTGGCCGACACCGTCATCGCCCATACCTATAGCTTCGCGCTGAAGGACGGTTTCGTTGTAGATGGTGAAACGGGCTTCACGCTCATGCCCTTCGACGAAGTGTATGTGCGCCAGAGCCCAGGCTACAACAAGCAGCAGAATGTCACCATCGAAGGTGAGGTGATGTTTGCCGGTACTTACACGCTCTCGAGGAAGAACCAGCGCCTGAGCGACCTCATCAAGATGGCTGGCGGCGTTAACGACCGCGCCTTTGCACAGGGTGCCCGTCTGGAACGTAAGTACACACAGCAGGAACGCCAGCGTGCCGAGGCTGTGTTGAAGAAGACACGTGAGGACTTGGAAGCCAGCATGCAGGAGCAGGCTGCCCGCACGGGTAATGCCAACCTTGCCAACCTGAGCAATACCGAGCAGCTGAAGAAATACCAGGTGGGCGAGACCTACCCCGTAGGTATCGAGCTCGACAAGGCACTCGCCAACCCCGGCGGCACCGAGGACATCGTGCTGCGCGAGGGCGACCGCATCTACGTGCCGCAGTATGAGGCAACGGTGAAGATCAATGGTGAGGTGCTCTACCCGAACACCGTCGGTTACGTGAAAGGCAAATCGGTGGGCTATTACATCGACCAGGCCGGTGGATTCTCCAGCAAGGCGAAGAAGCGCCAGACATACATCATCTATATGAATGGTACGGTAGCAAAGGTGGGACACAACGCCAAGCCCATGCCGGGCTGCGAAATCGTCGTGCCTTCGAAGTCGATCAACAAGACATCCATCGCCGAGACCCTGAGCATCGCAACGGGTGTGGGTTCGTTGGCTGCCATCATCGCCACGCTGGCTAATCTGCTGAAGTAAAGACCCACCCCCTGCCTGCTCTCCGTCGCGAATGGGGATTCGCTCCCCTTTGTGGGGCCGCAGCCACACCGGTGGCTGCTCTGAAGACCCCAGTCGCCCGTAAGGGAGGAGAGTCGCACCCCATGCGAAACTTTAATTCATTAGCAATTTGGGAACAGAAGAACTGACAAAGTCGAAGCGCATTGCGTCGAACACCATGATACTTTTCGTGCGCGTAGTGGTGACAATGATCATCAACCTCTATGCCGTACGCGTAGTAGTGAAAGCCTTAGGAGTAGAGGACTACGGCATTCTAAATGCCATCGCCGGCGTAGTGCTTACGAGCACATTCCTCAGCTCAACGCTTACCGTAGCCATCCAGCGTTTCTACTCTTATGCCATCGGCAAGCACGAGGAGCGACGCATGCGGGAGATATTCTCGAGCAGCGTGAACATCGTGCTGCTGCTCTCGGTGTTGGTGCTGGTGTTGTTTGAAACCATTGGCGTGTGGTTTGTCACCACGCACATGATGGAGCCTGCAGGAAAGATTCCGTTGGAACGACTCGACGCAACGCTCTGGATATTCCACTTCACGCTGCTCTCGTTTGTGTTCACGCTGCTGCAGATTCCATACACCGCAGCCATCTTCGCCCACGAGGACATGAAGCACTACACGGTGATCTCCATCCTCGACTACACCGGGCGACTCATCGTGGCCTGCCTCATCGGAAAGGCACTGGCCGACGGACTCATCTTCTACGGTGCCGGACTGCTCGTCGTGGCAGCGCTGGTGTATCTGCTCTACGTCATTGTGGCCCGCAGCCGCTATGCCGAATGCCACTATCAGCGCGTGACGACGAAGGAGCTCTATCGCGACTTGCTGTCATTCTCCGGCTGGACGATGTATGGAGCGATGGCGGGCGTGGGAATCGTGCAAGGCACGAACATCCTGCTCACCATCTTCTACGGACCGCTGGCCGTTGCCTCGTATGCCATCGCCAACCTGGTCTACAACTCAGCCAACTCGCTCTGCAACTGCGTGGTGCTGGCATTCCGACCTGCGATGGTGAAGTCGTATGCACAGCGGCAGGACAACTATCTGTGGCGGCTGTTCAATGCGAACAACAAGCTTATCATGTATCTGCTCATGAGCGTCGCCGTGCCCCTGATGGCCGAGATGCGCACGCTGCTGCATTGGTGGCTGGGCGACATCAGCGAAGACGCCATCCTGTTTGCCCGCCTGATGATGATCATGATGGTGGTGCTCGCCATGCATCATCCCATCACCACGCTCATTGAGTCGACAGGCCGCGTGAAGCGCTATCATGTGGTGGTCGACACACTTACGTTGAGCACACTCATCATCACCTGGACCATGTTCCGACTGGGCATGCCTGCCTACGGTGCATTCGTGTCGATGATCTTCGTGTGCATCATGGCACATGTGGTCAGACTCATCAGTCTGAAGAAGGTCTATCCTGCCTTCTCCTATGCCACCTACGCCAAGACCGTCGTCCTGCCGGGACTGTTCATCACCGTCTGCACCGCTGCCGTCGCCCTGCTGCTGCACTACTCCATTGCGAACACCGTGCTGCGCTTCATCGCGGTGATGGTTGCCTCGCCACTTGTCACCCTGCAGCTGGTATGGCTGGCAGGTCTCAACGGCAACGAACGCACGATGTTCGGCCAATTCATCAGAAATTACAACCATAAACAATAAACAGAGATGGAAGAAAACAAAAATAAGGACGTCATCGACCTGAGACAACTGTACAAGAAAATCAAGGAACGGAAACGGCTGTTCTTCATTACGCTGCCCGCCACGTTTGTGTTGTCGTGTCTCTACATCATCTGCTTCCCCCGTTACTACGACACCGACGTGCGACTGGCACCAGAGATGGAGAACTCGATGTCGGGCGGAGCTCTCGGCTCGCTGGCCGCCTCGTTCGGCTTCGACCTGTCGAACATGGAGTCGGCGGATGCCATCTCGCCCATGCTCTATCCCGACCTGATGTCCGATAATGGCTTCGTGTCGAAGTTCTTCAATTTCAAGGTGGTGAGCGCCGACGGCGAAATCAACACCAACTACCACGACTATCTGCAGAAGATGCAGAAGCATCCGTGGTGGGACGACGTGTTCGAGTGGATGCGCAGTCTGCTGCCGAAGAAGCAGGAAGAGACCATTGCCGGAGCCGGCGGCGACGGGAAGTACAATCCCTATGTCCTGTCGCGGCGCGAAGACGGCCTGATCCACAAGATTCAGGACAACGTGCAGTTCAGCATGGACAAGAAGACGGGTGTCATCACCATCATGGTGCGCGACCAAGACAAGCTCATCTGCAAGACCGTGGCCGACTCCGTTTGCTCGCTGCTGCAGCAGTTCATCACCGACTACCGCACGAACAAAGCCCGCAACGACCTGAAATACTACACGAAGCTCGCCGCCGATGCCAAGCACGACTACGAGCGTGCCCGCCAGCTCTATGGCAGCTACTCCGACCGAAACATGGATGTAGTGCTCGAGAGCTACCGCGCCAAGCAGGAAGACCTGGAGAACGACATGCAACTGAAGTTCAACACCTACACCGCCATGCAGACACAGCTGCAGCAGGCCAAGGCCAAGGTGCAGGAGCGCACGCCCGCCTTCACGTTGCTGAAGGGAGCCTCCGTGCCCATCAAGCCAACGGGTCCGAAGCGCATGATCTTCGTCATTGGTATGGTGATTCTCGCCTTCTTCGGCACCATCGGCTGGATTCTGAAGGATGAACTGAAGAAAACCGTATGAACCCAACGAAGCGCATCATAGTCAACACATTAGCCCAATATACCAGAGCCATCCTGAATATTGGGCTTTCGCTCTATTCCACCCGCTTGGTGCTCGAAGCACTCAGCGTTGACAACTACGGCATCTACTCCCTCGTTGCCAGCGTGGTTGGAATCTTGGGCTATCTGACGAATGCGCTGGTGGTGACGACGCAACGGTATATGTCCTACTATCACGGTGTAGGAAAGATTGACAATGTCAGGAAGATTTTCGCCAACAGCCTCCTCATTCATTTTGGTGTTGCCCTCCTGATTGGAATCGTGCTTTTTGCCTTAAGAGGGCTGTTTATGAATGGCAGCACGCTCAATATTGATGCCAGCCGACTCGATGCAGCCAAGTATGTGTATGACATTACGGTGTTAATGCTGCTCGTGACCATCATCACTTCGCCGCTGAAGGCAATGCTCATCGCCCGCGAAAACATTGTCTACATCTCAATCGTCGAACTTGCCGACGGCTTCCTGAGACTTTTCCTGGCTATCTCGCTTCTGTTCTTTGCCGGCGACCGACTGATTGCATACGCCGTTGGAATGGGGTTGATACTGGCCATCAATCTGATTGCCTACATTGCCTATGCCGGCATCAAGTATGAAGAAAGCCACTTTCCCTTGAGACGCTCTACATTCGACATGCCAAGCATCAAAAAGCTGCTGGGATTTGCCGGATGGACCACCTACGGAATGTTCTCGACAATCTGTCAGACACAAGGCCTCTCCATCTTGCTGAACCAATTCTTCGGCACGATTGTCAATGCTGCCTTCGGACTCGCCACACAGGTGAACGGTGCAGTGCGCTTTGTCTCCACGTCGGTCCTCAATGCCATGAACCCACAAATCATGAAGGCCGAAGGCAATGGTGACCGCGAGAAGATGTTGAAACTGGCCGGCAAGGAGAGCAAGTTCTCGGCTGCGCTGATGATGGTGCTTTCCATTCCTATCATCGTTGAGATGCCTGACATCCTGGACTTCTGGCTGCGTGGCAAAAACGTTCCGCCAAACACCTGCCTGTTCTGTCGTGCCATGATGATTGCGTTCATCATCGACCAGCTGACGCTCGGTCTTCACGCCGCCAATCAGGCTATCGGCATCATCCGCAACTACTCGCTGCTGATGTATACGCCAAAAGTGCTGATAGTTCCTATTTCGTGGGCCATGCTTGCTTGTGGCATGTCGGTCAGAAGCGTAATGTGGCTTTTTGTGGCCATTGAGCTGGCTGTCGCTATTGCACGCATCCCGTTCTTGAAAGTCACTGCCGGCCTTCGTGTCAGAAACTACATGAAGCATGTCATCCTGCCACTGCTGCCTTTAGCCCTGACCGCCTGTCTGTCCTCGTTCATCTGCATCACGTTATTCCACTTCCCTCTGCGTTTCTTCGTGACGATTGCAGTGTCTGTCGTCTGCAGCCTTACTGCCCTTTGGACATTCACACTCAGCCATAACGAACGGCTTTACATCACACAATCCATCAAAAATCGCCTGAGACATGACCCTTGACCTGAGTAAAATCTATCTGATTGAGAAGAGCTCGCTGGTCAAAGGTCTCTTCTATGCAGGGGTGTTAATAGCATACATAACATCCCTCAACCCATGGTTTCTCTGGTGGTTCTTTCCATACTATCCAATCGTAAGCAGTCTTTTTTTCATAGCTGCGATGGCTTTGTCAAATACAATGACAAAGCCCGTCTTCACGCGCAACGACTTTCTTCTTCCATTGTTAGTCTACATCGTATTGGGTTTTTACCAGCGTCTTGTCAATGCCGACAATTTCAATGGCTACATTACTACTGTTTTCCATATATTCATCTTCTTCTCCCTCTTCCGATACGACTCGAAGCTGCTATTCCGGCTATCCACCTTCCTGGCAAAGTCAATGGCATGCCTGCTGGCGGTGTCTATTCCTTTCTTCATCCTCTACATCTTAGGATTCCCACTGCCGTCTAAGGATTTACAATACCGCGACGCTTTCTACACGTTCTCTAACTACTATTTCTTCCTCATCGACGACCGCCAGCTGTTGCTGTTTTTCCCACGTTTCCAGTCGGTCTTTCTTGAACCGGCTCACCTTGGTACGGCCTTAGCCGTGCTCCTACAAGCCCAGCGCGGCCATTGGCGCAAATGGTATAACATGGTTTTACTGGCGGGACTGCTCATTTCGTTCTCTCTTGGTGCCTACGTTTACTTGGTGATTATCATCATTCTGAATCTATGGACGAAAGGACGACGGATATTCATCAATCTGATAATCGCTGTCATTGTTGTTGCATCCATCGTTGTTGGGTCATTTTATTATAATGACGGCGAAAACCTTATTCACAACCTCATTGTCCTACGATTAGAGATAGATGACGGTGAAATGGTCGGAAACCAACGCACATCAGAAGGATTTGATGCTGACTTTGAGAATTTCCTGCAATCATCCGACATCCTATTCGGTCGAGAGAAAGAAAATGTCTTCGGTGACTCTGGCTACAAGGTCTTTATCTACGACCATGGCTTTGTCGGAGCCTTCCTACTCTTCGCTTTCTACATTTCTTCTTTCTATAGGGCTCGTAACAAACGTGCCATGCTTTCAGCATTGATCATTGCCTTACTCATTTTCGGCGTTGATGCTTTTGTGCTATGGTATAACCGTTTTATTCCCCTTTTCTGTGCCGCATATTCCGATGAGGGCACACCCCACGACCTTTCCCCGACTGATCAACCTCAAACACCCAACAACTGATGAACTTACTATTCGACTTCATACCGTTCCAAGATGCCGGTGGCATAGGTGGCGCCGCAGGCTTTACGAAAGCAGTCCTTGACGAAATCGTCCGTCGCAAAAACGACAAGGTGCAACTATTTGCCATTTACGACGGTAGCGTGCCTGTCGGACGACTCTACGACTATCGGATCTTAGCGGAGCAATACCACATAACCTTGCTAAACATATCGCAGAAGCCAATATCAGAGATGATTGCAGAGCATCACATCGATGTCGTCTTCATCAGTGTCGGTCAGTTCTATGGCCGCTACAATCTGACTGGCATCACCTGCAAAACAATCATGTTCATTCATGATATTTTCGACATTGAAGCTGCTGACAACCGCATAGAACTTGCCATCCATGACGCGAACATTGAAAGCAACTGGCAATGGACAAAACGATTGGTAAACGTCTTGTCTGGCCGATGGAACAGGCAACGCACCAAGAACTATCGGAACATCATGTCGCTTTATGCTGCTCAGAACACCATACCTTATACTGTTTCAGAATACACAGCAGCGGCCTTACGATACTATTTCCCTGAAATCAACAGCATTCGAGTCTGCTATTCGCCTGCACGCAAAGTTACCATGGAAGAACACATACACGACACGAAACTACGGCAACTCATAGAGCAGGGCAGCCCCTACCTGCTATTACTGGCAGCTAACCGCCGATTTAAGAATGCCCACGTGCTGACAAAAGTTTTCAAGCGTCTGCAAAGCGAATACCCTGAACTGCATCTACTCACGCTGAAATACGGGAAAAGCATTGGCTCGCATCACATAGACATACCGTTACTTTCTGAGTCTGACCTGCAATATGCCTACATTCACGCCAAGGCATTGGTCTTTGCGTCCTTCTTTGAAGGATTCGGGTATCCTCCCATTGAAGCCCTAAGATATGGCACACAGGTAGTGGCATCCAACACGACAAGCATTCCCGAAATTCTTGGCAATGCAGGTATCTACTTTTCTCCATTCTATCCTGCCGGCTTATATCAAGCACTGAAGAAAGTACTTTCCACAGATTGTACTTGCAGCACGGCTATGCAAGAACGCTATACTGCCGTCAGCCAACGCCAGGAAGAAGACCTGCGTAAGCTCGTCAATGAACTTTTAACTTACAACGGTTGTCTGTATATACAATAAACCATGAACCTTTCACGTTATCAGAATGAATAACGAAAGATTCATGAATGTTTTATGAAAGCAAGAATCATAGCATATTACCTGCCTCAATTTCACCCAATTCCCGAGAATGACGATGCATGGGGAAAAGGGTTCACCGAATGGACGAATGTGGCTCAAGCCCGTCCGTTATTCCGCGGTCACTACCAGCCACGCATCCCTGCCGACTTAGGATTCTACGACCTGCGCTTGCCCGAAACACGCGAGCAGCAGGCACAAATGGCACGCGAAGCCGGCATCGAGGGGTTCTGCTATTATCACTACTGGATGGGAGGCGGCAAGCAACTGCTGCAACGACCGTTCGAGGAAGTGCTGCAAAGTGGAAAACCAGACTTTCCTTTCTGTCTGGCGTGGGCCAACCATGAGTGGACTACCCGCACATGGCAAAACGGAGGCAAGGTAAAAATGATTGCACCGATGCTCTATCCCGGCGACGATGACTACACAGCACATTTCAACTACGTGTTGCCCGCCCTGCGCGACAAACGCTATATCACCGTTGATGGTAACCCCATCTTCTCCATCTACGATCCCTATCGCTTTGCCGACGTGGCTCACTTCATTGAGCTATGGCGCGAACTGGCCGACAAGGCTGGCCTGCCCGGCATTCATTTCAGTGCCATGATAAGTAGCACTACCACCGTCAAACGAACTGTCGACGGCAGCCGACAGCGTGTTATTCCGAACCTTGAGAGCAGTGCTGAGGTCTACAACGACATTCTTACGTTGGGTTTCGACAGCATCACGTCCTACGGAAAGTCGCGGGCCGAAATGATTTACATGGGCAAATATCGCCGTAACATCAGCAAACTATTGCATAAATATCTGCCCTTGCCAACACTGAAGTATAACTATCCGAAAGTAGTGCCACACTTCTTTGCACCCGAGGACAAGTGGGAGAACGTATTCCCCACCATCCTTCCGCAATGGGACCGCACGCCACGCGCTGGCAACAACGAGGGAATCTATGTCAATGCCACACCAGAGAACTTCCTAAAGCACATTGAAGATGCCCTGCAAGTGATTAAAGAAAAACAACCAGAACACCAGCTGTTGTTTCTGAAATCATGGAATGAATGGGGTGAAGGTAATTATGTTGAGCCTGATCAGAAATACGGTCATGGCTATTTAAATGCACTTCAAAAAGCTTTATTATGAAAAGAAAAGTAATGCTTGTTTTCGGCACACGACCCGAAGCTATCAAGATGGCTCCACTCGTGCTGGAACTTAAAAAATACAATACGTTCGAGACATGTGTCTGCGTGACAGGCCAACATCGCGAGATGCTTGACCAAGTGCTTCAGATATTCAGCATCACCCCTGATTACGATTTGAATATTATGAAGCCAGGACAAGATCTCTACGACGTGACTAGCCGTGTGCTCCTGGGCATGCGCGACGTGCTCAGAGAGGTCAAACCCGACGTGGTGCTCGTGCATGGCGACACGACAACGTCGACGGCAGCCGCACTGGCAGCTTTCTATCAACAGATTCCAGTAGGCCACGTGGAGGCAGGTCTGCGCACCCACAACATCTACAGTCCGTGGCCGGAAGAAATGAATCGACAGCTTACAGGTCGCATTGCCTCCTACAACTTCTCGCCCACAGAACTAAGCCGCAGCAATTTGCTCAACGAGGGCATCGATGCCGAGAAGATCACTGTCACTGGCAACACGGTGATTGATGCTCTTCATCTTGTCGTCGACAAGATTTCCTCTGACACATCGCTTCGCCAGGAACTTGCTGAAGTGCTGAGACAGAGCGGCTACGACATTAACCGTCTCAACGACACGCAACGACGACTCGTCCTCATCACCGGACATCGACGTGAGAACTTTGGTGAGGGTTTCTTGCATATCTGCACAGCTATCAAAGATCTCTCCATGAAGTATCCGAATGTAGACTTTGTATACCCCATGCATCTCAATCCCAATGTGCGCCGACCTATTGCCAAGATCTTTGAAGGAAACGAGCAACTTACCATAAACAGTCAATCTGTCAACGAGAAATTTCCTAACATGTTCTTCGCAGAGCCTCTTGAGTATCTAAGTTTTGTTTATCTCATGGAGAAAGCCTATATAGTCCTTACCGACAGTGGCGGCATTCAGGAAGAGGCCCCAGGATTGGGGAAGCCCGTTCTCGTGATGCGCGACACCACTGAACGTCCAGAGGCTGTTGCTGCCGGCACCGTGAAACTTGTTGGCACTGATTACGACGCCATCGTAAGCAATGTGTCGGAACTGCTCGACTCGTTGCACACCTACGAGCAAATGAGCAAAGCCGTGAATCCCTATGGCGACGGCAAGGCTTGCCAACGCATCATCAACGTTCTTAAATCCAAACATACATGCGAATAGGACTACTTTTACCCCTGAATCCTTCATATGCCCCCTATCTAAGCATCTACACCAACATCCTCGACAAAATAGAGGGGGTGGAATACGACATCATCTACCCTGACAAGAAAGGTCTCAGAGAACCGGCCAAACACCGTTTCGACGTGAGAACAGAAGATCGGGTGAGCAATCTTAATAAGGTTGTCTATTACCTGCGCTACTCACACTTTCTGGTACGTGTTCTCAAACAGGAGAAATACGACAAGCTGATCGTTTTCGGCCAGCAAGTGGCGGTGTTCATTTATCGATACCTGTCACGACATTACCGCGGACGTTTCATCATGGACTATCGCGACCTTGGCCTCGACCAGAAATTCAAGGGATTTTTCCGACAGATTCTTGACTCGTGTGCACATATTATCATATCATCACCAGGGTTCAAAAAGTATCTGCCAGAACGTAGCGACTACATTCTCAGCCACAATTTCGACATCAACATCCTGCGAAAAGCTATCGCCGATGTACGGACAGAACCATATAACCTCACGTTCAAAGACGGAAAAATGGATGTCCTAACTATTGGGAGCATTCGCGACTACGTGCAAAATTCTGCTGTCATACAAGCTCTGGCCAACGACGACCGCTTCCACATCACATTTACTGGCCGTGGCTATGCAGCCGCCGACCTCCAGCATTTCGCCGAGGACCACCATGTAAGAAACATTGTCTTTACAGGTTACTATGAGAAAAGCACTGAACCTGACATCATCAGCCAGACTACATTTCTCAATATCTTCTACCCAAGACGTCCCACACATGAGACAGCCATCTCGAACCGTTTCTACAACTCTCTCATTTTCCGCAAACCCATGATTACGACCATCGGCACCATACAAGGTGACTACGCGCAACATTATGGTCTCGGATTGGCCATCGCCGATACGGAAGATCTTGCCACAAAGCTCGACAACTACTTCCGCAATTTCGACTCAATAGAATTCGAACGGCAACGACAGGTTCTACTCAACGAGTTCAAGAACGACTACGATCTATTTGAGAAAACCGTAACTGCTTTTGCGTCATGTTAAGAATCACTGGCGACATCAACTTCTCCGACGGATATTTCGACACAGGGATAGGAACCGGCAGCCGCATCAGGATGGGAATGAATCCATTCCGCCACCTGAAACGCGATTCCGACGATTACTGGATTGGCAACTTCGAATGTGTTTGCGCTGACACTTCCGATCAACAAGGGCTGAAGGCACGACAGTTTCTGATTACTCCAGAAGCACTTCAGCATGTTAGCCATCTGAACTGCTATGGTGTAGCCAACAACCACGTCAGCCAGCACGGACCTGAAGCTTTCCGCAGACTTATTGACTACCTCGGGTCAAAAGGTGTAGCCTATGCTGGGACCCGCGAAAAGCGTACACATGTGCTGCAGCATCAGGGAAAGCAAGTTTCGCTGACAGCGTTTAGCTTGCGTCCAGACAACTTCACCGATGCACCAGCCTACTGGCATCTGCCCGAACTGAGTGATGTTCAGAGCGAACTCTCCCGTCATGCCGACAGCGATTACCGCATTGTCTTTGTGCATTGGGGAAATGAATTCATCAATTATCCTTACATTGACCAAAAACATGTCGCCCACTTCCTCATTGACAGCGGGGCCGATCTAGTCGTAGGCATGCATCCCCACGTCATGCAAGGCAGCGAGCAGTACAAAAACGGATGGATATTCTACTCGTTGGGTAACTTTGTTTTCAATATGCCTTGGGAGCCTGCACAATACGGACTTATAGTCAACGTCGATCTCAGCAAGACACAACCTGCTATCAGCTTCAACTATGTACGCATCGGAGAAGACGCCTGCCCAGTCATCACCAACGACGTACCTGCCGACTACAGCATGTCTCGGCTGAACAAACTGCTCGGCATTCAGGAGGAAAATGAGAAATACTATGCTCACGTAAGGAAATGCTGCAAGAACTACCGTCGGGTGAATCGCCGGAAGATTCTCAGCAATTTCATGCAGATGAAGCCACACGACTCATGGGGCATCATCATGGAGTTCGTCAGGAAAAGAATTTAATTGCGCTGATACACGCGTATCCAGTCGAACTGCGTCTCGTAGGTCTTCCGCACATGAGGCGCGAAATAGCCATACACACCATTGCCCACACTTTGGTTCAGCAGCAAATATAGCGGCTGATCAAACGACCATTGTCCCTGCTTAAGTAAATTCTTGTTGCCCGACTTCCTGTAAACGGCAACAGTAACTCCGTCAATAGTCCATATCACCTCTGTTTCTGACCACTCCACACCATACACATGCCATTGCGTGATATCCAGATCTTGGCGGAAAGAATTCTTCTCGCCATGTTTTGCCTTTGTAAAAGTCAGCTGCGAATGGATATTTTGGTGGGCCTGCCGTCGGTCGCCAAACATTTCGACAATGTCAATTTCTGCATACGGGTCGCCTGGTTTCTTCGCTTTGCGTCCCATCCACGCCGCAGGGAAATTGCCCTGCCGCAGGTTGGTCTTCATGCGCACCTCCACACGGCCATATTGGAACTCAAACTTATCCTTCGTGTAGATGGCGCCAGTGAACATGCGAGCCGTGTCGGTTTTTTCTGTCTTGTTTGGTATGGCTCGGCACACCAAAGCACCGTTCTTTATATAGATGGTCTTCGGCGTATTCTTAATCCAGCGGCTCCAGATAGAGGTTCCTCGTGGCGGCTGACTCCACTTTGTTGCGTCGGGCTGCGAACCATTCGGACCATTAAACTCATCGCTGAACACCAGCTGCCACTGCGGCTGCTGGGCTTTCAGCTGTGTGCTGTCGGCAGTCATCACAAACAGCATCGCTATGAGAAACATTCCATTTTTCATCATTACAAGATTAAGAATTGGACTTTGAACCTTGAACGCTGCGCAGCAGCATTTGCGCTCGCCTATGCCGCTTTCGTAGCGAAGCGGAGAAAGAACTCTAAACTCTCAACTGACTCTAAACACTAAACTCTCCACTCTAAACTCTCAACTACCCTCTCTCCCATCTCCAGGAGATACTCTGGCGTGTAGTAGTTCATCATTCCGCAGAGCGACGTAAATGTCAGTTCACCAAACCACACACGGCCTTGCGACTCATACAAATCGACGCGTACTTCGGGAAAACCTTCCGACAGCGTCCGAGCAACACGAATCATCTCTTCCAGACACTGCGGACGGGGCAGTGGCTCTGGCTCCTGCGGATAACGGGCAGAGACCACCATGTTCTCTGGATGATAACCCCAGTCAAGGTCGTAGCAGCCTAAGCAAGTATCGTGACCGTTCTCCTTGCGATTGGAACACACCAGGAAGGAATGCGGCTCACCATGGAAGCACCACAACTTGTAGTCGACCAACGACGACTGTCCTGCGTCCACAGGCAACAGCTGCTCAGCAATAATCATCGGGCGAATGCCGCGATACTGCGGTTCGCCAGCCAGTGCTCCGATATGCCGCAACGACAGCCAACGCTGCAGTTCTTTCTTCAAGTCTGCCCAGTCGGCATCGCTCATCTGCGTTTTGTCTACGACCCGATTTGTTCCCTTCCCGTCACCATTGTTTGCTTTTAGGATAAAGCGGTCGGGCAACTCCTCGAAAGGAATGTCCTCCACCCGTTCCCAAGCGCCATAGAGGGGTATCAGAATGTCTGCCAAACCCTTCTCGGCCACATACTGTCGCACCTGATACTTATCGGCCAGGCGCGTCCATGCCGTAGTATCCGTGAAGAGTTTCAAATAG
Source organism: Bacteroidales bacterium (assembly GCA_017545365.1). Next base: position 17,859 of record JAFWOP010000145.1, read on the forward strand.
AGTATCTTCTCGTTCAGATCCTTCGGGTGCTTCAGATCGGGCAAACGGTGAAAGCGAGCCAGATAGCGCAACCTCACCATCGTGACGGGTGAATGCTCTCCCAACCACGACAACGGCTTTGCAACAATATGTTTCAAACGATCAGCAAACATGATTTATCTCTATTTCCGTTGCAAAGGTACAAAAAACTTTAGAGTTTATCACATAATTTCAACTTTTCTTTGTACCTTTGGCTCATCTTTGGCTTCGCCAAGGGTATTTCCACTCGGAAATGAAAAACCAAAAAACTTCGTATTTTGTTTTGCAATTCGCTCGTTTATTCGTACCTTTGCAGCCGCTATCTCAAAAAATGAGTAATATGAACAAGGAATTAGTGTCTGTCATCATGCCAACTTACAATGCCGGGAAGTACCTTTCCGACAGCATCGGCAGCATCCTTGCACAGACCTACGAGAACCTGGAATTGCTCATCACCGACGATGGTTCAACTGAGGAACGCACGCTGCAACTGCTGAAGGAATTCTGCGAGAAAGACCCTCGCGTAAAAGTGGTTTATCTGAAGGAGAACCTCGGCTCGGGTCATTCGCGCAACAATGCCATTGAGCGTGCCGAAGGTCGCTACATCGCCTTCTGCGACTGCGATGACCGCTGGATGCCAGAGAAGCTGGAGCGACAGATTGCCTACATGCAGGAGAAGGACTGCGCGCTGGTCAGCTCGTCGTACCTCATCTGCAACGAAGATAGCGAAATCACCGGCATCAACATCTCGCCCGACAAGGTGACGTTCGGTATGGAGAAGCGCGACAACAAGATTGGTTGTCTGACAGCCGTCTACGACACCCGTCGCCTGGGCCGAAAATTCCTGATGCCCTCCATCCGCAAGCGCCAGGACTGGGGATTGTTCCTGAACATCTTGAAAGAATGCGGCGTATGCTATGCCATCACCGAGCCGCTGGCCGTCTACCGAAACCGCACGGGTTCCATCTCCAGCCGCAAGTTCCCGCTGGTGAAATACAATGTACGCATCTACCACGATATTCTAGGCTACAGCTGGCCGCAATCGCTCTTCTACTTTTTGTTCTTCTTCCTGCCTACCTATGGAACAAAAGTACTCAAGCGCAAGGTTGACAGCTATCGCCTGATGAAGCAAATCAAGCAGGGCAAAAAGCCTTTTTAACCCCAAGCTAAAATCTCGAAACTTTTTTGCTTTTTCATGCAATAAATATCGTATGGATACGTTTATAAGATATAAAACGTAGAATACGACGCATGACAACACTCGAAAACGGATATGTGCTTGACGGAATGAATGAGCTAGAACGCAACACGAAGCGTATCTTCGACTTCTTCATTGCCTTGTTTTGCCTTATCATATTTTCCCCTCTCTTCCTGATTTGCTACATTGCGGTGAAGCGTGAGGATGGCGGACCGGCCATCTTCAAGCAGGAACGCATCGGACGCTTCGGCAGACCGTTCAACATCTACAAGTTCCGCTCCATGCGCATGGATGCCGAGAAAGACGGACCCGCACTCTATCAGCACGAGAACGAGACACGCATGACGAAGATTGGAAAGTTCCTGCGTGCCCATCACCTCGACGAGCTGCCACAGTTGTGGAATGTGCTAAAGGGTGAGATGTCGTTCGTTGGTCCGCGTCCCGAGCGCGAATACTTCATCAAGCAAATCATGGAACACGACCACCGCTACACCTACCTTTATCAGGTACGGCCGGGCGTGACGTCGTATGCTACACTTTATAACGGCTATACCGACACGATGGAGAAGATGCTGCGCCGCCTCGAACTCGACCTCTACTATCTGGAGCATCGCTCGTGGTGGTTCGACATCAAGATTCTTTTCAACACCTTCACGAACATCGCCATCGGCAAGAAGTTCTAATACCCACACTCTCCTCCTTCAATCCGTGTCTTATTTGGAGTCTCCTCATTTGGGGCGACTGGGGCTTGTTGTCCCCTCCTCTTGGGAGGAAGGGTTGGGGGTGGTAGAGAAAAACACGGTCATAACCTATTATATACCAATTACCTAAAATTGGTCATGCATTATTTGTCACTACCACCCCTAGCCTCTCCTTCCCGAAGGAGTGCCCCTACTGGCTGTTGGGCGACTCTTTCAGAGTCGACTACGGGTGTACGCACAAAAATCCGTAGGTGCGCCTACGGCGTACCCACGGCTATTGAGCGGTGACGCTTTCAGCGTCCTTGTGCCACCTGCGATATTATTCCACAATACTTTTTGGGCTTTCATGGGATGTAGGGACGCGGCGTGCCGCGTTCTTGGATTTAGCTTTTCCCCTCCACAACGCGGCACGCCGCGTCCCTACATTTAGTTGCCTTAACTTGATTTGCTTTCTGTACCCAAGAACGCGGCACGCCGCGTCCCTACATATATCAATGTCTCTTGAACACGAGGCGAAGCTCTTCGCCACTAAGCGTCATGCCGCCGCCGGTGAGTTCCTCGATATCGAACGACTCACCAGCCAACCTGTTAATACCGAAGGGCTGCAGCAAATCTACCTTTTCAAGAATAGGATCGCCTTCCTCACGTCGGTCGTAGTAGAACTGCTGGAAAGAAATTTTCTCGTTTTCATAAGAGAAATGGCTGACATAGCGTTGACCAAAGCCATCAGAGAGGTCTGGTGAGAAGAGCTGGAACACCGTGCCCTGCACAATCCAGAAGAAACGCTCCTGCCGCAGGTCGAGCGAACCACCCGTCGAGAGTGTATCTACTTGCACGAGATGCCAGTAGCCGTCGAGCTTCCCGTTTTCCGAATGCTCAATATCCACCAATCCGCACGAGGCCAGCAATGCCACCATGCTCAGTAGTAGCATCCGCCTCACCTTATTATATAATATAGATATCTTTTTCATTTCTCTTTTGTTACTTTGTCACCTTGTTACCTTGTTACTTTGAACAGTCCGCTCTTGCTCACGGTGAGCTGTGCACCGTAGTTATGCCCGAGCAAACCACCCATATCCATACCATAAGCGCCCTTGATGAGCCATCCTTGCGGCAATCGGTAGGCAGCCTCGAGCATCGCACTAACGTTGTGGTGCTTCTTGGTGTAAGGCTGGTCGTAAGTGCCGAGGCCTTCCTGATAGGTTGCCATGAGGCGATAGGAAAGGCGCGTGGAAGGCTGACCGCTCACGCCCAGATGCAATGCCATGAAGCGATTATCCTTAAAGTCGATGATGCCATCGGTGTTGTAGATGGGCGACCGATAGAGCGGGTTGCCCATAGTCTGCCCCCAGTGCTGCCAACCCGTGTAGATGTAGTGGTTGTAGAAGTTGTCCTTACCGCTGATGTGGTCTGACAGCGAGGGCGTGTGGTCGTGATAGACGGGTCCGCTCTGGTACTTCGTGTAGATGTACTCGAACACCACGGCGCGTAGCCAGGTGCCGTACTTCATGTTTAGTTCTAAGCCAAGCAGCATGTCCTTCAGGTCATAGAGGAAGTAGCGGCGCTTCTTCCTGACGTTCCACTCATCGCCAGTGCCATAGCCGTTGTAGTCGAGTTGCAGCATCGACGAGTGATCCTCGAAATATTTCTCAGCATAGAAACCCACCTTCCACGAGTCTTCGTCATAATTCACACGCATCGTGTAAGAGCCCAACTGGTTTCCCTCAGCATTCTGATACTCCGTTCCCGTCTCCGGCACATCGGCTCCACCGGGCATGAAGGCATGCCACATGCCGCTCAACCCGTTGTTGCCCTTGTATACTCGCATCTCATGGCCATAGGGCACATGGGCTGTTCCACCAAACTGGGCAGCCATCTCGAGACCAACCTCCACCGACAACGGGAAGAAACGCTCGGGATAACCAATCATCAGATAGCCGGCCTTAGAATGATAGAGGGCTCCATCGGTGTATTTCTGCGTGCGACTCGTGAACTCGTGTTGCCAGTTCTGGTCGGTGGTTTTTCCGTAGGCCACATGACCTTTCAGCCTCAGCCAACCATTAGCGAAGGGCAGCACCCAATACTCAGGCAGCGCCAGACGCACCTGCGGCACGGGCCGCGCGTTGATGCCCAACGTCTGCGAACCGCTGCTCAGTTGGTTGTTTTTCAGCTCCATGGGAAATTCCTTTGCACCCACCGTCAGCACACCATGCAACCAACGCATCTCACCAAACGCCTGCTGTACCACCAACCGACTGGTGTAGTGATGGGCAACGGCCACATCCAAACCGTAGCCGAAGCCCCAGTGGCGCAGCGAGTCTTCTGCCAAGGGGCGAACCAGGCTACCACGCAGATAGCCATTCGTGCTCTCCAGCGAACTCAGTCCGTGTTTGTTGGCATTCAGCCAGAGCGGTGTCTTCCCATCCGACAGCGAGGCTTGTGCCTCCAGCTTATATTCCAGTCCTTTCAGCAATAGCAACGGCTCCTTCTCGTTATACTGCTGCTGAGCCCACACTCCTTGTGTGAGCAGACCGCCAAACAGCACGGCAATCAGTTTTGCCACACCTCCTCGGTTCCTGAAATATTGTTTCGTTATTCTTTTCAACATGAGTTTCGAATATTCTTGATCTCCTTGTGACTTTGTCACCTTGTTATTTTGTTACCTTGTTACTTTGAACTCGTTGACGAGTCTGATGACCTCGCTCACTTCTTCATCCGTCAGAACGGGACTCATGGGCAGCGACAGTTCTTCGCGGCTGAGTTGCTCGGTGATGGGCAGCGATAGGTTGTTCCATTCGCTGTAGCACTTCTGTCGATGAGGTGGAACGGGATAGTGTACCAGCGTCTCTACACCATGTTCCATGAGGTATTGTTGCAGCGCATCGCGCTCTGCCGAGAACACCGGGAACAGATGGTAGACGTTCTCACCATCGCCCATCGGCCACGGCAGCCTGATGAGTGGATTACTGATTTCCTGCTCATAGCGGCGACCGATTTGTTGCCGGCGGGCATTGTCTTCGTTAAGGTACTTCAACTTCACCTGTAAGAAGGCTGCCTGCAGTTCATCGATGCGCGAGTTGCGACCCTTGTAGTCGCTGACGTATTTCTCACTCGACCCATAGTTCCCTAAAGCACGTATCACAGCAGCGAGCTCATCGTCGTCGGTGGTGACGGCTCCGCAGTCGCCCATTGACCCGAGGTTCTTTCCCGGATAGAAGCTATGTCCAGCCGCATGACCCAACGCCCCCGTTACCTTGTCACTTTGGTACTTTGTTACCTTGCACCCATGTGCTTGGGCATTGTCTTCAACGAGCAGAAGATTGTGATCGCGGCAGAAAGCAGCGATGCGCTCCGTCCATGCACAACGACCATAGAGGTGGACGAGCATGAGCGAACGCGTCCTCGAAGTGAAATGTTGCTCCAACAACTCCTCGTCGATCTCCAGCGTGTCTTTGTTCGGTTCCACCAGCACTGGGCGCAGTCCGTTCTCTGTGATGGCGAGGATGGAGGCAATGAACGTATTGGCAGGCACCAGCACCTCATCGCCAGGTTGCATCCTACCCATCTCTATATAGGCACGATAGATCAGCGTGAGTGCGTCGAGGCCGTTGCCGACTCCGATGCAATGACGGGTGCCGATAAACGACGCATAAGCCGACTCGAACGCCCGTGTCTGCTCACCTTGCAGAAACCAGCCCGAGTCGACCACCTGCCTCATTGCCTCATGATATTCCTCGGCGTGACAGGCCGTCACCTTCTGTAAATCCAGAAATCTGATCACTTTCTATGATTAATAACGTGCGCAAACATTAATTATTGCATAGGGCCAAGAAAAACTCTCCGCTCTCCATTCTAAACTATCCGCTCAGTTCTGCCGCTTTCATAGCGCAGCGGAGAAAGAACTCTAAACTTTACACTATCAACTGACTCTAAACTATCAACTATCCGCTCGACCCGCAGGGGCGCTTTCGTAATGAAATGGAGAAAGAACTATCAACTATCAACTCTCAACTCTCAACTATCAACTATAGGGATTTTCCCCTCTCACTTTAGGGAAAATCCTTTTGGAGGCATCATAATTCGTCGTATCTTTGCAACGTGAAAAGGTCTATAAAGCCAATTTACAACCGAGAACAACGAAAATAAATAATAAACAACTTAAAACAAACAAGAATATGAAGAAGATGATGACCGCCCTTGTGGCACTGTTCGCATTCGTAGCATCGGCAAGCGCCATGAGCTACGAGCAGGCCCGCCAGCAGGCTCTGTTCCTGACCGACAAGATGGCCTATGAGCTCAACCTCACGGAAGAGCAGTATGAAGCAGCCTACGAGGTAAACCTCGATTACCTCATGGGCGTAAACACACAGGACGACCTCTATGGCATCTATTGGGAGCGCCGTAATCTCGACCTGGGCTATATCCTCCTCGATTGGCAGTATCGTCTGTATCTGGATGCCACGTACTTCTATCGCCCCCTCTACTGGAGCGCAGGCTACTGGCACTTCGGCATCTACGCCCGCTATCCGCACCGCGACTACTTCTATTTCGGAATTCCTCGCTTCTATAGCGTTTATCGCGGTGGCCACGCATGGCACATGAACGGCGGTCGCTCGTGGTATCACGGACGCTCCTTCGCTCCTACCGGACGCGGACGCAACGAGCACTTCGGCATGCACAACCGCTTCGAGCGTGGTGACTACGGACGCGGCTCGCGCGGTCTTGACAATCGCGGCAACAACCGTGGCTACAACAACGGCAATCGCGGCAACGACAACCGTGCATTCGGAAACCGTGGCACAAACCGCGGTCGCGACAATCGCAGCTTCGACCAGGGCCGTGGACAGCGCAACGTTGGCTCGTCCGTACAGAGCAGACCTAACAACGTACAGCCCGGCCGTTCCTCACAGCCTGGCTACAGCAACCAGAATGGTAACTTCGGAGGCTCGCGCCAAAGCAGCACCCGCACCACTGTTGGTCGCCAGTACAACGGCTCCAACCATAGCGAGGGCACAACACCGCGCAGCACCTTCACTCCCACTCCACAGCGTTCCGTTCAGGGTGCTTCGCCCTCACGCTCCATCAGCCGTTCCAGTGGCAGTTCATCGGTGAACCGTTCCACCACCCATTCGGCTCCCACTCGCAGCTATAGCACGCCCAGTCGCGGCAGCTCCATGAGCTCGCACTCCTCGGCTCCCACACGTTCTATCAGCGGTGGTTCGCGCGGTGGTTCTAGCCACAGCAGTGGTATGAGTGGCGGCAGCCGTGGCGGTGGCTCGCGCGGCGGTGGCGGTGGACACTTCGGTGGTCGTCGCTAACCAAGAGGAACGATGATAATACATTCTCTCTACATTCATACATTTACACACAATCCATTGCGAAAGAAAAATCCCAGGCCGTGACGGTCTGGGATTTCTTCGTATAAGTGATGAGAGTTTAGTGTTGAGAGTTTAGTGTTTAGAGTCAGTTGAGAGTTGAGAGTGGAGAAAGGTTAAGAACGCCGCCAACCGTAGGGGCAGACCCCCGTGTCTGCCCGTTCCGTGAGAGATTCATGCAAATGTAGGGACGCGGCGTGCCGCGTTTATGGAGCAAGTCGGGCAAACCAAACATACCACATTACTTGATTTTTCCTTTCCCCCACCACAAACGCGGCACGCCGCGTCCCTACATCAACAAACATTGGGCAAATGACCAACAGTAATCGAAAAATAAAAACTACAACTCCAACACGCGAACCTCGCAATTTGCCATCTTCTGTATTTCGTTCATCGGCTTGCCTAAGTAAACGCTTTGGATGGCTTTATTGATGATGCCATGCCCCACTGCGAGCACGGTCTTTCCAGGATAGTTGTCGCGCACGAAGTCAAGAAACCGGCGGGCACGAGCCTTCATCGCGTCGAGGGTTTCTATATCGTCGGGCCACACCTCGTTCTGCAAGTCGGGGATATAGCGACCCGTGAACGATCCCCAGTCGCGTTCGCGCAACAAGCGACCCACCTCCTGGCCACTCTCAGAAGGAAGGAGAAGACCCTCCCCCTTACCCCTCTCAGAAGGGAGAAGACCCACCCCCTTACCCCTCCCGTAAGGGAGGGGAGTAGATACCTTTTCAGATTGGGAACTACTACCTCCTAAAGGCATTTCACTCCCCTCCCTAACGGGAGGGGTTTGGGGGTGGGTCTCCTTCTTAATAATCTCCAGCGTCTCAACGGCCCTCGCCAAATCACTCGACAAAAACACATCGATGTGTACCCCTCGCAACTGGCGACCCAACTCGTGAGCCTGCTCTATACCATTCAGGGTCAGACGTCCGTGCGTCTGACCCTGCATGATCTTGTTTACATTGTCCACGGTCTCGCCGTGACGAACCAGCAACAATCTAGTCATTACTTAAACTTTGAACGTAGCGAAGCTACTTTGAACACAACGAAGTTGTCTTACCGTTTTCCTCCGAAGTGGCCACTGTTGTTCGACGTACCTGCCGGCCGTGAAGACTGCTGAGTGGTCGTCTGCTGCGGTGCTCGGTTGGTGTTCTGACGGTTCACGCCTGTGGGCTGTCCGTTGTTCGGCGAGCTTGTGCCTAAGCGACGCGTACCCGTATTCGAATTGTTCTGGCGATTGTTCGTGCCGGGCTGGTAGCCATTGCCACTTGGGCGGCCGTTATTAGGCTGGCTGAAGTGGGTGTTGCCTTGTCCTGACGGCTGCGTGTTCCACGAGCGACCCGTGCCCACATGGCGATCGGCAGGCTTCGCGATGGTGCGACCCTCGTAGAAGCTGATCGTGCCACGGTTGCGGCCTCCGCGATAAGTGCCATAGACCATAGGCGGCTGGCGGAAGTGGTTACCGCGGTCGTAGCGTGTGTAGATGCTGAACACCCACGAGCCCCGGCGCCACATGGCGGGCTGATAGAAGTCAACCGTTGTGATATACTTGCGATACTGCCACGTGTTGAGCACGAAGCACAGGTCGGTGTTACGACGGTTCCAATAGATGCCGAACACATCCTCCTCGTAACGGATGGAGAGGAAGTAGTCGAGGTTGATCTCGTAGACTGCCTCATACTGATCCATCGTCAGGTGCAGTTCGTACGCCATCTTGTCGGAGAGGAACAGAGCTTCCTGGCGTGCCTGCGTGAAGCTCATTGCCTGGGCGGCTACGACTATCGTCGTCAGCACTGCCGTCATCATCATCTTCTTCATATCAGTTTCAAGTTTCTAGTTTATAGTTTCTAGTTTATAGTTTCAAGGATATCAAGGAGCCAAAACATTTGTCCCTTTATGCCCTTTTACTCCCCTTTAATCCTTATATGCTCTTTCTTTTTCACGCTGCTCGTGCAGCCTTACACTCTTTTGACTGCAAATATACAAAAAAGTTTAGACATCGCCATCAGTATTTATCTTTTTTTTCATTCGCGACTGCATCGTGCGCCATGCCGCATCGGTGAGTCCCATCATTTCGCGAATCTCCTCATCGCTCTTCCCCAGGTGGCTCATGATGAGGGTGAAGCGCTGTTGGGGCGAAAGCAACGAATAACCCTCCTGCAGCACCACCGAGAACGGAATGTCGCGTATGCAGTAGTAAGTCTCGAAGTCCTGATAGTCGCGCTTATACCAGTTCTTCGTGTTGCCGCCCGCCATGAACTGCTCGTAGAGCACGCAGCCATGCGACAGCTGCTGCACGTAGTTTTTCTTCATTCGCTCGAGGGTGTCCTCCTGCGCCTGCTCCAGTTGTGTGAGCCGTTCGTTGGCATACTGCAACTGCCCTCGCGACTTGCGATTGTCGGAAGCCATCGAGTCCATGAGCTGCTGGGTGCGGGCAGCCTCCTCCTTCACCTTCTCAATGGCCTGCGCGTTCTCAGCCATCTGCCGCTGCAGCGCCTGCAGCTTGCTCTCGCTGTGCCGTTTCCGCTGGTAGGAAAGTCCTGCTCCCACTGCCAGCACGGCGAGCAACACCCCACTCCACAGCCACGCCGTGCGCCTGCCCGTCTCCAGCTGCCCGTGCTCAACGCGCTTGTCGAACTGCTGTTGCTGTCGCTCCACGTTGTCTTCTCGCCGTTGCCGGTCTACTGAGTCTTTCAGCTGCGCTATCTCCGAGGCCAGGTCGTTGGCGCGGCGGTAGTCGCCCTGCTGCATCTTCAGCTCCCTAAATGCCCGCAACGTGCTGATGCGCGTATCAGAACGGCGGGCCACCTCCAGCGCCTTCACATACATCTCCTCAGCCTGCTTCATGTCGCCACGGTCGGCATACAGTCCTGCCAACGACCTGTAGGCAAATCCGTGTGGCTCTATGTCCAGTGAACGTCGCAGCAGTTCCTCGGCCTTCTGCACACTGCCCAGGTTTTTATAGTACACACCCAGATTGGCCAGCACGTGTGCCTGCTCATCCTTGCTCACCGATGCGATGAGAGGTATGCATTGTTCGAAGTAGTAGAGCGCGCTGTCGGTTTTCCCTACATGATGATAAGCCACAGCCAGCACCTCGTAGTCCTCCACGAGTAGTTTCGGATTGTTCAACCCTTCACAACAGGCCACTGCCTCCTTTGCATAGCGCAATGCCGTCGGGTAGTCGCCAGCCGTGAAGTTGATATCCTCCAGCCGATTACAGATCTTGCTTCGCAGCAACTGGTCGCCCACATCGGCCGCCAGCAGTTCTGCCTGCTTCAGGTTCTCCACCGCCTCGCGCGTCTTGCCTTTCTCGCTCTGCACCGCTCCTTTATAATAATAGGTGCGGGCCAACAGGTCACGCGGACCGTTCGCCTTGTAGAAAGCTAGGCTGAAGTCGAGCAGCGAGTCCGAGACTTCTGGCACGTAAGCCTTCCACATGGCCTGCACGCGCAGCAGCCGATAGTAGGCACGCACCTCGTCGGTCATAGCCGTCGTGTCCACGCGCTGCACCTCCCTCCACGCTGAGTCAGCGAGTTCCTTGTTCAGCAGCGAGTCTATCTGCGCCAACTGCTGCCACGCCACTTGGTCACCGCGTCCGCACCCCATCAGGAGCAGCAGAAGCATAAATCGACATAATCGTTTCATCTTCATCTGAATTCATCTTGAACGCACGAAGCGCCTTATCTTGCTGCAAAATTACGAGAAAAAAGTCACATTTCAAAGCAAAACCACCCGTGGGAGTGTTACAATTTTTTCGCCCTTTTTCGGGGGTTGAACCGCAACAAACGCCCTAAACATGGGGATTCTTGTTTCTTACCCCCCGGAAAAAGCTGTAACAATGTTAAACCGATTTAACACTCAAATGCTTGCACGCAACCGATTTTCATCCTAACTTTGCCTACGGAAAGCCGCAAACGACGGCTGGAATGAAAAAAGGAAAACGAATAACTAAAAGCGAGCATAAATCGCGCATCAAGTCAACAAACAAAGAACTATGAATATGAAAAAGCTAATCTATTTCTTCACCCTGCTCATCGCAGGGCTTACCGCCTGCTCCTGCGATTATGACGACCCGCCCGAGCAGCCCGACTCTCACCAGCAGGAAGAGCCTGTTGTGGATTCTTTGGGAACAGGGACAGGAACAGGGACCTCGCAAGGAAATAATCCTTTATGTGGTAAATGGTATTTGTTCCGTCAGGACGGATATGACTACTATCTGGAAAGGATTGAACTTAGTGAGGATGGTACTTTTGTTATAAAAACAAATGGTTATGTCCATTCAAATAGTCCTAGAACAGAAAAATGTACATATCGAATCGCGGAAGATTTCAAGTATGATGAAGAGATGCACATGGACAAAGCTACAATTTATGTATATCATAGGAAAATCAGTTATAACAGCCATAATGAAAATGATTCAACACGTTGTGACTTCTATCTGAAAGGCGACACTCTGATGTTCAGATACTATGAAACTTCTGACAGCTACTTTTTCAATTTCCTAGTTAATGCTGGTTCAAAACCTGAGAAATGGTATGTTAGGGACACAAAAGCAGACAACACCTATACGACCATCTCGCCTATTAAGGTGAGCAGTGAAGTAGAAGCCTTCTTCAATGAGGCTCTGCCCACCTTCTGTGATACAGCTGTCATAGGCGACTGGGTCAACTATATTGGCGACTTCCAGTTCCTTGAACCTGTGGAACTCATGGGTTACAGCATCATCAGCGACCAAGAAACATTCGAGGCAAAGTATGTCGGCAACAAGACATTACCTCAAATTGATTTCAATAAGTACTCCTTCGTTTTTGGACGTTACCTTTTAGGCATAGATGAAACTATCAATTATATTGACATTCAACCTGTCAATAATGACTACTATATTGTCCTGCACACCACAGACCCATCGTTTAACAATTATCAAGTATCATACTCAACAGACGGGCCTCATTGGTATTATAGCGGTATAGAAGGAAGACTCAAATCGTTCTGGGGTATCTTCCCTAAAGACCTACCGGATATTTGGTGCGTTTACTCTGAAAAAAAATGTGACGGGAGAAAAGAACCTGTTGAGGCAAGCAGCACTATAAAGGCTTTTTTTGAAGCGAACTTATACACCTCTTTCTTTAATGATGTAGAAAAAGGAAGGGACACTTGTCTTGTAGTAAATAGCCAAAAGGAACTTGCCGCCATCTATTCTGGTACCGATGCCCTACCCGACATTGATTATAACACGCAAACACTTGTCATCGGAAAAACTCTCAGGCCAACAGGCGAATATGTTGTGAAATACCAAGTAATACTAAAAGTGGATGGAAAGAACTTTCTTTTTATCAAGATAGGTGATTCATCTGGCAGCACAACATTCTGGGACATGTACTACTGGGGACTCTATCCCAAATTCGAAGAACATATAGATCGTGTAATGATAAGTCAAGAATAAGTTAAGATGAAGAAACTGGTTTATATTCTCAGCTGTCTGTTCCTGCTCTCTGCAGGTTTCGTGGCTTGTTCTAGCGACACGGATGATCCGCCAGAACAGCCCAGCTCGCATCAGGACGAAGTGCCTGTGGACAGCGTTGACATCACCCCGACGGAGGGACAAGATTCTCCCCTACGCATTCCATCATCAGCCCTTTTTGGGAAATGGCAACTCATCAACCAGCCAGGACGTGAATTGACAAACCGCATTGAAATACTGGAGCTAACCGATTCGATGTTTTATTATGAGTCTGTCAATTCAAACTTAACTGCAATGGGAGAGTTCATTATACCAGAAGAATGGATTATGTACAACAAATCCCTACAGAGTTATGAAGGAGAGGCTTATGCCATAAAAATGAACAAGCAAACGGCCAAGAATGACACACTCCTGTATCACGTCTATTTTGGGCAGAGCACCGACACGCTCAAACTCTTTCCCGATTATGCAAAAGGCATGACATCTGTTGTCAGTGCTTGGAAAACGTATTGCAGAATGAAATAATCACATAAATCTATCTTCCCTCAAAAAAAGATAATAGACATAATTTTGCTTTTTAATTTCAAAAAAGGATACTGCGCCCGCCTGGCTTTCATGGCCTGGCGGGTGCTTTCGTGTTACAATTTTTTCGCCCTTTTTCGGGGGTAAAACCGCAACAAACGCCCTAAACATGGGGATTCATGTTTCTTACCCCCCGGAAAAAACTGTAACAATGTTAAACCGATTTAACACTAAAATGCTTGCAAGGAATCTTTTTTCACTCTAACTTTGCCTACGGAAAGCCGACAACGACGGCTACCACACGATAGAAAAA
>JAFWOP010000146.1 GCA_017545365.1 Bacteroidales bacterium
CAGCTGAATGCTTAGATTGCCAACCGTGTTGCACTCCGCGATTTTATCTTGGAGAGCAGCAATGATGTCGGCAGGAATTACCTTGTCAAGGTACTTCCGTACACTATGACGTGCAGATATGGCTTCCTGTATTGTCATATTTTTGATGATATATTACTATTCATTAATTATATGTCTTTTTGCTACATTAAGATACATACCGCTACATTTTCGCTACATTGATTTATTGTCGTTATAGCATGTAAGTCGTTGTGTATCAGTCTCGCTACATCATGCTACGTATTTTATTCATTTAAGTGAGCGTTGGAATACCTGTTCAAACACATCCATTTCTCGCTTGGCTATACCCAGGCGAGTGGCTATGGACTTCCAATGCTTCACACCAGCCTTCACTTCTTCAATAATACGCACGGCTTCGTCTTTGCCTATCATATACTCCTCCGAAGAATCGAGCAACACCTGAAGGTCTGCATGATTCGTTGTGGAGTTGATGAGCAAAGCCTGATATTCATTCAGAGTTGGATTCATGTCGTATGCCGGCGATAGCGTCCATCCTCGTGGGGTCAGCAGGAATCCATGGTTGCGGAAATGGTCGTCGCTATTGCCTATGGCTATATTGAATGCCACTCGACGATAGAGTTGACGCAGGTTCTGCTCCACGTCACAGCAGTTCTGGAGGATGAAGTCCAAGATGTCCAGATAGCCGTTGCCCGACTTGGCATCACAGCCATCAGTCAAGCCCAACAAGGTCATGGCTGATGCGAAATGCTTTCTTCGTCCTTCAACTGTCCTATCGAAACGCTTGGAGAGCAAGGCATGATATTTCTTGCCTGTCTCAATGACGCTAGTCTCTGCAGCTATGACTCCTGCCTCTTTCGCTAACAGATGACTGAGGTGTTCCCAAAGGCCTACATCATAATCGTCATTCATTGATGGGAACTTGGCTACACAAAGCAAGCCTTCATCATTCATTACACTAGCCTTTGGACGGGCACCGCCAAGCGAAGTGCCTGGATGGACGAGTTGCAGGAGCCATTTCTTCTCTGGCAACTGGTTCTGCTCTTCGCTCTTCTCAATCTCCATGCTGGCTGCCACTAATGCCCTGATATCGGTCAACGGAGGAATACGAAGCGATTTCTCACAGTTAATGAATTCTCCATCTTGTTTTTGACTTCGTCTTCCTCTGTCACGACTCGGCCATTCAAGCGAGCTTGATGGCTCTCGCTGCTCCATCGGTTCCTTGAAACGGAAACCACCCATGCGAGAGTAGTCATCGATACCCATGAGGTAATCGAACGACGAAAGCTTTCGTACCGGGCGTTTCTCTTCCGTAGCAAGGATTTGTTCGCGACGGTTGAGCAGCAATCGTCCCCAACGGTCAGGCAATGCGTCGCTGAAGCAGCCGAAAATGTCTCTGTTCGGCTGGGTGTATTGCTGGCCAGGATAGTTGTTGATGTCTGCACTCAGGAAAAGACTGCCATACTGACGAAGCCAGTCGTTATCGTACCTAAACGAATAGGAATCCGAACCACGAAGAGATTCATAGCCCAGCTCACCTACCAGCATTGGTGCTTCAAGCCAGTCGAAGTCCGCATAAACATAGAGTATCTTCATACCTTATTGTTTTTTAGAGGCACGTTGACGTAGTCCACGTCCGTCGCGACTCGGCCATTCAAGCATGTTTGATGCCTCTCGCTGCTTCGCCCGTTCACGATGTTTCAGTGCAAGATCTTGTAAAGCCCGGCCCATTTCGTCCTTCTGTGCCAGCAACAGGATATCATCATCCAGCTGGAGGGCATAGAGCACACGGAGATAAATTCCAATGGCGACAGTCGGAGCACCTTTTTCGATTCTAGCAATTGTCATAGGCGAACACGTTGCACGTTCAGCCACTTGAGCAACACTAAGGTCACGACGCAATCGTGCCAGCCTGATTTGCTCACCAACCGTCTGCATCTTCTGCTCTAGTTTTCGGGGTAGCTTATTACCCATTGTTGTTTTACTCATATCGAGATGTAATTTACTATTACGATTGCAAAGTTAATGCTTTTTCTCTATTTTATGTTAGGTTATGGTAATAAAATGACTTGCGTGAGGATTTTTTAACATATCATTGTTCATGAGTGTTTCATTTTCGCAATAAATATGAAATAACGGCTAATTATTTGCTTATATCCTTGATTCTTTTTATATTTGCAGCAGGATTATATTTTTGAGGAAATGAAGTTGAAATCAATAGTTAAGACCTTGTTGGTCGTAGGGATGCTCTCGTGGGTGGCAGTCGGCTTCGCACAGAATCAGGAAGGACTGCCTGGCAACCAGGGCAATTCGTTAAGCAAACTAATGGCGATGCTCGGCAAGATGACTGACGAGCAGAAGGCATATGCCCGTGCAAACTGGCTGGTAACACCGGAGGCATATACGAACCGGCACGACCATCCGTCGTCGTACATCATATCTCCAAACCCGGCTCCCGACACACAGAAGACCTACGAATGTTCGGGATGCTCCAGTGCCTACTTGCTGCGTTTCTACGGTGAGAGCGTCAACGGAGTGGAATTGTTCAACCAGCCAACCTTCCCTTGCAAACACAGCGAGGGCGCCTACCCCAAATGCTTCAAGGTACTATTTGAAGAACAACTGGGCAACTACACAACGGAGTATTACACGGGCACCACCGACGACCTGAAAGACGCCGTCAGCAAGGGAACGCCCGTCATCGTATTGCTTTTCAACGGGAAAACCCTGCATTATGTGCCTGTGGTGGGCTACGACGAGGAGCACTTCTTCATCCAGGATTCCGTTGATGAGTATCGGAATGTGGACGACTGTGATGACTTCAACCGGTCGGTGGAGATTCCTGTGTTCGACAAGATGTGGAACATCCCCATTGAATCTTGTCAGCGGCTGTTTGTGATTGTGGGAAAGAATAAGGGATAGTTTTGCGGACAAATTCTATATAGTTACAAAAAAAAATCCGCATTCGTTTAAACTTTTTCCCCAGTTGTGAGTCTAATCAAATGTATGAACCGGTTTTTCATTTCATTGCTGCTGTGCATGTGTGCACTGGCAGCATCAGCACAAGGACTAATTAGAGGTAAGGTATTAGACAGACAGACCAGCGAGCCATTGGGTTTCGTGGCTGTGAAAGTGGTACGCCAAGGCACCGATGCCTTGGTGCAAGGCACCGTGACCGATGAGGAAGGAAACTTCCTTGTCGATGGACTGCCCAACGGCAACTACACGCTGCAGCTGTCGTTCGTGGGCTATAAGCCTCATGAACGCAACATCCAGATCAGCGACCGCCATCGTAACCATCACCTGCAGGCGCTCTATCTCGCCGAGGAGGCACGACAGCTGAAGGAGGTCACCGTCACCGGCCAGCGCTCGTCGATGAAACTCGAGGTCGACCGCAAGTCGTTCGACGTGTCGCAGCTGGTCACCAATGCCGGACAGTCGGCATCGGAGGCGCTTGAGAACATCCCTTCGGTGGAGGTCGACAACGATGGTAACGTGTCGCTGCGAGGCAACTCCAGCGTGGAAGTATGGATTAACGGCAAGGCCAGCGGACTCACCGCCGACAACCGTGCACAGATTCTGCAGCAGTTGCCTGCTGAAAGCATCGAACGCATTGAGGTCATCGACAACCCTTCGGCGAAATTCTCGGCCGAAGGCTCGGCAGGCATCATCAACATCGTGTTGAAGAAGGACCTGAAGCCAGGCTACTACGGCTCTTATCAGGTGGGAGCCAACACGCGGGGCGGTGCCAATACCAGCTTCAACATCAACTACAACTCACCGCTCCTCGATGCCTATGCCAACATCGGTTTCCGCCACCGAGAGAACAAAAGCCACAACGAGAGCGAACAACTGTTCACGCAGACCAATCAGTTCCAGTGGTATCGTGGCGAGACTGCCAATCGCGGCAACAACCTCTTCAGTCGTGCCGGCATCACCCTGCATGCCACGAAGAAGGACGACTTCTCGCTGTCGGGCATGATGATGAAAGGACACAACAACAACCGCGGCCTCACGCCCTACCACTATGGTTCCCTCGACGGTAGCGAAGGCCTCAACGCCGGCACCTTCGACGGCTACGACTTCACCACCCTCTCACCTGACCGCACGATGACGCGACTTAACCGCTCGCGCGGAGATATGCAGATGCTCTACACGGAGTTCAACTACCGACACTCCTTCACCGACCGACACTATCTGGACTTCGTTGTCGATTTCCACCGTTGGAAGTCAGACAACGACAACTTCTACCAGGACAGCACGGTCTTCTATACTCCTACACCGCAGCCCACCCAGTACAACTACCAGTCGCGGCCCATGCACATGAACAACCGTACCTGGGAGGTGAAGCTCGACTATGAGAACCCCATCTCCGAGACCTTCCAGATGCAGGCAGGCTATCAGGCTCGCTTCTCGCATGAGAACACGCCACAGGAGTCGTTCATCGACAACCAGAACTGGGATGGTCACGCCGCCGTAGAGGATAAACTCTACTTCAACCGTTTCATCTACGATATGGATGTGCACGCCCTCTATGCCACCGCTACGCTGAAATTCGGCAACTTCGGTGTGATGGGCGGTCTGCGTGGCGAATACTGGCGCGTCGACACCGAGAGTTACGACTGGGAACAGGAGCACGCCTCGAGCAACACTTCGTCCTCCCTCCCTGCTGGGGAGGGTCGGGGTGGGGCTCCAATCGCCTTCAAGAAGGACTACTTCCAGCTCTTCCCGTCGGTGTTCCTCTCCTATCAGATCACCGATAACGACCAGCTGCAGCTGAACTACACGCGCCGTCTGCGCCGTCCTTGGGGCGGACAGCTCAACTCCTTCCGCGACACCCGCGATGCCACCACCGTCTCCTTTGGTAACCCCGAGCTCACACCGGAGTACAGCAACTCCTTCTCGATCAACTATCTGAAGACGTGGACCGAGCACTCGATGATGATCTCTGCCTACTACCGCCCCACGAGCGATGTCATGCAGCGCATCAACTGGCAGAACCCCACCGACGGACTGTTCTACTCCACTTCGAAGAATGTTGCGAAGAGTCTCTCGTCGGGACTGGAGCTCACGGTGAAGAATAAGCTCTTCCGATTCCTCGACCTCACCACGTCAGCCAATGCCTACTACTATAAACTCAATGGGTTTACGTACAACATCGACGGACAGACCGTCACCGGCGAGGAGCAGTCGCGCTTCACTTGGAATGCTCGCATGATTGCATCGTTCATCCTGCCCTACGACCTCTCCATACAGCTCACGGGCAACTACCGCTCGAAGCAGGTCATTACACAGGGTTATCGCAAACCCGCCTACGGACTTGACTTCGGACTCCGCAAGCACTTCTTCGACAAGAAGCTCATGCTCGCCATCAACTGCCGCGACGTACTCGACTCGCGCCGCTGGGAGAACATCACCGAGAGCCAGACCTTCATGCGCCATCAGCTGAACCGTCGCCGCTCTCGCACCGTTAACTTCACGCTCACTTATAACTTCGGCAACATGAAGCCGAAAATCAAGGAAGGCGAAGAGGGACAGGACCGCAACGGCGACGACAACAATGGCGGCTTCGGCAACCAGGGCGGCGGCATGGATGAATAAGTCCCGAGGCTTTTTTATTTATCAAGAATTAGAGAATTGGAGAATTTTCTTACTCTCATTGAATGATTAAAGAATTATTCGTCACAAATTCTGATTCATTCCCACTTATGCAGAAATTCTCCAATTCTCTAATTCTTGACAATAATAACTATTGGGACTAAATGTATATAAATGCCAAGTAAAGCAAAAAAACAACTTTTTTTCTTTGCATTTCGCTCACTTATTCGTACTTTTGCGATTAAAATCGTGAAGTTACTCCATCTCGGCATAAAAAAGAAACGAGTTTCTTTTGTTCTGCGCTCGATTTTTCGTAACTTTGCACCTTGTAACGCAAATGTGCGTCGATGGGCTCCCTTAGTTCAATGGATAGAACAAGTCTCTCCTAAAGATTAGATCCGAGTTCGATTCTCGGAGGGAGTACTTGCGCCGAAGGCGCGATTAAGCTTCATAAGCTGCGACGCAGCGTTCAAGGTTCAATACACCTTTCACAAACTTTCCACTATCCTCTATTAACTATCAACTTCTCAACATCATGTTAGGCGCAATTATCGGAGATATTGTAGGGTCGCGCTTCGAGTTCGACGAGAAACCCACTGAAGGGTTCGAACTCTTCACAGAAGACTGTGACTTCACCGACGATACCATTTGTACCGTCGCCATTGCTGATGC
This sequence comes from Bacteroidales bacterium, assembly GCA_017545365.1. The sequence continues at coordinate 6,289 of JAFWOP010000146.1, forward strand.
CATTCTCAACGAACAACCCTACAAGGAGACGCTCGTGGAATGGTGCCAACGCTACCCCAACCCCAAAGGCGGCTACGGAGGCATGTTCCTGCACTGGCTCGAAGAGCGCAACCACCTGCCGCAGGCATCCTATGGCAACGGGTCGGCAATGCGCGTCAGCCCCGTGGGATGGCTCTTCAACGACTATGAAGAAGTGCAACGGCAAGCCAAGCAGAGCGCTGAGGTGAGCCACTGCCACCAAGAAGGCATCCGCGGTGCACAATGCATCGCCACCGTTATCTACTGGCTTCGCACCTGCCGACTGACGAAGGACGAGATAGAAAGTGCTGTGGCACGCAACTTCCAATACCAGCTGCCACCGCTGCGCGACATCTTCCGCATCGGTTCCAACGGACACTTCGACTCCACCTGTCAGGAGACTGTGCCCTGGGCGCTGCGCTGCTTCCTCGATGCCGAGGACTTCGAGGGAACACTTCGCAATGCCATCATGGCGCAGGGCGACACCGACACCAAAGGTGCCATCGCCTGTTCCGTCGCCGAGGCCTGCTACGAAATCCCCGATGCCATCGCCGACCGTGCCCTTGAGTTCCTGCCCGTCGACATGCTCACCATCGTCGAGCAGTTCTACGACCGCGTGCAGCAAAACATTGAGTAGCCCACCTGCAAACGGCAACCATCACAAGTTACCTTCGCTGGCTGTTATAGGAAAAAAATGCAATGATACAAAGGTGCATTACGCAAATTTGTATCATTGCATTTTCTTTTTGTCCTGCAAGCCTTTCACGCTTTTAATACGCCATTCCTTTCACTTTAATCCCTTAGAATCATCTTTTATATCTCTAGGGAAGAGAGGAAGGAAGGACGCAGGCGCGCCTGCGCCCCTCCCGTCATCATATCATTGTTTTGAGAGTTAAATGATATCGCTCACTTTACCACGAACTTATTCCCACCTTGTATATACACACCCTTGGGCAACCTGAAACTAGAACCTTGAATCTCGGAACTATTTGCCACTCGTCGGCCCGAGAGGTCGTAGATGGCATTGGAATCTACTTGTCTTATTTGCTGTAAATCAATATTTGTAATTAGTTGATCAACATCTTCTGAGGAGATTCCGTATATAATCTCGTCATTTTTAAGATAGTTACCCAAGAAAGTATATTTCCATCCTATTGAGGTTTCTTCCACAGGAGGATAGGCAAGGTAGTTTATCAGTTCTCCTTCGGAATACAAGCAACCAATCCCTTCCAATATCTTGTGTCCGCTACTTAGGACATATAGTTTCCTGTCAACACCATCCATAGTCTTCACAACATCGATATTTTCAACGAAAACATCGCCTGCACCGAAAAATTCGCCTTTCTTCAGCGTGAAGTCGTAAATGAGGTATTCATCATCAACCTGTTCATAGGGTACCGTCGACTTGTCACCATAGAGTGCCTGGAACTCATCGGCATCAACAAAGATTCTTCCGCCTTCTTCTCTGATACCGAGGCTGTAGTCTTTGCCTGCTATGCGATTCGCCCTCATCGATCCTGGCTTAGCAGCGACGTCGTATTCCTCACGGGTAAGCGTGAGATATGTCTTCCCGTTCTTTTCAATACTATCCGACAACGAATAGTGTATCTCTGCATTTGTATAACCTATCGGCATCGGATATGTCACCCTGTCATACACTCGTGAGTGGTATGTCCATGATGGGCTATTAGATAGCATGGCCGGCACATCCTTTTCTTCTGACTCAATGCCGACTATCAGCGCAAAGTTCTTCCATGGCTCCGTTTCCTGATAGCTATGCAATGCCGAGTCAGGAACATGCAAGACTGCCGTCTCAAACGGTACACCTTGGAATGTCTGTTGATCACAATAGGGCGCTGCTGTGGCATAACAATATACATCCTCAACCGAATGACAATATCCAAATGTATCATAGTACATAAACTTAAGCCCCGAACCCAATGAAATAGTTTTCAACGCAGTACAGCCAGCGAATGCCGACTGTTCAATATCCCAAACATTATCAGGAATAGAAACAGAAGACAGAGAACTACATTCAGCAAAGGCTGACCCACCTATCGAAATTAATGTTTTTGGTAACTTTATGGAACATAATGAGGAGCATCTATAGAAAGCAGCAGCATAGATACTCGTCAGCTGATCAGGCAAAGTGACCTTGTTCAGACTGGAACAGTCAGCAAACGTATAACTCTTGATGATATCAACACTATCCGGAACAACTACCGACTGCAAAGACCTGCACCCATAGAAAGCCCTATCTTCGATAACGGTCACACTCTGAGGAATGTCTACGCTTTCCAAACTCTCACAAGCACGGCAAAACTCATAGGGAATCACTTCAACACCCTGAGGTATAACCAATGATTCTAATGCCCTGCATTCTGCAAAAGCACACTTTTCAATTCTCTGCAGACCTTCGTGCAACTGAATGTTCTTGAGGCTGGAACAAGTCATGAATGCTCCATACCCTATCACTTTTACAGTTGGTGGCAACACGATATCGGTTAATCTTTCACAACTGTTAAAAGCCCCTTCGCCAATTTCCTCAAGTGTGTTGTTGAGGGTCAAGGTCTTCATACTATTACAACCACTGAAAACGTATTCCCCTATCTTTGTCAAACCATCAGGAATCACTACTTCTTCCAAGCCAAAACACATCGAAAAAGCTTTTTTCCCGATTGTCCTGATACTCTTAGGAAATACCAAAGACCGTAAGTATTCACAATGAGCAAAAGCGGTTTCACCAATGGTCGTCAAACCTTCAGAGAAAGATACTGAGCGTAGAGCATAACAAGATCTGAAAGCATTCTTAGGAATGACTTTCAGGCCCTCCCCTATAACAATCTCTATGACTTGCGACGAAGAGAAGGATTCCTCGCCCAGCGAAGTCAATGAGTTGGGAAGCTCTAGTCGCTTCACGAAGCCACAGTCGAAGAAGGCTTTGTCCCCTATCGTCTCCAAACCCTCATGCAAAATAATGCCATTCAAACACGAACAAGACATGAATGCCTGGTTACCGATAGTTGTAACGCTAGACGGGATTTCCACGGCGCTTAAGGACCCGCATTTGATAAATGCGTCATCCTCTATTACCTGCACCCCCTCAGGAATAGCAATTGCACTTAATTCCGAGCAATGCGAGAATGCTCCTTTGGCTATTTTCATCAGCCCTTTTCCAAGAACCACGTTCCGTAGGTTCACACAATTCGAAAAGGCATAATCTTTTAACTGACTGACAGAATCAGGAATCACTACTTTCCTCAGATTTCTACATTCTGCAAAAGCATAGATACCGATAGTCTTCAGATTCTCCCCTAATGTAACTTTAACCAATTGGTCGCAATGGCTGAAAGCATATCCTCCAATACTTAACACACCGTTCGGAATATTGACCTCTCTCAAGGTAGTACATTTTTGGAAAGATGAACTGCCAATTCGTTCTATTTGTTTGCCTATCTTAACTGATGATAGAGCATCGCAGTTATAAAAGGCTTCATCGCCTACTGAAGTAACATGATATGTCTTACCTTCTATAACGATAGAGTCGGGGATAACAACAGAACCTGTATAGGGAGAGTCTCCAGCCACAACCTCTGCTGTCATCGTATTGGTGTTGATTTCATAAAAGATTTCATCATGACAAATTGTCTGTGCCCATATTGCCTGACAACTCATTCCAGAAAGCAACACAGCATAAAAAAGAATCATTCTTCTCATAGTCTTTGTCCTTTTACTATTATCGTTTAATATGATTTTTATTGGTATGCAAAGATAAGCATAAACGAAGGTTGCGCTTACTTTACCACGACCTTCTTCCCGTTTTGTATATATACCCCCTTGGGAAGTTTGTTAGAACCTTGAAACTCGGAACTATTTGCGACTCGTCGGCCCGAGAGGTCGTAGATGGCGGTTTCGGATGAACGGTAGCGCTTCTGCGATACGATGCCTGTGACGGGATTCGCATTGAAATCAGTGTTACTGAAAATGCATTCCCCATCCTCATAGCAGGCAAGGAATTGTCGTCTCTCTATCAGCCAGTGACCATTGGAATACCTATAGCCTGTTCCCGTAGCGTTGTAAAACGGGCCGTAAACACCTTCATTACGATTTCCTATACCGCGTATCCAGACATCCATGATGTAATCAGGATCTGCAGGATAGAATTGGGACCCATTGTCTTTATAGCTAAAAGAAAGGCGCTCGAAGTAACGGTCTCCCACCTGTATGGTGTCTTTCGATTTCACATACAGCAAAGGATTATCAGGATTTCCCGAGAACTGGTTGGAATAGGGCGTGTTCTTGTCGCCGACCTCCAAATCAAAATTATAACTCACATGAGAACCACCTCCTTCGTTATAGATGTAGTATAAACCGCGCCTCTCGCCGATAGTGGCTATCAGATAGGTGGTGTCGCGATAGGAGTCGGTGTAGTACAGTTTCTTATACGTGTCTTTGCCCCTTACAGTATCTCCCATCACAGTAAAATACGACTGCAAATACAATTCCTTTTCCTCCCAATTACCCAATGCAAAAGCGTCATGATCGGGATTTGTGCATTCAGACTCTGTAACATGGTGCTTATACACCCACTGCTTACCGTCTTTCAGATAGGTGCCGTAAATCTCTTGTGCCACCAGCAGCTGTGGCAGCAGCAATATTGCGAATAGTAGAACTTTCTTCATAGCGAACACCTTTTATTATATTAATTACAAAGTTTCTTTTTCCGCTGCAAATTTAAGTATTAATGATGAAAAAACCAAGGAAATCACTTAACAACTACTTAACAGTTTTGGTTGACGCCCGTTTTGTCACATAGAGAAAAATGGAAGAAATGCGTCATAATTCCCGATGAAATGGGCGATTTTTGTATTCATTCGTGTGATTTGTGTTCGAAAAAAAAGAATCCCAGATGTTCTGCTACACATGCTACAATTGCATCACATGTTTCCATATCGCCCAAAAGCAATGCTTTTCACCTCTAAAAGCATTACTCCCAGACTCCAAAAGCATTGCTTTCAGACTGTCAGAACAATGCTCTTGGCCTCCAAAAGCAATGCTCCTTGCCTCCGAAAGCAATGCTTTGGGCGTTACGGAGCAATGCTTTGGAGGTTACAGAGCTATGTTCTGTATGGAACGGAGCTATGTTCTGTATGGTACGGAGCTATGCTCTGTATGGCACGGAGCTATGCTCTGTATAGTTTGGAGCAGTGCTCTAGATGGACACATGCGTTGTCGTCGTTGATGAAACAATTTGTACCAACAGAAAGCCCTCTGCACAACACGACGGTTGGGCAGGGGGCATGCTTTGCTAAAACCTATTTATGACTTCTTCGAAAGAAGTGATGGCGGCGCCGGGGTTTATTTTACAACCACCTTGCGAGTCTCGCCATTGCTCATCTTCACGACGTTCAGGCCCTTCTGCATGGCAGGCAGCTGGCGACCATTGATGTCGTAGATGCCCTTCAATGTGACCTGTTCTGTAGCCTGCTGGATGTTGGCAGTCTCGATGTTGTCCATTTCCGAGATCTTACCGAACTCCTTCCAGACGTCAGCACTCTGATAGGCGCTCTTCGAACCCGTAGGAACCACAAGGCTTATTTTGGATAAATCCAGCTGATAGAACACGTTGGTGCCTAGGGTGGCAGGTTTTGCAGGAGCGGCGTAAACGGTCTTCAGGTTTTTGCAGGCTGCGAAAGCCAGCTTCTCGATGCTGGTGACGCCCTTGCCGATATAGACTGTTTCGACACCCGCTTTGGAGAAGGCTTTATTGCCGATGGTCTTCACGTGGTCGGGCACGGTGATGCTCTTCAGTGCCGAGCAGGAGGCGAACATCTCGTCCCCGATGGTAGTCAGGCCCTTGCCAATCGTTGCCGATGCAAGTTCACTGCATGACATGAAGGCGGCTCTGCCTACAGTGGTCACCTTGTCGGGAATGGCAATCCAGGTGATCGATGTGGCCGAGAAAGCACACTCGCCTATCTCAACAAGACTTTCAGGCAATTGCATGCCGGTGAGTTTATCACACGAGTCAAAAGCATAGGCCATGATTTTTTCGACACTTTTACCCAAGACTACCTTCTTCATGTTCCTCGACTGATAGAACGATTTCTCGTCGAGCGTCTTCACGTTGTTGCCGAGAGTGACCGATGTGATTCTCGAGTTATTGCCAAAAGCCCATTGGGAGACACCCGTCACCTTATAGGTAACGCCTTCGTAAACCACTTCATCGGGAACGACGATGTCGCCCTCGTAGTTCACAGAAGAAGCGTATTCTGAATACTTAGCCACCCAAACCTCGTTGGCCGAC
>JAFWOP010000147.1 GCA_017545365.1 Bacteroidales bacterium
AAAGCAGGTGCTTGCTCCTGTTCCTCACTCTCGGGTCGTGCAGCCGGCCCATCGTCTCGTACAAACTTGCCATTGCTGTGTGTGTTGGTTATGCAAGTATAACGAGACTGTGTGGAATATGTTATGTGTTGTAGCACAAATGTTTATCAACAGACGGCGGGCAAATTTGTTCATTTCGCACAAATTTCAAGCGGCCCGCATGGTGGCCTGTTAATAACTCAGGCCAAATTGTTCATTCCGCACTATTTTTCAAAATTTTCATGCGTTTGCCCTGGGGGAAGGGCAAAAATATTTCTGCGTGTGCTATTTTTTATGTATCTTTGCATTGGGAAAAACAGTCACAATAATAACAGAAAATAAGCACTATCAGAGTCTTCCGCCCCATCCAACGCCGTCCGTCACCCTCCTGCATCCGAGGGGTTGCCTTTGTGGCACTCCTCCTCCTGTCCGTCCTGACGGCATGGGGGCAGAGGCAGGTGTCGCCCATATCGGGCACGGTGACAGATAAAAACACTGGTGAGGCACTGGCCTTTGTCCAGATAGCCATCCCCGGCACAAGAAACGGCACGGTGTCCGACATCAACGGCCGTTTTGACCTCAGTGTCACATCCTCCGACACTGTGCTGCAGTTCCGCATGGTAGGCTACCGCCCGCAGACTATCCAGCTGAAAGGGCACGGCTCGCGACGGCTGAAGATACAGATGGAGCCCGAGGTCACCACCCTCCAGACGGTGCATGTCACTGCCAAGAAAGGCAAACGCGACCGCTACCGTCGGCGCAACAACCCCGCTGTGGAGCTGGTGCGGCATGTCATCGACCACAAGGCGGACAACAACATCCTGTCGAGCGAGAAGTTCAGCCGCAAGGTGTTCGAGAAGCTCAACATGTGCCTCGACCAATTCCATCCCAACTTCGAGAAGCACCTGTTTTGGAAGCACTTCCCTTTTGTGGAGAAGTACATCGACCAGGCTGAGTTCGACCATGCCGAGATACTGCATTTCTCCATCCACGAGCGGATGAGCGCGCAGGACTATGTGTTTGGCAACATGCGCACACTGGTCACAGCCAACCGTGCCGACGGGGTGGACGTGGACCTCTCGCAAGAGGGTCTCAACGACGACTTGGACGCGCTGTTCCCGGCCGTGGACATCTTCGCCAACGAGATAGCCCTGATGTCGGTACGCTTTGTCAGCCCTCTCTCGTCGCTTCTCGCCACCACTTTCTACCAGTACTATATCACCGACACCGTGGAGGTCGACGGCCAACGCTGCATCGAGCTTTCCTTCGTACCTGCAAGCAAGGGCAACTTCGGCTTTGTCGGCACGATGTATATCGTGGACGACAGCAGCTATGCCGTCAAACGTTATGCCATGCGCGTACCTGAGGCGGTGGACTTGAACTATGTGCGCGACCTGAATGTGCAACAGAACTTCGAGCACGACAGCCTCGGCCACTACCGACCGACGCGGATGGACATCTACGGCAGGTTTTATGTGGGCAAACGGCTGCGCCAGGTGTATGCGCACCAGATGCGCCTCTACTACGACTATTCCTTCGACACCCTCACGCCGCTGCCCGACAGCCTCTATACGCCGCTGGCGAACCATGCCACCCTGCCATTGGCCCACAAGGTGCCGCGCAAGGTGTGGAACGCCCAACGCCCTATTGAGCTGAGCCTTGCTGAGACATTTCTCGACAGTATGCGTTTCGAGCTGAACCGCATACCCTCCATCCGCTATACCATCAAGACCATCGAAGCCCTGTTCACCGGCTACTTCCCCACCCACCCCACACGCGACTCCAGCCGGTTCGACTTCGGCCCGATTTACAACTTCGTCAGCCACAACGGCATCGAAGGCCTGCGCCTACGCGTGGGCGGCATGTCGACAGCACGGCTCAACAACCGCAATTTCTTCGACGGCTATGTGGCCTATGGTGTCGACGACAAGCAATTCAAGTTCAACCTCAACCTCATCCACACCTTCAAACCCAAACGCCGTTTCCCCATGGAGTACCCACTGGGATATATCAGCCTCCATGCGGGCTACGACATCGAATCGCCCGGCCTCTCTTTCGACCAGTTCGACCGAGATAATATCATGATGTGGACCGACGAAGAGGTGCCGGCGCAATATGTGGCCGACCTCCAGCTGCGGCTGCGTCGCCAATGGCCACGGTTCATAGGGGTGGACACTTGGATTGGGGCGCAGCATATCCGCCCTACAGGGCTGCTCAACTACTACCGCATCACGCCCACCGGCAACGAGCGGGTCAACAGCATCGTATACGCCCAATGGGCCACGAGCATCAACTTCTCACCCAACACGCTGGCACGAAGCGGCCGCTCGGGCGAGAGTTCGCTGCTCAACCTGGCCGGCAACGCCTCGTCGTTCACCCTCAGCCATGAGATGGGCTTGCTGGACGGCTTCTATTACAACCGCTCCACATTCAACATGTTCAACCGCTTTTGGTTTGCGGCCTTCGGCTATTTCGACCTCCGCATGTCGGGCGGCATGGTGTGGAACCCCGTCCCTATGCCCAAGCTTTTCACGCCCAACGGCAACGCCTCTAACATCATGTCGGAATACTCGTTCAACACCATGCGTCCCATGGAGTTTATGATGGACCGCTATGTGTCGCTCTTTGCCACCTACCACTTGAAAGGGCTTATTCTGAACCACCTCCCGCTCATCAAGCACCTGAAGCTGCGCGAGGTGGTGGGGTTCAACATCCTGTATGGTGCCATGTCGGACATGAACAGACCGACGAGCCAGCATGTGGGGCTGTACCTGCTGCCGACCAACGCCAACTTCCTCGCCAAGGAGCCATACATGGAATACAGCATCGGTATTGAGAACATACTGAAGCTCATCCGCATCGACTATGTGAGGAGGCTTTCCTATCTCGAAGGGGCCGCTTCGCCCTATGCAATAAAAGTAAGCCTCCAGTTCATGATGTGACGGAGGCTTGCTTTTTTTCCAGTAGTTCTAGTACTGCTTGTATTGCTAGTCTAGTTGATTGGGGCTTGGGTGGGATTTTTCTCGTTGGAGACTGGGTTTGTGGCGGGTGCCACAGGCTTGCTGTCTAACTGATTGGTGGCATTCGGCTTTTTCTTGGGACGCGGCACATTGTCAACAGCGGCGTTGATGATGCGGCCTTGGGGTTGGTCGTAGGGGGCTTCGATACGGCCATGGAGGTTGTTGAGGAGGTAGTTCTCCAGTATTTCCAAATCGCCCACAGTCTCGGTGCTCAGCAGTTTCTTATTGGGGAAGCTGATGGCGTCGCCACCTTTGAGCAGCACATACTCGGTGCTGGCGATGGTGTAGGAGGCATCCATGTCCAACGGTTTGCCACCCACATAGACATCGCTCACGCGGTACTGCCCGTCGACACGCAGGAAGGTGCCGTTGCTGTCCAGCACCACACCCGACGGCACCGAGGGGTCGAAGACGAAGGTGATGCCGCTCACCTGCGGGAAGCAGCCTTCGGCCAAGGGATAGGCACGGACGGCGGTTTCCAAGGCGTTGAGGAGGTCGCGGCCTGTAGTCCTGATGACGGCAATCTTATTGCTGTAGGGACAGACGGCGAAGAGCTGGTTGTGGGTGATGGGGCCAGCCGGCACATTGGCTCGGATGCCGCCGCTGTTCGCCCAGCCGATGTCGGCACCCATCAGGGTGCGATAGGCATCTGCCACCAGGTCGCCAAGATTGGTTTCGCGCAAGCGGACGACACGTATGTCGTCTTCCTCAGCCAAGAGGAGCGTTGAGGTGGTGGCCACCACACGGCTCCCCATCTTGTCGAAAGCATCCTTGATGGCTTGGACGGAATCAAGGACAGCCTTGTTGACACAGCCTTTGCGGCCAAGGCTGTCGGTGTTGAAGAGTTTAAAGGCAACCGACTGCTTGGCATCAGGCTGGTTGGAGACAATCATACAGCCCACCCGTTGGAACTGGGTGCCGGTGGATGTGATGGGGACTCGGCGGCCATCCTTGTCTGCCTCCATACGGCAGGGGATGATATGATGGTCGTGCCCATCGAGCACAGCATCCACCCCACGCAGTTGCGAAAGCACATTCACCGAGGTTGGCACCCCGTCGCTGTCGCCCAAATGGGAGAGCAGCACCACGAATTGCGCACCTGCGGCACGCGCCGCATCAATGTTGCGCTGCACGGTGGCAGCCAAGTTGTTGGGCGAGAAGTTGTATATGAAGTTACCCTCTTCATCCTTGAAGCTCGACGGGTTGGAGGTGTACATGGTGGTGGGGGTAGTAACCCCAACAAAAGCCACCTGCAAGCCGCCCATATTGCGCATCACGAAGGGGTTGAAGGGCGTAGGCTGGTAGTTGCGGAAATAACGGTTGTCCGACTCCGTCTGCTCATTGGGATAGAAATTGGCGCAGAGAAGCGGAGCGTTGAGCATGCCCTCCAGCTTACGGAGCTGTGCGAAGCCGAAGTCGAATTCGTGGTTGCCCAAACAGGCGGCATCGTAACCCACGGCATTCATCAGCCGGATGACAAATTCGCCTTTCGAAGCGGCGCCGATGGGACCGCCGAAAGAGAAGTCGCCAGCCGAGACCACCGCCACATGGCAGCCCATCCGCTGCATGCTGTCGCGGAGACCGGCCAGCACCGGGTAGCCGTCCACAGCACAGTGGACATCGTTCTCATAGAGGATGACTATGTCGCCCGGCCGTTGTGCGTTGAGCAAGGCGAAAGATAAAAGGCAAAAACTAAAAACTAAAAGACGTTTCATTATGAATAGGTTTATTACTATTTGAGAATTGAAAGGCTCTAGTTTGATAAAAGACTGATTTTTTAACAGCATCGAAGATGCTGAATTTCAATAACCCCACACAAGGAACGCAGTGTGGGGTCAACGAAAACCCTACTACTCAGCGTCCCGGAGGGACGCGACAATGGGAAAG
>JAFWOP010000078.1 GCA_017545365.1 Bacteroidales bacterium
ATTGTCAAAAGGCTCTCCCGTTCTCCCGAGGGCACGGAGGAGGTAATGATTGATACAGGTGCCTTCACTGTCAGTATGCGTCGTGAAGGCAACAAGTATTTTGTGCGCCGTGTCAAAGCCCTTCATAAGGTCAATGACAACATCTATGACTTCGAGTTGAAGGAAGAGTCAGACGGTACTCAGCGTATTTTCGACTTCGTGCCGATGGTGCAGAATGTCAAGAGCGAGGCTTGCACATACGTCATTGACGAACTGGACCGAAGCCTGCATCCTACGCTTGTGCGGACACTGGTTTCGCGTATTGTCACCGACAAGAACATGAAGGGTCAGCTAATTTTCACCACCCACGATGCAGGTTTGCTCGATGGAAAGGTATTCCGTAACGACGAGATTTGGTTTGCAGAGAAAGACCGAGAGACGCAGAGCACCCACCTATACACGCTCGACGAATTCAAGCCCCGTGCAGATTTGGATCTGGAGAAAGGCTACCTCAATGGTCGTTTCGGGGCTATTCCTTTCTTGGCACGTTTCAACGAATTAAATTGGGAGCGATATGGGATTCAAGGTTAGAGGCTATACGAGGGACGTCCCTCAGGAGAAAGTTCGCGACTATTCCCTGTTTGCCATTGCTACAGAGGGAACCGAGCGTGAGCCAGACTACTTCCGTCTATTTGACGGCATCGACCGTATCAAGGTTGACATCATTGAGCCAGAGATTTCAGAAGAAGAAAACGCGCAAGAAAAGAGAAAGGCCTCTTCTCCGTCGAAGGTGTTGGAGAAGGTGAAAGCATATATTGCCGAGAACCAGTTGAGTGCCGACGATGGCGACTCGTTATGGTGTGTCATCGATGTTGACCGATGGCCACAAGAGCAGATAGAGGAACTTCATGCCTTCTGCGCCCAGAAGGACAACTGGCATCTGGTCATCAGCAATCCCAGCATTGAAATCTGGCTCCTGTATCACAAACGGGCAGACCTTTCAGACCTTGGTATTCAGTCAGCCAAAGATGCCAAGCAGGCACTCGACAAGATTGAAAAGGGCGGCTACTATTACATCAAGTACCTGCCTTTGATGCTTGATGCCATTGAGAACGCTCGCAATGCAGATTCAAATCCAGACGGCTATATGCCAGAGTTGCTACAGACGAAAGTCTATCTGTTGGGCCATGCGCTCTACGACCGCATGGGCAAGGTACGTTTTGAGAAATTCGTGGCCTCGCTGCCCAGCATTGAGAAAGAAATCTTGAAACAGAGAAAACAATGATAGCAAACGAACAGTGATGATATAGAAATTCATTGACGTCTACAATGAGGAATGCTTTAAGTGCTGATTGTCAGCAATTTGCCAGTTAAACGGTAGAAAAGTGGTCCTGTGTGTTTTCTACCTTGGCTTGTGAGGGCAGATTTAGCGTATTTCGCTCGACCTTAGGTCGCTTGCACGGCAAGAACTTTCATAAACGTGTAGATAAGGGGGCATTATGACAGACTGATGAGGCATAAGTACCTCAAAAGACCTCAAAATGCGTCCTTTTAAGAAGATTTTCTTCCGTATCGGAGCATAATTACAATTTTTTTTGTACCTTTGCACCGAATATTCAACTTAAATACGTATTTATTATGGCACTTATACAATTATATAAACAAAGACAACAAACAATGATGACAACAGACACAAGAACAACAAGACGGGGACGGCCGTGGCAGATGCTTCTGCTGCTGCTGGCGCTCCTCGTGGTGGGAGCCGGGCGGGCGGCGGCCAGCTACGTCGAAGACACCTACCGCTACTCGGTGACGCTCAGCGGGTCGAACACCATCACCATCAAGGCACCCGTCTATGACGAGAAGGGTGCCGACAACTGGGTGGACAACGGCTACCTCAAAGTGCAGGTGGCAGACAAGGATGGCAACTTCGGCAGCGAGAAGACTGTCATCTGGTGGACGAAGGACGAAAACAGCCACGACAACGATGACTCAGACCTGTGGACCAAGTTCTGGACCGCGATGGACGGCAGCTTCGACATCACGCAGGGCAACTCCGGCAGCCACTTCACGCTGACCAAGGGCGACGGCACCCTGCGCCGACTGGTCTATGAGAACAGCGACGGCAACACCTACGACTTCACAGTCGTGTGGCGACTGCCCTACGACCTGCTGGGCAAGACGCTGAAATTCTCCTGGGATGTGAAGTGCGACTACACCAACGGACTCGCCTGGGACACGCACTACAGCGTGTCGCCGTCGGGCTGCGAAATCACCATGCCTATGGCACAGGCCACGATAGCGCCGCAGGCCACCATGGCCACCATGTCGTACAGCGAGGTGGGCCAGTTAGAGATGCCATGGTTCATGGGTGCCACCACGCTGACCGCCGTGCGCTATGAATATGTCGACGCCTACGGCATCACTGTCTGGAAAGAGATGCCCACCAACGAGAACAACGGCACCATCTACCTCGACGCCACCGTGCCCCACGACAATTTCGCCGTCGTGGTGAGCTACAAGGACAACGACGGCTACGACGTCACGAACATCTCGTCGGGTACGCAGAACCTGCAGATGATCCACGCCCCCGTGGGTCTCACCGCCACGCCCACCGGCAACCACAAGGCGGCGGTGCGCCTCGACTGGCACATCCGCCATACGGGCACCAACGACATCACCTCCTCAGACTTCTTCGAGGTGCAGCGCTCGCTCACGGGCCAGGAGGCCGACTTCGTGACCATCGGCTCGGTGCCCTTCACCATCGACCTCAAGAACCCCTACTTCACCTTCACCGACAGCACGCTCGTTGCTGCCGTCACGGCCGCACAGCTCACCGCAGGATCGTCGCTGCCCAACCTCACCTACCGCGTGCGCCGCATGATGACGCAGACCTGGGGATGGGACGGCAACCCCTGCGCCCAGCGCGTGGAGGCGCCCCTCAGCGGCATACACCTGCAGCGGCTGAAGAGCTACTCGGCACGCTGGGAGGACGAGCGGGCCTACAGCGTGCGCGTCACGTGGGACTATGTGGATGAGCCTAACGCCGTGTGGGACGACCGCGCGAAGATGATGATGGTGGTCACGATGAAGAACAGCGCCGGCCAGCCCACCGACACCCTGCGCTACGAGCTCACCGCCGACGAGCGCGACAGCCGCACCAAGGTGCTCGACTTCTCGCGCCCCTGCCTGAAGTACGACGTCCGTATGTTTGTGGACCCCGGCACGTCGCCGCTGCGCTCCTGGGACCTGCCCGACGCCATGCGCATAGCCTCGGCGGCCGACTGGGACGCCTTCTGCCAGCGCGTGAAGGAGGCACGGGGGGAGCGCGACGTGAACGCCGTGCTCTGCGCCGACATCACCACCAGTAACTATTGCGGCGCCGACGATGCCACCTACCGCGGTACCTTCGATGGCAATGGCCACACGCTGACCTACAACAAGCAGAACTACAACCAGCAGTACGTTGGACCCTTCTACAGTGTGGGCGACGCCACCATCCGCAATCTGCACACCGCCGGCACCATCACGAGCAGCCAGAAGTTCGTCGGCGGCATAGCGGCCTGGAGCAACGGAAACACCATCATCGAGAACTGCCATTCGTCGGTCAGCATCGGCAGCACCGTCAACGGCGACGCCACCAACGGAGGCATCGTGGCGGTGTGCGGCGGCGGACAACTCACCATCGTAGACTGCCTCTTCGACGGCTCGCTCACGGGCACCAACAGCAACTGCATTGGCGGCTTCGTGGGGTGGAGCACCGGCAAGGTGAACATCGTGAACAGCCACTTCGCACCCTCGAAGGTGGAGATAAAGTACGACGGTTGCCGCAACTGGGCACGAATGAGCAACTACGACAACCTCAGCGTCACCAACAGCTACTACACCACGTCGATAGAACAGTCAACCGACGACCTCTTCATCATCCGAAGCAAGGCGGACTGGACGGCGTTCAACAATGCAGTGAAGAAAGGCAGTGACAAAGACATCAACGTCTTATTGAACACCGACCTGTCGCTCACCACCGAAGACATCATAGGACGAACAGGTCCCACCTCAGGCTGGAACTACCATGGCACGTTCGACGGCAATGGCCATACACTGAGTATAGACTTTAGCGATGAAGTAGGCTATAATATTGGATTGTTCTTCAGCGTGGCGCGCAATACAACAATCAGAAACCTGCGAGTGACGGGCAAAGTATCTGGTAGTAGTGAAACATCCCCTCTTATACGTGGTAGCAGGTACGGTACAAACCTGAACATCGACCATGTGTGGGTATCTGCCGATGCTACAAGTAAAGGACAATTAGCTGGTTTTGTAAGCGAAGTACGCGAAGGCAACACAATCAAAATGAACGACTGCCTCTTCGATGGAAACCTGACACATACCGAATGGGGAGGTACTGCAGACTGCTTTTTATTTGTAGGGAATATAAGTCCGAATTCAAACTGGCAGCAGACGCGTCTCTACGAACGCGGTAATTATGTAGGCAGTTCTATAGATTATGAATTCGCCATGAATCATTGGTACGGAAATAAAGGTCCTATAGTAAGTTATTACAAGTGGTCCGACACCGACTTCTGTCTCTCCTCCCACGATTTCAAGGAGTTGCCTGAGGACTGCCGCAACATCACCGACCAGGACACCGTGCTCGCGCGGATGAATGCCAGTATGCCAGGCCAATGGGAGAAGGACGGCAGCGGCAACGCCGTGCCCATCATCGGCATGACCGGTGCGCGCGCAAAAGTGGCCCTCGGCCCCGGCTGGCAGGTGGTCTCTGGCAAGGCCGTTCCCCTCACGGTGACCGTCAATGTCAACCCGACGTCGCTGCCCGATTTCTACCACGAGGGCACGGGCCGCATCTCGAAGAAGCTGCTCGCTGAGACGCGGCAGAGCAGCGTGGTGCTCACGTGGGACCTGGAGGACGGCGTGGTGGACTATTTCCAGGTGCTGCGCCGCCTGAAGGGCAGCAGCGACGACTGGGATGTCGTGGCGCCCCAGGTGGACAAGATGGGCTATGAGGACAAGACCGTCTCGCCCTTGGAGAACTACGAATACAAGGTGGTGGCTGTGGCCGACTGCGAGGGCACGCACACCTCGGAGACCGACGTGGTGCCAGGCTCCTGCAGACACAGCGGTCGCGTCAGCGGCTATGTGCGCATGAACGACGGCACCGGCGTGGCAGGCATCCAGGTGGAGATAGCGCGTGAGGGCCACGACGGCGACAAGACCACCGTCACCACCGACGAGAGCGGATACTTCATGGCCGACGATCTGTCGTACTACGGCGGGCGGAGCATCACCTACATCGTGTCGCCCGTCAGCCGCGACAAAATCGTGCTGGAGGTGGAGAGCAGGAGCGTGACGTTCGACAACGAGAGCAACGACGAGCAGCTGCCTGAGTTCACCATCACCAGCGGCCACCGCTTCTCGGGCTACGTGATGTACGAGGGCACGAGCATCCCCGTGAAGGGTGCCCACTTCCTCGTGGACGGCCGCGAGCTGCACGATGCGTCGGGCCGGCTGGTGGAGACCGGCTACGACGGCTCGTTCTCCTTCCGCGTGCTGAGCGGCAACCGCCGCATACAGGCCGTGATGGACGGCCACGACTTCACCGGCGAGGGCTACTTCAAGGGCCCGGAGGGCCACAACTTCACCGACGACGTGGCGCAGATATACTTCTACGACAAGACGAAGGTGCTTCTCGCCGGCCGCGTGGCCGGAGGCGACGACCAGGGCCGCCTGCCGCTGCAGAACAACCTCTCGCGCAACAACCTGGGCGACGGCCTGACGATGGTCTTTACGCTTGAGGGCGACAACACGTCGTGGCTGGTCTACGACAACCTGAACCCCGGACTGTCGCAGCGCATAGACACCGTGTGGCACAAAGGAGGAAACCACCACACCGTGGTGACCACGCAACGCAAGCGCATGGAGGTGAAGCCCGACAGCATCACCGGCGAGTACGAGCTGAAGCTGCCGCCCGTGCGCTGGAAGGTGCAGCAGATCTACTGCAAAGGCTACGCCACGCTGTTCCAGGAAGGGCAGGTGAGCCAGGTGGTGGACCTCACCGACTGCCTCAACGCCACCGACAGCATACACGAGGGAACATTCATGGACGTGGACCAGCAGAGCATCTACCGCCCACGCGAAACTTGCAAGGCTCGCTTCAGCCGGATATACCATGCACCCGTGGAGATCGCCTACCGGCAGATAGGCTACGACACCTTCAGCTACTTCGGCGACAAGACCTACACGGCCACCACCGTGGGAGGAACCAAGACGGAGGTACCCCTGGCATACGCGGGCAAGATGACAGGATGGGTAGACGAGATAACCGGCAAAAAGATTGAATTGGACGAGAACGAAACCCATACACCCAAACTGACAGGTACGGATGGCGTTTGTACGAGTGCGCTGGAGGGGAAATGTAAATATGAGTACTTGTTCGATGACGATGTAACTACCAGATGGATGTACTATTCCCCCGCTTGGGTAGAGTTTAAGACAGACCATCTTGTCAGCGTCAAGCAGTACACGATGACCACATTCGTGTTTAACTCAAGTAATTTAGGATGTTGCCCTAAGTCTTGGACGCTGAAAGCCCGTGCCAATGAAAAGGATGCATGGAAAACCATCTCTGCTGTCGAAGATGGTAAAATGACTGATTCTGAAGTCAAGGCATATACCTTCGATGTGGACGATGAGGGCTTCTATAAGTATTTCCGATTAGATGTTACTGATGTAAGATATAGTAGCAATGGCGGTGTACAACTTGCTGAGTTTTCCTTGACATGTCGCGGAAGCGAAGACATGAAGCCCGTTCCCGTCTATGAGGGCGGCACTCTCTACACCTTCGGTCACCCTGTGTTCAGCGTTGGCCGCAAGTACCCGATAGAGATTTCCGTGGGCGAGCGCTACATATATAATAATGATACGCGGCTGGGCCGTGTGGACCGCGTGAGCGTGGGCGGCGGCACCGTCAACGTACACAACGGCATGAGGAACGGCATGGACCAGGAGACGGTGGAGCTGAACGCCGACGGCCAGGGCATCTACTACCTGCTGGCCGAGGCCACGCCGCGCCTGCTGACGGGCGAGGACGCCCTGCACACCGTGACGATGACGCTGACGCAGGACGGCACCACCTACGAGGCTGAGCCGCTGCGCGGCTACACGCTCAACATGTTCAGCACCGGCACCGCCAAGGACGTGCTCGTCAACGGAATGCCAATACTCGTCGATGTGCTGCGCGACCCGCCCGGCGGCGGCAGCAGCGCCACGCTGGCCAAGGGCTCCACGCTGAAGTACAGCTACACGCTCGACATGAGCCTGACGGCAGGATTACATTTAGACATCACCACCGGCACAAAGGTGGACAACTACACTGGGTCCGTAGCAGCTCCCAACGGGGTCGGTGAAACATCGGGATTAATCAACGGCGCTGACAACAAGAAGAGGGTTGACTTGGATTATGCCTTCGACATGGAGGGCCACAAGGGCTGGACCTACACGATGAACTTAGACCAGGACATCTCCACCTCTACCGCTCCGGGAATGGTGGGAGCCGACGCCGACCTCTTCATAGGCATCACACAAAACATCGTGACCTCCACCTACAGCACCATACGCGCCATCCCCGACGGACTCTACCGGCAGATGCTGGGACGCATAGGCGGCGGTCAGACGTACGGCATCAGCGAGAACTTCGGCACACTGGTACACATCGCAGAGGGCCGCGACGAAAAGGACAGCCTCTACCACCTGGTGCGCGACGAGTCGATAGGCTACGGCCCGGAGGTGAAGTCGCAGTTCGTACACTCGCAGAAGTACATCGTCACGGAACTCATCCCGCAGAAGGTGAAGGAGCTGCGCAGCCTGATGTTCACCGGCACCGCCGACGAGGCACAGACGCAGGCCAACGCCACGGGCAAGCCCGTCTATCGCTCGCTGCGCAGTGAGGACGACGAGCGCTTCGCAGTGATGAACACCAAGGACGGCAAGCATGTCTATAACCTCAGCACCGCACCCCAGGGGGAGGAGATGAACTACGTCATCCACCTGCCCGCCGGCACCTCCGGCACTCCCGACGACGAGGTGTACACCATCAGCCAGATCATCTACGCCTGGGTGCAGATGCTGGCCAACAACGAGTACGACAAGCTGGCTGCCTCAGAACACGTGGCCAACTACGACGTGGACGGCGGTTCGACACTGAGCTACAGCGAGACGTTTGAAAGCGAGTTCGACGTAAACGACTACTATCACCTGCCGGGCATCGTGGGAGCCGACTATTTCGACTCCCCCGGCTCAGACTTCGGAGCCACATTCGCATCGGGTGTGGGCGTTAAGGCAGTGGAACAAATCATGAAGTCTGTCTATAATAATTACGTGAACACACAGGCCACGGCAGAGAATTATGCTACCCAAATTCCGGGCAGTGCATGGGTAACGATGTACTTCCTCGGCAAGACCTTCGAATTCAGCCTGCTTCCCATCCTCAACTATGCAACAAAGGATGTGTCGGGCGAATCGAAGGCATACAGCCGCAAGGAGAGCTTCAACATCTCGATGGACAAGCTGAGCCACCTGAACTTCGACGTCTATCGCGCCATGCCCGACACCGCCAAGATCAAGGACGGGAAAGTGTTCGACGTGTTCACGTCGCACAATTTCGTCGAGTTAACACAGATTGTGGAGAAGAACCTGCGCCGGGGCGTGGACATCTTGCCCGAGAACATACGCTATGCCCGCGGCTTCGTCTATCGCACCCGTGGCGGCGCCACCGCCAACCCGTGGGAGAATGCCCGCCACACGCACTTCTACAAGGAGGGCACGCTGCTCGACGAGCGCACGAAGAAGATAGAGAACCCGAAGATTACCGTCGACCGGCAGAGCGTCAGCGGCGTGCCCTACGGCGAGCCGGTGCGCTTCACCATCTACCTGACCAACGACAGCGAGGACCCCGAGGCGGCGGCAAGGGCCATCACCGAGTTCTCGCTCTACCAGGACGACACCGCCAACCCCTACGGCGCGAAAATCACGCTCGACGGACAGGCCATCAACTCCAGCGGACGCAAGATAATCCTCGCCCCGGGCGAGGTGGTGACGAAGGTGGTAGAGGTGACGGGCGGCAACAGTTTCGACCTGGAGGGCCTGACCATAGGCATCGCCTCGGACGAGGACTGGCGCCAGATCTACGACGAGGTGAAGCTCGACGTGCACTACCTGCACCAGGCCGGCCCCGTGCTCATAGCCACGCCGGGCGACAAGTGGGTGATGAACACCTACGCACAGTACAACGACGACCGGGGCTGGTTCCTGCCGGTGACCATCAGCGGCTTCGACAAGCACCAGCACAACTTCGACCACATAGAGTTCCAGTACAAGGAGAGCCTGCGCGGCGACGACTCCTGGACCAACCTCTGCTCATACTACGCCGACGCCAAGCTGATGGAGGCGGCCAGCGGCGTGCGCGAGCTGATACCCGAGAACGGCAACATAGAGACACAATTCTACGGCGAGGGAACGGTCATGGAGAAGGCATACGACCTCAGGGCAGTGCTATACTGCCGCAACGGCAACACGTTCCTCACCTCGGCGTCGCCCATCGTCAGCGGCGTGAAGGACACGCGCCGTCCGCAGCTCTTCGGCACTCCGGAGCCGAAGACGGGAATAGTGAAAGCCGGCGACGACATAGTGTTCAACTTCTCGGAGGACATAGAGTACAACTACCTCAACGCCATCACCAACTTCGAGGTGAAGGGCGAGGTGAACACCGACAACGTCTCGGAGGCCGTCAGCCTGCAGTTCGACGGACAGGGAAGCCTGGAGAGCGAGGCACAGCGCAACTTCAGCGGAAAGGACGTGACCATTGACATGATGATACGCCCCGAAATGAACGGTAGCGACATGCCCCTCTTCTCGCACGGCACCAACGGCAAGCGGCTGCAGCTGTGGCTAACGCCCGAATACAAGCTGAAGGCCGTCGTCGACGACAATACCTACATATCCTCCGACACCATCGTCAAGCACGGATTCACGCAGGTGGCACTCGTCATCGACTACTCCACTGACGATGTCGCGCAGACGGCCGACGGCGAAAAGGCCAGCGGACAGCTCAGGTTCTACAACGGCGGCAAGGAGATAGGCCGCGCCACGCTCCAGGAGGCCTACCACGGAACGGGCCGCCTCATCTTCGGACGCACCAACGAGGTGGACCGCATGAAGAGCCAGTACTACCACGGCCGCATGATGGAGGCCCGACTGTGGTACCGCGCACTGACCGGCGGACAGGTGGGCACCACCTACGGTAGCCGCCGGCTGACGGGCTACGAGATGGGCCTCGTGGACTACTACCCCATGAACGAGGGCTCGGGCGACTACGCCATAGACCGCACGCAGGGAGCCAACGCCGAGCTGATGGGAGCGGCATGGGCCATGCCGAGAGGACTGTCGCTCAGCGTGGACTGGGACGACAAGGGCATCGCCCTGACGCAGCAGGCACTGAGCCGCACCGACGAGCAGGACTACACGCTGATGTTCTGGTTTAAGACCGACAGCGAGGGACGAGGCGTGCTGCTGAGCAACGGCGCCGGCACGAAGACGGAGGTCAACGCACGCAACCAGTTCAACATTGCCTTCGAGGCAGAGAAGCTGATGTACCGCTCGAACGGAATGGCAGTGGAGGTGCCCGGAGACTGGAGCGACGGACAGTGGCACCACCTGGCGCTGACGGTGAACCGCTCGTTCAACGTGGCCAACATCTACGTGGACCGCACCCTGCGCAACACCTTCGCCACCGACTCGCTCGGAGGCATCAGCGGAGGCCACCCGCTCATAGGAGCCGCACGCACCACCACCGTCAGGGACGACGGCACCGTGGAGACCACCGACACGAACAATGCGCTCAGAGGAAACATAGACGAGCTGTGCCTCTTCGCACAGGCACTGCCACTCTCGCT
This sequence comes from Bacteroidales bacterium, assembly GCA_017545365.1. The sequence continues at coordinate 10,947 of JAFWOP010000078.1, forward strand.
CATACAGACATACGCCACGAAGAGCCCGCAGGGCGACGAGACGGGACTGCTGACCTACCTCAGCTTCGACCGACAGGAGCGGCAGAAGGACAACGACATCGTACTCGTGGCCTATCCCTACAGCAGGAAGCTCTACCTCGACGACCAGCGCAACATACGCTACGTGCTCGACCCCGTGACAAAGCTGCCCACCGACACGCTGGTGCGCGACTATCTGTTCGACGCTGCACCCGGCGACATCCTGGCACACATCACCGACCAGACGGCGGCACCAGTGGCCCCCTACGAGGAGCTGAAGAACCTGAACTTCGGATTCACCGGAGAGGGACACAAGGTGCTGGTGAGCCTCAACGAGAGCAGCGCACGACTGAACCGACGCAACATCTACGTCACGCTGCGCGACGTGGAGGACAAGAACGGCAACGCCATGGCCTCGCCGCAGACGGCCTGCTACTTCGTGAACAACAGCTCGCTGCAGTGGACAAAGAACCACACCGACGGGATAGCTCTCTACGGCAGGGGAACCGACATCTACCTCGACTTCATGAACACCAGCGCCACGAGCCACACCTACACCATCGAGGGATGCCCCGTGTGGCTCACCTTCGACAAGTACACCGACGTGATAGGCCCGCAGCGCGAGATCACGGTGAGGGCCACCGTGAGCAAGGATCTCAACGTGGGCAGCTACGACGAGATCATCTACCTCACCGATGAGGACGGCGTCACAGAGCCGCTATACCTCACACTCACCGTGGAGCAGCTGCAGCCCGACTGGACATGGAACGTGGACGATGACCTGCTGAAATACTCGATGAACATCGCGGGAAAGGTGCTGGTGAACGGCGAGGTGGACATCGACACTCGCGACGTGGTAGGAGTGTTCGACCGGCAGAACCGCTGCCACGGCATTGCCAACGTGAGCTACTCGGCACGCACGGGAGAGAGCGACATCTTCATCACTGTCTACGACAGCAACAAGAGCGGTACCGACCTGTACTTCAAGCTCTGGCAGTACTCCACAGGCCTGGAGCTCATGCTCACAGCCGACGGCAAGCAGACCATCCCCTTCAAGGCCGACACCAGCATGGGCATCACCACGCCCGTGCGCTTCGAGGGCGGAGAGCTGTTCGTGCAGACCTTCAACCTGAAGGAGGGATGGAACTGGGTGTCGTTCAACGTGGCCAGCGAGAAGCTCTTCAACCTGAACAACCTGCTCGGCGGGCTGCCCTGGCAGAACGGCGACGTGCTCACGGAGATGAGCGGCAGCACCACACTGACCTACACCAACGGCACATGGCTGGCTACGGGAAGCGCCAAGAACACCATCATCACGCCGCAGAAGGGCTATGCCATCAAGGTGGCACGCGACATAGAGTTCCCCGTGGGAGGAAGCATCATCAAGGCAGCCGACATGCGCACCGTCCAGGTGAGCCACGGATGGAACGGCATAGGCTACACGCCCATGCTCAACCTCAGCGTGAAGACGGCACTGAGCGACTACTACGACAACGCCACGCCGGGCGACATCATCAAGAGCCACGACGAGTTTGCCTACTTCACCAAGACAGGTGGCACGGGCCGCTGGCGCGGCAGCCTGGAGTACATGAAGCCCGGACAGGGATACATGCTCCTGCGCAACGGCGAGGGCACGGCAGCGTTCACCTACCCCTTCTACGAGCCTGGCTCCACGTTCATCGACGCCTGGGCCGTGGCCGGCAGCCGCAGGGCACCCGCAAGCCTGGAGGCAAGCCCTGACGACAGCGGACACCGCTGGCGCCACACCATGTCAGTATGCGCCGTCATAGAGGGCTTCGAGCCTCAAGAGGGCGACCGCCTAGTGGCCTATGCCGAAGGAGAACCCTGCGGAGCCACCGCCGCCACTGTGCTCAGCGGTTCTGCCGCTGAGGAAAGCGAGCCGCTCTACCTCAATATCGGCGGCGAGAAGCAGGCCGACCTCTGGTTCGCCATCGAGCGCGACGGCGACATCGTCGCCTCGACCGGCAACGTGCTCACCTTCCGCGTCGACGACGTGGTGGGCAGTCCCGACGAACCCTTCGCCCTCCGCTTTGCCGCCAGCGCAACAGGCATCAGCGCTACGCTAAATGATAAAGGAGAAATGAGAAATGATGAATACTACGACCTACAGGGCCGCCGCATGAAACGTTCAATGGTCAATGGTCATCGGTCAATGATAAAGAAGGGCGTGTATATACATAATGGTAACAAGGTCGTGATAAAGTAATATTTGAAACAACGGATTAAAACGGATTTAACGGATTTTTTCTAAATTATGTTTCGGAAGTACAATGCGCAGCTAAGGCCGAAGGCCTGTCAGATTACAGGCAGGGGTAAAACCCCTGCTAATCACGCGGATAACGCAAGCCCCGAAGGGGCGACAGGCTTATCGGCGCTATGCTCTGCCGCCCCTTCAGGGCTAAGGTTACCACCGGCATCTTTGCAGGGGTTTCACCCCTGCCTGTGGTCTGAACGCCCCTTCGGGGCTTTACGGCAGGGCATTTCCAGCTTCCGAAATTTGAGTTACTAACAAGTTTTAATATTTATATTATGAATACGAATCATAGAACAAGGAGTAAATCCCGCCTCCTTAGGTATCTACTCCCCTCCCTCACAGGGAGGGGCAGGGGGGTGGGTCTGTTCCTCCTCTCGGCAGCCCTGTCGTTGCAGGTGTCTGCCTACACCGTGACCCATGTAGCCGAGGCGCCCCAGTGGCAGATAGACTGGAGCTATAACCAGCCGCGCCCCGACTGGCAGGAGCCATCGCCATCTGCCTACATCAACTTCTCCGTAATCCTTGTCACCCTTGAGGATGAACTGCAGCCCTATGCCTCGGATAACGACCTGCTGGGCCTCTTCGTCGGCGACGAGCTGCGCGGCATGTCGGGGCCGGCCCTCGACATGAGCACTGGCGAGACAGACACCAACCACTTCTTGGTGAAAGCCTACGGCAACGAGAGCGACGGCGACATGATAGATGTCACCTTGAAGTACTACAATGCCCAGCTGCGTCAGGTTTTCTCACGCTCCACCACCATGACTTACGACCCGGACGAGGTGTTAGGCATCGAGGAGGACTTCATCCCTAATTTCACCCTCGGCTCG
>JAFWOP010000148.1 GCA_017545365.1 Bacteroidales bacterium
GGAAGGTGCTCAACAGAGAGGAAAGGATGGCATGGTCGCCGCATCCGGGGCACCATTTTACCATCTGGTCGCTGGTGAAATCAGCCTTTGTATATTCAACTCCCGCTTTGGGAACGAAATGTCTCTTTGCCATGACTTATTCTCCTAAAATTTTGGTGAAACATTCTTTAAGCTCGCCGACCTCGAAAGGCAGACCCATAATCTTGTTGTACTGCTGCATGGGGCACTCGGGGAACTGGGAGCGCAGGTAGCCGGCAAACTGACCGTTGTTCAGTTCGCAGACCACAATCTTTTTGTACTTGCGCAGGATGTCGCTGGTGTTCTTAGGCAGCGGGCAGATATAGTTGAAGTGGGTATAGGCCACTTTCTTGCCTTCGTTGTTCAGCTCTTCCACAGCCAAGGTGATAGCACCTGCAGTGCCGCCCCAACCGATAACGAGCAGGTCAGCGTCGGGGTTTCCAGTCACCTCTTGATTGGGGATGTAGTTGGCCACGCGGTTCACCTTCTCCTGACGGTTGTAGGTCATCAGGGCGTGGTTCTCCGGGTCGGTGCTAAGAGGACCGTCGGGGCATTTCTCAAGGCCGCCTACGCGATGGCGCAGACCTTCCATGCCGGGCAGAGCCCATTCGCGGGCAAAGGTCTCGGGGTCGCGGCGGAACGGACGGTAGTTCGGGTCGTTGGGCTTGGCCAGACGAGGAGTGATGCTCGGCAGGTCGGCGACCTTCGGGATGCGGAACAGCTGTGAGCCATTGCCCAGATAGCCATCGGTGAGCAGGATGACGGGAGTCATATGCTCCAAAGCCAGTTTGGCTGCGGTGTAAGCCCAGTAGAAGCAGTTGGCACTGCTCGAGGCGGCGACAACGATAAGGGGAGCCTCACCGTTACGGCCATAGAGGGCCTGGTTCAAGTCGCTCTGCTCGGTCTTGGTGGGCAGACCCGTTGAGGGGCCGCCACGCTGGACATCGACCACCACCAAAGGCAGCTCGGTCATCACAGCAAGACCCAAAGCCTCGCTCTTCAGCGACAGACCGGGACCGGAAGTGCTGGTGCAGGCCAGGGCGCCGGCATAGCTGGCACCGATAGCGGAGCAGATGCCTGCAATCTCGTCTTCGGCCTGGAACACGCGAGCACCCAAAGCCTTGTGCTTTGACAGCTCGACCATCACGTCCGTGGCAGGAGTGATAGGATAGCTGCCAAGGAACAGGCGACGTCCGCTACGCTCAGAAGCAGCCAGCAGACCCCAAGCGGTGGCCACATTACCGGTGATATTGCGGTAGCGGCCCTTGGGCATCTCGGCGTGGGCGACTTCAAAGATATGGGAGTGGATAACCTCCAGTTTGTCGGCATACTCATAACCCTCACTCAGCACAGCCTTGTTCAGCTTGATGACATCGGGTTTCTTGGCAAACTTGCGCTCCAGATAAGCAAAGGTCTGGTCAAGTTTCTTGTGCGTCATATAGAAAATGATACCCAGTGCAAACATGTTGCGGCACTTGTCGGCAGTCTTCTTGTCAGCACCCTGTTCCTGACCGATGCGGGCGGTGAACGATGTGATGGGGGCCTTGATGATGGTATAGGCGTGCTCCATCTCGTCGGTGAAGGGGTTCTCCTTGTAGCCGGCCTTTTCCATAGCCTCGTCGGTAAAGGTGTCGATATCCACAATCACCGAAGCACCCTTCTTTGCCCACTTCAGATTCGACTTGAAGGAAGCAGGGTTCATAGCCACGAGGATGTCGCACTTGTCGCCCGAGCTGTAAATATGGTTACCCACATGCACCTGATAGCCCGATACGCCAGCGATGGTGTTGTGCGGGGCACGGATCTCGGCGGGATAGTCGGGGAAGGTGGCGATGTCATTCCCCGTCAGGGCAGAAGCATCGGAAAAGAGCGTTCCCGACAGCTGCATTCCGTCGCCGGAATCGCCGGCAAAGCGGACAACGAGGTCGTCTTTATTAACTATCTGATCTTTTGACATATTTGAATGTTTTAGATAAATATTGCTTGATTTGTTTGAGATGCAAAGATACAAAAAAATATCCACATATTATTACTGAATATTATAAATAAAAACAACATCGCATGTTCATATTTCACCAACAGACACATATCCAACAGCATACACCAATAAAACATATTACTATCCATCATGTTAAACTTGGAAGAACCTACTTTTGCAGGATAAACGGCACATGTGCGGCAAACTTGGAGATTCCATATCTCGTCACTTCTCCCCTCCCCTTATTTCGAACCATATTCTGACAACAGTACATCCCCATTGCGGACACTCTCAAAATGTAATCTCTCTATGGAAATTAAACAAAGGCCCACCTGGCATAACCCGTCTTGCAAACAGCCACAGAACCGAGCAGCAACGCAACCCAGAATGCCATCCGGGGCATCCCCGTCGAAAAGGAAGTTTTAATTTGAGGAGCTTTTTAAAGAAAAAAAACGGATAGATGTCATTTTTTTTGTACCTTTGCAAAAAAATATGCACCAATGAAAACGATACTAAACACCGTTTTGCTGGCGTTAATATTACTGACATCCAGCCATTTCGCCATTGGACAGGTATCCCGCCCTGTAGTTTACAAGAGCGGCAATGTGTACCATGGCGCTTTTGACAAGTTCACCCGACCGAACGGCTTCGGAACAATGGACTTCCCCAACGGCGACAAATACGAAGGCGAGTGGGTGAAGGGGAAGTACCACGGCAAGGGAGTATACATCTATGCCGATGGGGGAAGACTGGAAGGCTCGTGGGAGAACGGAAAGATGGTAGGTCCAGGCGTGATATACTTCCCAAACGGCGACGTGATTGAGGCCGACTTCACCGACGGCACCTCGCAAACCGGCAAAGGCAAATTCACCTATGCAAACGGTTGCGTCTATGAGGGCGACCTCGTGGACGGTGTGCCAGAAGGCGAAGGCAAGAAAGTTTGGCCAAACGGAGCCACTTATACCGGACAATGGCACAAAGGGGCCATGAGTGGACAAGGGGAGTATGTCTTTGAAAACGGCGCCCGCTACAAGGGAGCTTGGGCCAATGGCCGGTACAACGGCGAAGGCACCTACACCACCAGCACTGGCAAGGTGACCCACGCAATCTATAAAAATGGAAAAGTGGAAAAGGTAATTGAAGACTAACTATACATTATTTATTATGCGCAAAATCATTATCATCTTGGCAATACTGTTTGCATCAGTACAAACAAATGGACAACAAGTGAGCCTGAACACTAATGGCAAGTGCGACGGCATCACCCAAGTGGAACTGCAAAAGATGCAGCGTTCCAAGTCTGGCAAAGAAGAAATACGGCTTTTGGCCAAAGTCAGAGATGGGTTCGACTCGCGTAAACTCGCTTCGCAGGGCATCACCGTTGGAACCAAAGCCGGCAACATTGTCACTCTGCGCCTGCCGCTCGACAAGATTGCACTACTGCAGTCCTCACCCGATATTCTACAGTACAGCATTTCGCAGAAAATCTTCCCCACCATGGACCGCACACGTGTCGACACCCGTACCGATAGTGTACAGCAAGGTCTCGGACTGCCCCGTGCCTATACAGGCAAGGATGTGTTGATAGGCATCACCGATTGGGGATTCGACTACAAGCATCCCAACTACAACAACAACGGTGCCGACAATCGCCGTCTTTTGCGCGCTTGGGACCAGTTCAGACTTAAAGGCCCCGCACCCGAGGGGTATGACTATGGTACCGAAATAGTGGGTCGCCATGACCTTCTGGAAGCCGGTGGCGACACTTCGGGACTGTATGGCTATGCCACCCACGGCACCCACGTGGCCGGTATATGTGCCGGCAGGGGCATCGAGGGCAGGTACCGTGGCCAGGCACCCGACGCTAATCTGCTGTTTGCATCGTTCTATCTCGAACTCCCTTCGTGGATTGATGCTGTGGGCTGGATGAAGAACGTGGCCAAGGAGGAAGGCAAGCGCCTTGTTGTCAACAACAGCTGGGGCATGTATACCCTTGGCCCCATCGACGGCACATCGCTGGCAAGCCAGGCCATCAACAACCTTTGCGACAGCGGTATCGTCTTCGTCACCAGCGGCGGCAACTGTGGAGACGACAAATTCCACATCTCCCACACCTTCGAGCCCACCAGTTCCGACACCATTCGCACCATCGCACGTTATTATGGCTATCAGGAAATCGGCGAAGCCATCACCTTCTGGGGCGAGCCTGGCAAACACTTCGACGTGTCGTTTGCCATGTTCAACGAGAACGATTCTGTCTGCATGCCTTGGGTGAGTACTAACGACAACGGCGCACACCCGTGGGTGCATTTCACCGACGGTGTTTACTACCTGGACAGCACCTTGGTGGCCTCAAACGGTGACAGACTACACTTTGACCTGATAGTGGAAAGCTCAAACATATTCAACGGACGCCCTCATGTGATACTGAATGTGGACAAAAATACCGCATACGGCATCCTTGTAGCTTTCACAGCAAACGAGGGTACTGTCCACGCTTGGAATGTATGCATATTGGAGAATGGTGCCGGCAACATGGGTGCCGCATTTTCCAATAACTCACTGCCGTACCTCACTGCCGGCGACAACCGTTGTGGCATCGGCGAACCCGCATGTGCCGAGGGTGCCATTGCGGTTGCTGCCCATTCTGCCCTAACTCAACGCAACGATGGCACTGTTATCCCCGGCATGCTGGCCAGTTTCTCTAGCAAAGGCCCCGTGATTGACGGCCGCCGCAAACCTGAAATCTCCGCCCCTGGAACCAACGTGGTCTCCTCCATCAGTTCTTACTCCGACGAGACCTATCAACCTCGAATGTCTTTCGAGCACGGTGGCAGAACTTATATCTGGTCCAGCATGTCTGGTACCTCCATGTCAGGTCCTGCCGTGACAGGAATTGTAGCCTTGATGCTTGAGGCCAACAAGGACCTCACCCCTTCGCAAGTGAGGGACATCCTGTGCCAAACCGCTTACAACGACAGAGAGACCGGTCCCCTGCATGCCAACGACAGCATGAGCGACGCTTGGGGCTGGGGCAAGGTGAACGCCTTGGCAGCAGTGAACGAAGCGCTGGCACGTGTCGACATTCAGGAGGCGGACGAAAGCTGGTTTGATAAGTCGCTCCAGGTGTATCCCAATCCTGCCAGCGAGAGAATCACTATCATGACTGGCCGCCACACCCCTGAGAGGGTGACCATCTACGCCATCAACGGCACAGAGATGATGAGCCTTGATGTGGTGATGGAGGCCACTGTGGACATTTCCAGTCTTCCCCTCGGAGTGTATGTGCTGAAATGCGGTGCCCGCACCGCCCGTGTGGTACGTCAATAATACTGCAAGACGGATGTTAAAGGCTTTTCGCAACAACGATATCATTGTCCAGATAATCGTCATTCTGGCGGTGGCGGGACTGATGTGGGCAAAAAGTTTTGCCTACCCCCTTTCCACACCCCCTTCAGGTGGCGGCAGCCTGTTCTACTGGCTGACGGGGGCGATGAGTCCCACCCTGGCCACGGCGCTGGGTTTTGTGTTGATGCTAGCGGAGGGAGTTTTGCTCACCAGCATATTATATCGTCATAAACTGATCGGCCAGGGCACATTGCTCCCGGTACTGTTCTTTGTGATAGCCATGAGCATTGGACGGCCCTCACTCACCCCTGTCATGCTGGGCACCCTCTTCCTGTTGGTGGGCATCGACCAACTGCTTATCACCAGCACCCTTCTCTCCATCGGACTTGACAAGACCTTCGGCGCAGCAGCCTGCGTAGGATTATCCATTGTGCTTTGTCCAACCATGGTTGTGTTTGTAATTCCCGTCATCATCAGCATGTTCAATTTCAGTCTCTACAGCTGGCGCGACTGGGCCATGTTCATCCTCGGTCTGCTTGCCCCATGGATTATTGTGGAGACTTACTACTGGCTGTGCGACGAGATGTTCTATCGCAACTACCTGTTGTGGTACACTGTCACCGACATTCATCTGTCGGCATGGGGCAATGTGCTGCAGTGGATATGGAGTATCCTCTTCCTGCTCTTGCTGGTGTGCGGCCTGTTCAAGGTGATAGGCTCAAGCCGCAACCACAATATCAACTTCAACAAGAATATAACCACGCTGTTGCTATTCACCATCGGCAGCGTCGGACTGACCTTGTATACACAGCTCTTCCCAGTACCTGCCGAAGCATACGCCATCCCCTTTGCCTGCTGTACCACCTATCTGTTTGCCAACGGGAGCTCAACGAGTAGCTTCTCATCACGGCGCAACGACATCTGGATTAATGTGGCCTTTGTAGTGATTGTGGTCTTCTTTGCTGTGATAAACATGATAACACCTATTGCTTAAGAAATGCTGAAAAGTCAATACACCCCCGATTTGATAGAATGCGGATGCGACGAGGCCGGCCGCGGCTGCCTTGCCGGAGCCGTCTTCGCTGCGGCGGTGATTCTGCCCAAAGACTACAGCAACACAACCCTTAACGATTCGAAACAGCTCACCGAGCGGCAACGCTATGCCCTCAGAACAGAAATTGAACACGATGCCCTGGCCTGGGCAGTGGCCAGCGTCAGCGCCTCGGAGATAGACAAGACCAACATCCTGCGAGCCTCGATGCATGCAATGAACATGGCAGTGGCCCAGCTGGACATCACACCCGAGCTGCTGCTAATCGATGGCAACCGTTTCTACAACGAAGGGCTGATACCTTACTTCACCATCGTCAAGGGGGATGGAAAATACATGTCGATTGCAGCTGCCTCGATTCTCGCCAAGACCTATCGCGACGACTATATGAACGAACTGAACGCCCAATATCCTCAGTACGGATGGGACAAGAACAAAGGCTATCCCACCGCCGCACACTACGCAGCTCTGGCCCAGCACGGTCCTTCACCCGTCCACAGGATGACTTTTAAACTTTCCCACATCGACTCGGGCAATGCCACAAAACGCGCCCCGAAAAACAACCAATAGGACAGCATGAACGTAGTAGAGAAAATAAGGGAGCAATATAAAAACAACATGATGCAGGAACTTGTGGTCAAACCCCACAGGAAGCGCATCATGCATCTCGACGACGTGCGCAGCATCGGAGTGATAGCCCATGGGCTTACCGACACCGAACAGATTACCCTCAGCCAATTCACCCACCACATGACCAACCGCGGGAGTATGGTAAGGAAAATTGAGCTGCCCCTTAACGCCGACGAACTGCTTGACAAATACGGTCTTCCAAAGCCCGACTTCATGCAGTTGTTTACCAGCTACCACTACGACGTACTTATCGACACCACTACGGGCAACGACCTTTATGGCCCTTATGTCACCCTCAACGCCTCTTCAAGTCTGCGCGTAGGCTATGGCGGGACGCCCCCTGCAACCGCTCCCGGCACATCCGCCGACAAACCCGCACCCAAAGCCTACCTCAACATCTACGACCTCATCATCCTCGGCAACCAACCCTACGAGCTGTCGCATTACTTGACCAACATACTCGAATACCTCGTCATGATCAAAAAAAGTTAGAATAAAATAATACAAGATATGAAGAATCCATTTGTCGGAACGGGTGTAGCCCTCGTGACCCCCTTCCGTAAACAAGAGACCATCGACTTCAGCAAACTGGAGAAGCTTATCGACGACATCATCAACAACGGTGTCGACTATATTGTCGCTTTGGGCACCACCAGCGAGGCCGCTACCATGACCGATACCGAACGGCATGCCCTGCAAGACTTTATCGTCGAATGCGTGGGTGGACGCTGTCCCATCATGCTGGGACTGGGTGGCAACAACACTCTGGCCGTCCGCGATGCAATCGCCAACACCAATTTCGACGGCATCAACGGTATCCTGTCTGTGGCCCCTTACTATAACAAACCCAACCAACGTGGACTGGCTCAGCATTTCAAACATGTTGCCGAGGCCTCACCCGTACCAGTGATTGTGTACAACGTACCCGGACGCACCGGAGTGAACATGACTGCCGAGACCACCCTGTCGCTGGCACGCGAATGCCCCAACATTATTGGCATCAAGGAGGCTTCGGGAAACCTGAACCAAGTGATGCAGATACTTCACGACAAACCCGACGACTTTGCAGTGATTTCCGGCGACGACTCGCTCACACTGCCCATGGTGCTGATGGGTGCTCAAGGTGTGATATCTGTGATAGCCAACTCCATGCCCAAAGAGATGTCGACCATGGTTCGCCATGCATTGAAAGGGGATGTCAAGAAGGCCGTACCGCTTCATTTCCGTCTGCTGCCGCTCATGAATGCCATTTTTGAAGAGGGCAATCCTTCAGGTATCAAAGCCCTGCTCGAAATCCAAGGCAAAATAGGGAACACGCTGAGACTTCCGCTTGTGAAGGTGAGTAAACCCCTTTACAATAAACTTTCCTCACTGTATGAAGAGTTTAACGGATAAAGCCCGCGAGGTGTTTGCAAACGACCTGTACGCCACTCAGGCCACAGGCGTGGTGATTGAGAGTGTCGAGCCAAGGTGCGCAATCTGCAGTCTCAAGCTGAACAACACCCACCGCAATGCCATGGGTGCCGTAATGGGTGGCGTAATGTTCACCCTTTCCGACCTTGCATTTGCCGCAGCGGCCAACAGCCAATGTCTGGAAGAGGACCGCGAGATAGAATGGGTATCGCTCAGCAGCAATATCCAATTCCTCTCACAACCCAAAGGCGACACCCTTCAAGCCCGTACCGAGCTTATCAAACAGGGACAAACCACTTGCGTCTACCACATCATTGTTTCCGACTCGTCTGGCCGTACCGTTTCCATCATCACCACAACAGGCATCCGTATTCCCGTAATACCCTTTTGAACAAAGAAACCACAGAACAGTTTACCATCTCAACCACCTGCAACATATCATGACTATCCAAGAATTGCAACTTCCAGTACTTGACGCATTCAACCGTTTCAAATCAGAATACTCCCATTGTATCAAAGGCGGCAACGAGGGCCGCTATCCCTCGATTATTGCCGAGGTGGAAGAGCATCTCTCCTCCCATCCCGGCAAAATGCTCCGTCCGTTGCTGCTGTTGCTATCGGCAAAAGCATGCGAACACCTCTCCGACATGCATATCAAGCTCGCCGTAGCCATGGAGCTGCTCCATAACGCCACCCTGATGCACGACGATGTGGTCGACGAGTCCGACAAACGTAGGGGCACCGACTCCGTACGCCACCTTTGGGGCAATCAGGCTGCCGTTCTGTGCGGCGACTATTTCCTCTCACGTGTCATGTCCATCCTTCAGGAAACCGGCAACAAACAGGCATCCATCATTGTGGCAAAGACCGTGGCCACCATGAGTCTCGGTGAGCTGAAACAACTGAAATATGTAGGACGGAAAGACATCTCCACCGACCAATATCTCGACGTTATCGGAAGCAAGACTGCCTCGCTGTTGTCCGTATGCTGCGAACTGGGCAGCCTACTTGAAACTGGAGATTACGCACCGTTCTGCAATGCCATGCGCGATTTTGGTTACCACTATGGCATTGTTTTCCAAATACGCGACGACATGGCCGATATGCAGGAAGCCCATGACATCAAAATGCCGAATACCGTCCAGCCCGAAGACTTGGTGGCTCACCATGCACGTATTGCCTCCGAGGCATTGCGGCAAATCCCCGACAGCCAAGCCAAACAATCCCTTTTATGCCTCCTGCAAAAAATCCAATGCAATTAATCAACATCGAACGATACAAAATAATAACAACAAATAACAAACCATTATGAAAAAAATCTTTTTAACAGTGATTTGTCTGACCATCGGTTGCTTGGCCATGGCTCAGAACGCCACCTTACCGCAAAACATCACACTGAAAGCCCTGGACGGAAGTTCTGTGCAGTCTTCTGTCATCCAGAACAACGGAAAGCCCATCATCGTTAACTTCTGGGCCACATGGTGTAAACCCTGCAACCGCGAATTGAACACCATCAAGGAGGTTTACGAGGAATGGCAGGAGGAAACCGGTGTGAAGCTGGTGGCCATCTCTATCGACGATGCCCGCAGCGCTGCCCGTGTCAAGCCCCATGTCGACGGTAACGGATGGGAATACGAAGTATACATCGACCAGAACCAAGACTTCAAACGCGCCATGAATGTAGTGAATCCTCCTCACACCTTTGTCCTCAACGGTAAAGGTGAGATTATCTGGCAACACGCATCCTATGTCGAAGGCGACGAAGACAAACTAATCGAAGTTGTAAGGCAGGCAGCAGCTGAAGCAGAGAAATAATACACAAAGCACAAACCATATTATACCATAAAGAGAGATGATTAATGTAAGAAAACTCATCCCCCTTTTTGTCTTCGTGCTCTTGGCCACTCCCACGCTGAGAGCTCAAGGCATTTTAGGAGGACATGTGACAGGTAACATCCAGCTCGACGGGCAGATTTCTCACGCCGACTCTTTGATTGGAGCCTCCGATGTGACGGAAAGATTGCTCACCAACAGCCGTGCCGACATTCTCTATACCAACGGCAATTTCAGTGCCGGTTTGCGTTTCGAGGCTTATCTAAACCCCATGCTGGGTTTTGACTATCGATACAAAGGCATGGGAATCCCCAATTATTTCGCCAGCTATCAAGGGGAGCTCATCAGCATCACGGCCGGTAACTTCTACGAGCAATTCGGCAGTGGCATGATTCTTCGTGCCTACGAAGACCGCTACCTGGGTATCGACAACTCGCTCCGTGGCTTGAACGTCACTCTGCGTCCCTTCAGCGGCGTCACCATCAAGGCACTGACCGGTGTCCAGCGTTATTTCTGGAACTATATATCCGAAAACATCGTCAGGGGCATCGACGGCGAAGTCAACCTCAACAGTCTCATCACCCCCATGGCCGACAGCAAACTGCGCGCCACCTTCGGTGCCGGTTTTGTGAGCAAGTATGAACCCGACGAGTTCATTGCCACCCAAGAAAATGGCTACAAACTCAACCTTCCCAAGAATGTGGGAGCCGGCGCCGTGCGTATGGACATGAGCTATGGCAACTGGGGTCTCCAAGCCGAATATGCCCGCAAAGGACAGGATCCCTGCATCATGAACAAATACATCTACCGCAAAGGCGAAGCTTTGATGCTCAATGCCACCTACTCACAAAAAGGATTCAGCGCCAACCTTCAGGCCAAACGCATCGACAACATGTGCTTCAAATCTTCCCGCTCCGAAAGTGGAGAGATGCTGTATATCAACTATATCCCCGCAATCACCAAACAGCACACCTACGCCTTCCTCAACATGTACCCCTACGCCACACAAACCACTGGAGAGATGGGCTTGCAAGGCGATGTGATGTACAAAATCAAGAAAGGAACCCTGCTTGGTGGCAAGTATGGCACCGACATCCACTTCAACGGAGCCGTCATCACTGGGTTAGACACCAATCAAATTGGCTTCATGGGTACCGACGGCTACACCTCTTCATGGTTCAAAACCGGCGAGTTGTATTACACCGACCTCTCCCTCGAAGTGGCCAAGAAACTCAGCTCTGCGCTCAAGCTCACCTGCACCTATGGCTATCAAATCTTCAACCCCGCTGTTGAAGGGCATTTCGGCAACCTGCATCACAACCATGTGGTTGTGGCCGACATGACCTGGAAAGTGGACAAGAAGAATGTACTCCGTTTCGAAGCCGAATGGATGGGCAGCGACAGCAAGTACGACCCCGACGTGGACGACAAACGCTGTGGCGACTGGATTATGGGACTTGTTGAATACAACTTCGCCAGTGCTTGGTTCATTTCCGCCAGCGACCAGTACGTCTACAACGACGGCAACAAGGCCAACTACTACAACATCAGTGTGGGATACACCCACGACGCCACCCGTCTGCAGCTCGGCTACGGCAAACAGCGCGAAGGTCTCCTCTGCATTGGCGGCGTATGCCGTCAGGTGCCCGCCAGCAATGGTCTCACATTCAGTCTCACAACAACGTTCTAATACGCAAAAAACAAATCACTGCGGAGCCCCTCCGCACAACATGAATAGCAATGAAAAGAACAGTCCTTTACACCTTGCTCATAGCGCTCTTGTCGCTGGCCACCTCGTGCGATAAAATAGAGCAAAACGAATACATCATCCCCAGCGGCATCACCGGCGAATGGCTTGTCAGCCTGAAAGACATCCCCACCAAGCAGTGTGCCATGGTCGAGAAATATACCGGTGTGCGGTGCGTCAACTGCCCCACCGCCGACGAAGTCATCCATGCCGCCCTCGACCAATATGGCGATAAACTGATTGCCGTGGCCGTCCATTCCGGTGCTTTTGGCCGCCCACTGGGCAACGACCCCGACCTGCGCAACGCAAAAGCCAACGAATGGTACGAGAGCCTTATCGGCACCGGCACCGGCCTTCCTGCTGCCATGATCAACCGCGGCGCGCACTTCAATCCCATCGGAGGCATCAACGACAAAGTGGACGCTATAGTCAACGAGAAACCTGCCGTATCCATGCTGATGGAGAAAGCGAAAGTGAACGACAAAATCACTGCCGACGTGCATATCAGCTTTGAGGAAGATGTCAACCAAGAGCTCACCCTCACCCTCCTGCTCACCGAAGACAGCATCTTCACCACGCAAAGCCGTACCGGCGGCGACATCGAACACTACGCCCAGAACCACGTCCTCCGCGAAATCTACACCGACGTATGGGGCTTACCCATCAATGTTGGCAAAGCCAAAGGCATGAAATACTTCATCACCCTCCCCGTCTCTATTCCCACAGGGGTTGTTGAAGCCAACAGCCACTTAGTAGCCTTCGTCTCCGAGAAAGGAAGCCGTAGGATTCTCAACGTCGTCCAGTGCGACCTCTGAACATGAACAAGCGCATCCTATCGCTGGCACTGCCCAACATCATCACCAACATCACCGTCCCCTTGCTGGGAATGGTGGATATGGCCATTGTGGGACGGCTCAGTGCCAGTCACATAGGAGCCATTGCCATCGGCACTCAGATTTTCAACCTCATCTATTGGAACTTCGGTTTCCTGCGGATGGGTACCAGCGGTTTCACCGCACAGGCCTATGGTGCGCACAACTTCGACGAAGCTGTGCGCATCTTTGTTCGTGCCATCGCCATAGCCATCGCCGTTGCCTTCACCCTCATCCTGCTTCAATGGCCCATCAGCCGCCTGTCGCTGCTCATCTTCAAGGGTGGGCACGAAGTCATCCAGCTGGCACTCACCTATTTCTTTGTCCGAATCTGGGCAGCGCCTGCCACCCTGGGGCTCTATGCCATCAAGGGGTGGTTTATCGGCATGCAGAACTCACGGCTCCCCATGTGGATAGCCATCTTCCTCAACTGCGTGAACATCGTCTGCAGCCTACTCTTCGTGCTGGTGTTCCACTGGGACATTAAAGGCGTGGCTCTGGGCACAGTGATAGCACAATACAGCGGCTTTGCCATAGGCCTCTTCTTCCTCGTCCGCGAGATGCGCCGCATCAAACCGCACACCACCATCCAATTGAAGATAATACCCCTGCTCAAAGCGTCCTTGCACTGGTCGCAACTCAAGCTCTTCTTCAAGGTCAACGGCGACATCTTCCTTCGCACCGTCTGTCTCTCGGCAGTCTTCACCTTCATCACTGCTGCCAGCAGCCATATCAGTGCCGAAGTGCTTGCCATCGATGCCCTCCTCATGCAGTTCTTCACCCTCTTCAGCTATATCATGGACGGCTTCGCCTATGCCGGCGAATCGCTTGTAGGCCGCTACATCGGAGCACGCGACAACCGTTCCCTCCACCTCTCGGTCAAGCTGCTGCTTCGCTGGGGACTGGGACTCACACTCCTCTTCACGGCACTCTATGCCATAGGGGGTGAATGGTTCCTCCGCATCTTCAGCGACAAACCCGACATTATCCGGGGCACCCTGCGCTACCTCTTCTGGACGCTCATTATCCCCGTGTGCGGATTCTCTGCTTTCCTGTTCGACGGCATCTTCGTCGGCGCGACAGCATCGCGCACCATGCGCAACAGCATGTTCGTCGCCTCGGCCACCTTCTTTGCCGTCTACTACTTGGGCAAGCACTTCCTCTCTGCACACCTTGCCGACCCCTTTGTCTGGAACAACATCCTGTGGACTGCCTTCATGGCATTCCTTGCTTTGCGAGGATTACTCCAGGCGCTTTACCTAAATAAATCAGTATACAGTCAAATTAAATAAACCAAACACATTATGAATTTCCGTTTTCATCTCGTTCTCCTGGCAGCCTTGCTTCTCAGTCCCATCTGCGCACATGCTGTCTACGTCGAGAACATGCCAACCACACAAATCCAGCCCTCAGGCGACACCATCCACATGTTCGTCACCGGCGACGAATGCTACCACCGCTTCCATGATGCCCAAAACTACACTATCGTCCAAGCCCCAAGTGGCTGGTGGGTCTACGCCCTCGGCGACAGCGAGAAGGGTGTACGCCCCTCTGCCTATCCCGTCGGCACAGTCGACCCCGCCACCCTGGGCGTAAAACCGGGCATCTCCATCTCTCGTGCCGAGTGGCTAGAACGCCGCCACGCTTGGGATATTCCCGAACAATACCGCCGTGCCGTGCCCAAAACCAGCGGTCGCAACCACGGCGACTTCTGCAACCTCGTCATCTTCATCCGCTTTGCCGACGATACGCCTTACTCCCGTCCTCTCTCCAACATCGACCAAATGTTCAGCGACTCGTCCACGGCCACAGTCTCCTCGGTATACAACTATTTCAAACACGCATCCTACAACAAAATCTTCATCCGCACCCACTATGCCCCCACTCCCAACGGCGACAGCATCCGCTCCTACCGCTCGCCCCATCCGCGCGACTACTACAGGCCCTACACCGAGGCCAATCCCATAGGCTACACCAACTATCGCGAACGCTCCAACCGTGAGTTCGAGCTCTTAGTTAGCGCCGTCAACTACATCAACGACTCCGCGCCCGTACCCACAAGCTACAACCTCGACTGCGACAACGACGGCTACATCGACAATGTCAACTTCGTCGTCAAAGGTGCCGCCACCGGATGGAACGACCTCCTCTGGCCCCACAAATGGAGTCTCTACGGCCGCGATGTCTACATCAACGGCAAACAAGTCAGCACCTTCAACTTCGCACTTGAGGGTTCAGGAGCCGACTACTTCGGCACCAGCACCTTCTGCCACGAGATGTTCCACTCCCTCGGCGCCCCCGACCTCTACCGCTACAACCGCGACGACGAAATCTCTCCTGTCGGACAATGGGACCTCATGGCCACCAACTCCAAGCCCCCACAGCACATGAGCGCCTACCTCAAATATAAGTACGGCAACTGGCTGGACAGTATCCCCCTGATTACCAAACCCGGCAAATATACCATCAACTCGTTGGCCGACAGCATCCCCGACACCGTTGCCCTCCGCTTCCCCAGTGCCGACCCCGACCAATTCTATGTGGTGGAATACCGCGACAACACCGAAACCTTCGAGCGCCAACTGCCCGGCCGCGGCCTGATAATCTACCGTGTCGACACCCGTTTCGACGGCAACGCCGGTTTCGACGGTGAAGAGTACTTCGACGAGGTGTGGGTGTTCCGTCCCGGCTCCAACAGCAACGACGTGAACGGCCAACTGAACGAAGCCTACTTCTCACGCCTGAAAAAACGCACCCAGTTCACCCCGAACACAGACATCTACCCCTACCTCTCCGACGGCACCCCCGACGTCAGCTTTGCCATCACCAACGTCTCGGTACCCGGCCGGACCATCAGCTTCAACTACACCAACCACCCCTCCCCCTCGCACATCACCATCCAGCGCGTCACCACCTCCACCGCCTCGCTGAAATGGATGGGCAACTTCGACAGCTACACCCTCGCCTACCGCAAACAAGGCTCCGACCTGCCATTCTCTACCCTGTCCACATCAATGCCCTTCGCCACCATCGCCAACCTCGCATCCAACACTGTCTACGAACTTAAAATCCGCGGCCACTACAACCTCCAGGACGGCATCTACACCGACAGCAGCGACTGGGTGACCACCTCGTTCAACACCGAGGTATGCAACAACGTGACCAACATCGACATCATAAGCCAAAATCCCTACGACCGCAATGGATTGCCCTTCGCCGTCAACCAATCCTACAACTTCTCCGAACAGCTATTCCTTGCCGGCGAAATGGAAGGCCCGCTCACCATCCACGCCTTCAGCATCAACTACAACTACACCCAGGGCATCCACAAAGACAGCTGCACCGTATACATCGGACACACCACCCTCGACAAATTCAACTACGAACACAGCTACATCCCCATCGAGGAAATGACACCCGTATACCAAGGCTCACTCGACTTCGTCCACGGGCCAAACAAAATCTACTTCAACACCCCGTTCCAATACAACGGCACCGACAACCTCGTCCTGGCCATCCACGACAACTCCGGCGTCACCACCTATGCTGGCGACCGTTTCCTGTGCCACACCACCAACGACAACCGCTCTTGCGTCTACTACAGCACCAGCCACGACGCCTACCCCTACACCGACTCTACCGGCGGCTCGTACACCCTCCACAATTTCCGCAACGACATCCAGTTCATCGGGTGTCCCGACAACGGAGGCCAATACTATGCCTGCATCATCTCCGACAACTACGAGATGGGACGCGTCACCGGCGAAGGCCTCTACAACCCCAACGAAACGGTCGTCATCAACGCCTATCCTAAGCACAACTATCGCTTCCACTCGTGGCACGACGGCAACACCGACAACCCACGCACCATCGTTATCACACAGGACACCGTGCTCGTGGCCCACTTCACTTCTCCCCTCGGCATCCAACCCACCGACACCGACGGCGGCTACGTCATCGCCACCCGCCAGAACAACATCACCATCCAAGGAGCCGAAGGCCAGCCTGTCGCCATCTACGACCTCCTGGGCCGCACCATCGCCCACAGCGGCAGCAGCCACACCGACCCCCTCTCGTTCACCCTTCCCCGCTCCGGAATCTATATCGTCCGTATCGGGAACGAGAAACCCATCAAACTCATCCTCCCCTGACGCGCTGCCACCTGCATCACGACAATCCTCCAAAAGAGACGCCCGACACCCAATCGGCGTCTCTTTTCTTTCCTCCAACCCCCACTAACGCCCTTCAATACAGCATCCTTACTGAATCCATCCTGAATCGTTACCCTACATACATAAGGGGAACGAACGGATAACGATCCTATAACAATACTGGATTGAACGACGTCACTTGAATGCGTTATCTCAATAAAGTATATTATTTCTCCACGTATCACGCGTATCACAAGTATAGCTATCTTTACGTGTAATACGCGAGATACGTGGAGATTGTAATTCGACTAACACGATAACACATTAACACGTTAACACATTCTCATCACTTTTCACTCTTCACTATTCAATAATTTAAAAAAAAAGTGTATATTTGTAAATTCAACGGAAGAACAAAATAGAATACAAGTAATAATAAATCAAATAGTTAATATAATGAAAACAACTCCGTACACAGACCTCCACATTTCGCTGGGAGCCAAGATGGCCGAATTTGCCGGCTACAACATGCCTATTCAGTACACCGGATTGGTTGAAGAACACAACAATGTCCGCAACAATGTAGGTGTGTTCGACGTGAGCCACATGGGCGAATTCCGCGCCAAAGGCCCCATTGCCAAACATTTCATGCAGTATGTCACCACCAACAACGTCGAGGACCTCTTCGACGGCAAGGTGCAGTACACCTGCCTCCCCAACGGTCAGGGCGGCGTAGTCGACGACATGCTCGTCTACCGCGTCCACGACGACGAATACTTCATGGTACCCAATGCCGCCAACATCGACAAAGACTGGGCTTGGATGAGCCAGATTGCCGACAAGATGGGCATGGAGCTCGGCAAAGACTTCGTCAACGAGAGCGAGCAGTGGGCCCAGCTCGCCGTCCAGGGACCCAACGCCCTCAAGGCCATGCAGAAGCTCACCTCCGAGAACATCGTCGACATGGAGTACTACACCTTCAAGATCCTCACCTTTGCAGGTATCCCCGACATCATCCTCTCCACCACCGGTTACACCGGCGCAGGCGGATGCGAAATCTACATCCCCAAGGAGAAAGCCATCGATGTGTGGAACGCCGTTTTCGAGGCCGGTAAGGAATACGGCATCATGCCCGCAGGCCTTGGCTGCCGCGACACTCTCCGTCTGGAGAAAGGCTTCGCCCTCTACGGCCACGAGATGGACGACACCATCAGCCCCCTCGAGGCTCCGCTGGCCTTCATCGTCAAGCTCAAAGCCGAGAACAACAACTTCATCAACAAGGAGCTCCTTATCGCCCAGAAAGCCGCTGGCTTCAAACGTAAAGTGGCCGGCTTCGAAATGGTCGACCGCGGCATCGCCCGCAACGGCTACGAAGTCTGCAACGCCGAAGGCAAGAAGATTGGCGAGGTGCGCAGCGGCTCTCCCAGCCCCAGCACCGGCAAGAACATCGGCACCGCCCTCATCGAGGCCGCCTATGCCAAGACCGGCACTGAGATCTACATCAAAGTCCGCGAGAAACTCCTCAAAGCCATCACCGTCAAGATGCCCTTCTACGAGGGATAATCTTTCACTCGAAATTAAAAAACAACAGGGGGTGCATGTTCACCCCCTTTTTTATTAACAATTAATATGAATGCATTATGAAAACAACCAAATTATTGATTATGTTTGTGGCTGCAGCAACAATGATACTTGCCACCACATCGTGCGAATCGCCCGAAGAAAGCGAAGTAGCCGCCAACACCCTGGTATAATACAACGGAACCATTTACAAGATGACCAGCACCTATACCACCGAGCATAGCGGACGCGTATACATCGATGCTAACGCAACAGACAAAACCGCCGACGGGCTGCCCATCTTCAACATCGTCTCCGACCATCCGGCCAACGGCACCTACAATCTGGCCACCGGTGGAAACGTCTTCTTTAGAATAACCTCCGAGGTGAACTACATCACCAGCTTCGAGAGCTCCGACCCCTACACCATCGGCACCGTAATCGTTGAGAAAGACGACAACGGCTTCCGTATGAAGATGGCTGGAAAACTGGCTTCCGGCCCCGAAGTGGCCTTCCACATCTATGTCCCCGCATCGGAATGGGGGCAGCTTGATTTCTAAAGCCAAGTCCCGTACTGGAATCTACATCAAGATCTGCGAAGAACTTCTCAAGGCCGACACTGTCAGGATGCCCTTCTACAAGGGATAAGTATCATTTAATATATTTATTTAAGGTCGCATATTGTGACCTTAAACATTTTTAGAGGATTAATAGCCCCGAAGGGGCGACAGAACACAGGCAGGGGTGCAACCCCTCAATAATGTGAACAGCAATTAACACCTAACCCCGAAGGGGTGACAGATGGTGTCACGATACTATTCTGTCACCCCTTCGGGGTTTAATCTTTGGTGGGGTGGTCATTGTACAGGGGTTTCGCTTCGCTGCACCCCTGCCTGTATTCTTGAGTCCCCTTCGGGGACACCCACATTCATACCTTTTAAACCATACTACCCATCACCGCTATACGAAGATGATATGCGAACGGGCAACTTTGTGCGTCAGGCTCACGACAAGTATGTAGGAATCTATTCATACCGCAAGAAATCCATTCTTGTGCATAACAATTTCTAAACATATAGCCATGCTACTAATGTTGGCAGCTGTGAGGTGCTGGTCGACTACTACTATGATGATAACATCTACCTGACCGACCCCTCCACAACACGGTTTCGACATCTTCTACGCTACAAGATAGCTCATATTATGGGTCTCAAGCCTTTCTTTTTGCGTGTCAAATAAACTCATAATCTCAATGTCTCCACAGTCGATTTTGTGAGGGACATAATCGAAATGCCTTGCGGCATGTCAACGGCGTGGCGTTGACTTCTCCGTTGCATTATCGACACTTTGCCACCAGCAATTCTTCTTCACTCTATTGAATACCCAGATGGTGCTTGCGGTGATGACATGTCCATATGGGGGTGTGTTCGTTGGGAGATGATGGACGGTGAGGTTCAGCGACAGGGTGTCGTTTATGATGCGTCCATAATGTATTTCGATGTTGTGTACCGGGTTTCGGCAATCGTCGTGTATGAGGTGGTTGGTATAATAGATGTCGAATTGTTCAAATTTCACGCAGTCGATAAGTACGGTTGTATACCGCTGGTTCCATGCATCCCAGGTTGTCTTGGAGTCTTTGTAGCAGGTGTATTTGTTACGATAGGTTGCGTTATAGTCGCCGTCCATCGCTTTCAGTGTGCAGGTGTCTTCGTCGAAATGGAGTGTCAATGTTACATTGCCATCCAGTTCGCTTTTCCACGTGGTGTGCTTGAAGGGGTTGTTTGGGTCGCGGTCGTCTTTGCATCCACAGTGCAGTAGTGGGCATAATAACAGGAGGAGAATCGTTTTTTTCATTTCGTCATTTATTTTAGGTCTTTAGGTCTCAAATGGGTCGATTCTGTAAGGGGCAATACCGTGATGGCTTGCGGCATGCGGGCGGCTGGGGCGTTGGCCTCCCGGTTGCGCTACCGAGGCGTTGCCGCCGGCAACAGGTCTCGGTGCTACGTGTGTTTCGACATTGAAACCGAATGCAAAAATACGAAGTTTTTCCCATTCAGCCAAATTTATTTTCCCATGTCGCGAAAAGTTCGTATTTTTGCAATCAAATAATTAACTATATTTGATATGATAATCATTTCGCAACCCATTAAACACAGCGAACTGAAGGGAATGTTGCCAGGTTATTTCGGTGACATGATTAAGGCTGTTGTAGATGTTGGAAAGGGTATCCTTGGACTTGATGCCGAACTGCATGCCGATATAGAAAAGGAGATGCTATCGCAGGGTTCGATGCAGTCGGATTTGTGGGGTATCAACCTTTATCCCGAAATGGATGGGGAGGATTTCGTAGAGTTCGACTCTCTGATCAATATCCGTCCATTCCTGAATAACAGAAGTCGCGATGTGTTGGACCCCAATGTCAGAAAACAGATTGTTGATATTGTAAACTCCTTAATAATATGAGCGAATACCAGCACACTGAATTGGCCGCCGGCCGTTGGGCAGAGATGTCGCTGGCTGAGCAGATGCTGAACATCGGCAGCGAGGTGTCACGCGCCAACCGCTGGAGGATCAAGGGCAACGAGGAGCAATGCCGCCGTGCAGCCGACCGGGCGTTGGAGTTGCTGTCGCTCACCATCGATGCACAACGAGGCAGGCACGACCTTGGTGAGTTCTGCCGTCTCTATGAGGTGCTGGCCGACTTCTATTATGGAGAAAACTCCTATCAGACCGACCCGGCCAAGTTGCAACGTGGTTTTGACATTTTTTATTCCGCAAAATAATACCACATTATGGAGAGCCCTGCCCCGTTGCCCCGCGTCCACTGGATGGTGGCGCTGATTCCACTGGCGGTGCTTGTTGCGCTGCAGGCGGCGGTGATAGGCGAGTTCGGCGCCGACGCGCTGGAGGGACCGAGCCAGACGGCGCTGCTCTTTGCCGCGGCCGTGGCAGCGGCCATGGGAATGGTGTTCTACAGGGTCCATTGGAGCAGTATCGACGGCGCCATCGGGCAGAACATTAAGACGATGGGACCGGCCATCCTCATCTTGTTTTTGATTGGTGCCGTGTCGGGCAGCTGGATGATGAGCGGCGTGGTGCCGACGATGATTTACTATGGCATGCAGATTGTCAGCCCGAAGGTGTTCCTCTTTGTAGCCTGCCTTGTCAGCGCACTGGTGTCGCTGGTGACGGGCAGCTCGTGGACCACCGTGGCCACTATCGGCATCGCCTTGATGGGTATCGGCACGGCGCACGGCTATGAGGTGGGCTGGACAGCGGGGGCCATCATTTCGGGTGCCTATTTCGGGGACAAGATTTCGCCTCTGTCCGATACCACTGTGCTGGCCTCGTCGGTGGGCGAGGTGCCGCTGTTCAAGCACATCCGCTATATGCTCATCACCACGGTGCCTTCGTTCACTATTGCCTTGGTTATTTTCTTGGTGGCAAGCCTTTGCCACACTGCCGGCGGTGCCCTGCAGACTGAAGTCTTTGCCGATGGGCTGCAGCGGGTGTTTGTCATCAGTCCGTGGCTGCTGGTTGTGCCAGTGGTGACGGGTGTGCTCATCGCGCTACGCTTGCCTGCCGTCATGGTGCTGTTCCTTTCCGCCCTCACGGCGGGGGTGACGATGCTCATCGCGCAGCCGGACATCGTGGCCCAGATAGGCGAGGGCAACAGTTTCCGCGGGCTGATGCTCACTTACTGCAGCAGCACCTCGGTGGACACGGGCAACGAGGCGCTCAACAGCTTGGTGCAGACCCGCGGCATGCGGGGAATGCTTAGCACCGTATTCCTCATCTTCTGTGCGGCGGCTTTCGGCGGGGCATTGACGGGTGCAGGCATGATACAAAGCATCACCTCGGCACTGGCCAAAGGCATCAGCGGACGCCGCTCGCTGGTCTCAACCACCGTGGCTACCGGCCTGTTTGCCAACATGGCCACCGGCGACCAGTATCTGAGCATCGTGCTCACCGGCAACATCTATAAGAAACTGTACAAAGAGAAGGGCTTTGAGGGCCGATTGCTCAGCCGCTCTACCGAAGACTCGGCCACCGTCACCTCCGTGCTCGTACCGTGGAACACCTGCGGCATGACCCAATCCTTGGTGCTGAAAGTCCCCACCATCGAATACCTTCCCTACTGCTTCTTCAACATCGTCTCGCCACTGATGTCCATCTTCATCGCCATGCTGGGATATAAGATATTCCGTACCCAAGAAAAATAATTTCGCCATGTCAGGAAAAGTTCGTATCTTTGCAATCGCATAATGAGTATAAAAGTATTTATATTATGAACGTCACATTCGAGGATAAAGCGTTGGAGGAGTTATTTCTGACGGGAAAAACAAAGGCAAAGAACTATCTCCGTCTGCCGAAGGATGTGGTGAAACGATATGTAAAGGTGGTGAACTACATGAAGGCTGCAAGCCGCATCGAAGACCTGTTTACTGTAGGGTCACTGCATTATGAAAAGAAAAATGGCACGCTGAAAGGCGTTGAGGCTGTCTGGATTACCGCACAATACCGTCTGCTATTCCACAGCACCCCGAATGACGACGGAATAATTGTAAATGCTTTGTTGGAAGAAATATCGAAACACTATGAATAATACAACCCCATATATAGCCACGCACCCAGGAGAGCTGATACGCGACGAGATGCGCGAGCGAGGCTTGACGCAGAGGCAGTTGGCATCCCTTGCGGGACTAACTCCTTCAATGGTCAGCGCATTGGTCAATGCCCGATGCAATGTCACTGAAGACATAGCCGCAGCACTTGAAAAAGCTTTGGGTATTCCTGTGGTAATGTGGATGAACCTGCAGTCGCAATATGACCACGACTTAGCAGAGCAAGCCAACATGCGCGAGAATGTGGTCGTCACCATCCCCGTCAGCGACCGAAACCTGCTCCGCGATCTTTCCCGCAAGTTCGGTTGGGCTTGTATGATGTAATTTTCAATCTATTCGGATTTTTTTGAGGAGAATTAATAATAAACAATATACATAAACAATAGAAATTAGAACTATGTCAATCATCAAACCCTTCAAAGGCTTTCGCCCGCCCGTCGACATCGTCGAGAAACTGGCCTCACGTCCCTACGACGTACTGAATTCCGAAGAAGCCCGCGTTGAATGCGAGGGCAACCCCTACAGCCTGCTGCACGTGACCAAGGCTGAAATCGACCTCCCCAAAGGCACCGACGAGCACTCGCCCGAAGTGTACCTTCAGGTAGTCAAGAACTACAACCTGTTCAAAGACCTCGGCTGGCTGGTCAAGGATGAAGAGGAGAAACTCTACATCTACGCCCAGAGCATGAACCCCAAGGATGCCGACGCCAAATGGCAGTATGGCATCGTGGCCTGCGCCTACAGCGAGGACTACGTGAACAAGGTCATCAAGAAGCACGAGCTGACCCGTAAGGACAAGGAGGAGGACCGCATGAAGCACGTCCGCATCACCAACGCCAACGTCGAGCCCGTCTTCTTCGCCTATCCCGCCATCGCCCGCATCGACGAGATCGTGGCCGGCGTCACCGCCAAGAAACCCATCTACGACTTCATCGCCAAGGAAGACGGCTTCGGCCACCGCTTCTGGGTCATTGACGACAAAGCCACCATTGCCGAGCTCGTCGACATCTTCGACAAGCAGGTTCCCGCCATGTACATCGCCGACGGCCACCACCGCAGTGCCGCCGCCGCCCTCGTGGGACAGGAGAAGAAAGAGCAGAACCCCAAACACACCGGCAAGGAAGAGTACAACTACTTCATGACCGTCATCTTCCCCGACAACCAGCTGAACGTCATCGACTACAACCGCGTCGTGAAAGACCTCAACGGCCTTAGCACCAAGGACTTCTTCAAAGCCCTTCAGGAAAGCTTCGATATCGAATGCAAGTGCGACTGCACCAAAAACGGCGGCAAGTGCAACTGCGAGTTCCCCTGCCACTGCGAGTGCTCCACCGAATACAAGCCCAACAAGCTGCACAACTTCTCGATGTACATCGAGGGCGTGTGGTACAGCCTGACCGCCAAACCCGGCACTTACAACGACAGCGACCCGATCGGCGTGTTGGATGTTACCATCCTCAGCAACCTTGTCCTTGACAAGATTCTGGGCATCACGGACCTCCGCACCGACAAGCGCATCGACTTCGTTGGCGGTATTCGTGGCCTCGGCGAGCTGAAGCGTCGCGTCGACAGCGGCGAGATGAAGGTCGCCTTCGCGCTCTATCCTGTGAGCATGAAGCAGATCATCGACATCGCCGACACCGGCAACATCATGCCTCCCAAGACCACTTGGTTTGAGCCTAAACTGCGCTCTGGCCTCGTCATCCATACGTTGGATTAATCGGATTTGAGATGATTTGACACAGGACGCGGGACTTCTGGTCTTGCGTCCTTTTTTTTGCCATTTTCGAGACGCAATTTATCACGTCTCCTTCATTGCGGATGCACAAAGACAAAACAAACCTGGCGAAGGTAGCATGAAGCTATCCCACGCCAGGCGAAAACGGACTTTTGAGGGTTAGTTCTGAGAAGCAGGGCGCACCGCTCGGACAGACGGACCGTAGCCGCGGCCACCGCCGCTGTTCATGCCGTAGTAGCCCGAATCGAAGCCGAAGCTCCACGCGCTGCGCGGGCGGCCGGTGCTGAGCGAACTCGACCAGTAGTCGCCGGCGTTGCCCGCGTAGTAGAGCCCACCGTCCCAGCGGTAGCCGGCAGCGGGCAGGAAGAGAGTATTGCCGTTAGTGGCGATGAACAACCTGCCGTTCACGCCGTCCTGTGTTATCCATGTGTTAGTGGTGTTCTGTAACAACTCCTCCCATTGCGCTCTCGTGGGCATGCACCAACCACTACCCCAATTGGCTGTGGCAGCGTCATCACTAGGTTGGAGGACGGTCAGGTTGTCAGTGAAGCCGTTGTAGCCATAACTGGAGGCGCTGCAATACTTGGTGAGTCGATCCATATAAACGTACTGGTAGGTGCTCCAGTTATAGGTGTCCTTCGGCGTGGTCTCGCCCCAAGCGAAGTAGTCGCCGTATTCCTCGGGGGCGTCGGCACCCACATTGCAGGTGGCCCACAAGAGGCCGCTCGGCAGGCCGAGGTCGACATATTCGTGGCCATTATAGGTGCCACCTCCGCCGTTGCCCGGCTCATCGGATTTCGTACATCCCACGGCAAGCATTGCCGTCACTGCTAGCATTAAGGCTGCTATTGCCTTCGTTACTTTTTTCATTTTTCCTCGATTTGATTAATTCATATTTGTTTGTTATACCTATCTAATGGCAAACATTTGCTTAATTCTAAATGGTATAATTTAGAAGAACCGTGCCACCTCATCCAACGGCCTATGTTCGGGCTGACGTGGCTCACCTGATCTATAGCCCAACGAAATGACAGCCAATAGTAGATTTGATTTGGTGTTTTTCATGGTTTGATAAGATTATGTGTTTGTTTTTCGAGGCAAAGGTAGGAAAAACGTCACCATTGCAAGAAAAAAACATACCTTTGCACAAACAAAAACGATGGATAAGCAAGCTGTCAACATCACCCCCAACCTCATCAAGCATTACGCCGATTACCTACGGCTGGAGCTTTCGCTGTCCGACAACAGCATAGAGGCTTATGTGCACGATGTGAGCCTGTTCCTGCAATATCTCAAAGCGGAAAACCTCTCGACAGCGCTTCACGACATACAACAGGACACCATTGAGAACTTCTTTGCCTATCTCTATGACCTGAATATCGGTGCTTCCTCACAAGCCAGGATCCTCTCTGGCTTGAAGTCTTTCTATCGTTACCTGGACCAAGAGGCGCTCATCGACAAAGACCCCACCCTGCTCATCTCCTCTCCTTCCATGGGACGGCACCTCCCCGAGGTACTCACCTATGAGGAAATCCAAAAGATGATCGACAGCATCGACCTCAGCCAACCTAACGGGCATCGCAACAAAGCCATGATTGAAGTACTATATGGCTGCGGACTTCGAGTATCAGAGCTTACCAACTTACAAATCAGCAATATTTTTAAGTCGGATGGATTTCTTCGCATCATCGGAAAAGGCAGCAAAGAACGTCTGGTGCCCATCGGCGACAACAGCCTAAAAATCCTCTTCCAATACATCGAAGGAGCTCGTTTACATATCAACGTAAAACCAAAGTTCACCGACACTGTTTTTCTCAACAGCCGTGGCACAGGGCTCACCCGACAGATGGTCTTTCTCATCGTAAAAGACCTCGCCGAGAAAAACGGTATCACCAAGACCATCAGCCCGCACACCTTCAGACATAGTTTCGCCACCCACCTGCTCGAAGGCGGCGCTAATCTGTTGGCAGTTCAGCAAATGCTAGGGCATTCTAGTGTCAGCACAACGGAAATATACACGCATATCTCAGACGAGTTATTACGCGATACTTTGTTGAGTTATCATCCGAGGTTTAAGAAATAATGGTATCTTTGCAAAAAATATCCACCATGGACACCGCTAAATACGACTTTCTGAAAGGATTGCGACCCGATCGTTTCTTCTTGCTGGCCGGGCCATGCGTCATCGAAGACGAGAACTCGCCACTCTTCATCGCAGAGACCTTGAAGAACATCTGTCAAAAACTCGACATTCCCTTCGTCTTCAAAGGCTCCTACCGCAAGGCCAACCGTTCCAGACTGGACTCTTTCACAGGCATTGGCGACGAAAAAGCCTTGAAAGTGCTGCAGAAAGTGGCCAAAGAATTCGGCATCCCAGTGGTGACCGATATTCACGCTGCCGAAGAAGCCCAGATGGCCGCGGAATATGTAGACATTATACAAATCCCCGCCTTCCTTTGTCGGCAGACCGACCTGCTCGTAGCCGCTGCCAAGACCGGCAAGATTGTCAACATCAAAAAAGGACAATTCCTTTCGGGCGAAGCTATGGGTTTTGCCGTTGAAAAAGTGCGTCAGTCAGGCAACGACAAGGTCATGCTGACTGAGCGTGGCTCCATGTTTGGCTATCACGATTTGGTGGTGGACTATAGAAACATAGCTGCCATGCAAAAATTTGAGGTGCCCGTCATCTTGGACGTCACCCATTCCTTGCAGCAGCCCAATCAGAGCAATGGCGTCACTGGCGGTCAGCCCGAACTCATCGGACTGATAGCCAAGGCAGGCGTTGCCACAGGTGTTGACGGCCTCTTCATGGAGACCCATCCCGATCCCGCCAAAGCCAAATCAGACGGCGCCAACATGCTACGCCTCGACAAGGTAGAAGGCCTCCTGAAACAGTTGGTTCGCATCAAAGAAGCCCTATAATGAAAAAGGCACCTTGCGGTGCCTTTTTTTTATTGCATTCTCATGTTTATGATCTGACCCGTCTCTGTGTCGAATACCAACCTTGTATTGGTCAAAGGAGCCATCAGCACGGCGCCCAATTGGTTAACAACTACACGGTCCTCAATCAAGGTATCTCTTCCGAGGGTCACTTTCACATTCGCCATCTCAGGAAGACGGTAGAACACCTTGTTTTCATACGACATCAACTCCACTGCCGATTGGCTCGGTGCGTTGATGGCAGCCGTGGTGTTCATCGACAAGGTTTGAACCATGATGGGCGTACCCGAACCAGAGGTTCCAACCGTCACGCCTTCACTCTCTGAAAACTTGGCCACAGTCTGCGTAGGCACTTCCTTGTTGGGAATAACGTACACTGTTTTTACCACAGTCTTCTTGACATGGTTACCCAGCAACAGGTTGGTATATTCTTCTTCCATGGCATCCAGTTTCTCATACATCAACTTGAAGGTCTCAGGATTAAATGCCGTTTCGTAATAGCCTGAAATCAAATTGAACTTGGCCTTACGAATCTCCTCAATCTTATCGGCCACTTCTTTAGCCAATTGGGCATTCGACTTGCCCATGGAAACAAGGTCGATTAAATTGCTCTTGGGATATATGATTTCTTTTTCTTCGCAAGAAGACTGTTGCGGGGCAACAGGAGCAATATCCTCGGCTGCCGGGTCGTCGAAGCCAACGCTGCGGATGATGCCGTTGGGCATGATATCGAAGCGCATCTTGCTGCCTCCCCTAGCACTTCCCAAGGTCACAAAAAACAAAGCATTGGGATCGGGGCTGGCCACCGTGCTCATCTTGACGTCCAACAGGCGGTACTGCCTGGTTTCGTATTCCACAGATTCGGCAGTGCCCATGTAGTTGGAGGCATAGTCACTGTAAGGGCTTCTCTCCATTTGGATTTCTTCCATGACGAAATCCAGCTTCAACATGGTCTGAGGCAAGGAATAATACAGGCCATTATGCTGTCCAGGCGTGACATTCTTGGCGTAGGTGGTCGAGAATTGGGCGTGAAGTTGACCCCCCATCATCGTCAAGGCCAACAAGGCTAATGTGATTTTAGTGATAATCCTGTTCATCTTCTTATGATTTAGTTTTCAAACTTCAAAAATACATATTTTTCATCAATTCCGTCATTCAACGCTTGTTTTTTCCTTTTTGCTAAAGAGCAACAAGGCCAAGAATGTAAGTAATCCGTTGATTATCAATACCTCGAACCCAATCCGATAGCCACCAAACAACTGTGGCGAATACGCCTTCAGAAAATAGCTGATCACAGGTGAAGCAACGGCGATGAAAGGTACGGCCTTATCAATCACCTTCCTGTTTTTAACAAACAGGCCGAAAGTGTATAGGCCCAACAAAGGACCATATGTATAGCCAGCAATATCAAAGACCTTGTCGATCAGCGATTCGTTGTGGAAGGGCCGGAAAGCAATGATAACCAACAAGTAGAGCAAGGCGAAAGTCACATGAATCCATTTGCGGCGTTTCGTGATTTGCTCTTCTGTCATCTGTTTCTTGTCGAAATGCATGAAATCGTAACAGAAAGTGGTCGTCAAGGCAGTCAAGGTGCCGTCGGCGCTGGAATAACCCGCTGCAACCAAACCTATGACGAAGACCACTGCCGTAAACTTACTCAACGAAAAAGCGACCGAAGGGAAGATCTTGTCGTTAACGACCACTCCTGCTTCGTTTACAGGCAACTGGAAACCTGTGACTTGTGCATATTGAATCAAAGCCGCTCCTAGGCAAAGGAAGAGGCCGTTGACCACCACAAACAGCAGGCTTGAGGTCATCACATTCTTCTGGGCATCACGCAAGTTCTTACACGTCAAGTTCTTCTGCATCATATCCTGGTCCAAACCAGTCATCGTTATGGTGATAAACATGCCACTTAACAACTGCTTGACCCAAAACTTGTTGTGGGTCCAATCCGTTTCAAACACCTTGGTATAGCCTTTCTCAGAAGCCGACTTCAAAAGGTCGCCTAACGAGATATGAAGGTTTCGCAAGATGAAGAAAGCCGTCAAAAAGGCCGCCAGCAGCAAGAAGGTCGTCTGCAGCGTATCCGTCCACACAACCGTCTTGATACCCCCCTTGAAGGTGTAGAGCAGGATGATGGCGATAAAAATGACCGCTGGCACCCAGAAAGGGATGCCCCATTCCTTGAAGACAAACTCATACAAGACAAACACGACGAGATACATGCGCAAGGCAGAGCCTAGCAGACGAGACAGGATGAAAAAAGCTGCCCCCGTCTTCTCCGACCTAGGCCCAAAACGCATATTTAAATAGGTGTAGATGGAAGTCAAGTTAAGGCGATAATACAAGGGCAACAAAACAATGGCAATCACTGCATAGCCAAGGACATAGCCAAACACCAAAGGCATATAGGTGAATTGACCCGAATAAACCCCTCCTGGCACTGACATGAATGTCACACCTGACAAAGAGGCACCAATCATACCATAAGCCACCACAAACCAGGGCGAGTTCTTATTGCCTCGAAAAAAAGCATTATTGTCCGTCTTTCGCGCCGTGAAATGCGAAATCACAAACAATAGAATGGTATAAATAACAAAAACGGTAAGTATAATGGTCGCATTCATGATGTTCACAATTTGGTTATGCAAAAATAGGAATAATTGTCGCACATGAAAGAAATTCCCTTACTTTTGCACTCCGTTAAAAACGCCAAACAATGAAGGGTATATACACCATTCTGTTGCTTATTGTATCCAACATATTCATGACCTTTGCCTGGTATGGACAACTCAAATTACTTGAGATCGTCCCCAGTTCCAAGGATTGGCCGCTTTTTCTTGTCATCCTGATGTCGTGGGGCATTGCCTTGTTTGAATATTCTTTCATGATTCCTGCCAACCGCATCGGTGCCATGCAAAACGGAGGCCCTTTCAACCTTATTCAATTGAAAGTCATACAAGAAGCCGTATCCTTGACGGTATTCACCATCATCGTGATTACCGTATTCAAGACGGAAACCTTCCGTTGGAACCATATCATATCTTTCATCTTCATCATCCTAGCCGTGTTTTTTGCCTTCAAAAAGTAGTTTTTTGTTGCAAGAAAAGGAAAAATGCATGATATTTGCGATACGAAACAACACATTAAACAGAATAAAAGAAAGGACTCTATATGAAATTCTATGACATTGATTCAGTTTTCACCTTTGGAAAATACGAAGGCATGACCATCGCCGAAGTGTATGAAAAAGACCCCAAATATTTGAAGTACTGCGAAGAAAACATCGATGAATTCTATGTCTCACCCTCAGTTATGCGCGAGTTGAAGTCCATGAGCCGCTCCATTAACGATTCCGCATTGCTGGATGTCAACTTCGACAAGATGAGTGACGACGAAATCGACAGCTTCATCAACCAGCATGATGAAGAGGATGAATTCGATGAGTCGAAGTTGGAACACGACTTCGACTGGGAGAACAACGACTTTGCCGACGATTCACCCTTTGATGAGTTTGAAGACGAATTCGACGAAGACGAATTTGCCGATGAGTTCGGTGACAGCTTCGATGAAAGCTTTGATGGCGGAATCGATGATTTGTATTAACTAGAGAGCATAAAAAAAGCGACCCTCTATGTCGTTCCTTAGGGAATCCATAAAGGGTCGCTTTTTTTGTTTGCTTAGGCGTTGATACGTTCCGAAATGGAATAGACTCGTTTTTCGCGTTGTGCCGAGGTGATCATCTCGGCCAGGAAGCCCGTTGAAAAGAGCTGCACGCCGATGATGATGGCCAACAGCGCAAAATAGAACAAAGGCCTACGTGTCATCCCATAAACATGGAAGAACAAGCGTGAGCAGGCCAAATACAAGGCGATGATAAAACCTATCAGGAAAGTGACCGAGCCCAGCATGCCGAAGAAATGCATCGGCCGGTTACTGAATTTCGAGATGAAGTTGATGGTCAGCAGGTCGAGATAGCCGCGCACAAAACGGCTCATGCCAAATTTGCTGCTGCCGTATTTTCTCTTCTGATGGTGTACCACCTTCTCCCCTATGTGGCCGAATCCGTTCATCTTGGCAATGACGGGGATGTAACGGTGCATCTCGCCATAGACCTGTATGCTTTTCACCACTTCATTACGGTAGGCCTTCAAGCCACAGTTGAAGTCATGCAACTTGATGCCCGACATCCTGCGCGTGGTCCAGTTGAAGAACTTGGAGGGAATGTTTTTGGCTATTTTGGAGTCATAACGGACTTTTTTCCAACCAGAGACGAGATCGTAACCGTCTTCCTTGATCATCTTGTAGAGCTCGGGGATTTCGTCGGGGCTGTCTTGCAAGTCGGCATCCATGGTGATGACCACATCGCCTTGCACTATTTTGAAACCTTCATTCAAGGCTGGCGACTTGCCATAGTTCCTTCTGAAACGCAAGGCCTTCACATTGGGGTTACCTTGAGAAAGCTGTTGGATGACGGCCCATGAATTGTCGGTGGAACCATCGTCGACAAAAACGATTTCGTAGGAGAAACCGTGTTCGTCCATCACGCGGCGAATCCATGCCTCCAACTCGGGCAACGATTCAGCTTCATTCAGCAGCGGTACGACAACAGAGATATCCATAATTATCTGATTTCAGTTTTTCCGCCCATATAGGGTTGTAATGCCTTCGGGATGGCCACAGAGCCGTCAGCGCGGAGGTTGTTTTCCAAGAAGGCGATCAACATACGCGGCGGGGCGACCACCGTATTGTTCAAGGTATGGGCAAAATAGTTGCCGTTCTTGCCTTTGATTCTGATCTTCAGTCTGCGTGCCTGGGCATCGCCGAGATAGGAGCAGCTGCCCACCTCGAAATACTTCTTCTGGCGCGGCGACCATGCTTCCACATCGAGTGATTTCACTTTGAGGTCAGCCAAGTCACCGGAGCAGCATTCCAGAGTGCGGACTGGGATGTCCATCGAGCGGAACAGGTCGACTGTGTTCTTCCACATCTGTTCGTACCAATAGTCGGCATCTTCTTGTTTGCAGAGCACAACCATCTCTTGTTTCTCAAACTGGTGGATACGATAAACGCCACGTTCTTCAATGCCGTGAGCACCTTTTTCTTTACGGAAACAAGGCGAGTAACTCGTCAGCGTCAGAGGCAGCGACTCTTCTGGAACGATTTGGTCGATGAACTTGCCGATCATCGAGTGTTCGCTAGTGCCGATAAGATAAAGGTCTTCGCCCTCAATCTTATACATCATGGCATCCATCTCGGCGAAACTCATCACGCCCGAGACAATCTCGCTGCGCACCATAAAAGGCGGGATGCAATAGGTGAAGCCGCGTTCGATCATGAAGTCGCGGGCATAGGTGATGACGGCGGAATGTAGGCGTGCGATGTCGCCCATGAGGTAATAGAAGCCGTTGCCTGCCACACGGTGGGCCGAATCCAGGTCCAAGCCGTTGAACTTGGCCATGATATCAGCATGATAAGGCACTTCGAAATCGGGCACCACGGGCTCGCCGAAGCGTTCCTTCTCCACATTGAAGGTATCGTCCTTCCCTATTGGCACCTCAGGGGCAATGATGTTCGGGATGGCGTACATCACCTTGGTCAGCTGTTCCATGAGGGAAGACTGTTGCTTGCCGAGTTGTTCCAGCTCTTGGGCGTTGGCCTCGACGAGTTTCTTCATCTCGTTGGCTTTCTCGACTTCCTTGTTTTTGAAGAGGATGCCGATCTCCTTAGAGATGGAGTTGCGTTGTGAGCGCAGGTCGTCGGCACGCTGCTGGCAGTCGCAATACTGCGTATATAAACTAATTGCCTCGTCGACGAGGGGCAGTTTGTTATCTTGGAATTTCTTCTTGATGTTTTCGCGAACCACATCGGGGTTCTTGACTAAAAACTTGACGTCTATCATAGGATAAAATTTTGCTATCTAAAAGGATGGGCAAAGATAGAAAAAAATCCAGAAATGATAGTATAAAAACATGGTAGATATAAAAACAAAAAGCCTTCGCGTTGAACGCGAAGGCTTCCGTTGTGGGAGGGCGACGAACTACTTTCCCACGTTTCACCGCAGTATCATCGTCGCGGCAGGGCTTAACTTCTCTGTTCGGAATGGGAAGAGGTGCGCCCCTGCGCCATAGTCGCCACGTGTCTCTCCGGCCTCGACCGGATCGGGA
>JAFWOP010000149.1 GCA_017545365.1 Bacteroidales bacterium
CTGCCGGTTCCTCCGCTGGCAAAGCTATTTATTCTTCATTTTTCATTCTTCATTTTTCATTAAAAAACGAATCCCTCCCCCCGCGTTTTGTGACGGGTTGAAAACCAAACCGCGCAGCAAACGCCACTTTCCTATAGGAAACGCCCCTTCGCAACCCGTCACAAAACGGTCAGAACTTCATAAACGGAACAACGTTTATCGTATAACCGTCTTTCTCTATCACACGCTCATCGTTGTTCGTTACGATGAACAACTTGTCGCACGTTCCCCGCTTTTTCTTCAATTTTCAATGTCTATTGCACAAAAACATGCTTTTTTATGCAATACGGTGTATTTATTGCACAAAAAACTGAAGCTTCGGAAGCACGATTCCCGCGACCTTCGCAGGCGGCGGGAATCTCAGGTGCATCACACACAATTAAAAAGGATAGTATGATTTCGCTGTATAGCAGATGCACTACTTTTCTATCTTCATCATTCCTGGCGGAGCGTCACGGCGGGGTTGATGCGGGTGGCGCGGAGAATCTGTACGATGATGGAGAGCACGGCGAAGAGAAGCGCCATGCCGCAGGCGGCAGCGAAAATCCACCACGAGAGCGCGGTGCGGTAGGCGAAGCCGTCGAGCCAGCTGCGCATGACGTGCCACGCTACGGGCACGGCCACGACGAACGAAGCCACCAACGGAGCACAAAAGCGGCGCAGCATCAGCACGGCCACCTCACCCTCGGTGCTGCCCATGACGCGGCGCACGCCTATCTCCTTCCGCCGCTGGCGGATGAAGAAGAACGACAGCCCCGTGAAGCCCAGCACGGCAATGACAACTGCCACCAGCGTGAACAGCGACACGATGCGCAGCGTGTTCTGCTGCTCGTCGAAGGTCTCAGCCACAAAGGCCTCGAGGCTCTGCACCTTCCAGTCCAGCTTGGCCGTCGAGCCATCGACCTCTTCGACGACATTCCGCAGCCGCTCCATGACGCCGGACGAGCCGTCCGTCTTGACGATGAAATAGGGCTTGTAGAACCCTTTGTTGAGCATCGGAGTACCGGCTTCGTCAGTCTCGACCAGACTGATGAGATAGGGGCGGACGTCAGCAAGGATGTTGACCGAGTGGAAGTCGGCCACCACGCCTGCTATAAGGTCGCTCTCGTCGCCCCACACGATTTCACGGTCGGCATCCGTCAGGCCGAGGCGGCGCATGGCCTCCTGGTTCACATAGTAGGCGCCTTCGACATTCCCATAGTCGGCCAGCACCTTCAGACCGTAGATATCCATTGCCGCACGGTCCATCTTCGTCAGATAGAACATCTGCGGCTCGCCATCGTTCAGTCTCCGCGAGGTCATGCTGCTGGGCTGCCCCACAAGTCCGGAACCGCTGAACGTTCCGATACGCTCTACGAAGGGCAGAGCCTCTAATTCGCTGCGGAGGACGTCGGGGTTGTCCGGTGCTACAAAATAGATGTCCTTGGTGTTGAAGCCCAACGGTGCGTTCACAAGGTGGCTGAGCTGAAGACGAATGGTGAGCATGGCGACAAGCATGACCACCGTCACCACATTCTGCACGATGATGAAGACGCGGCTCAGCACCATCTTCGAGCGGTAGCGGAATGTGCCCTTCACCACGTCGATGGGCTTGTACTTCGCCAGCTGCATGGCGGGAATGATGCCGGAGAGTAGTCCCGTCACGAGAATAAATGCGGCACAAACACTTATGGTTCCCGCCGAGACGTCGTTCTGCAGGGCTATCTTCCCACGGAACAGCGTGGCCATGTCGTCCTGCACAAGGAAGGCCAGCCCTAAGCCGAGCAGGAACGAGACGAGCACCATCAGCGTCGATTCGCCCATCAGCTTCAGGGCGATGTCGCCGGCAGTATTGCCGAGGAGGCGGCGCGTGGCCATCTCATGCGAGCGAAGCCCCGTGTTGGCAACGGTGAGGTTCACGTAGTTGATGATGGCGAAGAGCAGGATGGCGAGGATGGCCGAGAGCAGGATTGTGAGCCGCCCGCGGTCGCCGCTGAGCATGCCGCGCCCATCGTTCTGCGGGGCGAACATCAGCTTCGTCAGCGGCGTCAGGGTTGCCTCGGCTTCCTCCTCACCGAACCATCGCAACGCTGGCACGTTCTGGCGCATCCATTCGCTGATGGACGGCAGCTGCGGCGTCAGGTCGGCGCCCTCGCGCAGCAGCAGGAACGACTTGGTGGCGCCGTGCCCGCTCATGACATAGACGTTGTTGCCGACGGTGTAGCCCATTACCTGCGGATGGCGCTCCATTGAAGCAATGACCTTCACGTCGTTGGGCAGCACGGTCTTGTCGAAGTCGCGTGCCACAGCCGAAACGGTATAAACGAGGGTGGAGTCGTAGGGGTTCTCGTTGCCGATGTGAATGGCTTGATTGCCGACGATGCGCAGCGCCTCGCCGATGGGATTCCTGTCGGAAAAGAGCGTCTGCGCCAGCGATTCGGTGATGACACATTTGTCCGGCGCATCAAGCGCCGTAGCACGGTCGCCCTGCACAAGGCGGAAGTCGAAGAGGTCGAAAAACGTCGCGTCGGCCAGCAGGATGGGGTCGCCTTCGTCGTAGCTCACCGAGCCGTTCTCGCTGCGGATGGAGCCGCTGTTCGTCATCACGCAGCAGGTCTTTTCAATCTCGGGGTAGCGTTCGCCCAGCTGGCGGGTGGCGCCGGGCCACGAGAAGAACGTGCCGCCGTGACCAAGCAGTACGATGCGGTCGCGCTTCTTGTGCCAGCCGTCGATGCTGAATTGCCGCCACGTATAGTCGCCAATCAGGATGACGAACATCAGCGACACCGCCAGGCCCACGACATTGATGAAGGTATAAAGCGGGTTCCGCTTCAAGAATCGGAAAAAGGAGTTCATTTTCTTATGTTTAATGTTTAATGTTTAACGAACACGTCCTTCGGATTCTTGTTTAATGTTTAGCGTTTAATGTTTAACGAACACGTCCTTCGATTTCACCAGCGCCAGCCTCGTTAAACGTTAAACCTTAAACGTTAAACCTTAAACCATCTCCGTTAAACCAGTTTATTCATTCTGTCTTTATCATTTCCACAGGGTTGCTGGTGGCGGCGTGGAGGCTGCGCAGAGTGACAATGGCCACGGTGACAACGAGCACGGCCACCAGTGCGACTGCAAACACCCACAGGCGGACGGGCGTGTGGTAGGCAAAGGTGCTGAAATAGCGGCTCATCAGCAGCCAGCTGACGGGTGCTGCCAGGGCGAAGCTCGCCAGCACGATGCGCACGAACTTCCCGTTCAGCAGCGCGAGGATGTCCTTCACCTCCGAGCCCAACACGCGGCGGATGGCTATCTCCTTGCTGCGGCGCTGCGTCTCGAAGAGCACCAGCCCGAATACGCCCATTAGCGACAGCACAATGGCAATGAGGGTGAACAGCGTGACCAGCCGCGCCAACTCGCGCTCTTTCTGATACTGACGGCCCAGTTCCTCGTCGAAGAAACGGAGGCTCACCGTCTCCATGTCGGTCG
Source organism: Bacteroidales bacterium (assembly GCA_017545365.1). The sequence continues at coordinate 3,502 of JAFWOP010000149.1, forward strand.
CGGGGCTGACGTCGTGCGCCGTGTCGAGGACGAACTTCATCACCTCGGCAGGGTTGGCGCCCGCACGGGTACGGATGAAGATCTGAGACAGATTCTGCCAACGGGTCTTCTCGCCGAAGACGTAGAAGACGAACGGCTCGCTCCGATACTGGAGGGGCTTGTAGTGGAAATCGCGACAGATGCCTACCACGCGGGCGTCGCCATGATGGCCGTTGATGACGTCGTCCAACTCGATGTCATACTCCTTCCGCCCCTGCTCGTTGAAGATGAAGACACCATTCCCCTGGTCGTCCGACGGCAGGAAGTCCCTGCCCTCCACCACGGGGATGCCCATGAACGAGAGGAAGTTGGGCGAGACGGGATAGGTCTGCATGTTAATCTGGCGCCCCTTGTAAGCGCGTCCCCAGCCCATGCGAATCTCACCCACGATGGGCCCTGCGGCCCAGGCAATATCCTTGATGTCGGGGTTGCTGCGCAGCCTGTCCTCGAAGGCGTGGTTCGATTGTCCGTACCATCCGAGGTCGTCGCTCATGAAGCCCGTGAGCAGGTGTTCCTTGTCGAAGCCCATGTCGTAGTTCATCATGTAGGCATGCTGCATACGGATGAACGTGGCACAGATGATGAGGCCGATGGAGATGACGAACTGCACGCCCATGAGTATGCTCCTGAGCCGTCGTCCTGCCGCCGAGCCGCCGAACGAGCCCTTCACCGCCATCGCCACCTGGAACTTCGTGATGTAGAACGACGGATAGAGACTGCCCGCTACGGCAGCCGCCACAGTCACGGCGACGGTCGTCAGCACCACGGGAACATTCTGCCCGAAGGCTACGGGCGCCGACAGCATTCCAGTTAACGACGACTTCGTGATGGCCAGCACCACGAGCGCCGCCACGCCCAGCGCCACCACCACCGTGCCGACGGCCTCGAAGACGAAGTTCGCCACCAGAAAGCCGCGCGACGCGCCATAGACCTTGTAGGTGTTCACCGCCCGCATCCGCACCGGCACCAGCGCAAAGAAGAAATTGACGAAGTTGATGAAGGCTATGAGCAGAATGAGGATGGCCACAGCCAGCAGCGTGACGTCCGTCGTGCGGTTGCCCAACTTCACCCCCGCCCACTCCAAGTCAGAGGCGTAGTAATGGTCACGCAGGGGAACAAGATGGATGCGGAACCTGTCCAGCTGACCGTTGATGTCCTCGTCCTCCGTGCCGTCGTCCATCAGCATCTCGCGCATCACCGTGCGCATGCTCTCCTCGAAGACAGCACGGTCGTCGGCCGAGCGGAGGCGCACCCAATAGTTGTAGTTCCATTGGCTGGTGTTTTCCAGCGACTCGTCGCGGATGTCGTAGAGCGCTTCCAGCGTGCCGAGGTCGGAGTTCCGGGGGAAGTCGCGCCAGATGGCGACAATCTCAAAGGCATCGCTGACGCCGTCGGAGTTCTGCGAGATGCGGTCGCCAAGATGGAGGTTCATCTTCGCGGCGAACGCTGCCGAGACGGCCACGGTGCCGGGACGTGCAAGCTCGTCCAGCGAGCCCTGCACGGGCTCGAAGCCGAACGCCTGCACGCCGCCCGAAGTAAATTCACAGACGTTCATGGGGAATTTGCGGACGTCGTCGCCCTCCTTGATGTAGCAGAACTCCGTGGGGCCGCCGAACTTGGCCATACCGCCCGCCTCTACGGTGGGGCTGCACGCGATGAGCCGTTCGCCGAAGGGACGGCTAAAGAAAGTGTTGTACTTCCCATTGTTGTACGGACTGGGGTAGCTGAGCTGATAGATGCGGTCGGCCCCGGGGATGCGGTGGTTATAGCCGAAGCCGTAGCTCACCTGCGTGACGATGACGTAGAACGCCGCGAACGCCACCGCCATACCGACGATGTTCAGCAGGCTCGACGCCTTGTACCGCCGCAGCGTGTGGAAGAAATTTGAAAGAATGTATTTGAACATGATGGTTTTCCTATTAGCATCACAGGTTATTCCTCACGTCGCCTACGATGCGGCCGTCGAGAAGGTCGATGGTACGCTGGGCGCAGGCAGCGTCGCGCTGGCTGTGAGTGACCATGACGATGGTGGTGCCCTCGGCATTGAGCTCCTGCAGGAGCTTCATCACCTCGCGGCCGTTCTTGGTGTCGAGGTTGCCGGTAGGCTCGTCGGCAAGGATGAGCTTTGGGTTGCTGACGCAGGCACGGGCAATGGCCACACGCTGCTGCTGACCGCCTGAGAGCTGGTTGGGGAAGTGCTTGGCGCGGTGGGTGATGGCCATGCGGTGCATGATGTCGCGCACACGCTCCTTGCGCTCGGCGGCGGGCATGTTGACAAACTTGAGCGGCAGTTCGATGTTCTCATAGACGTTGAGCTCGTCGATGAGGTTGAAGCTCTGGAACACGAAGCCGATGTTGCCTTTGCGGAAGCGGGTGCGCTCGCGCTCACGGAGCGTAGCGACCTCGGTGCCGAGCAGCTCATAGGTGCCGCTGCTGGGGTTGTCCAGCAGACCGAGGATGTTGAGCAGCGTCGATTTGCCGCAGCCCGAGGGACCCATGATGGCGACGAACTCGCCGTCCCTGATTTCAAACGTCACGCCGTCGAGCGCCGTGGTTTCGATTTCTTCCGTGCGGAAGACTTTGGTAAGGTTGTTTACTTTAAGCATTGCTGTTTGTTTTTAAATAGGTTATACTGTTTTTTATTATTTTCTGAATGACTATTCCATTTTCAGCGTTTTGGCGGGGTTGACGGAAGCGATGTGGCGGACATAGCCGTCGGAGACAAGGGCGACGAGGACGAGGATGGCCACCACGACGCTGGCGAACACCCACACGGGCAGCCCGGCCTTGAGCGTGAACTGCTGCTCCCATCGTCCGGCCACCACGGCGGCGAGCAGGCAGCCCACTGCCACCGACGGCAGGGCGATGAGCATGATGTCGCGCAGGAACATGCGGCGGATGATGCTAAGCTGATAGCCGCAGACGCGGCGGATGGCGATTTCCTTGGCACGGCGCTTCGTCTCGTCGATGGTGTAGCCCGTCAGCCCCAGCAGGGCGATGAGCAGCGTAACGATGCCGCCGATGAGGATGGCATTGCGCAAACGAAGCGTGCCTGCAAAATTGTCAAGCACCTGCAGGCGAAAGGGCACCAGCGGCGCCGACTGGCCGGTCAGCACACGGCCGACGACAGCCTGCGTCTGCTCCAGCGCCTCCGTGTCTAAGTGATGGTACTTCACGAAGACGTAGGGATACATGCCCGTATATTTCTCAGGGTTGCAGAAGAATACACCCATCGGACGGTCGCGGTGGTCGGCGCCCTCCTTGTCGAACGTCCCCGTGTGGATATCGTCGAAGACACCCACAATGGTCGAGACAGTCTTCTCGTGGTCGGTGACGCGCACCTGCTGACCGACGACATTGTCCCACCCTACCATCGTGCGCAAGGCGTCGGCAAATGAGCGCGAGACGATAATCTCCTGGTCGATGCCGAGTTCAGGGTTGAAGTTACGGCCCTCGGCAAGGGCGATGCCCATGACGTTCCAGTAGTGTTCATCTACATAATAGAAGTCGCGGATGTTGAAGAGTTCCTTCGGGTCGTCGGGCAGGGAGACGTTGTCGCCGCTGCAGCCGTCGAAGGGATTCTGGTAGGCAAACGCGGCGTCATCCACGCAGGGCAGGGCTCGCACAGCCTCAATGAGTTCGAGTTTCTGGTCTTTCGTAGCCTCCGGCATCATGATGGAGGCGACATCGCCGTACTCGAAACCCACATCGGCGCGCGTCATCAGACGGTACTGGAGCGCCACGATGGTGATGACGACGGCAAGAAAGGCAGCGGCGGCGAACTCGGTGGCCAGCAGGCCGCGCTTCCACGTGCGGCGGCTGCGCGCATAGCCCCGGAAAGCCACGGCCACAGGGATGCGATTGAACAATATGCCAGGCACGAGACCGTTGAGCAGCACCACCGTCACGACAATGCCGACGGCCCATCTCAGCGGCTCGCCCGTGAAGAGTGCGATGGGGCTCACGCCCGCCAGCTGCTCTACCAGCCCCCGCGCCGCATAGACAAGGATGGCTGCCAGCGCCAGCGCCAACAACATGTGAATGACGGCTTCGGCAAACATCATACGGAAGGTGTCACCCACACCACTGCCCAGGCACTTGCGCAGCGCCATCTCGCGGCTTCGCGTCACCGACGTCGAAACCACAATGAGCATATAGTTCAGCACCGACGTCAGCAGCAGGGCGAAAGCCACGAAGGCCAGCAGCAGGGTCAGATTGCGTGCCGAGGCATCCTCAGAATGAAAATCCTTGAAGGGCTTGGCCATGAAATTTATTGTGAAGCCATGTCTTTCCGCCTCCTCCACAGGCAGGTAGGCGTTAACGTAGCTCTCCATGTGGTCATTGATATCACAGACATCGGCTCCTCGATGGAGTTTGATGAAGCTCCTGTATGAGTCGTTGCCCACCATGTTCATCGTGCCGTCCCAACCCGTAAAGGCCTTGGTTGCGCCCAGCGACACCACTGCCTCGGGGCGCCAGCTGGCGTTATAGGGATAGTCGGCATATACGCCCGCGACGGTGAACACAGTACCGCCCGCCTGTCCGGCGAAGGAAAGCCTCGTACCGACGACAGCCTCGGCAACGGTGTAGTCGCCCCGGCCAGTGCCACGGTAGAGACGACGCGCGAGGCTCATGGAGACAACCATATTTTCCGGCACGGCAAGTGACTCCGTAATGTCGCCCGCCACGACGGGACGGTCGAGGATGTGGAAGAAAGCCGTGTCGGCCAGGAAGATGAGGTTGGCATGGACACGCTCCTTCGTCTCGACGAGGATGGCGTCGCCGTCGCCCCACCAGCGGAAGCGCGTCGCCCCCTCAATCTGCGGGAAGTGCGCGGCCATGGTGGGCGCGATGCCGCCGCTCGTCTGAGGGAAGACACGCGCCTCGCCGTTTTGCGTAAAGGCTTCGGAAAGATAATAGATGCGGTCGGCATCGGTGTAGAAGTTGTCGAACGTCTGCCGGAATGAGACCACGCCGGCCAGTACGAGGCCCACGGAGAGCCCGATGCCCAGCGTCAGCACCTTCAAGCCGTTCCGCCGCCCCTTTGCCGGCAGGGTGCGAACGGCAGAGGTGAGATAAGAGAAAAATGTCATTGCTTATTCGGTTTTTAAAGTTTCAACAGGATTTTTCAGCGCCGTATGCAGGGTCTGGCCGATGACGGAGGCGGCGCTGAGGACGAACGTGAAGAGCGCTGCTATGAGAACGACCCACCACGGCAGAGCAATACGATTGTAGAAGCCCTCAAGGTAGAACCTCATGGCCCACACGGCCAGCGGCATGGCGATGACGACGGCCACGGCAGCCATCACGACAAAGCCCCGCGCCAGCTGCCACGCCGCCGCGCCCACCTCGGCACCGAACACCTTGCGCAGCGCTATCTGCCGCGCCTGCTGACCGGTGTAGTAGATGGACATGGCCAGCAGGCCAAGGGCTGAGATGACGAGGGCAATACCCGTGAAGAGGAGCACGAGCGACATGGCGCGGCGGCTGCCCGTCAGGCTGTCGCGGAGGTAGTCATCGACGTAGGTGACCTCCATCTCCTTCGGCAAGCCCGTCAGTTCCTCGTTCACCTCGCGGCAGACGCGGCGCACGGCCTCGATGGCCTCGCGACGGTCGCCATGCACCTTCACAAGTTGGTTATAGACCCACAGTTTCTCTTCCAGCACCTTCACCACGCTGTGGCTGTCGTCCATGGGACTTTGCATAGGTGTGCCGCTGCGGAAGTCGCGGATGACGCCGCAGACCTCGCGCTCCGGCTTGCCGTCCACCGTGCCAAACCAGGGACGGTCGGGCGTGATGCCATAGCGGTCGCGCGCCTCCTCAGTCACCCAGAACAGGCCCTGCAGCGGCTCGCAATATTGTTCCACCACTTCGAAACCGAGCATACGGAAGGCGATGCTGTCAAGATGCGACGGCCTGACCCACGATTGCTTCTCACCCTCCACGTGTACGCCGTCGAAACCGGTACGGAAAGGAACTTGCGCCGCTAAACCGACGCTCTCCACTTGCGGCAGGGCCAGCAGCCGCTCGCGAAGGACGGACTGCTTGTCATAGGTATAGCCGATGGAAGCGGCCGACACGGAGAGGATGCCGTCCGTGCGGTAGCCCGTGGGCAGCGTGGCGAGGTGGTGCATCTGAAGCGCCATCGTCAGGCTGACGGCGACAAGGACGGTGCTGATGACGTTCTGCAGGACGATGAACACACGGCTGAACACCAGCTTCGAACAGAAACGAAACTCGC
>JAFWOP010000150.1 GCA_017545365.1 Bacteroidales bacterium
CGAGGAGCAGATTGCAGAGATGATGAAGCCGTTCCCCGACGAAAAATACTATATAACGTACGCAGAAGAGTACTTCAGCCGTTTTATCCAAAGCGAACAGAACCTGAGCCATCTGCTGACGCTAGTCACGGCGGTCTGCATCCTGATAGCCGTCTTTGGCGTCTATAGCATCATCACGCTGGCCTGCCGCCAGCGGCGCAAGGAGATTGCCCTGCGTAAGATTCACGGCGCGAAGCTCCGCGACATCCTCGGCATGTTCGTGAATGAGTACGGCCTCATCCTCGTCATCAGTTCTTTCGTGGCCTTCTCCGTCGGCTACCTCATCATGCACGGCTGGCTGGAGCAGTATGTCCGCCGCATCACCATCGGCCCCCTGTTCTACATCGGCATCTTCGTCGCCACCGCCCTCCTCATCGCCCTCTGCGTAGGCAGTCGCGTCTGGCGTACCGCTCGCGAGAACCCCGCCGACGTGGTCAAGAGCGAATGAGTGTTTTAGTTAAGAATTAAGAATTAAGAGTTAAGAGTTAAGAAAAAATGCGCAACGGCTCTCTTCGTTTTCCGGAAGTAAGGGATAGTTTATAAACTGCATCCGTATTTTTTTTAACGGCGGCGCTGTTTATTTTAACGGCGGCGCCGTTAAAATTGACAGGGGCGCCGTTAATATAAACAGCGGCCCTGTTAAAAAACTACGTCAAATAATCAGAAAACATAGTTCTGGGTTTCACGATTACTGTTTCGTGATTTCTACGACACGGCTGCGGAGATTGCCGGAGGTGAAGACGTCGAGGCCGACGGTCATCAGATAGCGGCCGGAGAAGGTCTGGCCGTTGCCGCGCAGGCTGCTGCGGGTGCCGGGCACGAGGTTGATTTCCTCGACGCGATAGTCGGCATCGGGGTCGAGGCCTTCAAGACGGAGGGGTCGGGTGCGGTCGTAGGCCATGGGGTGGACGTCGAAAGCGAAGAGGACGCTCTTGCCGTCGCGCGGGCTGACGAACTGCGTAGCGGCGTGGGGGCCGTCGTAGGGCGAGTAGAGGCGGTATTGGTCGCCGTCGGCAATCACGTAGGAGAGGCGTTTCCAATTCTTCACAGCCTCGCGGATGTAGGCCTGGTCGCGCTCGTCGAGCTCGTTGAAGCGGATGTCGAAGCCCAGCTTGCCCATCGAGGCGACGTCGGTACGGAACTTGATGCTGGCATTACGGTTCCACGAGGTGACGTGGGCGCAGACGGCACGCGAGGGATAGAAGAACGAGTAGCCGTACTGGATGAAGAGGCGGTCGATGGGGTTGGTGTTGTCGCTGGCCCAGAACTCGGTAAAGTAGCTGAGGGCCTTGTAGTCGATGCGCCCGCTGCCGCCCGAGCAGAGCATCATGCGCAGGGCGGGGTACTTGGCGTTGATGCGTTCGAGCACGCTATAGAGGCCGTGGACGTAATCGACGTAGAGCTGCGTCTGTTTCTCCTTCAGGTAGGGCGACCAGATGTTGGTGATGGGGCTGTTGCAGTCCCACTTCATGAAGGCGATGTCGGGATAGTCGGTCATCAGGCGGTCGATGACGGAGAAGACGTAGTCCTGCACGGCGGGGTTGGAGAGGTCGAGGACGAGCTGGTTGCGGAAGTAGTACTCGTCGCGGACGTCGGGCTGGTGGATGACCCAGTCGGGGTGTTTCTCGTAGAGTTCGCTCTTGGGGTTGACCATCTCGGGCTCCACCCAGATGCCGAAGCGGATGCCCTTCTCGCCAGCGGCCTGCGTCAGGCGGGCGACGCCGCCGGGAAGCTTCTCGCGCGTCTCCTCCCAGTCGCCAAGTCCCTGGCGGTCGGACGAGCGGGGGTATTTGTTGCCAAACCAGCCGTCGTCGAGCAGGAAGAGGTCAACGCCCATGTCGGCGGCATTATCCATCAGCTGGATGAGGCGCTCCTCGTCGAAGCTGAAGTAGGTGGCCTCCCAGTTGTTGAGCAGGGTGTAGCGCTCCTCGTGGCCCTGATAGAGCTGGTAGTCGCGCGCCCAGCGATGGATGTCGCGCGAGGCGTCGCCGAGGCCCGACGTGGAGAGGGTGAAGATGAAGTCGGGGGTGACGAAGGTTTCGCCCGGGCGCAGGGCGCGCTCGGAGTAGTAGGGGTTGATGCCGCTGATGACGCGCAGTTCGCCCGTCTGGGTGACCTCGAAGGTAAAGCGGAAGTTGCCCGTCCAGCCGAGGGTGCCGAGAAGTGCGGTACCCGTGTGCTCGTCGGCCTCGCCATCGAACGAGACTATGAACATGGGGGGCGTGAACATGTTGGCGCGGGTGCCGAGCTTGGTGTCGAGCACCTTCTTGCCGAAGGTGAGGGGCGCGGTCGTCATCTTGGCCTCTTCGGCCCAGTCGCCCGAGAACTCAGTCAGGCGGTAGTCGCCGCCGGCGAAGTGGAGCATCGACGAGGCGTAGCGGCAGAGCGTCATCGTGGGGGCTTTGCGGCCTCGGCCGGTGTTGCTGATTTCGGTAGAGGCGCGGATGATGTTGTCGCGCTCGTAGGCGGTAAAGCGGAGGCGCACGGTTACGGGATAGACCTCGTCGGCAAGGGTGATGACAGTCTCCTTGACGCCCTCGGAGAGGGTGTTGACGCTATGCTCGACGTATTTTAAAAGGATAGACGAGCGGCCGTCTGGCTGGCGGATTTCGAGGGCAGGCTCGAAGTAGTCCTCCATGCCGTGGGTGATGTAAGCCTCGGGACCTACGGAGAGGTGGGCGATGTCGGCATCGCCGCCGAGGCGGGCGCCGAGGTACGACTGGTGCAGGCGTCCGTCGCCACCGACACGCAGCACGAGGTCGGTCTTGGACGTGGAGACGCGGATGGTCTGGGCAGAAATACCGCCACAGAAGAGTAAAAACGAAAGATGAATGATGAAAAAGGAAAAATAAAAACTACGTTTCATAGGAGAAAAGTATTAGGAATTAGCGGATGAGGATTTTATGGCCGTTCACGATATAGATGCCGGGAGATAATTGAACGTTTTTCATCCGGCGTCCGCTGAGGTCGTAGAGGCTCTGCTCACGAGGAAGCGGAGAGGGGGTGTTAATCCCAACTGGCAGCTCTTCGCCGTCAGCCTCAACGGCATCGACGGGATGGCGGACGAGACGGAAACTGTTGACGAGCGCACGTCCGTAGGCAGGCAGATGGATGTCGATGCCGAGGAACACCTCTGCATCAGAGGCAAGCGTAAAGCTGACGGCGCCGTCGGTAAGAGGAGCGGAAACCGGCATGGGCTGCTGTGGCATCGAAACGTAAAGGCAGCTCTGCCAGCAGTCCGTAGCCTCGGCAAGCGAGACGGAGAAGGTGTAGCATCCGGCAAGCAACGTCACCAACTGGCCGAGCAAACAGCCGTCGCCATTCATCGCCGGGCCGTACCAGCCGGACTGCAGCAACAAGGCCGACGAACGGTTTGTGTCCACAGAGATAAGGCCCTGCAACCCTTCGTTCCACGAAAGTGTTCCCCAACGGGAGGCGTCGGTATTCATCTCCAGCTCGCAGAAGCGCGACACATAGCCGTCGATGGCTGCGCCGGCGGTATGGATGAACGGGACGCGGTAGTTAGTGAGGTAGTCGGCTGTGACATCGACGGATTTCGCCTTGGCATCGCTGAAGTCGAAGCCAAAGACGCCGTCCGACGGCTCGAAAGTGACACCCCGGCAGTAGCTCGCGGAATTGGAGGGTATGGCAAGATTGGAAACGTTGCGGGTTTCGGCATCGAACTTGTCGAAATTCAGATAGACCGTAAGCACAGCCGACGATGCAACCTCGGCCCCGGGATTTGCCAGCGGCGCCACACATACCTCCCGCAGGCGCTCTTGTGTCAGGCGGCTCGCCCAGAAACGAAACTCGTCAATGACACAATGCTGCCCCTCTATGAGAAAGCCTTCCCACGCCGGGCTGGCCGTAGGCCCTGCCATATTGCAGATGAGCACGCCATCGCGATAGAAATAGAAGCGGGAGTAGTAGAACACGAGGGCATAGTGGTGCCATTCGTCGGCGATGACGAAACCCTTCGGCGTGACGGCCGTCTTATCGCCTGCCACGACCGTCATCACGCCCTCTGCCCCTACGGTCAGCCGGAACTCGGTATCAGTCGGCTCGTGCATCGTCACGCAGCTGTCGGTCTTCTCCTTGGGTTTCATCCACCAGTCGAGGGTGTATTTATAAGTGCGCTCCGTCAACGGCGAGGGCATCGTGACATGGGCTTCGTCGCGAAATGACATGCCGTCGCCGGAGGGGGCGTTGCAAACAATCAAAGCGCCCTCCCTCGTCAGCTGCGCGCCGAGATTCAGGTCGAGCTGGCTGATGCTGTAGCGGCCGGGCATGGTGGGAACAAACGAGGTGTTGCCGCCGGAGATGAAGGTGCTGCTGCCGTCGGGGGCCGCAACCATCCACGCCAGCTGATTCTCCGGAAGCTTCGAGAGATTATGCAGCCAGGTCTTCCGCCCCTTCGCCACCACAGCAGGAGCGACCTCGAAATCGAGGTCGCCGTTGGGAATGGATGTTATGTCGTCAGGCTTTGGCAGCGCCGTAGCAGGGTTGAAGACGGCAGACATCCATTCGGTGTCCGTGCCGCCGGTTATGGGCACCAACTTGGGAAAGAGGGAGACAGCGAGCGTGGTCCCCGACGAGGCATCCTCGTAATAGGCCGCCGTGACGCCACCCTGTCCGTGGCCTCGTTTCGTGGTGTTGACTTTGAAGAAGATTTTCACGGGCTTCGTCGTATCGACATTTGCTAACAATGTGCCCACGTCGAAAAGAAGTTCCTGAGTATTGACGAGCCGCGTGTCGTCCAATCCCAGCACGGGTGTGGCGGGAGCCTTGGCAAAGGGCAGTCGCTTCACCTCCATGGTGTATTCAGGCTCAGTAGCCGACGTGTTGGCTGCACAGCCGAGGGTGAAACTCACCTCGGACGAATGGGAGTAGCCCATTGCTACGCGGACAGCATTTGTGACGCTATAGGTAGGGGAGGCATTATCGACAAAGAGCGCGATGTCAATAAACTGTCCACCAGCCGTCTGCTTAGTGTGCGCCGCCAGCGTATTGGTGCCATGGGGATTGATGGCTGCCCGCGCGGCATCGCTGATGGCTACGTTCTTGTAGTCGGTGATATATCCCGTAGCGGAGAACGCCAATACGCCGTTGATATAGAACTCCGTATCCTCATCGTAGTAGATGCGGAGCGTCAGCTTGGCCAGTTCGTCGGGTGTGAGGTCGAGGTCTAAAGTGCGACGAATCCAGATGTTCGCCGTCGTCCACTTCGTGCCGTATTGCATGTTTGCGAGGCCGTTGGCCCCAAAGCCAGCCTTACCTGTGTTCCAACCGCTGTCGTCGAAATCGGGAGCATACCATTTGGACGTCGAAGGGGGATTGGTGGTGTAACGCCATGTCTCGCCATTCTCGTCAGCCGGCGACAGCAGATAGGGTATGGGCTGCCCTTCACTCTCGATGGCGATACGGTTGGCGGCAAAGAGGCGATTGATGTCCGACTTTACCACACGGTCGTAGCTCATCAGGCCGTTGACCTCCACCTCCACGTCGGTCAGCTGGGTGTAGACGGCTGCCGAGAGACCCTTTTGCGATTTATAGAAAGCCAGCTTCCGGGCATAGGTGGTGTAGGTGTCATCGAGTTCCTCGGGGCTCTCCACAGAGGCATAGCCCCAATGGTCGGAGGCCCAGAGATGGTCTTCGAGGACGTATTGGACACCTCCGTATTCGCCACAGGCCGTAGCCTGTTTGTTGGACGTGGTGGTATAGGACGGCGCCGGATAGGGATGGATGTCTTTCACATCGCCGTAGCCGTGATGGTTCCATCCGGAGGCCTCGTTGATGAGACGCGTCTTGTCGAGCTTGCGCACCAAGTCGACAAAGCGTTTGGTGTATGCCCTGTCGGTCTGGCCGCCGCCCTCGTTGAAGATTACCCACATGACGATGCTGGGGGCGTTGTAGTGTGTTTCGACAAGAGCTGTCAGCTCGCGGTCGAAGTAGTCGCCGTTGTTGGGCACGCCCCCTTTGCCGCCATAGTTCTCGCCGGGCATATCCTGCCACACCATCAGCCCGAGGCGGTCGCACCAGTAGTACCAGCGGCGCGGCTCCACTTTGATGTGCTTGCGCACCATGTTGAAGCCCATCCGCTTCATGGTGACGATGTCGCTCTTCAAGGCTTCGTCGCTGGGGGCGGTGTATATGCCGTCGGGCCAAAAGCCTTGGTCAAGGGGTCCCATCTGGAAGAGGAAGCGGTTGTTGAGTGCCAGACGATACCAGCTCCCCTCACGCAGCAGACTGATTTTTCGCATGCCGAAGTAGGTCTCGACGACATCGTTGCCCAAGCTCATCGTGGCGTCGTAGAGGAAGGGGTGCTCGGGTTCCCAAAGTTCAGCATCGGGGATTGCTAAGACAAGCGGCTGCCCTACTTCAGCCGTACCGACGGCTACTACGTCGGAACCATGCCGAACGCTAACGATGAACGTCGTCCCCTCGGCAGGAGCCTCGCCACCAGCCGTGACGGTAAAGGTTACCGTACCATTATCAATATCGGTTGACACGTGGTAATCTGCAATATAAGTCTGCGGGACAGCCTCCATCCATACCGTCTGCCAGATGCCGCTGGTGCAGGTGTAGAAGATGCCGCCCGGGCTGAGCACCTGCTTGCCCCGGGGCACGGCGTCGTTGTCCGTGGGGTCATAGACGCGCAGCACAAGTTCATGCTCCCCTACCTTACCTTTTATCACTTCCGTGATGTCGAACGTAAAGGGGTCGTATCCACCTTCGTGCTTGCCTACGGAGGTGCCGTTGACAAATGCCTCGCAACGCCAGTCAACCGCCTCGAAGTGAAGCAGCACGCGCTCTCCCTTCCACGCCTCCGGCACGTCGAATGTCCGGCGGTAAGCCATGCTCTCAGCGTGACGACCTATGCCACTCAGAGGAGCCTCCGGAGCAAAGGGTACGAGTATTTCCTTCCATGCCGTCTCCGACAGTTCCTGCGTCATCTGCTTGAGCGACTGCCATTGCCACAAGCCGTTGAGATTCTGCCATTGATCGCGCACCATCTGCGGGCGCGGATATTCGCCATGTACATTCTCGGGCGATACGTCTGCCGCCCACGGCGTACTGATTTTCGCCTTGGCCATCTCCCACGCAGCAGACTCTCCTGCCATTCCGAGCAGCAGGACTAAGGCAATCCACAGACTCCTGAAGTTCATTTTCACGACGCGGCCCGCGTCTCCACACGCTAATGCTTTCATACGATATTCGAATTTTCGGGCGAAGATAGCACAAAAAACGCAAATCTCCAAATCTTCTGCACGAATAATGTTTTGCAGAAGCGCGAATGTTGGGCACAAAGCAGCTACGGCTGCAACATCAGGGGCTGTAGCCGTAGAGCAAGGAGCCGAGAATTTAGAATCAAACGCTGGCAGCGCAGAATCAAACGCTGTGAGCGTAGAGTTAAACGCTACGGAAATGGCTTAAGCATTATCCTCGGGGTCGCCTTCCGTCAGGCTGATATGACGGGGATGGATGGGAACACCCGGAAGGAATACGGCAGCAGAGGTACGGAAGGTGTCGGTAGATTCTGTCGTAAGGTAGCGGGTGGTTGTGCCACGAGTGAGCAGGGCATCCATTTCAGGATGGCGGCTCAGGTAGTCGGCAAGGCTGTCGGCCACATAATCGCCCTGACGTACAAGGCGGATATGCTCAGGAGTATAGCGGCGAATCTTGTCGTAGAGCAGGGGGTAGTGGGTACAACCGAGGATGATGGTGTCAATCTGCTCGTCCTTAGCCAGCAGGGCTTCGATGCGTTGACGGATAAAGTAGTCGGCTCCATCTGACTGGGCTTCGCCATTCTCCACAAGCGGCACCCACATGGGGCAGGCTTCGCCCGTAACCACGATATCGGGGAAGAGTTTCTTTATCTCCAAAGGATAGGAAAGCGAGCGGATGGTACCTCCCGTAGCAAGAATGCCGACATGGCGGGTAACGGTAAGGGCGCCAAGGGATTCGACGGTAGGACGGATGATGCCGAGCACGCGGCGCTGGGGGTCAATCTTCGGCAGGTCGATTTGCTGGATGGTACGGAGGGCCTTTGCCGAAGCAGTATTGCAGGCAAGAATCACCAGCGGACAGCCCTGCGCAAAGAGGGTGCGCACAGCCTGCGCCGTGAACTGATAGACGACCTCGAACGAGCGGTTGCCGTAGGGCGTACGGGCATTATCGCCAAGATAGAGGAAATCGTACTCCGGCAGACGGTCGCGGAGATGAGTGAGGATGGTAAGTCCGCCGTAACCGGAATCGAAAATGCCAATAGGACCAGATTTCATGGTTTTGGTTTTTGAGGAATCAATAAATCAACAGGTCAGCAAGGCAACAGGCGGATGCAGTCTTCTTTCTGCGTTTCGACCTGCTGGCTTGTTGACATGCTGACCTTATTACTTCAATCCCTGGGCTTCGGGTACCACAGGAGTGGTGATAAGGCCGAGGGCCTGCTTTACCTTGAGGGTGATATCGATGCCGATGGAGTCGTTGACGCAGATGAAATTGTCGCGGTCGGTATTGACGACATAGTCAAGGTCTTCCTTCAGGCAGACGTTACGGGCTGCATCGGTAACCTTCTGGCGGATGGGCTTAAGCATTTCGCGGCGTGCCTCGACGATGGTGCTGTCAACCTCTTTCTTAAAGGAGATGCTACGCTCCATGAGTTCCTGGAGCTCTTTCTGGCGTTTGTCGCGGATGATATCGGGGAAGCCCGCCTGACCATCAATGAACTCTGAATAGCGCTGGATGAAATCTTTCTCGGAATTGCTGATTTCGGCCTCGCACTTGGCACGGAGTTCCTGGATCTGAGCCTGCATGGTGGCATATTCAGGCAGGGCAACGACAATCTCGCGGAAATTGAAGTAGCCAAAACGCGGCTGCGCCGTAGCACACAGCGCAACCATCGTAAGAAGGAGAAGGGTCAGTCGTTTCATTGGATTGGATTGTGAATAGTGAGCAAAAAACAGAGATTACTTAATGCCCAACTTCGCTTTCACTTGGTCGGTGACATCAACGCTTATGGTCTCGTTGATGAAGGGGATGCCGCTGGAGACGTCGAAGATATAGAGGTAGCCGCCCTCGGCGCCGATCTCCTTGATAGCCTTGAGAATCTTCTCGTTGATAGCCTGCTGCTTCTCCAGGCTGGCCTGCTGGAGTTTCTGCTGGCTTTCCTGATAGTACTGCTGCATACGGGTATAAAGATCCTGCAGCTCTTTCTCGCGGCGCTCCTTGATTTGATCAGGCAAGGTGGCCTGCTGGGCATTGTACTCCTCGTTCTTCTTAGCGAACTCGTCCTCAAGACGTTTCAGATCGTCCTCAAACTGCTTCTGAAGATTCTGAAGGTCAGTTTGGGCCTGCTGCCATTCGGGTAAAACCTTAATGATATTTTCCGAGTTGACATGTCCGAACTTTTGGGCGAACACGGTGAGAGGGGCCAGCATAAGGGCCAGGATGATGAGATGTTTTTTCATTGTTGTTTGAATTGGTTTTATTTGGTTAATACTGTTGTTTTATTCTGCATAGCCAAGCTTGGTGAGGACTTCGTTGCTGATGTCAATCTTCGGCGAGGCATAGATGACGCTGGAGGCTGAGGGTCGGTCGACAATCATGGAG
>JAFWOP010000151.1 GCA_017545365.1 Bacteroidales bacterium
AAGGTGGTCTTGTAGTACAAGACCATATCTTTTGTAGTACAAGACCATATCTTTTGTAGTACAAGACCATATCTTTTGTAGTACAAGACCATATCTTTTGTAGTACAAGACCATAGCTTTTGTTGAACAAAACCAGTGCTTTTGTTGAACAAACCCGCTCACTTACTACCATTAGACTGGCTGTTTGGCTCCAAAAAGGCACCAACGGACGCCTCGAACACCCTTTTTCGGGGTATTTCCCAACCGCGAAAAACAGCAGTTTTAAGCGAAATAGGGGCAAGTAAGTGTTAAGTTTATGTAATTTTAAGTCACTTTCTGCACAAAAGAGGGGGATTTGTGCAGGACTATGAAGCGCGATTCATGCAAAAAACAGTCGTTTTGGCCAGGTTTTTATGCTAGATGATCATCTTTTAGGAGTACTTTTTTCTGCACTTTTTCTTTACATTTCAGCAATGAGTCTATATCGTCAATGGCAAGAACTCAGTGGACAGGAAGAACAAATGAACCTCGGAGAGTGTTGTGGCAGCAAGTGATAAGATTGTGGAAATCAGCGGGGACGGTTCTCCTTGATAGCTTATTCAAAAAATAGTGGAAGCCACAAAGGCTTCCACTTTTTTGTTTGTTATGCTTATTGCTGGAGCAGTTTCAGCTTTGCGTTGGGCGCCAGGGCGTTGCTCACCTTCTCCGTGTACTGACCGACCTTGGCGGTGGCTGTTGCTTTGATGTCGCGGCTGGAAGAACCTATCCTGAATGTATAGTCTCCTGCCTCGGTTAGCCACTGGCTGCCCTGCTCGTCGAATGAGGCCAACATACGGACGGGAATCTCCATCGTCAGCGTCTGGCTCTCGCCGGGCTGTAGCTCGCGGGTCTTGGCAAAGGCTTTCAGCTCTTGAGCGGGTTTTTGCAACTGGCCGTCAGGAGCGGTGACATAGACCTGAACCACCTCCTTGCCGCTGACATTGCCGGTGTTCTTGACGGTGATGGTAACGTCGACGTTATCGCCATTCACCTTGGCCTTCGGCTGGGAGAAATCGAAGGTGGTGTAGGAGAGACCGAAGCCGAAGGGATAGGACACCTCTTTCTGGAAGGTGTCGAAATAGCGGTAGCCCACAAAGATGTCCTCGTCGTGGTTCGTGTAGTCGTAGTTGGGCATCTCTCTGCCGCCTCCCCGCATTATCTGATAGCTGTAGAAGTCGACCATACCGGGGAAGTTATGTGTGGAGGGATGGTCGGTGGCGGCGAGGGGCCACGTCATGGTCAGACGGCCTGAGGGGTTCACCTTGCCCGTCAGGATGTCGGCCACCGAGTTGCCACCCTCCTCGCCGGGCTGCCATGCACAGACAATGGCGTCGGGATAGCTGTTCCACGAAGCCGTCTCGATGACCGAGCCGCTGTTGATGATGACGATGACGGGCTTGCCGGCGGCATGGAAAGCCTGGCAAACGTCGATGATGAGCTGACGCTCCTCAGGAATAATGTTGAACTCCGTCTCTAAGTCGCGGTCGATGCCCTCACCGGCTTGTCGGCCGATGGTGATGATGGCGGCATCGGCACCCCTTACCTCCTTGTTGATGGCGATGGTGTTCAGGGCAATCTCAGGATATTTCTGCGGACCCATGGCCTCAGTCTGAAACCACTTGGCGGGATGACGCTCGACCTGGAACTTCAGACGTGCATAGTCGATATACTTACGGTAGATGTCGGTCAGGGTCTCCGACGATTTGATACCCGCGTTCTTCAGGCCCTCCACCATATCAACCACGTAAGGCGTGTGCACACAGCCAGAGCCTACGCCGCCGGAAAGGAAGTTGTAGGAGTTCTCGCCGAAGAGGGCGACGGTTGCAACATTGACCATTGACCACTGACCATTGACCATTTTCTTGGTGTTCCAGGGGAGTGTGCCGTTGTTCTTCAGCAGCACGATGCCCTCGCAGGCCGTCTGCCGGGTGATGGCAGCGTGTGCCTTCAGGTCAGGCTTGTTGGTGGCGGGATAGTTGTTGAAGCTCGGCGTCTTCACGATGTACTCCAGCATGCGGCGCACGTTGCGGTCAACATCGGCCATCGAGAGCTTGCCGCTGTTCACGCCCTCAACGATTTCTTTCACCTGCGCCGGCTGACCGGGCTCCATCAGGTCGTTGCCAGCCTGCACTTCGGTGATGGTAGGCAACCCCTTGCGTATGCCAATCCAGTCAGTCATCACGATACCCTTGAATCCCCAGTCGTCGCGCAGGATGCTCGTCAGCAGGTCGCGGTTGCCCATGGAGAACTCTCCGTTGATTTTGTTGTACGATGCCATGATGGTCCACGGGTTGCTCTCGCGGACGGCAATCTCGAAGCCGCGAAGGTAGAGCTCGCGGAGGGCACGCTGGCTCACCCGCTCGTCAACGCTGGTGCGCTCGGTCTCCTGAGAGTTCACGGCGAAGTGCTTTGCCGACACGCCCGCCCCCTGGCTCTGCACACCATTGATGTAGGCGGCGGCAATCTTTCCTGTCAGGAACGGGTCTTCCGAGTAGTACTCAAAGTTTCGTCCGCAGAGAGGGTTACGGTGGAGGTTCATGCCCGGGCCGAGAATCACGTCGCAGCGGTACTCCTTGGTCTCGTTGCCGATGGCCTCGCCCACTTTCCCTACAAGCTCCGTGTTCCACGTCGATGCCAAGCAAGTGCCGATGGGGAATCCCGTGGCATAATAGGTCTGGGTGGTGCCCTTTCGCGTGGGGTCGATGCGCACGCCGGCGGGGCCGTCGGTCAGCACCGTTGCCGGAATGCCAAGGCGGGGGATGGCGGGCGACGTGCCGGCAGCACCGGCCACGAGGTCGGCCTCACCGCCGACAGCGGCCTGGTCGCCGAAGAAGTTGTTTGAACCGCCGACGAGCAGCTTGGCCTTCTCTTCCAGAGTCATGGCCTTCATTACCTCGTCGATGTTGTTTGCCGAAAGTTTAGGCTGTGCATTCATTGTCACCATGCAGATTGTTGCAGCAAGGGCTGTCAGGATTAGTTTTTTCATTTGTATTGATAATGTTAACTTTGGGTAAACGCTTTTCAAAGTACAAAGGTAGTAACATTTTCGGAGACAACAAAATAATATATTCCTTTTTCAGAATTATTTAAACCAGCATGCAGATAAATAGAATGAAGTGCTGGGAGTAGAGTCAAACTGTCCATTATTACGAATAGCATCGTAACCACCATCCGCATAAAAAACGATTTCTTCATTTATTTAATATTCATAAAGAAGGATGTGGAGCAGTTTCCACTCGCCGACGCCGATGCGGGCGTGACGGCCTTGATGGGTTTGGTCACCATTGTGACGTCGGAGGTATTGTATGGTGCCAGTAGAGTCCATTTCGACTTCATCAACAGAAAGAAGGCCGAGACGCTTTCCATTGAACATTGACCATTGAACATTGACCATTGCTCCGCCTGCTTCGGCGAAACCGTCCTCGCCTAACTGTTTCTGCTCAGTTTGTTGCTTCTCCGTAGGGGTTTTGAAGTCGATGACCACACCGCTACCTGCCAACAGATAATCAAACTTGCCGAGACGAATGAGCATAGCGCCACCCTCTGGCCAAGTAGAACCGTCAGTAGCACGAGGATCCCAAGGGAGTGTGAAGTAATGGCGGCAGGTCATTACCACGTCGTCATCGTTGATGATACGCTCACGGTCTTCTTGATCAAAGAGTAAACCCCATGACAATTTACGATTTAACGATTTACAATTTACAATTTGCTTGAGCAGCCCGTAGGCTTTTGTCACGGATTCTGTTTCCTTTGGGCTGGCTTGGTCGATAGCGAAGGGCGAGAAACCCAAAGCCTGATGCTCGCCGAAGGCATAGAGAGCACGTACACCACTGTTCTCGCAGCAACGGCTCTCTGGGATAAAGAGACGGTTCTTAATTGGACCTCCCTCCTGCGGACGCAAAGGCATCGCATACTGCGCACACCACGACTTGAAGCCAGTGTCGTAGATGTCAGGAGCAAGCAGGTCGATACTCGGTGCTCCCTCGTGCCAGAAGTCGATGAGATGCGCCAACGGCCCTGCCGAGGGATACTCGCCAGGCCGGCGCCCACGGCTGTTCATCGCGGCATTCACGTAGAGCGGCATGTCGTGGATTTCACGGGCAGCCTTGGCCAGATGCTCCACGTAGCGGGCATAGCTCAATGCCATGAACTTCTCATCAGCATACTCATCCGTACCGTAGCGCTCTGCCCAACGTTCTTGCTTGTATGTTTTCTCCGCCAACGGCGAATGGTCGCGTGCCGACTCCAGCATACCAATCTCGTTTTCTATCTGCATCATGATGACCACCTCACGCTGCGGGTCTTTCTCACGGATATGCCGCATGAGTGCTGAAAACGCTTTCAGGTCGGCCTGCAGCACATTGTCGCTGAAACACGAGGCAATCTCCATCTGCTTCCCCTCGGCAGTCATTGCTCGTGGGAACCGCTTCGTGTCCTGTTTGAACCACCCTGGCGCATAGCATGACATCGAGTTCTTCCACGCGCCAAACCAAAGGAACACCACGTGCAAATACTCCTGCCGCGCCACATCGATGGTACGGTCGATGAGTGTGAAGTCGAACTTCCCCTCTACAGGCTCCATCAATTCCCAATAGGCTGGCACAAGCACCGTGTTCAGTCCCAACGCCCGCATCCGAGGCATCACTTCGTCGATGTCCTCCACCGAAGTAGCAGCTGAGTTACTCAACTCACCGCCAAGGATGGGACACGGCAACATCGACAACCTATCATCTGCAATGGCACTTTGCATCATGACCAGTGCAATAAGAGAAAGAATCAGTCTTTTCATATATTATAGTTTGCAATCAGCGGACAAATATACAAATAAAATCCCAAAGCTTGTTGATTTTGCCTTGGGATTTAAGTTTTTTTGTTATCAATGTCCGTCTGGGCCTCCTTCGCCCGCTATTTCAAGAAGCACACGGGCGTAACGCCGACGGAGTACAGGGAGGGAAAATAATCAAAAGGGCTGCGCCAGCATTGTGACACAGCCCAATATATGATTGGAAGAGAATGAGAATTACATACTCTCCTTTAATATCTCCGTGATATCTTCCTTTGTAAGATTCAGATAGCCTGCGGGATAGACGACGGTGGTTTCGGTGATACCAGGAATCATCTCATTGGTGGCGCCAAGCTCACTGATGGTGAGGGGCAGACCAATCTCCAGCATCCAGTCCTTCAGGGCCTCCAGTCCAGCTTCGGCCAGTTCGCGTTCGCTCTTGCCCTCCGTCGGAATGTCCCAGACGTTGTGCGCAAAACGGGCAAACTTGGGCAGACCGTTTTCCATCGCCCTGCGATAGTAAGCCATCGATACCGATGCCAACGCATAGCCGTGAGGGGCGTGTGTCCAAGCGCCTACGCTGTGACCAATCATGTGTACCATCCAGTCCTCCTTCTTGCCCAGTCCGATGAGGGTGTTCAGCGCCCAGGTGGCCGTCCACATGATGTTTGAGCGGGCTTCGTAGTCTTGTGGATTCTTCACGGCGATGCGACTGCTATGAATCACCGAGCGCATCAGCCCCTCGGCGAGGTAGTCACTGGTGTTGTCATCGAAATCAGAGAAGTACTGCTCCATGATGTGGTTCATGATGTCGTAAATACCAGCCTTCATCTGATTCTCGGGCACGGTCATCGTGAACTTCGGGTTCAGGATGGAGAACTTCGGCATCAGGCGGCTATCAAACACGTGGCCTACCTTGAACGTATGCTCAGCATCGGTAATCACCGTACCGGCATTCATCTCCGAGCCTGTGCCTGCCATCGTCAGTACGCAGCCAACGGGTAACAGCTTCTGGTTGGCATCGGGCTGCTCCTGCTTCAGCCAGAACTTGTCCCAGTAGTCGCCCTCGTAATAGACGGATGCTGCCACAGCCTTCGAGTAGTCACACACGCTGCCGCCACCGAGGGCCAGAATCAGGTCTACCTCGTTCTTGCGGGCTATCTTCACGCCCTCGTTCAGTTTCTCCAGCGTGGGATTGGTCATCACGCCCGGATTCTCAACTATGGTCTTGCCAGCCTCCTTTAGGATAGCCACCACCTGGTCGTAGATACCGTTGCGTTTCACACTGCCACTGCCATAGTTGAGCAGCACCACTGGGCCGTAGCCCTTCAGTTCGTCTTTGAGAAAGTTCAAAGACTCATCACCAAAATACAGTTTTGTGGGATTGTAGTAAGAAAAGTTTCCTAACATATCTTAGACTTTTATTTCATGATTTTCTTTCCATGATTGATGTAAAATCCTTTGCGGAGGTGTGAGGTTGCAGGAACTCGTCTGCCGCTGAGGTCATAGACAGCATCTGTTTCAGATTGCAAATCGTACATCTGTAAATTGCCAGTCTCTTTGATGCCTGTCGTAACCTTCTCGCCCAGACGGAAAAGCTTCACTCCGTGACTGGGCACGGTGGTGCTGAGGATGCCTGTGGCGGCGCCAAGGTCCTCGTTAGCCCAGATGTCATAGACGGGAACAGACTCTGCGGCACTGTAGCCAAGCTGCGTGAGGTCGAAGTCGGATGCCTCGTTCTTGGTGACGTAGAAGATGAACTCCATCGTGGTGCCAGACGTGTTGGGATTGTCGCTGTCGCACGACGAGTCGTAGCCGCAGAGAGCGCGGAAGGTCGTCCACGAGTGTCCTGCGGGCAGGTCGTAGATGAGCGTGCACTGGGCGTTGAGTCCAAGGCCGGTGGTATATGACTGACCATCTACGCGCAACGTGCCGCCCTCTACGTTCTTGTTCACATGCAGGCTGCCCCATTCCGACTGGTAGCTGGTCTGCTTCAACGTGGTCAGCGAGGTCTCGTTACCCTCGGCATCGATGAGCACGGGGTTGATGAGGTCGGCACGGTCGTAGGCAAAGCCGTCGCCCCAGTTGCTCACCACGATCTTCAACTGCTCGGCGCCAGTCACGTCGGCCACCAGTGTCTTGCTCTTCGTGCCTGTGCGACTGATGAGCCCTGAGCGGGCAGCGGCATCGTCCTGCTCGTCGGCGAGCGGGTTCTGGGCGAACACCATGAAGCGGATGGTCGTCGTGGCTCCCTGCTGACCGATGCCAGAGTCATCGGCAGCGGCCATCGCCTTGAAGCGCACCACGTCCATATCGTCGGGAATCTGGAAGAAGATGGCGGCGTTGGCATCGGTAGAGAAGCCGCGGTCGTAGGTGACGCCCATCACTTTCATCTTGCCGCCGTTGTCCACGTTCTTGTTCTCATACACGCGGTTGAAGTAGGACTTGGTATATTGGCGGGTCTTGTAGGTGCCTGTGAGGGGAACCTCGGTGCCGTCGCGCAACACGAGCGTGGGATTGATCCAGTCGCCGTGGTCGTAGTTGTAGTTGTCCCCACCGTCATCAACCACCAATACGAGCGTCTTCTCACCCTCGGGCCACTCTATGTCCACATCCACAGCATGGCCGTCGGTGGTGTAGGCCACCACCTCGCTCTTGTAGAGAGCCTTGTTGCCAACCACCCAGCGGTTATTGTCGCGCTGGAAGAGCGCCAGATAGCGGGTGTCGCCGATGTGTGATGTCCATGCCACACGACCGTTATCCTCGTCATTAAACACCTGATGGGCCTCCTCGCCATATTTGTGCATCTGGTGATACTCCTCGTTGTTCAGGAGCGAGAGGGTGAAGGCATCGTTTTTCGTCATTTCGCCGCCAAAGAACAACGGCGAGTGGCAGATGCCCCAGAGCGTCATCATCGTCAGCTGCTCGTTCTGCGAGAGGTTCGTCCAACGGCCTGCGTCGGCGTTGGTATAGCCCGGATCACCGATGGTCATGGCAATCTGTCCCAGTGGCAGCATATCGCAGTCGGCATAGTTGCCCGGACGGGTGACAGTCTCCCAGGCATGAGCCTCGTTGAACACGGCATCCACGGCGCTCCAGTTGTCCCATAGGTCGTCCATCATGCGCCACATATTGGCATTGTCAAGACACTCCCCGGCATATTGGTACTGCGTCTTGCCGGGCGAGAGCGACAGTACGATGGGGCGTCCTGTCTGGTCGATGGCCTTGCGAATCATGTGAATCTCGTCGGTATAGAACGGACGTGAGAGGTCGTCAATCTTCAGAAAATCCACGCCCCACTCAGCATAGAGATCCATGATACTGTTATAATATGTCTGTCCTGCCTCGTTGTTGCGCACCAGCAGGTTGTCCTTCAGCCATGTGCAGGGCGAGGTGGTGCCGTTATAGACCTGACTCCAAGGCGTAGATTCGCTACCTTTCAGCTTGAAAGACGAACCCACCACGCTCTTGGGCACACCACGCATGATGTGGATGCCGAACTTCAGGCCCATGTCGTGAATCTTCTTGGCCAGAGCCTTGAATCCTTCGTTCTTGCCATCAACCATACACGACGGGAAGCGGGTGGGCGACGGCAGGTAGCGTCCATACTCATCAAGCACGTATTCCTGGTCGCCCCGCTGGTTGTAGTTGCCACCGCCCAAAGACGGATGGTTGCAGTACCAGCGGATGTCCACCACCACATACTCCCAGCCATATTTCACCAGGTCGTTATCCACCAGGTACTGCGCATTCTGCAGCACCTCTTTCTCTGTCACCGAAGAGTAGTAGCAGTCCCACGAGTTCCAGCCCATCGGCGGAGTCATCGCCCAAGTACGGAAAGTTGCAATCTCTTCATTGTTCTGTGCCTGCACCACACTCAGCGAGAGTAATGTAGCGATGATAGTTAGCGTTTGTTTCATCATTTTTTTGTTTTAATTGTGTTTGTTAACAGCCACCCCCCCAGCGGTGTAATCGTAGTTTTCTGCCCGCAAATATACAAATAAAATCCCAAAGCAGATTGATTTTGCCTTGGGATTTATATTTTATTTGGATATTTTGCTGTTAATCTATAATCATTCGGTGTCATACCCGTGCGCGACTTGAACAAGCGCGAGAAGTGCTGTGGGTATTCAAAGCCGAGTTGGTAGGCGATTTCGCTGACGGGTAGGCGGGTCTCAACGAGCAGCTGTTTGGAGCGCTCGATGACGGCATCCTGGATGTGACGCTGTGCGGTGGTGCCGCTCTCCTTGCTGATGAGGTCGCCAAAGTAGTTGGGCGAGAGGCAGACCTTGTCGGCAAAGTAAGCCACAGTGGGCAAACCATTTCGCTCTGGATGTCCGCTCTCGAAATACTCGCGAAGTTGCTGATGGAAGGCGGTGAGGATGTCGCTGAGGCGCCGCCGAGTCTCGAAACCTGTTTACAGGGCGCAAAGTTACGAAGAATTTTCGTAACTCGTGCCACCATCAGTAAAAATGGTAGGATATTCCGTGATTCGGGTAGCAATTAGGCCGGAAATGGCCGCAGCAGCGTTAATCTTTGTCACTTTTTCCGCGCGATTGCGGTTTATTTCAAATTATTTGTTTACCTTTGCGCCAGAAAAAAGCAATACCACTATGGGAAAGTATTTAGACCCGAGAGCCGACCTGACTTTCAAGAAGGTGTTCGGTGAGCACAAGCACCTCGTCATCAGTTTGCTTAACGCTCTTCTCCCCTTGAAGGATGACGAGCGCGTGGAGAGCATCGAGTACTGGCCTGCCGGCCAGATTCCC
>JAFWOP010000152.1 GCA_017545365.1 Bacteroidales bacterium
GGTCTGATGTACGTCTGTTCAGACCCCCCCCCCTAACTTAGGGGGCTTAGACTATGGCACAAGAAGACGTTTTCAAGAAGATTGTTTCCCATTGCAAGGAATATGGGTACGTGTTTCCCTCAAGTGAAATCTACGACGGACTGGGAGCCGTATATGACTACGGACAGAACGGCGTGGAACTGAAGAACAACATCAAGCAGTACTGGTGGAAGGCCATGACCATGCTCCACGAGAACATCGTGGGTATCGACAGCGCCATCTTCATGCACCCGACGATTTGGAAGGCCTCAGGCCACGTGGATGCCTTCAACGACCCACTCATAGACAACCGCGACTCGAAGAAACGCTACCGCGCCGACGTACTCATCGAGGACCAGATAGCCAAGTACGACGAGAAGATACAGAAGGAAGTAGAGAAGGCCCGCAAGCGCTTTGGCGACGCCTTCAACGAGGAGCAGTACCTGGCTACCTCACCCCGCGTGGCTGAGACGAAGGCCAAGCGCGATGCGCTCCATGAGCGTTATGCTGCCGCCATGCAAGGACCCGACCTCGAAGAGCTGAAGCAGATCATCCTCGACGAGGAGATTGTCGACCCCATCAGCGGCACGAAGAACTGGACCGACGTGCGCCAGTTCAACCTGATGTTCGCCACAGAGATGGGCTCGACCGCTGACGGCTCGATGAAGATTTACCTGCGTCCTGAGACGGCACAGGGCATTTTCGTGAACTACCTGAACGTGCAGAAGACCGGTCGCATGAAGATTCCCTTCGGCATCGCACAGATTGGCAAGGCCTTCCGCAACGAGATCGTGGCCCGCCAGTTCATCTTCCGCATGAGGGAGTTCGAGCAGATGGAGATGCAGTTCTTTGTGAAGCCCGGCACGGAGCTGGAGTGGTTTGCCAAGTGGAAGGAGACACGCATGAAGTGGCACCAGAACCTGGGCTTCGGCGCAGAGAACTACCGCTTCCACGACCACGACAAGCTGGCCCACTATGCCAACGCCGCCACCGACATTGAGTTCAAGATGCCGTTCGGCTTCAAGGAGGTGGAGGGCATCCACAGCCGCACGAACTTCGACCTCTCGCAGCACGAGAAGTTCTCGGGCAAGAGCATCAAGTACTTCGACCCGATGACCAACGAGAGCTACACGCCGTTTGTCATTGAGACCTCCATCGGCGTAGACCGTATGTTCCTGAGCATCATGTGCCACGCCTACGACGAGGAGAAGCTAGAGAACGGCGAAACCCGCGTGGTGCTGAAACTGCCCGCAGCCTTGGCTCCCGTGAAGTGTGCCGTCATGCCGCTGGTGAAGAAGGACGGTCTGCCCGAGAAGGCCCGCGAGATCATCGATTCGCTGAAGTACCACTTCACCTGCCAGTACGACGAGAAGGACTCTATCGGCAAGCGCTACCGCCGCCAGGATGCCATCGGCACGCCCTACTGCGTCACCGTCGACCACGACACGCTGAAGGACAACTGCGTCACTCTCCGCTTCCGCGACACCATGGAGCAGGAGCGCGTGGCCATCGACCAGCTGAACGGCATCATCGAGGACAAGGTCAGCCTTACCTCGCTGCTGAAGAAACTCTGATTTTTTTATAACGACCACAGATTACGCAGATTAAACAGATTTTCTCTTGGATTTATCAAGGATTACACAGATTGCTACGCGGAGGAAAAATCTGTGAAATCTGCGAAATCTGTGGTAGAAAAACTTGGATAATAAATAAATGGCAGGTAAAACGCTCAATATTTTTCTAATTCTTTTGGCTTTGGGGTTAAGCGCCTGTTCGGAGTCTGCATCGGACGACGACGAGTATGCCAACTGGCAGCTGCGTAACGAGCAGTACCTTGCTGCCGTGGTCAACGATTCTTTGAAGAAGACAGGGTGGCAGCGCATCAAGAACTATTCGCTGAACCCTGACACGGAGGGCAAGACCTCGGAATACATCTATGTGAAGGTTATTGAGAGTGGTGACCCGTCGGGTGACCTGCCCGCCTTCACCGACTCGGCACGCGTGGCCTACCAGGGGCGGCTCATCCCCTCCAAGACCTACCCCGAAGGCAAGGTCTTCGATGGCACCGTCTTTGGCACCTATAACAACAAGACCAACGCCAACGCCAAGTTCCTGATTTCCAACTCGTCGATGATTAGTGGCTTCAGCACCGCCCTCCAGCACATGCGCCGTGGCGACCACTGGCGCGTCTACATTCCCACAGAACTGGCCTACGGCGCAACAGGCAGCGGCACAAGTGTTCCCGCCTTTAGCCTCCTCATCTTTGAGATGACCCTCATCGACTTCAGCCCCGCCGGACAGGCCATGCCCGTCTGGAGTGCTAGGAGAGAGAGGTAAATGTAAAGGCAACTTTCTTATTTATGATACGCCAACGTGTATTTTTACTTTACGCACTTTTCCTTCTGCTACCGTCGTACGCATTAGCAGAAGAAAGGAACAAGACGACATCGCTGGAAAGTGGCGAGATGCTGACGTTGCCCGACCTTCCCTACTTTATTAAAAAAGGGCTGTGCATGAACTTCCATGCAAGCATTGAGACATTCGGCAAGATTTTTATCGGCAAGGGATATGGCCAGTATCGCGGTGACTGGCTGGAGATAAGCGAGACGGCCATTACCCATCAGCATTTTGAACGAGAGCTCATCAACCGTGCGACCGTCGTCCACGGCTTGTCTATCATTAATGACATTGACATCTCCATGACAGGCGACAACGACGGTCACCTCCACGTCGTGCTTCAGTCAGACGGCGAACGTGGCATGAAGGCTATCTCTATTCTGACAACGTACATCCCACTGATTTAGGTGCCCAGGCACTTGCTAGACAGGTACTGCTAGACTTCCCAGAGATAAAAGGGATTGAAGAAAATGCAATTGACGTCTGTCCTATACATGAGAAGACGGCCAAATCATCCACGTACACTAGCCTGGCCGGCAAACGACTACCGACTCCATCAAAGGGGCTTAACATCTTTAAGATGAGTGATGGAACCGTGCGGAAAGTCCTGGTGAAATAGTTTTATTCTTTGAAAAGCAGTTTGCGGTCGCGCTGCGCTGACGGGCGGGTCCACTCTTCGGGCGTGAACCGCCAGTTGTTATTGGGCCGTGGCGTCACCATTCCCTTCTGCTCAATGTATTGCATGATGTAGTGCCGAAGGTCAAGGGGCGACTGGTAGATGATGCGGTTGTCTATGTCGGCCTTTTCTATGCCGGCACCCTTTGTCAGGAGGTCGCCGCCACCGTTGCCGCGATAGCTGTTCATCACCACCTTAAACTCATGGTCTGGAAGGAAGGGCGTGCCGTCGGCCATGCTGAGGATGCGCACCTTCTGTCCTTCGGGCTTCGTCACGTCCACCTCGTAGTTGATGCCGGCGGCAGAGTCGAAGTTAAACGTATAGTTACGGAACCCCATGCGCTGCTGGTCGCCCTGCGACTCGTCGTTGAGCAGCAACAGGTGGTCGTCAGGACCGTGCATGGTGTTCACCCAGCGGGCATAGCTCTCCTCAAGGAAGGCGCGCACCTCACGCCCGGTCATGCGGAGCACGTAGTACTGGTTCTCAAAACGGTAGAGCTTGAACATATCGGCCACGGTGACAACGCCAGCCTCTATCCTGCTGTCGAAGGACAGCGGGGCGTTGAACGAAATGTCGGCCCCGGAAATCTCCAGCTGCACGTTGTGGATGAAGTCGGTGAAGGCCGACGAGCCGAAATAGCAGTCGCGGGTAGTGGCCCCTTCGGCGAAGCAACCTATGCGACGGCTCACGAAGGCGCTGATACTGTCTATCTGAGGTTGGAAGTGCCGCACCATCTGCTTGTCCACCTTCTCGTTACGCACGCTGACGATGTCGCCTGTGATGTTTTTCCCGATGACCTTCCCCTGTTCGTCTAGCGTCAGCTCAATCTGCGCATCAGCGACGCTGAGCGCCCAGCAGGAGGGGTTGAGGGTGAGCACGTTGCCAATCCTCCCGTTATACTGAATGTGGTCGTGACCGAAGAAGATAATGTCGAACCCCGGCACCTCACGTGCCACACGTGCCGTTGCATCCTCTTCTAAGCCACCGGGCAAGGTCATGCCGCCCTCCCAGCCGCTATGGAAGAGTCCGATGACTAGGTCGGGGTTCTCCTTTTCCCGCACCACCTGCATCCACTTGCGGGCACAGCCCACCATCTCCTCGAACTCCAGCCCGGCCCACAGCGACTCGTTGAGCCAGCAGGCTATCGTAGGCGTGAGCATACCGATAACAGCAATCTTCACGCCGTCACGCTCCAGGACGGTGTAGGGTCTGAGGTATGGCTTGCCCGTAACCCTGTCCACAATGTTGGCTCCCACGACGGGACATTTCACCTCGCCTATCCACTTGTCGTAGACTTGATGGCCAGTCTCCACATCGTGGTTGCCAAAAGCCTCCACGTCGTAGCCCATGTAGTTCACCACCTGTGCCGCGATGTTCTCGCGGCTGGTCTCCACAAAGTTCGACCAGTAGCACGTGGGCTGTCCCTGCAGTATGTCGCCATTGTCGAGCAGCAGCAACCGGTCGCCATACTCCCGCCGCAACCTATTAATATATGTATTCGCGCGCGCGAGGGTTCCCCTCAGCGGTTTGCGCTCCACAAAGTCATAGGGGAAGAAGCAACCGTGCACGTCGCTCGTCTCCACAATCCTCAACCTCACAGTTCTTTCAGCTCCCATGGCGCAAACAGAAATGCTTAGGGCAATACCAATCAGAAGAAAACATCTTTTCATTACTTACCTAATGTAGGCTAAAAAAGCAAAACTATGGTTTTGTTCAGCAAAAGCTATGGTTTTGCTGAGCAAACCAGCCGAGGAGGCTCAGCAAACCAGCTGAGGAGGATCAGCAAACCAGCTGAGGAGGATCAGCAAACCAGCTGAGGAGGCTGAGCAAACCAGCTGAGGAGGATCAACAAAAGCATACGGGTATGTTCAACAAGAGCACCACCCAGTATTAGAAGTTATAGGAGAAGCCGAGCGAAGAGTACTCCTTGAACTGCCAGTAGCCCAAGTCTTCGTCCCAGGTATTGGAGTCGTCGAAGCGCGGGAAGAGGAAGAGGTTGGCAGAGATATACTTCGAGACCTTGAGGGTGAAGGTGTTCTCCCACTCCAGTTCTGCACGGTGGTAGCTGGTGAATCCGTAGAGTCGGGTCTTCCAGGTGAGCACGTCGTTCATCTTCCACTCCAGCGTTGCGGTGAGCTGCGAACCGAAGTCGCTCAGGTGGTGCTTGCCCTCATCGATGCCGTAGCGTGAGGGGAACCACTGGTCGCCATTGAACCAGGAACGGTCCACATAGCGGTAGTTAAAGGCCAGAGGTGAGATGTTGATGGTTCCGGTGAGCTTCTTGTCGAAGGCTTCCACCTTATAGTCCATACCGAGACCGATACTCACGTTCAACGGCGAGAGGAAGTCGGAGTAGGTATTCACGTCGTTGCTCTTGAAGCCCCGTGAGAACTGCGTGTAGGCCAGCACCTGCAAGGTGTAGTACCAGCGCTTGGCGGCCTGCAGACCGACCTTGCTGGTGAGGCGGAGCAGGTCCTCGTTGGCCTTGAACTTATGCAGGGAGTCCGAGCGGGAGGTCTGGAAACCGAGCTTCATCTCCAGCTTGTTGTCCCACTTCCACTTCGACTTGTTGTCATAGTTGGCCTCCAGCGTCAGGCTACCCACGGCGGCGTAGTTGCTCTCACCACCTTTGTACCAGTTGCCGCTGACGTAGTTCTGCATGAACTGCAGGTAGCCATCGCCCTTGTGGGTCCAGAACTTAGGCTTCTCCACGGCCACCTCCACAGGGTCAGCCTGTGGCTCATCGGGCATGGGCAGGGCTTGCTCCACCATCGTGGCCTGTTGCAACACGGGCTGCTCGATGATATCCTGTCGCAGGGTTCCGCTCTGCTCCTGCTCCGTCTCCGTGACCTGTACCAGGTCGGGACGGTTCAGGTAGACGTTCATCAGCGCGCCGTCGATGGCCTCGCTGGTATCGTCGGTGTCGGCATCGTTGAGTGACAACTGGTTTGCCACCACGCCGTGGTAGAACGTCAGCGGGGCAAACAATTTGTAATACTGGCCATTGACTGAGTCTGTGGGCTGGGCTGCGCTGGCACTGAGTGCGAAGAGGGCAGCAAGTGATAAAATGATTTTATTCATAATCCTATTGGGTTTTAATGGTGCAAAGGTACAAACTATTTTTATTTCAGGCTAATCTTTTCACCGTTTTTTATCTATTCGGCACGTATTTTTGGTCAGTTCGCAATTTTGTATTACCTTTGCACGCAAATGAAGCTCACCGTCATCATCCCCGTCTACAGCGTGGAGGCCACCCTGGGTCGCTGCGTGGAGAGCGTTGTGGGCCAAGCGTTCGACGACATGGAAATCATCCTGGTCGATGACGGTTCACCCGATGGCTGCCCTGCGATGTGCGACGCCTGGGCCACTAAAGACAGTCGTGTCAGGGTGATTCACAAGGCAAACGGCGGACTGAGCGATGCCCGAAACGCCGCACTCGAAGTGGCACAAGGGGAGTTTGTCACCTTCGTGGACTCTGATGACTATCTTGCACCCGACACCTACGCACAGGTGATGGCCCAGGCCGAAGGCAACGACATCACTGAGTTTCCGCTATTCCGGCATTATGGCTCGCAGTGGCAGCAGGTGGTGCGCTTCGGCTGCAGTGTCTACGAAAGTGCCGGGGACTACTGGCTGCGTGGTCGGGCCTACGAGCATAGCTATGCCTGGAACAAGATATACCGCCGCGAGTTGTTCGACGGCGTGCGCTTCCCCAAGGGAAAGGTCTTTGAGGACGTGTACACCCTGCCGCGCCTGCTCGACAATGCCCGGAGGATAGCCACCGTGGACTGCGGGATGTACTACTACTGCTACAATGGGCAGGGCATCACCGCCACGGCACAAGGCCGGCAGCTCGGCATGCTGCTGGAGGCCCATGAGGAGGTTATCAACCGCTGGTGCGACGACCGATACTACATGCACGTGCTGAACATCCAGGCCGATGTGTACGAGCTGGCAGGACAGGCTGGCACAGGGTATACCCCTACCCTGCCCTACCGCCGCGTGAACCCTTTGGCCAAGGGACTTTCCGCGTCGCAGCGGCTAAAAGCCCTGACGCTTATCACGCTCGGACTTGAGAATACCTGTAAACTGAACAAAATCCTTCACCGATGGAAAAAGCCAACCCACTCGTAAGCTTTATCATACCCGTTTACAACGTCCCAACGGCAATGCTCCGCGAATGTCTGGAGAGCATCCTGGCACTGTCACTGCGCCCCTTCGAGCGCGAGATTATCATCGTGGACGACGGCTCAGAATGTTCAATGGTCAATGGTCAATGTTCAATGGACAATGGTCAATGGTCAATGGTCAATGAACTTGGTGCGCTGGCCGACGACGTGCTGTACATCCGACAGCGCAATGCCGGCGTGTCGGTGGCGCGCAACGTGGGGCTGCGTATGGCCACGGGACGCTTCATCCAGTTTGTCGACGGCGACGACCTACTGCTGCAGGCACCCTACGAGCACGTACTCGACCAGCTGCGCTACCAACAAAGCTGCGACATGGTGCTCTTCGACTTTGCCAAGACACGCGAAGTGCCGCTGCTCTACGATGACCACGGCCCCATGACGGGTGGCGAAATGCTGCGGCGGGAGAACATACACGGCTCTGTGTGGGGCTACGTCTTCAGTCGTAACATCCTCGGTAGCCTGCGCTTCACGCCCGGTGTGAACTATGGCGAGGACGAGGAGTTCACGCCCCAACTGCTGCTGCGGGCAGAGAGTGCCATCCGCACCACGGCACAGGCCTACTTCTACCGCGAGCGGACGACGTCGGCAACAGGCATAGGCACCACCCGCAGCAACCTGCGGCGACTCTCCGACACACAGAGCGTCATCATGCGTTTGAAGAAACTTGCCGACCGCATGCCCACCGCCGACCGGGTGGCTATGCAACGGCGCACGGCACAGCTGACGATGGACTATATATATAATGTAATAGTGATGACCCGCAGCAGCCACTACCTGGAGCGCAAAATAGGCGAGCTTAGCAAAGCCGGGCTCTTCCCCCTGCCCAACCGTGACTACACCACGAAGTACACCTGGTTCCGCCGCATGACCAACAGCCGCGTGGGCCGCACCGTGCTGCTGCGCACCCTGCCACTGATGGAACGGGAAAGATGATTTCCAAGGGAGTGAAAGGGGATTTCCAAGGAAGTGAAAGGGGATTTCCAAGGGAGTGAAAGGGGATTTCCAAGGGAGTGAAAGGGAAGTGAAAGAGGAGTGAAAGGGGAGTGAAAGGGACGATTGACTATGAGAATACTTTTACTAGGTGAATATAGTAACGTACATAATACGTTGGCACAGGGTCTGCGCCAGCTGGGGCATGAGGTGACGGTGGCCTCCAACGGCGACTTCTGGAAAGACTATCCCCGCGACATCGACCTAGCCCGCACGCCTGGAAAGCTGGGCGGCATCCGTCTCATGGCGAAAGTTTATTGCCAACTGCCCCATTGGCGCGACTACGACGTAGTGCAGCTCATCAACCCCATGTTCCTTGAACTGAAGGCCGAGCGCATCGGCCCCGTCTACCGATACCTGCGCCGCCACAACAAGAAGATGGTGCTCTGCGCCATGGGTCTTGACTACTACTGGGTGCACGAGAACATCACGCGCAAGCCGCTGCGCTACAGCGACTTCAACATCGGCGACCAGCTGCGCACCGACGAGCCCGCAAAGATCTATAGCCGCGACTGGCTCGACACGCCCAAGGGTCGCCTCAACCAGGAGATAGCCCACGACTGCGATGCCATCGTGGCCACTCCCTACGAGAACTACGCCTGCTACCAGCCCCTCTTTCCCGAAAAGACCACCTTCATCCCCTTCCCCATCAAACCCATAAAACCCATTAAACCCATCAACCCCATTAAACCCATCAACCCCATTAAACCCATCAACCCCACCCCACCCCTCAAGCTTTTCATCGGCATCAGCAAAGGTCGTAGCGCCTACAAGGGCACCGACATCATGCTCCGCGCCGCCGAGGACGTGCAGCGGCAACACCCAGACCGCCAGGAAATCATCAAGGCCGAGG
>JAFWOP010000153.1 GCA_017545365.1 Bacteroidales bacterium
TGAGTGAGCGCAAAGGAAACTTGTTTCCGTTTGCCGAGCGAACAAGGGGAAGGTGAAGCCAACCCCGATGTGAGTGAGCGCAAAGGAAACTTGTTTCCGTTTGCCGAGCGAACAAGGGGAAGGCATAGCCAACCCCGAGATTTGTTTGCGCGGCAAAGGTAGCGCAAAATAAAGGAAGAACAAAACAAAAATGGGTTTTTTATTTTTCCTACAAGAAAAAACGTGTGTTTTCTATCCTCAAACCTCAAAAAGTGAAACAACCTCCTATTATAATTTGAAAATCCTTTTCACCTCGGCAGCGATATAATGCCCCATCAGTTCCTGTCCAGGTTTATCGGGATGAAGGCCATCACGCAGATACTTTCCTGGGGCGAAGGGACGTTCATCTTCTTCACGAATGCCCACCCCATTGTAGCAATCAATGAGGGGGACCTTAAACTGACTGCAGACTTCCTGCAGACGTTCTATTTTCTTACGATTGATGGCATTATGTTCAGGATTACCCGTTTGGATAGGAGTGCAGACGAAAACCTTACATTTCGGAAAGCGTTTCTTAATGGCCTTTATGGAGTACACAGCCCCCTCCACCATAGCATCGAGGTCCGTATCGTTGGTTCCCATAGCGAAGCCGAAAAGGTCGGGTGCAGGATATTCTCCTGCATCTACTTCGGCAATAAATTTCTGAATATGGACTGGGGCGCAGTTGTTGTGGCGCTTACGCAGTTCTATCGAATCCGTTGTCGGCAGCCACCCCCAAGAGATACCAAGGAAATCTGCCGAGCCATATTCCTGAGTGTCGTCATGCGACGCCCACGTTGCCGTACCTACACCTACATTATGGTGTGTGGCACAACCAAGGTCTGCAACAAACGTTGCTGACCATTGGTCACCAGAGGTTATGCTATCTCCGTCACAGCCAAAGTTTAAAGGCTCAGATTCACTACATGCTATTAATAGAAAGATTACATAAACTCCTGCAAAATAGCACGCCAAAGAAGGATGAAAAAATCTTCTAATCATTCTATAGTTTTTTACTATTCTTCACTACGTACAAGCTTCAGCTGTTCGTTGATTTCTGCGATACGTTTTGTTGTAAGAGGATAGAAATAGGTGACAACAACTGCAAGCACAGAAACGAGAGCGGGAATAAAGCTCATAAGCATCTTCAGACAAGTAATAGCGCTATCGGGTTGGGTGAAACCCGCCTCGGCATTGGCAACATAGCCGCAGGCAGCCAGAAGCCAAGTCACAGCGGCACCACCTACAGCACCGCCAAACTTCTGTGCCATAGAGGCCGACGAGAAAATAAGACCTGTCGATGCCGTCTTGTACTTGAGTTCTGCATAGTCGCTCACATCGGCATACATGCTCCAGACAAGTGGGCTTTGGATGCCCGTAAAGATGCTGATAATCACCTGAAGGACAAGCATCGCCCACACTCCGCCATTGGTTACGGGGATAAAGAAGAACATCACGCTCAACACAATAAGACAGATGTTAACCATGATGAACGTTGACTTCTTACCCAGCTTATTGGTAATAGGAACAGCAAGTGCCACACCCACCATGTTGCTGATTTCTCCGATAGTAAGGAATAATCCAGCAAAAAGCAGGAAACTGATGCCGAGGGCGGGGATGGATAAGGCATATTTTGTGCCCAGTATATCAGCAAAGAAGAAGGCAACCGTAGAGCCTCTGACGGTATTGAACAGGTTGCTGCAAAGGGCGGCGCCAATCATCAGCCACCATGGCTTGTTGTGCACCAACATCTTCAAGTCGCTGCCCACAGACACTTTCGACACGGTATGGAGGTGTTCCTTTGTGAGGAGGAAGCAGAGAATGAAGAGCACAAACACGCCACATGAAATGCATATCATAGCCCCCTGCCATCCCTTAGCCGTGTCATAGCCGCCCAGCGCGCCACAGAGCGGCTCCCAGATGAGCAAACTGATGAAGGAGCCCGTGTAGGCAAAGAACATACGGAAAGACGAGAACACCGTCTTCTCCTTCGAGTTGTCCGTCATAACGCCAAGCATCGAGCCATACGGCACGTTGATAGCCGTATAAATCGTCATCATCAGGATATAGGTGACATATGCCCACACAAGTTTGGCAGCATAGCCCCAGTCGGGAGTAGTGAAAAGCAAAATGCCGCAAATACTGAATGGAGCTGCAATCCACAACAGATAAGGACGATACTTGCCCCAGCGCGTGTGTGTACGATCTGCAATAATGCCCATCATCGGATCAGAAACAGCATCCCAGACGCGAGTAATCAACATAAGCAAACCCGCATCTACTAAACTGAGTCCAAAGATGTTGGCATAGAAGAACGGAAGGTAATAAGAAAAGACTTTCCAGAACGACGATGATGCCATATCGCCAAAGCCATAGCCGATTTTCTCCTTAAGTGTTGCCATCGATATAGATTTTGATTATGACCTGTGCATTATTTTCATATTCTTATCTATCAGCGCCTTCAGCGTTTCTACAGATGAAGCTGTAGTTAAGCCATCCGCAGGGGTATTCATACAGTAATCGACGAGTTTTTCAACCGCTGATGTTGCCACGTGCATCCGCGTATCGCTGGAGGCATAATAGATGAACACCTTGCCATCCTCGTCGGCAATCCAGCCATTGGTAAACAAGACGTTAGAAACATCGCCTATACGCTCATCACCTACTGGTGCCATGAAATACCCGGCAGGCGAAGCGATAACCCGAGCAGGGTCGTCGAGTGCCGTCATGTACATGTATAGCACATAGCGCAGGCCTGCCGCACAACCACGCACGCCATGTGCCAGATGAAGCCAGCCCTGCGGAGTCTTGATGGGGTGAGGCCCTTCGCCGTTTTTCACCTCCTTGATGGTGTGATAATGGCGCGGGTCGATGATCGTCTCCTCCTTGATTTCTGCGTGCGTGATGTCATCTATCAAGGCCCAGCCGATACCTCCGCCTTCGCCTGCGTCAATAAAACCATCCTGCGGACGAGTGTAGAGGGCATACTTGCCACTCACAAACTCGGGATGCAACACCACATTGCGCTGCTGAGTGTGGGTTTTCAAGTCGGGCAGACGCTCCCATGTCTTGAAATCCTTTGTGCGGCAGATGGCAGCTGTTGCAGTAGCTGACGACAAGTCCCCTGCAGGAGCCGTGTCGTCGTGACGTTCCGCACAGAAGATGCCATACACCCAGCCATCCTCGTGTGCCGTCAAGCGCATGTCGTAGATGTTGGTAGCAGGGATTACGTCCTCGGGCATGGTGACTGGATAGTCCCAAAAGCGAAAGTTGTCGATGCCGTTAGGACTCTCTGCCACAGCGAAAAACGACTTACGGTCAGCACCTTCCACGCGAACGACGAGCAGGTATTTGCCTTTCCATTTGATGGCTCCGCTATTGAAGGCTGCATTCATGCCGATTCGCTCCAGCAGCAGGGGGTTCGTTCGTTCATCCAAGTCGTAGCGCCAGAAGACAGGGGTATGCTCTGCCGTCAAAATGGGGTGTTTATATCGTGTGACGATGCCGTTTCCACCCTCCACAGGCTCGTTCGGACGACAAATCAAAGCTTCGTGTGCAGCAAACAACTCTGCCACTCGTTCGTTGAAAGATTTCATTTCCTAATATCTTTTGCAAACACGGTACGGGGATTGTTGTAGAACTCCATGAAGTCGGCTTCGGACTCATGCCCAGGATAGATGCCGTAGTGGTGCGTCTCCCTATCCCAAGCATTACGCCAAACAAGCACGTAGGCTACGGGAGCATCGCCCAAGGCGGGAAGCAGCGTGCCCGTCCACCAAGTGGGGTCAGGAGTCCCCTCGAAGCCTGTTTCCGTGACGGCTGCCACCTTATCATGCGATTTAGCTGCCTCCACGAGGACGTCCAGGCTGCGCTTCATCGTTTCCATATAGCCATCGCGGTTGCGTCCCTGATAGGTGTCGAAGCCCAGCACATCCACGATATCATCGCCCGGATAGCGCTCGAAATACTCATCCTGATTCTTTGGCTCGGAACCTGGACTATAGGCCCACAGCAGATTTGTCAGCCCACGCTTCTGCATAAAATCGTAGGTCATACGCCACAAGGCCTTGTACTGCTCGGTGGTGCAGATCTCCTGTCCCCACCAGAACCAGCTGCCCGTGTGCTCGTGCCAAGGACGGAACAGCACGGGAACAAGTGTGCCGTCAGCAGTTTTGAGGGATGCAAGGAAGTCTGCCACACGTCCCAGACGAGTGAGGAATTCCACATGCAGCTTACCATCGGGTAATATAGATGCTGCCGTACCCTTGTCGTGGAAGTCCCACGCATCACCACCCGTAAGAGGATTGTCGAGGTGCCAAGACAACGTCACGATACCCCCTCGCTCATACTGGGCAAGAATTTCTTGACGCATCTTGTCGAAGGGCACACCGTCGAGGTTCTTGGGGTGTCCCAACTCCAAATGTCCCAAGTCGAAACCGATGACTGCGGGATAGTCACCACAAACCTCCTTCGTGTCTGAACGACCCTCCGACGAAGCATCAGCATCCTTGATGCCCTGCCATGCATGGCCATAAACCGTATCGTCCTGATGGCCAAACATCACCTTGTGTCCATCGGCAATAGCCTTCATCTTAGCAAGCATTGCCTGAGCCTCTGTGCTACGTGCAGGCTCACTCTTTTTCGGGCCGCACGCCGTCAGCAGCACAGCCCCTATCATTGTCAAACAAATAGCAATCTTTTTCATGTTATTTTCTTTTTATCTCTATTTTGCTGCAAAGATAATACTTTTTTTTCAATTCTCCTCAGAAAAGTCTTTCTTTTGCGATACCACCATGTCGTTTTTTCCCCAGATAAGAAAAAGCCTTAACGGAAGAATGACAATATCAAAGAATACCGTTTTTTCATTGCGATGAAAAGAATCTTTCATTGCGATGAAAACATTTAACCATTGCGATGAAAAATTTCTATCCTTTGATTCCGCACAGATAACGAGCCTTTTACGTACGACAGAAAAAGCCATTCTTCATATGGAAAAATGGCCTCCCGTTTCACCCCAAATCTTATGACCGATTTGGGTTAAATCACAGCTGTGATTAAAGAAAAACTCAACTATAATTTAAGAAACAGAAATTCTACGGGCAAACGGGCCGGACAGACCGACCGGCACAGCGGTCGGTCCGCAAACACATGGAAGGAGGAACGGCTGAAAAAAAGTTGAAGCTATCTGCCTGATCCTTATAGGTGGCCGGGGGGATCGTACTCGCCCAATAGTGGCCGTTGATATAGCCAAAGGAATCGACAATGTAGAGAAGTGTATCGGAACGAATACCCGCGGCGGGCAGGAAGATGGAGTTGCGGCCCCTTGTCACCTTATATCCATAGTGATCGCCCTGGGCCGTCCACGTCCAGGAGCAATAGTACATGAGTTCGTCCCACTCCTCTTTAGTGGGTATGCGCCAGATACCGCCCCAGTCCACATGGGCAATATCGTCCTCAGGGTCGAGAACGCATATGTTGTCATCGTAGTTGTATTTGGAAAACTTCAGGTTGTCAAGCGAATCTCCGCTTCTATGGAATATATACGTCTCCCATGAATACTCTTCCTTCGTTCTCGTCTCGCCCCAGGCATAGTAATTGCCATAGTCCCCGGGAGAATCGGCGCCCACATTGCAGGTAGCCCAGAGGAGACCGGAGGGCAGGCCAAGGTCAACGAAAGCATGACCATAATATGGATTCTCCTGATAAACGGTTAACTCCCGGCTGATACGGACGGGCGACTGTTCCGTCGCCCGAACGCTGATTATGGCCGTACGCTCAACGGACAGATTCTGAGATGCTGTGAGCGTAAAACCTTTTTCGCTGACATTAGTTACCGTCAGCCAGTCGAACACGTTGATTATTTCAAACGGGATTTCTGTATCAACGCGTATCGTCCTGTATATTCCTTCTTCATAAGAAAAGGATACTTCAGTCGGGATAATGTCCAACGGGGATTTCTGGGTAACGGTTATTTTCGCTTCCGAATCTTTTGTCTTCAGCACCACATATGCCATTCTCCTGCCTTCCATATTCAGAGGGACAGATATTTCAACCGCCTTGTTGTCGTCGCTCTTCGCTACAGAAAGCCAGTCTGTCGGTTCTCCCTTTTCAACCGGCGACACCGAGATGGTCCAATCCTCCGTATTGCTTGTGACGGGCAGGACCTGCCGTCCTTCCATATACTTGAACGTGACCTCCGAAGTATCGGAAGAAATAATTTGCAAAGACTTCGCCTGCGACACAATGACGGAAACAGCATAATCCCAGTCTTCCTCTACTGAACGGATTTCAAACGTCGCGTAGCGCGCACTCGTAAACGACGGGTTGGCCTTGCAGGTAAGCGAGACGGAGGCATCGCCCGTCCCTTTCAGCGTGTCAGCCGTCAGCCAGTCGGGAAGGTTGGTTACCTCCCACGAGGTATTGGCATAGATTGTCAGCGTCTTCGTTCCCCCCTGACCATCACCGAAATAGAAAGAGGACGAGGACAGCTCAAGATTGTGAGGAGAACGGAATGTGGGCACCTGCGACCAATCCAGGCTCACCTGCTTCGAGCAGGAGAAAACGATGAGCAGACAGGCAGGGAGAAGAAGCCGGCAGCAAGCGTTGTTTACCCGTTTCATGGAATTAAAAATTGAAGTGAATACCTATGTGAACAGACAACCCGCCGTAGCACGACTTGATGGCGGGGCAAACTGTTTCGAACGAACGGACAAACGCATCCCTACCGAGGGGGACAGCGTAGGCTGGCGTCGCCACCAACGAGATGGAAGGCGACAAGGAGTATTCTGCCTTCAAAGCCGCAACGCCGGAGAAGACGTAGGAGCGTTGTTCCATCAACGACCAGTCAGTCCCCCATCCTTTAATGGGCGTATAGCGTAGCCCCGCAGAGGGGGTCAGACGGAACCTGCCCGAAAGTGGCATATCGTAGCCGGCGAAAGCCTCCAATCCATACCCAGAATGCATTTCAATCTCGCGGGAACGGCCGTACCGTACAGGCAGATTATAGTAAGCAATCTCCTTCTCGCCGAAAGGATAGCGTAAACGCAATTCGACATTGACTTCGGAAAAATAAGCACCGCCCACAATACAGGCAGCCATCACTTCACCCACGTCAGCCTCAGCACCCAAGTAATATCGGTTCATAGAAAGACCTTCTGACTGCCCGGCGCCTGTCTGGCCACGGGCAGAGAGGAATGCGAGGAGTGTGAGGAATAGGATAAGGATTCTTTTCATGTCCGAAAGACTTGTTGACTTCAATTGAATTATCGTTGGCCGAAAGGAGCAGGCTCGTAGTTGGAGATGGGGAGGTGGAAGCGCATAAGGCTGTCGAGCGAATGCGTAGGCGCAGGACTATCAGCAGGGAGGGGTTGACGGCTGAATGTAGCGAAATAGAGCAAGCAGGCATCGCGCCACCAACGGGCATCCATAGCCTGCTGGCGGAAGCGCTGTAACTGACGTTCGTAGCGAAGGTTATCGACGTAGGGCATCATCTTTTGCCAAACACCAAGAGCATATTCAGCCTCACGTACGCCTCGGTCGTAATGCCAGCAAAGGCGCTGCCAAAGATTCTGCGAGTGCCCTTCAGCGTCTTTCCAATCAGGACGGGTGAACGTCCAAGGAAGATGATGGAACCAAAGGATATACTCCTCAGGACAAGTAAGCGGATTATTGTAAAGGGCGCAAAGGGAATCGCCATACTGCGCTACGGCTCCGCTTCCTTGCAAAGTACGATCGAAGCCGATACCAAGGCTGTCAGCACGATGATAATAAGGAGGTGTCCAGTCAGGACGTGCTCCACGTGGGCTGCACCAAGGCTCAGGGCCATAATGATGTCCCCAAGCAAAGAGATGATGAAGCCCCATCGGCATCATGTAATCGACAGCAGCTTCGTAGGAACGAAGCAGGAGATCCGTCATGGGCTCGACAAAACGAGGGTCTGCGGTAAACGTCATTGTCAGCCACTCACGAGCAATCTGAGCAGGAGGGAGCGTCGGATCCTGCGCCAATCGCCCAAAGGCATACCAATTTGCCTGCGCCATATCGCTTCCACACCAATTCGTATCATCGCCGATATTCGCCACTCCCGCAATGGCGGGAAAATTCTTCGAGGGCAAACGCTTGAAGAACTCACTCCATTGCACAGCGAGGAAGACTGTTTGAATGCTCTGTCCCAAATACTCCTGCGTAATTTGCAGCTCGGGCATGACGCGCGTATGCTTCATCGAGAAGAGCAGAGGACTGAGCGGCTCGCGAGGCTGAAAATCGACAGGGCCATTCTTCACTTGCAAGATGACGTTGTCGCGGAACTGTCCGTCAAGAGGCATGAATTCATCGTAAGCCTGGCAGGCACGATCTGGGCTATTGGGAGCATAGACAAAAGCGCGCCACATGACAATTCCTCCGTAGGGTGCTAATGCATCAGCCAACAGATTCGCTCCATCCGCGTGCGTGCGTCCGAAATCCATAGGTCCAGGCTCTCCCTCGCTATTCGCTTTCACAAGAAATCCGCCAAAATCAGGTATAATAGAGTAGATTTCGGACACCTTCTGTCTCCACCATTCCCCCACCCGACTATCAAGCGGGTCAGCCGTAGGTAATTCGCCCAAAGCCTGAGGCGTAGCAAAGTTCACAGAAAGAAACACACGAATGCCATACGGACGTAATTCGCTGGCTATGACAGCTGCTTTAGTCAGCATAGCCGAAGTAAGCATGATAGGCTTGGCATTCACGTTGTTGAGTACCGTTCCATTAATGCCTATCGAGGCACATGCACGGGCATACTCGGCATAGCGGGACGAAACGGAATCGGGCAATTCATCCCATCGCCAAATAGAATGTCCGGCATAGCCGCGCTCTATGGTGCCGTCGGGGTTATCCCAGTGGTTGAGAAGGACGAGAGAGGAAGAATCTGAGAATCTCTGACTCGTTGACTCGTTGACTTGTTGACCTTCTCTAAGCCACAAGGCATGGCCGTCTTCATCAGGCGGAACAGCTCTCCCCGTACAAGACAATAATAATGAAAAATGAAAAATGAAAAATG
>JAFWOP010000154.1 GCA_017545365.1 Bacteroidales bacterium
GTCGACGTACTCCTTGTTCATCTTACGGGCACGGAGCAGTTCCTGCTGCATACGTTCATGGCGGTCAGCGTCGCAAGCCGTGAGCAACAGGAGGGGGATTGCAAATCCCAATACCCAACGAGCCGGAATTGCAAATCCCAGCCAGCGGGTAAATCCCTGCCAGCTGACGAGAGCTAGG
Organism: Bacteroidales bacterium; assembly: GCA_017545365.1. The sequence goes on from JAFWOP010000154.1 coordinate 179, forward strand.
AAAAGAGTAAGGCGGTTATAGTTCATTTCGCATTTATGTAAGTAAGGGGCAAAGTTACACAATAATTTTCTTACAGCAAAATATTAGGAAGAAAATGATACTTGCAAAGTATTTCTCAGAATTATTTGAAAAATAGGGTCAAGCCGTCATTCTTATAGTTATATTACTGATTTATAAAACGTTATCCTATGATGGCTTGCTCTTTGAGCCATCATAATGCCGTCATATAGCCCTCATATTTGTTGGATAAGCAGTCAAAAATGTAGGAAATAGTAAGGTAACTTACTGATTTAAACGGTGTTTCACAACAGCAATAATATTTGAAACAAACTGTTTCCATGGGAGAAACAGTTTGTTTCTCCCATGGAAACTGTTAGTTTCCTCCGTTGAAACTATGGGGAACTGACGTTCTTATGCTGTGAGATGACGGCTATGATGGCAGGAGAAAAGTAAGGAGATGGGTCACATAGACTATTGAGGAACGATGACCTGATAGTTGCCGCTGAGGTGCATGAAAGCGAAAAGCCGGAGCAGACCGTCGTAGTAGGCATCGAAGTAGCCGTCCTCAAAGGGCTCGTGCTTGGCATTCCAGAGGGCGTTGACAAACTCACGGCTCTTCTCGTGCTTGCACATGACGGAGGCTGCGGCGAGGGTGCTGACGAGGCCGATGCTGTGGCGCAGCTTGCGGAAACCGCCGGCTCCCAGTATCTCGTTGCCCTCAGGCAGGGTGCCGTCGGTGCGATACTGGTCGACAAAGGTGTCGATTCCCTGACTGTAGAAGAAGTTCTGAATCTTCTCGCCATACTGCTGCTGCCACTCGCCGTCGGCACAGCTCCACTCATAGTCAAGGGCAATGTTCATGGGCACGCGCCAGGAGTCGTAGCGGAAATTGTTGTTGCCGTTACGGCGGGGGGCACCCTGAGGCGCTTGTTGCATGCCTGGGAAGCGTGGCATCTGCATCTCGCTGCCGTCGAACTGGCATTGGTCGCCGTTGAGACCCGTCTTCTCGTTGATGCACTTGTGGAGGAACTCACGGCTCTTCTTGGCACAGTCGAGCCAGAAGTCGGAGCGTCCGTCATCGCCCCATTTTGCCCATACCTCGTAGAAGGCGGGGATATGGTAGGAAGGGTCGGTGAAGCGCTGGCCGAAGCCGTCGGGGGTGAAGGTAATGAGGCGTGTCTCTGGGTCGATGAGGTACATCTTCTGTGGCCCTGTCTGTTGTGGCCCGAATCCACCAAAGCCGGGACGGGGTTCAGGAGTGTACTCGCGAGGCTGTATGCAGTCGAGGATATGCTTGGCCTCTGCCTTGTAGTCGATGCCGGTATTGTTGCCCCATCGGTTGGAGGCAAAGATAAGGGCGGTGATGAAGTAAAGCTCGCCGTCGCTAGCTGCCCCTTCGGCATTGTGGGTGCCGTCGGTCTTGCAGCTCCAGGCGAAATATCCCTCACGCGAGCCGCTCTGGTGCTGCATGTACTTCTTGCTCCAGCGCCACAGACGGTCGAAGATGTCCTTCTCGTTCATCTGCACGGCAATCATCATGCCGTATGACATGCCCTCGGTGCGAGCATCATGGTTCTTGACGTCGGAGACGTAGCCGAGCGTGTCGCCAACCTCAAAGTAGACCTTGTTGGGGCCACGGAACACAGCGTTGAACACTTCCTTTAGCTTGGCCTCAACCTCATCAGGCTGGTAGCCCATCTCTACAAACACATTGCGGTAGCGGCCTGTCTCTTGCGCTTCGCTAACGAATAATGAACAAATACACGTTACGCTAATTAGTAATATACGATGAATATCCATATTGCTCATTTTTAGTTTGTCATTTCTCATTTTTAGAAAAATCAGCCACCTATATTCACATACAGGTGGCCATGAATCTTAGTGCTGTCATAACATGAGGAGTTATGATTGACTAAAAAAACTACTAACCATATTTACTAATAACTAACTTATGAATAAAAACTACTATTTACGGCTGCAAAATTACTAGTATTTTTTATACATTATATAATCATACGTCCAAATGGTTTTTCTTTTTGTTTCAAAGGCGCATCGCTAATGAATAATGAATAATGAATAATGAATAAAGAAAAATGAACTAACTATTGCTTGGGCAAGTACCAGTTCTTTTGGTCCATGAGAAGTGTGTGCAGGACATTGTCCTGCTCTCCGTTGCGGCGGCTGATGGGGCCTGCGAGGTAGTCAGGGTCATTGCGACGCAGGGCCACTCGCATGAGGTCGTAGTAGCGGTAACCCTCGAAAAATCCCTCCAGGGCCATCTCTTCGATAATCATGTCCTCTACGAGGGGTATCTGGTATTGGACGGTGTCCTCTCGCGTTGCTAACTGTTTTTCCGGCTGCGGCAGTACGTAGTAATCATTACAATGCGAGTCGCCGGAACCACGGGAGTGTATGCCTAGTATTGCCAGATTTCCTTGTTCATCGAGACGAGGGAATGCCAATGGGTCGAACATGATGAGCTGTCCGGCCTTGCTACGCTCGATACTGTCCACGAAAAGCTCTACGTTCTCAGGGCAGAGACCATGCTTTAGGATGAGGAAGGCTGACTGTGGATAGCCTGATCGGTTGAGGGCCTCGGCAAAGCGAAGGTATACCATCGGGCTGCGATAGGTGGTGATGGAGCCCCTTGTGAACTTGTCGATTTGCTGTGTGAGGGAAGAGTACTCTTCGTAGGGGTCTTGTGTGCCACGTGATCTGAGGCTGTAGACGGAATAGAGACGGAGGTCTCCTGTGAGGATTTGCTCGCTTAAATCGTTTACGTAGATGACCTGTCTGGTTTGTTCGTTGGAGTACTCCAAGCAATTAATCTGTCTGGCTGAGAGTTGCCGCATGGTGACAGTGGGCTGTAGCTGGTAGAAGTAATTGTTTTCGCGTGTGGAGTTCATGATGTTATCGATGTCACTGATGTTTCCATCGAATATGTCTGTCTCCATGGGGATGATGCCCAGAACCTCGTTGTCGCCGGTAACGGAGTAGCTTCCTGAGGGTGAGGTGTAAATCATCGGGGTGGACCAGTGCACGCGGTTGCTGGCACTGATCTTGATGGGGGCTATCTTGTCGTTCAGGTAATCGGAATACCATTTAGCGGCCTCTTCGTAGCGTCCTGCCCATAGGCATAGGTCGCCGAGGAGTGCGCGTGTGGGAATGAAAAATTTAGTGGAAGAACGTTTGCCGATGCTTCCATAGACGGGTGGATTGACGTATGCGTAGGGCGTGAGGTCCTCGATGAAATAGTTGCAGACGTCCTTGATGGATGAGAGCTGGGAGTTGAGTGCTGCGTGTGCTTCGCGCTCGGTCATGAGGGGCGTGGTGACGAGTGGCACCTCTCCATAGATTTTGACCAGCTCAAGATAGGTCCACGCACGGAAGCTCTTGACGGCGGCATACTCGTTGCGGAAGAGCTGACGTCCGCGGCGCTGCATGGTGGTGTCAATATGGGCGAGGAAGTAGTTGCAGTTGTTGATGACGGCGTAGTAGTCGGCTATCTTGTTGTACTTGTTTGAGTTGAGAGTTGAGGGTTGAGAGTTGAGAGTTGAGGGTTGAGAGTTGAGAGAGAAGGAAGCAAGGCGTTTGAGGTCTGAAGAGGCGGCATCGGTGACGGTCATGAGGTCGGAACGTGCCTCGCCAAGAATGACAGTACGGTCGGCAATAATCTGCATCTTGTTGATGATACCTAGTACGCTATACACTGAGTCTGTGGGATGATTCAGCGTGTTGTCTTTCTCATATTCCACAAGCTCGGACTCGGTTTCAAGCATATCGCCACACGAAGTCATTCCAATAACCAATAAACAATAACCAATAACCGTCATTGCATTGGTCATCTTCTTTATTATTGATAGCTTTTTCATTGTTTTCAATGTTTATTGTTTAACGTTGACGGTTGGTACTCACCACCGTCTTGTTTATTGTTTAACGTTGACGGTTGGTACTCACCACCGTCTTGTTTATTGTATTAGAGGTTGATGTTCACACCGAATGAGAATGTACGTCCTGAGCCGAGGAGTCCCCGATCGATGCCTTGTGAGAGGATGTTGGAGGAGAAGGCACAGTTAGGGTCGCTGCCTAGGTAGTGCGTAATGGTGAAGAGGTTCTGTGCGCTGCCCCAAATGGTGACGCCTTGCAGATAGGTGCTCTGTATGGGCACGTGGTAGCTGAGGGTGACGTTGCTGAGGCGGAGGTAGGAACCGTCCTCTATCCAGCGGTCGCTGAAGCGTGAGTTACCCATGGGGTCGGTGTAGGAGACGCGGGGGATGTCGGTCACCTGGCCTTCTGTTGTCCAACGGTTCTGGATGGCTGTGGTCTGGTTGATGAAGTAGGTGCCGCCTTCAAGGAGTGAGCGCTGGTAGTTGAAGATGTCGTTGCCAAGTGAATAGGTGAAGGTGGCATCGAGGCGCAGGTTCTTGTAGGCGAGTGAGGTGAAGATGTTACCGTAGATGTCGGGGTTGGGGTCGCCGATGATAGTACGGTCGGCCTCGTCGATGAGACCGTTCTCTCCGGCGGGCGAACCGCTGGACGCGCTGAGGTCGAGGAAGCGCATGTCGCCAGCCTGGAAATACACACGGTCGCCGTTTTGCTTGAGAAGGTAGTGTCCGTCGGCCTCAGCCGCAGTGGTGGTGGCGTAGACACCATCGGTCTTGTAACCGTAGAACATGCCTACGGGCTGCCCCACCTGTGTGAGGATGGTGGCACCAAAGATGTTGGTCTCAATGGAGCGGTCATTGTCGGGCAGGGCCGTCACCTTGTTCTTATAGTGTCCGGCAGATGCTCCGAGTTCCCAGGAGAAGTCCTTCAGGGCGAGTACCTTTGTCGAAAGGGTTGCGTCGAAGCCCACGTTCTCCAGCTTACCATCGTTGCTCCAGTTCTCCTGAAGTCCACTGGTGTATGACAACTGGCGAAGAGAGAGGAGATTGGTTGTCCAGCTCTTGAACACATTCAGGTGTAAGTTCACGCGGTTGTTGAGGAAGTTGCCGGTCAGTCCAGCCGTGAGTCGGCGTGTTGTCTCCCACTGCAGGTCGGTATTACCGATATTGCCAATCAGCTTTCCCGTGACACCTGTGTCCGTAATCATTCGCTTCGAGATGAAGTATGAGCGAGAGGCAGTATAGTTGATGTCATCGTTGCCAGAGACATCGAAGCCCACGTTCAGCCGCAAGTAGTCGATGCCCTTGATACCGGAGAGGAATTTCTCGTTGGTGAGCACCCAGGAAGCCTCGACGCTCGGGAAGAGTCCCCAAACGGTGCCGAAGAGTTTGAGACCACTGGCATCGTCGCCGAAACGTGACGAAGCCTGTGCCGAGAGACCGGCACTGACGTAGAAGCGGTCACCAAAACCATAGTCACCCAGGACATACCAGGTAATCTCACGTGTCTGGTCATCGGCACCATCTGTGGACTTGAACTGCAACGAGTTCGACATGTTCGGGTTCTTGTCGTTTGAGGAGTTGTATCCTAACTGTGACGTGCTGGTGAAGTCGTAACTCAGATAGCGCACACCAGCCTTGACGCTGATGTCATGGAGGTCATATTTGTTCTGCCACGTGAGCCGCGTATCGCTCTGGATGGCCGTCTCGCGGGCAGCCATGCTCTGTGCGATGTTTTTCAGTTTCGTCTCTTCCGAAATACCATCGACCACGAAGTTAGGCACACCCTGAAGAGGCAGGTAGTAGTTTTCGTTGGTATTGACCAGGCCGAGCACGAAATGCTCGCTCAAGTTGAGATGACGGTTGAACCGATATTTCGGTGTGATGGCAAAGGTGATAAGGCGGTTACCAAAAGAGTTGCGGTTTCTTCCATCACCATATTGCAAGATGGAGGTGGGGTTGGCAAGACGTCCGCGTCCCTGGAATTTCCCCTCAAGATAGTCATCGGCCTCAGCGAGATAATGGCTGATAGTACCGTGGTTGTCGAATGCGTAAGGTGAGAGGAAGGGCGACTTGGCCAATGCAAGGAATCCGGGCGAGGTGATGACAGTGCCGAGTGGATTCAGCGGTGCGCCGTCATCGCGCAGGTCACGGTCCACATCACTGTAGTAAGCATCGAAGCGGGCATCAAGTCTGTTGGTGATGGAGATGTCGGAGTTGAGACGAAGGTTGAAACGCGAGTAGTCGTTCTCCTTCAGTGTGCTGTTGCCTAACGAGTAACCAACAGAGAGGTTATAAGAGGCGACGTCGTCACCACCCTGCACGTTGATGCCGTAGTTTTGTGAGAAAGCATTCTTGTAGACCTCATCCTTCCAGTCGGTATTGTTGTGATACTGATTGTAATAGTAATAGGAAGGTTCGCTGTTGAGGTAACGCATATTGCTCATTGCCGTGGGGTTTATATGGCCTGACAGCAACTCCGTCGTGTAAAGCCTGTATTCCTCGGCTCCCAGCATCTCCGGCATACGGGGGATTAGCTCGTACCGTCCATTGATGTTGACGTCAATCTTCGTGGCCATCGACTTGTTGCGCTTCGTCTTGATGACGAGCACCCCGTTGGCACCCTTGGCTCCGTAGAGGGCGGTTCCGTTCTTCAGCACTTCTACGCTCTCGATATCATTGACATTGAGGTTCATCAGCAGGTTGTTGTAGTATCCATCGTGAAGCATGGAGCGCTGGTACTGCATATCCATGACAACATCGTCAAGGACGACAAGCGGCTGCGCATTGGCATTGAGCGAGTTGATACCTTCAATGAGCATGGTGTTGCCCATGCCTGGTATGCCTCCACGTTTCACCATACGCATATCGGCTCCCAACTGCTGGGCTACGAGCGGGTCGATACTCACCTCGGCATTGTTGTCAAAGCGGTTAGCCTCTGCGCTGATGAATGCCGAAGTGGTACGTCCGTAAGTCTCCCTGAAGGCATTGCTGTACAGGCTGGCATCGGCTTTCTCGCCATGAATGGCTCGCTGCTGCAGGTTATAGCCATCAACACGAAGCAGCAAGGAGCGGGTGCTGCTGTTCACCTTCAGTTCGTACTGGCCATTCTCATCGGTCATGGTCGTCATACGCTGGTTGTCGTAGGCAGAAACGATGACACCTGCCAGAGGCTTGCCTGTGGCCGCGTCGGTCACGGTACCGCTCACTGTCTTCTTATCCTCCTGTGCTGTCGCTGCAATCGAAACGCAGGCCAAGCATATCGCACAGATTGTCTTATGTATGTTGCTAATCATAATTCTCAATCTTCAATTTTCAATCTTCAATTCGTCTTGGGCGCAGGTAGATGCAGTCAAGCAACATCTCATTAGAGAATTTTGCCCTCTCTGAAGTAGATATGCTGCACTTGATGGTCAGGCTGATTTTGCTAGTACTTTGGTTGTAGTTTGTGGCGGGGAATGAGAAAGCTTCGGCCAGCATAACGGTATCAACCTTTTCCGGATTGCTTTGGAACACCGTGCCACCGCAATCGAAAGTGTTCTCTTGGCCATCAGCCTCCACATAGTTAATGGATGCCTTGAACTTACAGGGGCGAATCTTTTTGGGATCAGGATTGCCGAATACCGCCTGTGGCAAGATGATGGCACAAACGTCGTACTTACACGACAACACATTGTCTAAACGGATGGTAATCTCCCAGTTCGAACGTCCCGTGGGAATAATCTGAAGGAAACCATTCTGGGAAACACTGTCGGCAATGAGCCTAATTCCTGAATAGACGCAATCCTTCTCGTCAGTGACATACCATGAAGACTCTGTCTCAGTCCATAGTTCTTTGAAGAAAGTCTGTTCGGGGGTAAAGGGCCACTCTTTGGTCTTGTATAGAATACCATTGCTACATTGCAGCGGTGTCGCACCATAAAGGATGCCACCAGGAGCGAATGGTTTTTGGAATACATGGTATATAGGTCTGCCTGCAACATAACTCCTACGCCAGCTCAGGTAAGGGACTGATACCAAGGAGTCGTTTGTTGACTTCTGGTCGGTCATGTTGAAGACAGCGTCGTCGAGCAGTGCCCGGTTAGTCCAGTATCGCTGCAAAGAGTCGGCCTTCATGTAGGACTTGTCAAAGACGAAATACTTCGACGTGTTCTCCCAGGCTTTCTGCCAACCTTCATTGGTAGGAACCACCACCCAGTAGGTGGAGTCTTCGGCATTGAGCAGTCCGATGTTGTCCAGAATGTGGTTATGCTCGTGGACCACAGAGTCGATGTAGACGGGAACGCCCTCGATGATACCACTCGACACGGAAGCATCGGGGTCGAACTCATCCCATTCAAACTGACGCAGGTTGCTGCCGATGGCCGACAAGTCAGGCTGGTCACACAGAGCCTCATAGAGATTAAAATCGTATGGAATCGCGTGGGATATCACATGTATCACACCATTCTTTGCCCGCTGGTTGGCAGTAATGACCGGAATGTCCTGAATGGTCGATTTCGTCACGCTCACGGTCTTTCCATTCATCAGACGCAATGTCTGTGAACCCTCCTTCATGGACGTGGTCATGCGTGAGAGATGATTGAATACAAACGACTTCTCAACCATGGAGTCGCCGCGAGCCGTCTCAACAAGCCGCAGAAGGGAGTCCTTGTTGAACGTGCCGTTAATGGGGGCAATCACGGTAAACGCCTGACTGCCGTCAAGCAGTTGGGCAAAACTGACCTCTGTCTTGCGGTGCATACGGAATTTGCGGGTCTGCTCAAGCACCTGACAGAAATCCGACAGTTGGGGGTTGGCCTTCAACTGCTGCCACAAGGTGGCATCGCCGCCATTCTCCAATGCCGGCTCGTAGTGGTCGGTCCAGTCAGAGCAGGCTGTCATTCCAATAACCAATAAACAATAACCAATAACCGTTATTCCATTGGTTACTCTCTTTATAATTGATGGTCTTTTCATTCTTTTTTCATTTTTCATTTTTCACTTT
>JAFWOP010000155.1 GCA_017545365.1 Bacteroidales bacterium
CAATTCTCAATTCTCAATTCTCAATTCCTCAATCTTCACCCCCGTTGCCCCTGAGGCCTACCCCGACAATATGTCGCTCGTAGTGAAGCTGCTCTGCGACGGCGAGCCTGTCGACACCTTCGAGGTGGCAGCATTCGTCGACGATGAGTGCAGGGCTGCGGCAAAGGCCGACAACGGCATCTACTACCTCATGGTGCAGGGCGAAGGCAGTGGACAGCCCATACAGCTGCGCACATACTACGAAGGTGAGGAAGTGGTCATTGATGAAGCACTGGTATTCCAGAAGGACACCAACATCGGTCTGCCATGGGATCCATACATCATCGAGATTGGAAACAATGCCACCGATGGAATAATGTCCATCGACAGTCAGCAGCTTGCCGGCGATGCGAAGTACTTCCTGCTCAACGGCGTGGAAATCGACAAGTCGCAAATCAAAAATCTCAAATCTCAGTTCTACATACGGTACGACCGTTCAGGAAAAGTAAGTAAACTCAAGAAATAGTAGCCCACGCTTCCAAGCGTGGGAATCAGGAAGTAGCCCACGCTGCCAAGCGTTGCAAAAGCAAAAACAGAAAATGAAAAAGATTATTAAAACAATCATGATGGCTGTGGCCTGCGGGGGATTCTTCCCCGCAGCCGCTACGGCTCAGTCCTACCAGCTCGTGACAAGTACGAGTGACCTTGAAAGCGGAAAGCGGTATCTCATCGTGGCAGAATACAGCAGTAATTACTATGCTTGGGCCGGACTCGATTTAAGTGATAAAAAGGGTAAAGTTACCTCCGTCTCAGCACCTAACGAGAACGTCATCACCTCCACGAACTCAGTAGTCCCCGTGCAGATAGTATATGTGAAGGAAGATAAAGATAAAAACAAATACTGGAAGATTATCGACACAGAAACGGAAGAATATGTGGGTGTTACATTGGAAAGCAGCACTTATAAACTAGTCGGAGGTTCTGTGGTAAATGATAATTTCCTTTGGTCTATTGATGGGGGCAAGGTACAAAATTGCGGGCATCTCTCCTGTTATCTGAAATTCAACTATAACTTAGGTAACTCCCTCTTCAGTATTTACGACCAAAGTGGAGGAACCGAAATCTCCCTCTATAAAGAGACAGGTTCTCCCTTGATACTTCATAACGACAAAGACAACACCACTGCTATCAGCGAAGCCGCTAATGCTAATAAAACATACGATGTCATTCTGGAGAACCGTATGCTCTCCAAGGACGGGAAATGGAACACGCTCTGCCTACCGTTCGACTACAGCAAGACATGGCCGTTGGCCGATGCTACCATCATGGAACTGGATGTAGATGGCTATTACGATTCCAACAACAACCGTTACACACAGGCCGCTGATGGTCTCCACCGGACTGGTTTCGATGCCACCAGTAGCACTCTGTACCTCTTCTTCAAGACGGCTGAAAGCATCGAGGCCGGCAAGCCCTACATCATCAAGTGGGAGGGCACCAGCGGCACCATCGACAGCCCGACCTTCAGCAGCGTTACAATTTCCAACACCACAATCGACGTTCCCAGCCAAGATGGCTACGTGACGTTCAAGGGCGGCTACAATGTGAAACCCATCACTGGCGTGGACCAGAGCATCCTTTTCCTAGGCAGTAACAACAATGTGTACTACCCCAGTGCCGCTATGAACATCAACGCCTTCCGTGCCTACTTCCAACTGAATGGGCTCACCGCCGGGGAACCTTATTCACCCGAATCTGGAACTGGAAATGGCCCCACCAACGTCCGTGCCTTCGCGCTCAGCTTCGGCGACAACGAAACCAGCAGCATTGAAAATGTTCAATGTTCAATGTTCAATGTTCAATCAGAAGTCTGGTACACCCTCGACGGTTGCCGTCTCGACGGCAAGCCCACGGCTCGTGGCATCTACGTGAACAGTGGCCGCAAAGTTGTGGTGAAGTGATAGTAATTCATAGTGAACAACAATTATTCAAAGCCGGAGGCACGTGCCCCCGGCTTTTTCGGTCTTATTCGTAAAACCATTTTGGCGTAGTAGGGAAAGAAAAAATCGCGGAATTCTTTGGTGGTTAGGAATAATATTCGTATTTTTGCAGCATCCTAACAGAAAACAACAAACCATAAACATTATGACAACTGAAAAGAATTCCCTTAGAGACTTGGTGCGACGCACGGCCATGCTGCTGCTCGCTGTGATGACCACGGCCACGGTGTGGGCGTATGATTGGTCGCAAGCGCTGAAATCCAACATCGACTACTGCAAGGCAGGCATAAACTGTGTGTGCTTCGGCGGATGGATTTATGATAATTTCGCCACACAGTGGGAGCTGGGCGACGGGATAGAGATAAGTGCCATTATTTCCAATAAGCCCAACGAAAGCGACGATGGGTATGAACAGGTAAGAGGATTTGCGGAATACCTCGTGAGGGAGGACGTGAACAATGCCTTCTCCCTCTCGGGTATGCATGGATTCAGGGCGAAGATCGATTTGCAGCTTGAATTGTTCCAGTATGGGATTGATTATGGAGAAGGTGAAATGGATGAGCGCACGTTCTATGTCAAGATCTATGCCACGGTGAATAACGGTAACGGCGATGAGGACATCCTGCTGAACAGCCCCTACACCGCCCTGACCGTGAGAAAGAACCTTGGCGACGGTGAGTATAATCCCTACATCATCAACAGTGTCCTCGACTGGTATGCGTGTACCAATGCCATTGCCGACAACGACATCGGCGACTATTTCAGCGGCTGTGACTATCAGTTAGGCGATGATTTCGACAACAGCCTAAATGCCGTCTCTACGATGTTCGGCACAAACACCCGTCCTTTCACCGGCACGTTCGACGGCAACGGCAAGATGCTGAGAGTCAATCTGAGCGGCGACCTCTATGTGGCGCCCTTCGCCTACACCGATGGCATTACCATCAAGGACCTCACCGTCTACGGCAACATCAGTGCCACGCAGTATGCGGGTGGCATCGTGGGATACGGCGGCAGCAACGCGCTGACATTGGAGAACTGTGTCTGCAGCGCCACCATCAGCAATTTCCAGAACTATGCCGGCGGACTGCTCGGCTGGTGCGACGACCTGTCGCTGACCATGAAGAACTGCCTGTTCAAGGGCTCGTTCGCGCCTGGCAGCGGAGGAAAGTTCCATCCCATTGCCCTCAAGAATCCTGAAGCGAGTGTCGCGGTATCTACCGGTATTAATATGTACTTGAATACGGCATCCCCGTCGAAGAGCCTTGGCAATCATCTTATCATAGGAACACAGGGATTCCCGGTGAGCACGTCTCAGGATGTCGACTTATGGATAGTTCCAGTGAGGGCTGCCGACGGTGTTATCTATTACAGCCAGCCTGGAGCTCTGGATTTATGTCAGGGGGTGCGTGGAAGAATCATGGTAAAGGGATGGGTGCTTGACCCCGACTATCCATCAGAGTCAACTTACGTGCGTGTGCATGTATATACGGATGCGGACTGTACCAATGAAGTGAAGAACGTGCTCCTGCCTGCCAACCATTCCAGGCCCGATGTCAATGACACATACTTCGTTACAGGGTCACACGGATTCCAGGACTTCATCCCCATTTCCAATGCCGGCACCTACTATGTGAAATTCTTTGCCACAAACCTCACGGGCGATTACAATCTGCAGCAGATTGGTGACACACAGGAGGTGACCGTGACAACAGGCAACCTTAGGTTTCTCAAAGAAATTATGACCACATACGATGTAGATTATAATCCGACGGGGTGGTCATTCAAGTTAATACGTAGCATCTGGGGCAATGATTTTTCTCACGACAACGAAGGAGAAGGTATGTGTTTTGGTTGGCTTCTGGAAAATAGTAATGGCTTCAACCATGATTATATCACGGATCTTTATATCAGCAATGCTCCCAATCCTGTGCCTGAAGAACTGACTTATAACGGTCGCACCTATCATCTGGCACCATACCAAATCTTCTGGGGTAGTTCTCATGACAAGGGTAGCATAACCTATAATACTCCCGGCGAACCCATCCACATCTACTATACACGCACTCCCTTTGCTAACAACCGGGCAATATCAAATATTATTCTCAACAATAACAGCGATGGTGCAGTTGGCATAAATGGCGATGCCTCACAGGACTGTCGCATTAATTATGGAAACTTTACAAACCCCGTTTATTTGCACTTCACCACTGCTACAACCATACCACCATTTACGCATGAAGCACCTTATTCTTACAGCTTTGGCAGACCTTTGGACGAGGAAGGATGGAAAGCAGCTGAATGTGTCAACGGAACCGGCATACCAGAAGAAGCGGAATATTTCCATTTCGATTCTGCAAGTAAAAACCAATACCTGGTTTCTTCGAAGTTTGAAAGTGGTGTTCCGATGATATTGACCTTCAATGCAAAAAGTAACGCATCAGACACACGTTTTTGCATAGGTTACTCGAAAACGGGTAATGAAATCAGTGATTTCACTTGGATCGAGATGGAAACAGGCAACGATTGGCAGCAATTGGAATATGAAATACCTACAGACACAAAATATGTTGCCATAAAATACATTGAGAACACCCTTGACCTTGATGACTTCAATTTTGAGGCGTATTATAGTTTCTTACCCGAAAACCTCAGACTGAGCAATCTTACACAATTTGCAGCCACCCTTACATGGGATGTCCCCCAAACCACGCAGCCCATCAAGGAGTACGCCTATCAATTCAAGAATTCGAACGAAGAAAACTGGCCGGAGGAAGTCATTGTAAGAGGAAATTTACAAAGCTTCAATGTGAACTTCACGGACCTTGCCGACGGAACGTCATACGATTTCCGTGTCAGAACCATTTACGAGAACGGTAATTCGAGCAAGTATGCGAACATTAGTTTCAGCACCCCCAATATGCCTTCGCCCACAAGTTTGTATGTCAGTGAGCAGACTGAACAGGCTGCGACATTGTCGTGGACAGCTCCCGAAACGGAGTTTACGCTAACGGGCTATAGCTACCAATACAAGAAAGGAGAAGATGAAGACTGGTCGGTGCCTGTCATTACCACTGCCACCACTGCCACCATTAGCCTGGATGACCGGGCACGCTATATCTTCCGCGTGAAGGCCCTCTATGGTGCCCACGAAAGCCTTTATAAGGATATCAGCTTTACGTCGTTCTATAATTTGCCTTATACGTATAGTTTTGACACGCCTTTGGATGAGGAGGGATGGCAGGAAGTGGACTGTCATTGGAATACGAAACGCCTTGAGCTGTCAAATGGTAACAAAGGATTCTTTTTATATCTGTCACATAACTACAAGAAACATCAATACCTGGTTTCTCCAATGCTTAACAGCAGCAAGCCGGTTGCGGTGTCGTTCGACTATAGAGCATGGTTATATTCATATAAATGTGACTTACAGGTAGGTTACTCCACCACCAGCGATGAGATCAGCGCTTTCACTTGGGGCAATAGAATTAACGTTAAAAGTACACGGGAGACCCGATATGAGAAATTGTTCCCGAAAGAAACGAAATACATCGCTGTGAAGGCGATTTTCAACTCTGATAATAGCACTAATGAAATATGGATTGACAATTTCCGTTTCGAGGAATACTCGAATCCCTCTATTTCAGATGTAACATTGGATGATTGTCAGGAAAATTCAGCGACGCTGACATGGACCACACCTCAAACAGACATGACCATTGAAGGCTATGGCTACCAATACAAGAAATTCAGCGAAAGCAGCTGGTCTGACGAAACGGTGGTGTCACCGAATGTGACAACTGCCTATCTGAGCTATCTTACATCGTGCACTGACTATGTGTTCCGCGTCAGAGCCTATTACCCCAACGACCAACGCAGTCTCTATTATCCACTCAACTTCACCACAGCGTTGGCGCTGCCTTACGAATGTGGCTTTGAAAACGGCATGGACGGTCTGTTTATGGTAGACCCTTTCGACCCGTCATTTATAACGGGAATCAGAGATAAATCGCCCATGGACGGACAATATAGTTTTATGTTCCATTCGACCTATGTACCTGAAGGTCCTCAATACTTGATGACCAAACTATTGCCTACAAGTGGTGACAAGAAACTGTTATTCTACTATAAAACTGGTGGTTTAGATTTTTATGAGTATATCCAATTAGGCTTCTCGACGACATCTGATGACGTAGGTGCCTTTATATGGGACGACGAGATTGTCACCACGAATTATGAGACCTGGACGAGATATGAACGTGTGATACCGGCCAATGTCCGCTATATCGCTATCAGATACAACGACAACCGCGCATACAGCGTTTACATCGACAATCTCAGCATCGAGGGCAATTCCGAATACGAAATGCCTGGTAGCCTCACAGCAAAAGACCTGCCCTTTGAGATTGCCACCCAACTGACATGGGATGCTCCCAGTACACCTGTCACGGGCTATGCCTGGCAGTATAAGAAAGCTGTCGAGAGCACATGGTCGGCCTTAACCACGACGGATGCTACAACCGTTACGCTTAGCGGGCTGACCGTTAACACCGACTACCAGTTCCGCGTAAAGGCCGTTTATGCCGATGGTGCGAGCAATTTCGCGACCGTCAGTTTCAAGTCTAATGGCGGTGTGGCATCCTTACCCTACGTGTGGGGCTTTGAAAACGGATTAGACGGCTTCCGTCTTGTGAATAATGTGCAGGAATCCAAAATCCTTCAGTTCTACATCAGGCATGAAGGGACTCATATCTTCCGATTCTCTGCTACGAACTCCAACGGTTACAACACTCCCGATCCTCAGTATCTCATCTCGCCACGCTTTGACACCTCGTCTGCCGTGAGGGTTTCATTCTACTATGCCATGTCAAGCGGTGAATTATATCTTCCTGCTGCTTTCCAAGTGGGCTATTCGACCACGACCAACGACATTGATGCCTTCATATTTGATGACAGGATAGATGTCACCGAGTCTGGTTGGTATCGATACGACGGGTATGGCCCTGAGGGTACTAAATTTGTGGCCATCAAGTGGCTGCCAGGCAGTTACTTCCTGCTTTTGGACGATTTCCGATTCGAGGGCACAAATAACCTGCACCTCGCCGACAATGCCGACAATACGACCGTCATCAATGACAAGGACGGTATGCAGAACAGCACCGTATTCCTTGACGACCGCACGGTCTATTGCGACGGCGACTGGAACACCATCTGCCTGCCCTTCAACCTCGGCAGCGTCAGCGGCACACCGCTCGACGGGTTTGAGGTGAAGGAGTTAGACACTAACAACACCAACAATGGTCACAAAACCGGCTTCGAGAACGGCACGCTATACCTGAACTTCAAGAACGCTACGGGTATCGTGGCCGGACGGCCATACATCGTGAGGTACACACGTGTGGCAGGCGCCAATGCAAGTATCGTCAACTACTCAGCTTTCAACGGCTCACTTGGCTACAATGGTGAGGATCACAGCAAGCTGACAGATGGCAACAAAAACACAAAGTGGAGGAGCACTGAAACATGGAAATCGGAAGGCTCTTGGTACTGCGAATTCCTTACGTCAAATCCTGTCAATGTCACAGGCTACACGATGACGACAGGCAATGACACGCAAAGCCACCCTGACCGTAACCCAAGAGAATGGAAACTGCTGGCCAAGGCGACAAGGGCCGACGGCTGGACAATCATAGACGAGCGCAATGCCAACCGGAACAGTGGCGATGCCTTGCCAACGGCAAACCTCGCCTCGACAAGCTATGCCATTGCCGACAACATGCAGGGGGCCTACCAATACTTCCGCATCGAGATTTCCAAGTCTGGTGGCGAAGAGATGCAGCTTGGCGAGTTGACACTGCAGGGCACCATTGCCCCCAGCACTGTCGCCAACATCATCGACCCAGCGTTCAGCGGCGTTACCGTCAGCAAGGTGAGTCCCGACGAACGCAAGGTCACTAGTCAGGACGGCAGAATCACCTTCCAGGGCACCTACGCCTCACAGTCTTTCACCAGTGCAGACCAGAGCATCCTGTTCCTCGGTGCGGGGAACACCCTCTACTGGCCCGAGGCCGGCGCCACCATCGGTGCACAGCGAGCCTTCTTCCAGCTGAACGGCCTCAGTGCCGGCCAAGTGAATGCAGCCCGTATGTTCTTCGGCGACGAGGAGGAGACGCAGAGCATCGGCGACGCTGCGCGTCTAAATAATAATGAAGAAAGAATAAATAATAAATGGTATACGGTAGACGGGCGTAAGCTTGACACGAAGCCGACGAAGAAGGGACTGTACATCCACGGCGGAAGGAAGGTCGTGGTACCCTAAGGAATAATTTATGTCTACGGAGATATGGAGATAAGGAGATGCTACGCGCAGCCCTCCCTTCCTCCTAATCTCCGTAGACAAAAAATAATCCGCAGAGAACAAAGCTTGTGCTGAAAAATCTTTACATTGACCCCTCTGAGAATTCGATTTTTTGAATGAGGTGCTTGGTGGAATGCGTATGGGCCAGTTTTGAGAGGGGTCGTTTCTGCGTTTCTCACGCTACTGCTCAGCTA
>JAFWOP010000156.1 GCA_017545365.1 Bacteroidales bacterium
AGAATTGAGAATTGAGAATTGAGAATTGCTGGTGCGGCCCACTTCCACGAAATTTCCGTTTTGCTGTATCTCCACGATAAAGCCGTCCTCATTGTCCGAGTAGTCGGCCCACTGCAGGGTCAGACTATTGGTGGTGGCACTCTGCAACGAGAGAAGCATAGGTTGGCGGAGAAAGAATTGTCGGTCTTCTATAGTAATAGAGTTGATATAGTTCTCAATGTTGGTATAACCATTGTCACGCAGCACCATGGCATCGTCCACGGCGGGGTCGGTAGCGTTGTCCACCTCCCACTCGTCAGGCATACCGTCACCATCGGTATCCTTCTGCTTCGTACCCTTGAACCAGGGCCAGCTGGTAGGCACGCCGATGGGTAGCTCGTTCTCGTTGGTGATGAGTTTGCCCTCCGTGCCGAAGCTGAGCACCTCGTCAATCATGTAGCAGTCGGCCAGGTCGCGGTAGGGCAGCGAGGCACCCACGTCGGGCAGCAGCTTTTCCACAAGGTCTTTGCCCGACCATGTTTCTAACTCCGGATAGTCGTAGGGCTGACTCTTACGGTCGCCGCCTCCGTTGCCGGTAAACAACTCTGGATTGTACACACCGTCCTTATTGCGGTCCTGCCAGTTATCGCTGCCATAGAAGTGGAAACCGGAATTGCCACCAGAAAAACCGTCGGCCGACGTGCTGGTGGAGTTACCGTTGATAAAGAGGTTGCCAACGGCATTGGCATAGGACTCACCCGCCGATTCACCGCCCATCTCGTAGGCGTATGTGCTCCAGTTGTAAACGAGGTTGTTCACGTACTGGTGCTTGCCCTTTACCTTGAAGTTGCGGGTCTTGTTGTCGCAGAGCAGCACACGGTACATCGTGATGTTGTCGGCCTGGATGAGTCCGCCGGCCGAGTGCTGCATCAGCCCCTGGCCCACGATACTGTTCTGAATGGTGATGTCATGGGGAGCGGTGCCCTTGTTGTCCCAGTTGATGGAGAAGTTCTCGTCCTGTCCCCATGCAAACGAGCAATGGTCGAAGATCATGTTGCCGCCATTGGCCAGTCCGCCACAGTCGGCATCCTTCGTGCCCACCGCACCCATGCGGAAACGCATGTAGCGGATGATGACATTGAAAGCGCCCGAACACGACATACCGTCGCCATAGACGGTGATGCCCTCGCCGGGAGCCGTCTGTCCGGCAACGGTGATATTGCTCTTAAAGACAAGACGCGAATTGATGCGTATGACACCGCTCACGTCAAAGACCACGATACGGTTGGGCTGGCTCACGGCATCACGTAGCGAACCCGTTCCAGAGTCATTGAGATTCGTCACATGGTACACCTTTCCCGTACGTCCGCCAGTGGCGAAGCGTCCCCAGCCCTGAGCCTCAGGGAAGGCCAGTTGCTGGGCATTGGTGTCAAGAAATGCCGTTAGGCATAATAATAAGCCTAAGAGTAGTTTTTTCGTTTTCATTGTTAGTTATGGCTAGTAAATATTGCTAAAAGTCGAAACTTAACTGACCGGTCATCTCGTCGATGATTTGTCGCTGGCTTTTGCCCGCATCGGGGTCGAGGTTCTCTTCAGGGGCTGATGGTCCCCCAGGTGACTCTGTTTTTCCCTGACTTTCCAGATTTTCCGGACTTTCCGTATCTTCTGGATTTTCTGAAGGTTCTGGGAAGCGCTGTGGCTCCAGCTCCTCGATGCTATCTATCTGCCAGGTGCTGATGCGCTTGCCCTTGGCCTTGAAGCCCTTCACGGCGATGAACTGCTCAGCATCGATATCCTCGCTGCCACGTGCCGCATCGGCACCACCATAGGTGACGCGGACGAGTGGGTATACCTGGTCGGAGAGTATGACGAGCTTTGAATCGGGATTCTCGCCGAGGAAGTTCTGCTTACGCTTCGCAGCCTCCATGAGGAAGCGCTTCAGGTAGGGATAGCCCTGGTTGTCGGCATCGAAGAGCACGGCTGTCCACACCTTTCCGGCATCGTATTTCTCGATGCGCAGGATGTTCTCCTCGTAGTGGTTATTGAGATCGAAGTTGGTGAGATAGAAGTCGCCGTTCTTCAGCACGACGAGAATCTGGTCGTCATCGAAGAACTCGCCCAGCAACGTTCCGTGCTCGTCGTAATTCAGACGGTTCACGTCGGGGTCGAACCACACCTTACGCCCACCCAGCGTGGAGTGTCCCAGGCTCTTCAGCGTTATGCGGTGCACGGGCTTCCTCGTGAGCAGGTTTCCTTTCGACCCTCGGCTCTTGATAATCACGTCGGCGAAGCTGCGCTCCATGAATATGCTGTTACGCGGATTCGCAGCCTGGACGCTGGCATCGAGCGTCACCTTGATGACTTCAGCTTCGCCGTTGGGGTTAGCGGTGAAGTAGAGAATCTTCGAGCCAGGCGTACCCTGCGTGAGGTCGTACTCGCGGTCGCGGGTAATGCCGGTGATGTTGAAACGCTTGTAATAAGACGGGCCTTGCCGTCCGTCACGGTACACAACATTATATATAGTACGCACATCGCTCTTCTTGAACACGCCCACATATTGGATGTTCTTGCCCACGAAGAGTTTCTCGGCCACGCGCACCACCTTGTATTTGCCATCCTTGAAGAAGATGATGATGTCGTCGATGTCGGAGCAGTTACACACAAACTCGTCCTTCTTCAGTCCCATGCCGATGAAACCCTCCTGCCGGTTGATGTAAAGTTTCTGGTTGGCCTCGGCCACCTTTGCGGCCTCGATGGTGTCGAAGTTGCGAATCTCCGTCATGCGCGGATGGTCCTTGCCGTATTTGTCCTTGAGGAACTGGAACCAGCCGGCGGTCACCTCCACAAGGTTGGCCAGGTCGCGGTCTATATCCTCTATCTCAGCCTTGATGCGGGCCATCAGCTCGTCGGCCTTGTCCTTGTTGAACTTCAGGATGCGCTGCATCTTGATTTCCAAGAGCCGCAGGATGTCGTCCTTCGTCACCTCGCGAATCATCTGCGGATAGTACGGCGTCAAACGGTCGTCGATATGTTCACAGACGGCATCGACATTGGGAGCCTGTTCGAATTTCTTGTCCTTGTAGATGCGCTCCTCGATGAAGATTTTCTCCAGCGACTGGAAGTGCAACTGCTCTAATAGCTCGTTCTTACGTATCTCTAATTCCTGGCGTATGAGGTCTTTCGTTCGCTCCACGTTATCGCGCAACAGGTCGCTGATGGTGAGGAACTGTGGCTTCTGGTCCTTGATGACGCAGCAGTTGGGTGAGATGCTGATTTCGCAGTCGGAAAAAGCATAAAGAGCATCGAGTGTCTTATCGCTGCTCACGCCTGGCATGAGTTGAATCTGAATCTCCACCGTGGCCGATGTCAGGTCATCTACGTGGCGGGCCTTGATCTTGCCTTTCTCGATGGCCTTCTTGATACTGTCAATGAGACTGTCTACGGTCTTGGAGAAAGGCAGATCGCGGATGACGAGTGTCTTCTGGTCGAGCTTCTCAATCTTCGCACGCACCTTCAGCACGCCGCCGCGCTGACCGTCGTTGTATTTCGAGACGTCGATGCTGCCGCCCGTCTGGAAGTCGGGGTAAAGGTGGAACTCCTCACCATGCAGGTAGCTGATGGCGGCATCGCAAATCTCGTTGAAATTGTGGGGGAGAATCTTCGACGACAGACCCACGGCGATGCCCTCGGCACCCTGTGCCAACAGCAGCGGGTACTTCACGGGCAGGGTGATAGGCTCCTTGTTGCGTCCATCGTAGGAGAGCTGCCACTCGGTGGTCTTGGGGTTGAAAACGGTGTCCAAGGCAAATTTGGACAAGCGCGCCTCGATATATCGCGGTGCAGCGGCCTTATCGCCAGTGAGTATGTTGCCCCAGTTGCCCTGCGTGTCGATGAGCAGGTCCTTCTGTCCCAGTTGCACCAGGGCATCGCCAATCGAAGCATCGCCGTGAGGGTGGAACTGCATGGTGTGGCCCACGATGTTCGCCACCTTGTTATATCGGCCGTCATCCATGCGCTTCATCGAGTGCAGGATGCGTCGCTGCACAGGCTTCAGGCCGTCCTCGATATGGGGAACGGCACGCTCCAAGATTACATACGAGGCATAGTCCAGAAACCAGTTCTGATACATGCCGCTCAGGTGATGCACGACCGATGCATCGAAGCGGTTCACGGGCTTATAGTCGGAATGAGCTTCCGAGGCCGATGAGACATCAGTGTTCTCTGTGCCCTCGGTGTTCTCTGTTTTCTCAGTGTACTCTGTGTTATCCATTTAGGTGTAGGTTCTTAGTTTGGATGCAAAAGTACGAAAAAAGAGCGACGTGGCAAAACGATTTGGGAAGATTAACGCTTTTTGCCTAAAAAAGTCTACTCAGTCATGCCAGAATAAGGCAAATTCATATAAGCCAACCTCCGACTTGTGAAAAAAGTTGTAAGAAATTGCTTGGTATTCAAAATAAAGTTCGTACCTTTGCGCCTAATTTATTTAGGTTATGACCAAAAGACTCTTAAACAAGATTATAGTGCCAGTTGCAGCAGTCCTTGCAATCATCTTGATTGCGATGCTTTGGCATTCCCACGCCACTTTGAAGGAAGAGACGATGAGGCGTACAGAGCAGATGCTGGAGAAAAAAGCCATGCTCACCACAAATTACCTGAACGAGGTGGAGACGGTGACTCGCAACATGAAATGGCAGGTGATGAACAACCTGTATCCCGACTCACTGTTGGCATATACCCACCGTATCGTTGAGCTGAACCCTAACCTCAATGGTTGCTCCATTACGACAGAGCCTGACTTTTTCCCTAACTTAGGCCATAACTTCTCAGCCTATACCGTCAGGCAGGGTGACAGAATTGTAACGGAAATAGAGGGAGAATACGATTACTATAGCAAAGACTGGTACAGGAATCCACGGACTGAAGGCAAGGCCGTGTGGGTAGACCCATACGACGACTTTAACGAAGCCGGAACACTATTTTCCTCGGAAAAGATTGCCTCCTACTCAATGCCTCTCTACGATGCCGACAGCACCTTCATTGGTGTTATCTCCACCGACCTATCACTGCCTATGCTGTCAAAGGCCATTACCGAGGAATTGCCCTGCGAGGGTGCCTATTACATGATGACAGGCAAGAGCGGTAACTTTCTTATCTATCCTGACAAGGACAGGCTTGTTTACCATACCATCTTCGATGGTGTCAATTCACGTCTGCAGAGCGACATCATTGCCCTGGGAAACGAGATGGTGAACGGCCACAAGGGCAATATGTCGGTGAACTTCGACGGCGAACAATACCTTGTGTTCTATCAGCCCATCACACTGACAGGCTGGAGCATTGCCCTTGTCTGTCCTGAAAGGTACTTCTACTGGTAACCTCCGATACCTTGCCAAATTTCTCGGAAGTCCTCTGTAGAAAGCAAAATGGATAAGCTCTCTTCACAACCATTTGGGGCTACTACTTTGGTCAGCCAAGAACGACACAATAACATGGCGGCGATTCGTTCGAAAAACACGAAGCCAGAGATGATTGTGCGACGTGGACTGTGGAAACGGGGATTCAGATACAGGCTGAACTACAAACGGTTGCCCGGACATCCTGACCTGGTTTTGAGAAAATACAGGACATGCATCTTTGTGAATGGATGTTTCTGGCACGGACACGGCGCTTCGCTAAATGATAAGGGAGAAATAATAAATGAGAAAAACTGTTGCAAAATTCCCAAGACGAACAGGGAGTTCTGGGTGACGAAGATTCGCAGGAACAAGGAGCGTGACAAGGAGGAACAGCGAAAACTGGCAGCGATGGGCTGGCACTGCATCACGGTGTGGGAGTGCGAGCTGAAATCGCAAAAGCGAGAAGAGACACTGGATTCGATAGCCTTCACGCTGAACCACATCTGGTTGCAAGACCACCGAGCGAAAGCTATCCCCTACCCAATGATGGAAGAAGAGAACATGCAAATGCCTATGGCAGCAGAGTCTGAAACAACATAAACGAGACGACAATAAAAGCCGCCTATGACAAAACCCTCAGGGATGCCATAGGCGGCTTTGCTTTGTAACAGATGCTTAGAGTTTTGCCAGTTCGATGACCTTATCGATGGCAGCCGAGAGTCCATCGGCGTTCTTGCCTCCAGCTTGGGCAAAGTGAGGCTGTCCACCACCACCACCCTGGATGAGCTTGGCAGCCTCGCGCACCATCTGTCCGGCATTCAGACCGTGGTCGGTGATGACGTCGTCGCTCAACATGATGGTGAGTTGCGGCTTGTCGTTATAAGTTGTTCCGAGTACGCAGAGGAGTGAGCCTTCCACATTTGCACGTATTTTGAAAGCGAGGTCTTTGGCGGCCTGTGGCTCCATGGGCATTATGGCGGTCACCACTTTCACGCCGCCAATAAAACGGCCCTTCTCAATCAGTTGCTTTGAATAACGCTCGACGGCCTGGGCCTGGAACGACTCAATCTCTTTCTTCATCGAGTCGTGCTCCTCAATATATTTCTGGATGACGCCCTGCAGGTCTTTGGCGTTGTTGAAGAACGACTTGATGGCTTTCAGCGTGTCCTCGATGTTGTACAGGAGTTCCTCGCACTGCTTGCCTGTTCGGGCCTCGATACGGCGGATGCCGGCGGCGACACTGCTCTCCGAGATAATCTTGAAGAAGCCGATGCGGCCTGTCGAGGTGGTGTGGATACCGCCGCAGAGCTCGCACGAAGGGCCGAAGCGCATGACGCGGACGGCGTCGCCATACTTCTCGCCGAAGAGGGCGATGGCACCCATCTTCTTGGCCTCCTCCATAGGCACGTCGCGGTGCTCATCGCGGGGCAGGTCTTGGCGAATCATGAAGTTCACCATACGCTCCACCTCGCGCAGCTGCTCGTCGCTGACCTTCTCGAAGTGGGAGAAGTCGAAGCGCAGTGCGTCGGGGCTGACGAAGGAACCCTTCTGCTCGACGTGGTCGCCGAGCACCTGCTTCAAGGCGTAGTCGAGGAGGTGCGTGGCAGTGTGGTTGGCGGCAGAGGCATCGCGCTTGTCGATGTCTACACAAGCCATGAACTCAGCCGTCGGGTCTTTCGGGAGCTCCTTCACGATGTGGACGGTCTGGCCGTTTTCGCGCTTGGAGTCGATGATGTCAACGGTCTCCTCGCCATTGACGAGGACGCCTGTGTCGCCCACCTGTCCACCCATCTCGCCGTAGAACGGGGTGTAGTCGAGCACCAGTTCGTAGAAGGAGTTCTTCTTCTGGGTGACCTTGCGGTAACGGATGATGTGGCAGGTGTACTCAGTATAATCGTAGCCGACGAACTGCTGCTCACCCTGGGCAAGTTCTACCCAGTCAGAATTTTCAACAGCGGCAGCATTGCGGGCACGGTCTTTCTGCTTCTGCATCTCCACGTTGAACTGCTCCTCGTTGACGGTGAAGCCGTTCTCACGACAAATAAGCTCGGTGAGGTCGAGGGGGAAGCCGTAGGTGTCGAACAGACGGAAAGCCTGTACGCCATCCAGCTCCTTTACCTCCTTACTCCTCAACTCCTCCATGGCCTTGTCGAGCAGCGAGATACCTTTGTCGAGCGTGCGGAGGAAGGAGTCCTCCTCCTCCTTGATGACTCGACCGATAAGCTGCTGCTGAGCTTTCAGTTCGGGGAAGGCATCACCCATCTCTTCAACGAGTGTGGGCAGGAGCTTGTAGAGGAAAGCCTCTTTCTGTCCGAGGAAGGTGTAGGCGTAGCGCACGGCACGGCGCAGGATACGGCGGATGACGTAGCCGGCCTTAGCATTGCCGGGCAGCTGGCCGTCGGCGATAGAGAACGAGACGGCGCGCAGGTGGTCGGCGCAGACGCGCATGGCTACGTTGATTTCGTTTTGAGATTTGAGATTTGAGATTTGAGATTTGTTGTCAGTCTCTTCCTCAAAAGTGAAGTAGCGCAGGCCGGTGATGTCTTGCTCAGCCTTGATGATGGGCTGGAACACGTCGGTGTCGTAGTTAGAGTGCTTGCCCTGCAACATGCGGACAAGGCGCTCGAAGCCCATGCCGGTGTCGATAACGTTCATGGAGAGTTTCTCCAGCGAGCCATCGGCCTTGCGGTTGAACTGCATGAACACGAGGTTCCATATTTCGATGACCTGCGGGTCGTCCTTGTTCACGAGGTCACGACCACAGATGCCGCTGGCCTTTCGCTGCTCTGGCGTGCGGCTGTCGACGTGAATCTCCGAGCAGGGGCCGCAGGGGCCTGTGTCGCCCATCTCCCAGAAGTTGTCGTGCTTGCTGCCGTTGATGATGTGGTCCTCGGGCACGTGCTTGGCCCAGTAGCGGGCAGCCTCGTCGTCGCGGGGGATGTTTTCTTCGGGTGAACCCTCGAACACGGTCACGTAGAGGTCTTCGGGGTTGAGCTTCAGCACGTCGACCAGATATTCCCATGCCATGTCGATGGCTCCCTCTTTGAAATAGTCACCAAACGACCAGTTGCCGAGCATCTCGAACATG
>JAFWOP010000157.1 GCA_017545365.1 Bacteroidales bacterium
GCATTGTCCAGATTATCGAAACGGCCATTGAAGAAGACACCGAAGAAGTTCTCGGTGCGGTCGAAATGGAAGATGCCGTTATAGAGCATATTGCTGAGGGTGAAACTGGCGCGGTTGGAGTAGAAGTCCTCGTCGATACCGAAGGCGAAGCTAAAGTCAAACAGGTGGAACTCGGAGATGAAAAGGCTGATGTTGTGGTGGTCGATGAGGCGACCGGTCAGCGATATGGAGTCGTAGTAGTTGATATTCATACTGCTGTTGTGATACCTGTAGGCGAGGCTGATGTCGCCCAAGCCCAAGCCACACCACGAGGCCCTTGCGCCGAAGCGGAAATTATAATTCAAGTCGACGTCGGTGCGCAGCTTGAAACCAGAAAGACGCTGCTCGTTCCACCCCAAATGGAAGAGCAAAGAGGAACTCTCTTCGGAGTCATATCGAAAGCCGACCGAGAGAAGATGGGGCTCGGCAGGTTCGAGGTTGATGACCAACCTGTAGGTCTCACGCCCCAGGGCATCGGTATAGACATGGTTGGAGACCCACATCTCTTCGTCTGTCTCGTAGAGGTTGTAGGTGATGGTGGAATAGGCTCCTGTGCCGTTCAGCACACCGATGGCGCGCTCGATGTCGCCCATGGTGACGGGCATGCCCACCTCGAGGGCGTCCTTCTTGTTCAGCCACCGCTGCTCGTCCTGCGTGGCACCTTTGTACACCACTTCGGCCAGTACGAAGGTGTCTGTCTCGGTGAAGTACTTGGCGCGGGGGGCTTGGAGCCGGTATTGTATAGTGCCGGAGCTATCGAGCCGCTGTTTGAGTTTCAAGAACTCGTCGCGATGTGCCTTGGCGCAATTGTAGCCACGCCTGACCATGGTGTCGATGGCACTAGAGCTGAAGCTCATCATGTTATACCCCGTCACATCGGGATGGAGGTAGAGGTCGCACAGCTTGCGGTTCTCATTGCGGTTGCCTCTCACAGCAATAGACAGATACTGGCTCATCTGCTGGGGGAGGGAGCGCAGCTGGCTGGGGTCGTCGGCCAAATCGTCGGCGAGCTCGACACCGATGACCAAGTCGGCACCCATCTGGAGGCATACATCTACCGGGAAATTGTTGACCAAACCGCCGTCAGCCAGCAGATGACCGTCCCACTCGACGGGCGAAAAGACACCGGGGATGGCCATACTAGCACGGATGGCCTTGGAGAAGACACCACTATGCAGCACTACCGAGTCGCCATTAAGGATGTCGGTGCAGACACAGGCGAAGGGCCTGGGGAGCTTGTTGAAGTCGACCGAGTCGTTATATCCGATGCTGAGCATGCTAAAGAGGTTGATGAGGCTGGCACCATTGATGAAGCCACGGGGCAGGGTGGAAAGCAGACGGCCCGACTTCTCTTGGAACTCGCCGGTGCCGAAAGGAACGGAGAAGAGAAACTGACTGTTGCGCTCACGTCGCTCGGCCGATTGATACTTACGGTTGACGCTGTTGCTCATATACAGCCCCCAATCCATGGCGGCAATGAGTTTGGCCATCTCGTCAGGCGAATAGCCCAAAGAATACAGACCGCCGATGATAGAGCCCATGCTGGTGCCGGTGACATAATCGACGGGGATGCCTATCTCCTCCATGTACTTGAGCACACCGATATGCGCCGCACCCTTGGCACCTCCGCCACTGAGGGCGACACCCACCTTGGGCCGCTGCAAGCCTGAGTTTGTCTCTTGCGACTGCGCCTCCAATGATAAGGAAGCTAAGAGCAATAATGAGTAAAGGAAGATTCTTTTCATATCTTATTGTTTAAGGATACGCGTTGAGAAGTGATTGGTCGGCGAAATGACGGTCAGCAGATATACCCCTTTGGGCAAGTCAGACAACGACAGGGTGTTTTGAGAGCCTGACAAGGTCACAGCACGAAGTTTGCGGCCTTTCATGTCGGAGAGCGTCACCTCGCAGACCTCTGCCAAGAGAGGGAAATGCACTGTCACTTGGTCGGTGGCAGGGTTCGGATAGACGCGGAAACCGGCCTCATGCCCCGACACACGTCCGATACCCACCTGGGTGGTGTCAATCTGTGTGGTGTCCACTTGTGTGGTGTCCATCTGGGTAGTGTCCACCTGGGTGGTGTCGTGATGAACGGTGTCTGTCGTCTGGCGAAGCCAAAATGAGAGGGTGTCGAAGACCACACTTTGCACCGCCTCGCGGATGGTGAGGGCTTGGGCAGCATCGATTTCGGGTTGGTAGGTGATATACTGCGGACTGCGATGGAAAATCAGGGTGTAGAAAGCGCAGGCGGCTGCATAGCTGCCAGCCAGTGAGGGATGGCTCCCATCAGATTGGTAGAGTTCAATCTCCGGGTAGTTGGTACGCAGGTAGCGCCATACACGTCCCACAGGGCATACCGAGGCATCGTATTGGCGAGCCATATACATGTAACGCTCATAGAGCATACTATCCATTCCTTCGTAAGTGCCGAGTACTGGGAAATAGGGGGCATTCTGCTGGTCGCCGTACTTCCTTCCCCATGTCATGTAGAACATGGCTTCGCCTTCGGGGTTGTTGTTATAAACAGCTTCCACCAACTGCTGGGCATAGGGAAACACCTCGACTTCAACCTGCGACTGGGGGAACGAGGGCCGTTGGCTCTGCTCCTGTAGCACCACCACGTCCCAGCCGCCTTGCCGGATTAAATCCATTGAGAGATTGTTACAATGCTGCTGGAAGGTGCAGCCGCCGGGAGTGTTGCTCTGATACTCTACGACATCGCCGGCACTTTCGGCCACCCGCTGCACCAGCTGGGGGAGGTTATTTACTTCAGTGTAGCTGTTGCCGATGAACAGCACACGTTTACTTTCACCTTGTGCCATCAACATGGTGACACTAAGGACTAAGGCAATTAAGGAAACTAGTTTTTTCATAATATTTTAGTTTGATTTGGGACCACGTTCTTTTCGAGGCTTGCGGTGAGGCGGCACATAGCCTGGACGGAAGACCTTGAGCTGGGTATAGAGCAGGATGCCCGAAAGCAGGGCACCACATACGTCGCTAATAGTCATACTCAGCCACACGCCCGTCAGCCCGCTCCACCCATGCCTCACCATGAAGGCGGGTACGATATACATCAACGGTATCAAAAAGATGACCTGTCGCGAGAGACTGGTGACGATGGCTATCCAAGGCTTGTCGATAGACTGGAAGAACTGGGAGTTGGTGACGGTGAAGCCAATAAGGGGTGCCATAACCAGCAGGAACCGCATGGCGGGTATGGCTATGGAGATGAGTTCCTCCTCGCTGGTCATCATCATCACCATGGTGCGAGGCACAAAGAGGGCAAGCAGCATGCCCAATATGCCAGTGCCCACATTCCATTTGAGCGAGAGCAGGTAAATCTCTTTCAGCCTGTGGTTGAGACCAGCTCCATAGTTGTAGCCTGCTATGGGTTGCATGCCCTGACAGATGCCCATCAGCACCATAAATACCAGGAAGGCTATACGGTTGACCACGCCATAGGCACTCACAGCATAGTCTCCTCCGAAACGGATAAGCTGGGTGTTGAGCAACGCCACCACCGCACACGACGCCACATTCATGGAGAAAGGGCTGATGCCGATGGCAAGGATGTTCTTGACAATATACATCTTAGGCTCCCAGCAGTGACGCTTATAGTGGATGAACGACTTAGGCGAGACGAAGTGCATCACCGCCAGAGTGGCAGAGAAAGCCATGGAGATGGTGGTGGCCCACGCTCCGCCCTTAATACCCCAACCCAATCCGACGATGAAGATGGCATCGAGGATGATGTTCATCACGGCACCGCTAACCTGAATCCACATCGACTTGGTGGCATAACCCGAAGCACGGATAAGGCCCGAAAGGTTGAATGTCAGGGTGGTGAGGAACATGCCGGGCAGCACGATAGACATATACTCATGCGCCAGCCGCATGGTGATTTCCGATGCACCAAACATCGCCAGTATCGGGTCCATGAAAAGGTAGCCTGCCGAGACAAAGAGTATGCCGAAGAAGAAAGTGAGCCACATGCTGTTGCCAAGAATCTTCTCTGCCCAACGGACATCCTTCCTGCCCAGCACGATGCTCATGCGGGCACCGGCTCCGGCTCCCACCAGTGAGCCAAAGGCATGGATGATGTTCATGATGGGGAGGGTGATGGCTAGGGCGGCAAGTATCAGCGCACCATTTTCGGCATGACCTAAGAATATGCTGTCGACCAGATTATAGACGGTTGCTATAATCTGCGTCACCACTGCGGGAAGGGCATACTTCCACAGCAGCGCACCCATATTCCTGGTGCCGAGTTCTTGTGTTGTATCTATTGTTTCTGTCATTTTCACTATTTGGGGTGGAGTGTACACGGGGGTATGCCCGTACGGGTACATGGGGCTGGGCGTACACGGGAACCCTACTGTTTGATTCGGTTTTGCAATGCCATATAGGCGTTGTATGCCTCGAATCCGCTGGCCACCTGCATGGAGCGTTCGTCGACCAATAGGTTGGGGCGGTGGAGGTTGCAGAAGGGGGTGTCGGGCACATGGATGCCTACGCGGAAATAGCAGGCGGGTATCTTTTGTGCGAAAAAGGCGAAGTCCTCCGCCGTCATGCGCAGGTCTATCCAGTCCACATTCTCGGCACCCAGGAAGGCGACGCCGTTGTCGTGCACCTGCTGGGTGCAGTCATCGTCGTTGATGACAGGTGGGTAGCCATAGTCGATGAAGAGGTCGCATTCGCCCCCCATGCTCTCGGCAATGCCGCAGCTCATCTTGCGAATCTTCTCGTGGCATTCCAGCCGCCATTGGGGGTCGAAGGTGCGGATAATACCTTCCATCTTCACCTCGTCGGGGATGATGTTGGTGCGTCCCTCTCCAATTATCTTGCCGAAGCTGAGCACCGTAGGCATCATCGGGGCCGCATTGCGGCTGACCAACTGCTGCAACGCCACCACGATGTGCGACGCTATCAGGATGGGGTCGACGCTCAGGTGGGGCGTGGCGCCATGCCCTCCCCTACCCTTCACTGTCCAATAGAGTTCGTCGGTGGAGGCCATATAGCGGCCTTTGCGCATGCCGATACGGCCCATCTCCATCTCGGGCAGACAGTGGAACGAGTAAATCTCGTTGGGCATCACCTCGTCGAAGAGACCGTCGTCCATCATCATGCGTGCACCGCCGGGGTACATCTCTTCCGACGGCTCGAAGATAAGCATGACGCTGCCGTTCAGCTCTTCGCGGATGGCGCACAAAATCTGGGCGGCACCCAGCAGCGAGCTAGTGTGCATGTCGTGTCCGCAGGCGTGCATCACGCCGGGGTTTTCCGAGGCAAAGGGCAGACCCGTGGCTTCGGTCAAAGGCAGCGCGTCGTAGTCGGCA
Source organism: Bacteroidales bacterium (assembly GCA_017545365.1). The sequence goes on from JAFWOP010000157.1 coordinate 5,379, forward strand.
CGCAGGGCCACGCAATAACCCTCGGGGTCTTTTCCGCCACGTATCATGGCCATGACACCTGTCTTGCCGATGCCGGTCTTGGGTTCCAGCCCCATGTCGCGCAGCCGTTCAGCCACATACGCCATGGTGCCGTGCTCCTGCTGGCTCAGCTCGGGGTGGCGGTGCAGCCAACGCCGCCATTCCACAACGGTGGGGGCGTTGGCTGCTGCCAGAGTCTTTATCCTGCTTATGATTTCCTCACCCATATTTGTGTAGGCTTGCCTTCGATTATCTCAATGGTCTGTTGGGCAGCGTCGGCGATGCTGTCCGTCAGGTTCATTTCGGTGCAAAGAATCTCATTGCAGATATAGTCCTTATGGGCAAGAACCGCCTCGTCCCACTCGCCGTGGAGGAGGTCCACCTTGATGCGGTCGGTCACCTCGAAGCCCTCCTTACGGATGTTCTGGATACGGTTCACCAGCTCGCGGGCAATGCCTTCGGCCTTAAGTTCGTCGGTGACGGTGATGTCGAGGGCCACGGTGAGGCTGCCCTCGTTGGCCACCACCCAGCCGGGGATGTCCTGCGTGGCAATTTCCACATCGGAGAGCAATATTTCAACAGGCTGGCCTTCGATGGAGAGGTCGCATTTGCCTGCTGCCTCAAGTGCGGTAATCTGCTGCTGCGAGAATGCCTGTATCTCGTTGCTGATGGCCTTCATAATCTTGCCGTAGCGGGGGCCCAGGGTCTTGAAGTTAGGCTTGATGCGCTTGACCAGCAGGTCGTTGTCGGGGGCTATAAACTCGATTTCTTTGATGTTCAGTTCGGAGCAGATAAGGTGCTTCACCTGCTCCACCTGCTGGCGGAAACGGTCGTCCTGGACAGGCAGCATAATCTTCGAAAGCGGCTGACGCACACGCAAGTTGCTCTTCTTGCGGAGCGAAAGCCCCATGGAGCATATCTGCTGGGCGAGCTGCATACGCTCTTCCAGTTCCTTGTCAATCATCTCCTCATGCACCTCGGGGAAGGCGACATGATGCACCGAAGCGGCGTCGATGCGGTGGGTGACATTGTTGAGGTCGAGGAACATGCGCTCGCTGAAGAAGGGGGCGATGGGTGACATCAGGCGTGCCAATGTCTCCAAACAGGTGTAGAGGGTCTGGTAGGCGGAGACCTTGTCGGCGGTCATCTCTCCCTTCCAAAAACGGCGGCGGCAGAGGCGCACATACCAGTTGCTCAGGTTGGCATCCACAAACTGCGAGATGGCGCGGCCCGCACGGGTAGGCTCGTAGTCGCTCAGAGCCTCATCCACCTTCTTCACCAGGGTGTTCAGCTCGCTCAATATCCAGCGGTCAATCTCAGGACGCTCGGCGATGGGCAGGTCGGCCTCCTTGTATTCGAAACCGTCAATGTTGGCATAGAGGGCGAAGAAGCTATAAGTGTTGTACAGCGTGCCGAAGAGCTTGCGGCGCACCTCGTCCACACCCTCCACGTCGAACTTCAAGTTGTCCCACGGCTGGCTGTTGGTTATCATATACCAGCGGGTGGCATCAGGTCCTTGCTGTTTCAATGTCTCAAAGGGGTCGACGGCATTGCCCAGACGCTTGGACATCTTGTTGCCGTTCTTGTCGAGCACCAGGCCGTTGCTGATGACGTTCTTGAAGGCCACATTGTCGAAACACATGGTGGCGATGGCATGAAGCGTATAAAACCAGCCTCGTGTCTGGTCCACGCCCTCGGCGATAAAGTCGGCCGGGAACTGGTCGGCGGTCAATTCCTCGCCCATATAGTGAATCTGGGCGTAAGGCATGGCACCGCTGTCGAACCACACATCTATCAGGTCGGGCTCGCGCATCATCTTCTTGCCGCTGGGCGACACCAGCACCACCCCGTCGATATAGGGGCGGTGGAGGTCGAAATCCCTGTAGCCGCCTTTGTAGGGGTTCTCCTTCATAAAACCGGCTGCCACCGACTTCTCGATTTCCTCGCTCAGCTGCTTCACGCTGCCTATGCAGACCTCCTCTTTGCCGTCCTCGGTGCGCCAGATGGGCAGCGGGGTGCCCCAGTAGCGGCTGCGGCTCAGGTTCCAGTCCACTATGTTCTCCAACCAGTTGCCGAAACGGCCGGTGCCGGTGGCTTCGGGCTTCCAGTTGATGGTCTTGTTCAGCTCAATCATGCGGTCGCGCAGGGCGGTGGTGCGGATAAACCAGCTGTCCAGCGGGTAGTACAACACCGGCTTGTCGGTACGCCAGCAATGGGGATAGCTGTGGGTGTGTTTCTCACTCTTGAACAGCTTGCCCTGCTCCTTGAGCATGATGACCAGCTCCACATCCAGACTCATGTCCTTCTCGGTCTTGGTGGAGTCGTAGGCGTTCTTCACATACTTGCCCGCATACTGTGCATAGACCTCCACATCCACATTCTCCTTCACCCATTCGGGGTCGAGGTCTTCGATGCGTGCGAAACGGCCCTGCTTGTCGACCATAGGCATCTGCTTGCCGTCGCGGTCGTACATCAGCAGGTCGCCGATAGCCGCCTTCTTGGCCACACGGGCGTCGTCGGCACCGAAGGTGGGGGCGATATGAACAATACCCGTACCGTCCTCGGTGGTCACATAGTCGCCCAAGATGATGCGGAACGCCTCACTCTCCTTGGCGGCACGATGGGTCTGCTCGGCAGCATTCACCACCGTAGGCTTCACCCAAGGAATCAGCTGCTCGTAGGCGATGCCCTCCAGGTCGGTACCTTTGCACTCGCCCAGCACTGTGGCATGCAAAAGCTTCGACTTCTCGTCGGGCTCCCCTTCGGTGAAGAAGTTGCCCATCAAGGCCTTCGCCATGACGATGCGGCAGGGTTCCTGCGTATAGGGATGGGTGGTTTCCAGCAGCACATAGTCGATTGTGGGGCCCACGCAGAGGGCCGTATTCGACGGCAGGGTCCACGGCGTGGTCGTCCACGCAATGGCGTAAGTGGGGAGGTCAGACTTGTCTGACAAGCCTGACAAATCCGACATAATTCTAAACATAGCCACGCAGGTGGTGTCCTTCACGTCGCGGTAGCAGCCGG
>JAFWOP010000158.1 GCA_017545365.1 Bacteroidales bacterium
AGGGCGTCATGCTCACCCACCGCAACCTCACCTTCGACGCCCATGCCCACGCCATGTACCAGGTCTATGGCGTCAAGCACAGGATGCTCTCGTTCCTGCCCCTCTGCCACAGCTACGAGCGCACCATGAACTACGAATACCAGGAGCTCGGCATTAGCATCTACTATGCCGAAGGCCTTGCCACCATCCAGCGCGACCTCGCCTCGTGTCATGCCGACGGCTTCTCTGCCGTGCCCCGCGTGCTTGAGACCTTCTACGAGAAGTTCCGCCAGCAGGAGGGCAACCTGCACGGGCTGAAGCGCCGCATCTACCATGCCGCGTGGGAGTTCGGCAACACGTTCGACAACTACAACCGCAACCCTGTCTATCGCCGTCGTCTGCGTCTTTTCGACCGCCTCGTTTATAGCAAGTGGCGTGCCGCCATCGGAGGCCACAATATGATCATTATCTCTGGTGGCTCGTCCATTAAGCCCAGCATCGTCCGCCTCTTCAATGCTGCCAAGCTCCATATTTTCGAGGGCTATGGCATGAGCGAGACCTCGCCCGTTATCGCCGTCAACAACCCTACGGAGGGCGTTAACAAAATGGGCACGGCCGGCAAACCCATTGACGGCGCTGAACTCACCTTTGCAGAAGACGGAGAGATTCTCGTCCGTGGGCCGCACGTCATGAAGGGCTACTACAAAGATCCCGCCGAAACCGCCCGCATCATCGATGTCGACGGCTGGCTCCACACGGGTGACATCGGCACTCTCGTCGAGGGAAAATACCTCAAAATAACTGACCGCAAGAAGGAAATCTTCAAGCTCTCTTCTGGCAAATACATTGCACCACAGCTTTTAGAGACCAAAATCAACGACAGCCCCTATTTCGACAGCAGTATTATTGTCGGCGAGAACCAGAAATTCGCCAGCGCCATCATCTGCCTCAACTATGCTCACCTCGACCGATGGGCAGAATCAAACGGGCTGGGTAAGCTATCGAAAGAGGAACTGCTTGTTCACCCCGCTGTCATTAAACTTCTCAGCCACGAGATTGAGACCATCGACAAGACTCTTGCCGATTACGAAGCCATCAAGCGTCCCGTTTACGTCTTCGACGAATGGACTACAGCCAACGGCATGCTCTCCCAGACCCTCAAACTGCGCCGTGCCGTCATCCTACGTCACTACGCCGAACAAATCGAGCGAATTTACAGCAAATAATAGTTCTTTAGCATTCCTTCGCAGCCGAGGAGGATGTCCTGAAAGGCTTGCTCAAAGTCGTCGGTGTACCAAGGGTCAGCTACATTGGCATGAGGACGTCCGGCAAACGACATCAGCAGGCGCATTTTATCATCAGGATCGTCACCAATAATACGACTGAGCAGGCGTAGGTTGCTCTGATCCATGCAAACAAGGAGGTCGTAATCGTCATAATCGGTAGGAACAACGCGACGGGCAGTCTTATGAAAATCGAACCATACGCCATGCTGGCGCAGACAGCGCTGCGCAGGGGGATAAATGGGATTGCCGCGTTCCTCGTCGGAAACGGCAGCTGAAGCGATTTCAAACTCTTCGTCCACCCCATGAGCCTTCACAAGGGCTTTCATGATGAATTCCGCCATTGGCGAACGGCAGATATTGCCATGGCAGACAAATAGGATTTTATTGATTTTCATTCAGTAAAGGCTTAACACTTCAATCACTTTCTGCCAGTCTGTTTCAGGCTCAAATCCAAACTTATCGTCTATGCCGACATTATAGTAGAGCTTGGCCTCAAAATCAGAGAGCCGGGTATTGCCCACTTCGGGGTTTTCATTCACGAAGTCAAAATGAATGCCATCACCGGCAAAATGATTGATATACATCTCCAGTTTTTCCTTGTAGGTTGAACTCCAAAGGATAAGGCAAATGTCTTCTCTACTGGTCATTAATTGCAACGCCTCTCTTGCAGAAGGGAAATAGTTGAATGTTTCTGTGTTCTCATAACTGGCATGGAGAATGGTATCGTGAATATCCACGATGACGTATATCTTTTCCCAATTACGTTCAACCTTCCGGTTGAGTGCCGCCTTAAATGCTTTCCCGATGTCCATTTGTGTGTTTCGTTATATAAACATTAACGTCGTTCTTTGAAAAACTGCTGCATCAAGGCAGCACATTCATCAGAGAGGATGCCTGAAACGACTTCAGTACGAGGATGGAGGGCATCGGGAGCAAAGCGACGGAAACCGCGTTTCTCGTCATCGGCACCCCAGACGAGTCGGCTGACCTGTGCCCAGGCAATGGCTCCGGCACACATGGTACAAGGCTCAACAGTTACGTAAAGCGTGCAGTCCGCAAGATACTTCCCCCCCAGCCACGAGGCAGCAGCGGTAATGGCCTGCATCTCAGCATGGGCAGTAACGTCGGTAAGCGCCTCCGTAAGGTTGTGGGCACGGGCAATGACACGCCCCTTGCAGGCTACTATGGCACCCACAGGCACCTCGCCCTCGGCAAAAGCCTGACGAGCTTCGGCAAGCGCCATCTTCATGAAGTCGGCGTCAGTCATCAGCGGCGCATATCGTGCTCGTTGAAGAGCGTGGGATAGTCCAGCTCCAGATTCTGAATGATGCGGCGGAGGAGTGTCTCGCGCATCCAGCGGCTGCGGTTGGTGATGTGATAGCGGTTGAGGTAACTGTCTATCATCTGCTTCTCCTCCTTGCTAAGGAAGGTGACAAGGCGCTCAGTCCGAGGGGCAGACTGAGGCAACTCAACGGGGGGACGGGACTTTTTCTTGCGTTTCATCTTATCATGGACATAAAGAGATTTTCAAACATCATTTCACCTTCACTTTCACAGGGCTGGATTCGTTTTGCAGACGATCGAGGGCGGTGATGACGTATCGGCTTTTTCCTTCGACTTGCCCGCTTCCCAGACGGAAGTAGGTGTTGGGCGTGAAGCCGATGATACGGGCGCCGTTGGAGAGGTCTATTTTCTCATCGGCACGGAAGCGGTAGACGACATAGCGGATGGGACGGTCAAGCTCCGTCTTGTACTTGGGCGCTGTCCACATCAGCACAGGGCCATCGTCCGTTCGGACTATTGCAGGCTTGCGCACAGGAGCAGGTGCCTTGTGGTCGAGGAAGGGAAACAGAGGCTGAAGGGCAAGTGAGCCAGCGTGGGCAACGGCTTGTACCTCGGCTTTACCTGCGGGAGTAGCCATGTGGGTGCGGAGGGCGTCGGCATACCACCAGCAGTAGCCGCTGACCGGCTCGTCACGTTGCATACGGAACTTGGCAGCAAGCTGGTTGTGACCAGGAGCCTTGGGGTCGGAATATTTTAGGGAGCGTTCCAAATCCTGCCCGATAAAGAGGGGCCTACCGTTAGCATTTGCTGCCCACCATCCGATAAGGGTAGCATAGTCGGCAGTCGAATGTCCGATTTCCCAATAGAGCTGCGGAACGGTATAATCAACCCACCCTTTGTCAATCCAGAGGAGGACGTCGGCATAAAGGTCGTCGTAGTTCTGCAAGCCCGATGTGGCCGAGCCTGGGACTAGGCCCTTCTCCTGCCCGCCTCCGTTATGGTAGATTCCAAACGGGCTGACGCCGAACTTCACCCAAGGCTTGATGTCGTGAATGGTGGAAGAGAGTTGCTGGATGAGCAGGTTGACGTTGTCGCGCCGCCAATCAGCCTTGTCCGTGAAGCCACGCGGGTCGGCAGCAAAGTCAGCATCGTCAGGGAAAGGAACACCCGCCACAGGATAGGGATAGAAATAGTCGTCGATGTGGAGGCCGTCAACATCATAGCGCCTGACGATGTCGGAAACGACGGTACAGATGTAGTCGCGATTGAGCTGCAGGGCGGGATTGAAGATGAGCATGCCGTCGTATTCCACAAAACGCTCAGGAAACTTGAACCACGGATGCTTGTAGTGCATGTCGGCCTTCTTCAGCCCCTTCATTTTCGCGCGGTAGGGATTTATCCAGGCATGGAGTTCCATACCTCGGGCATGGCAGGCAGTAATCATGAACTGCAGGGGGTCCCAGCCCTCATCGGGATTTCGTCCCTGCTCGCCTGTGAGGAAACGGCTCCAAGGCTCGTAATAGGAAACATAGAGCGCATCGGCCTCAGGCCGCACCTGGAAGATGACGGCATTCACGCCTGCCTGCTGAAGGGCGTCGAGTTGTTCGGAAAGACGTTGCTGCTGCTCGGCAGAAGTCATGCCGTTGTACTGCCCGTTGACGACCTGCATCCATGCCCCACGAAACTCCCGCTTAGGAACATAATCGTCTGCAAGGCCCGCGGAAGAAACTTTTTTCTGCGTAGAGCAAGAGGCAAGAAGCAACATGAAAGCTACAAGACTGAAGACTGAAGCGACTGGGCAAGCCGCACCTTTTGCCACAAAACGATAGTTCCTCATCCTTTTCAAAGTCAAAATTTCGGCAAAAATAACACAAGGCAATGACAATCGCAAGAAAAAAGGAATTATCTTTATCATTATCTGCAAGAATAATCGTAACGGCTGTCCGGCAAACATCAAATTCCGTAAAAATCCCGGCCTATGGGAATAAAATCCCAGCCAGTGGGACTTTTTTCCCATTTGATGGGACTTTTGGGGAACCTGATACTGTCTGAAATGTCGCAGGGTAAAAAGAAGCGGGTTCTTTGCAGATAACCATAATTCTTTTATGGCAAAAACAACAAATTAACAATAAATCCTTCTTTTTTGTTAGTTTATTTGAACAATTAATTCTACCTTTGCTCAATAATTAAATATTACAAAAATGAATTTACTAAAAAAAGTCTTTAGGAATAAGACATCCAATCAAGTAGAAGAAAAGGATGTCGTCATGACAGAGGAAATTGGGAAAAGAGTGCAGATTTACATCAGAATGATAGATGCAACTGAATGTTTTGTTCCCACAGAAGCTTTGGTGCTCGGCCCCAAACGATTTCAAATAGAAGACCCTAAAAATAATTATGACCCCGTTTACTCTCCCTGGGATTTCAAACCAGGAGACATCGTTTCTTGCAAGTACCAAAAACTAAGTGACGGTTTAGGTCACCGTAGTCAACATCTCGTGGCCAAAAATCTCTGCGAATAAATTCCATGGAGGAGAAGTACATTTCTGTCAGAGGTGCGAATGTCAACAACCTGAAAAACGTCTCGGTGGATATTCCACGAGGGAAGCTGGTGGTGATAACGGGACTGAGCGGATCGGGCAAGTCGTCGCTGGCGTTCGACACGCTGTATGCCGAGGGACAGAGGCGCTATGTAGAGAGCCTGTCGGCCTATGCCCGTCAGTTCCTCGGAAGGATGAAGAAGCCTGACTGCGACTTCATCAAGGGCCTTCCTCCTGCCATCGCCATCGAGCAGAAGGTGAACAGCCGCAACCCACGCTCTACCGTCGGTACCTCTACCGAAATCTACGATTATTTGCGTCTGCTCTACAGCCGCATTGGCAAAACCTACTCCCCCATCAGCGGACAACTGGTGAAGAAGCATACGCCCGAAGACCTCGTACAATGTATGCTTACCTACAGCCGAGGCACCCGCTTCACGGTATTAGCGCCCATCATGCCACAAGCCGACCGAACGCTGAAGGAGCAACTCGCCATCTACATGCAGCAAGGCTTCACACGTATGGACGTAAATGGCGAAATCATTCGGATAGAGGATTGGCTGATAGAAAGTCAACAAGTCAACAAGTCAACAAGTCAACAAGTCAAGAGGTCAACAAGTAGCAAAGCTGACCATTCCCAGCGTGTTGACTCGTTGACTTGTGGACTTGTTGACCAACAAAAATATCTCGTCATTGACCGTCTTGCTGTGGATGACAGCCGCGAGACCGTCAGTCGCTTGACGGATTCGGCAGAAACGGCCTTCTTCGAAGGCAACGGCAAATGTATGCTCCGCTTCTACCCCGCCCAGATTCTCCACACCTTCAGCACTCGCTTCGAGGCTGACGGCATCACATTCGAGGAACCCTCTGACCAACTCTTTTCATTTAACAGCCCGCTCGGCGCCTGCCCTACTTGCGAGGGCTTCGGGCGTATCATCGGCATTGACGAAAAGCTCGTTATCCCCGATACCACGCTCAGCGTCTATGACGGCGCTGTGGTCTGCTGGCGGGGCGATAAGATGAGCGAATGGAAGGACGACTTTATCCTCCACGCCGGCGAGGTGGACTTCCCCATCTTCACCCCTTACTACCAGCTCACCCAGGCGCAGAAAGACTACCTCTGGCACGGCCCACGCCATAAGACCTGCATCGACTCGTTCTTCAAGATGCTGGAGGAGAACCAATACAAAATCCAGTATCGCGTCATGCTGGCCCGCTATCGTGGTAAGACGCTCTGCCCCACCTGCCACGGCAGCCGTCTGAAGAAAGAAGCCACCTACGTCAAAATGGGTGAACGTTCCATCGGCGACCTTGTGGAGATGCCCGTCAGCGAACTGAAGGGATTCTTCGACCGCCTGCAGCTCGACGAACACGACACGCTTGTCGCCTGCCGTCTGTTGAAGGAGATTACCAGCCGTCTGCAGTTCCTTCTTGACGTGGGGTTGGGCTATCTCACATTAAACCGCCTCAGCAACACCCTCTCGGGCGGTGAGAGCCAGCGCATCAACCTCGTCACCTCTCTTGGCAGTCCGCTCGTCGGCTCGCTTTACATCCTCGATGAGCCCAGCATTGGCCTCCATAGCCGCGACACGGATAAGCTCATTCGCGTGCTGCGCCAGCTTCAACAAGCAGGCAATACCGTTGTCGTCGTCGAACACGATGAGGAGATTATCCGCGCCGCCGACTACATCATCGACGTAGGCCCTGAGGCTGGACGTCTCGGCGGCGAAATCGTCTGGCAGGGAGAGCTCAACGGACGGAACAGCGAGAGCAGAGCGGAGCTCAACAAGTCAGCAAGCAGTTACACCCTCCGCTATCTGTTGGGCGAGGAGAGGATTCCCGTGCCGACAAGCAGAAGGCCGTGGAACCTCCACATTGATGTGAAGGGAGCCCGGCACAACAACCTGAAGGGCATCGACGTCACCTTTCCGCTCAACGTCCTCACCGTCGTCACGGGCGTCAGCGGCTCGGGTAAGAGTTCGCTCGTACGCGACATCTTCTTTAAAGCCCTCAACCGTCAGTTCGGCGAGAGCGGCGACCGCCCTGGCGACTTCACCCGCCTCGAGGGTGACATTCACTGCATCAGCGCCGTGGAGTTTGTCGATCAGAACCCTATCGGACGCTCCACCCGCAGCAACCCCGTCACCTACATCAAGGCATACGACGAAATCCGCAAGCTCTACGCTGCCCAACCCCTCTCCAAGCAAATGGGCTACACGGCCGGATACTTCTCGTTCAACAGCGAGGGCGGACGCTGTGAGGAATGTAAGGGCGAGGGCACCATCACCGTCGAGATGCAGTTCATGAGCGACCTCGTTCTGGAGTGCGAGGCCTGCCACGGCAAGCGCTTCAAAAACGACACCCTCCTCGTCAAGTACCACGACCACGACATCCACGACATTCTGGAGATGACCGTGAACCAAGCCATCGAGTTCTTTACGGAGCATGGCGAAAAGACCATTGTCTCCCGTCTGCGTCCCCTGCAGGCCGTCGGTCTTGGCTACATCAAGCTCGGACAAAGTTCATCCACCCTCTCCGGCGGCGAGAACCAGCGCGTCAAACTCGCTTATTACCTCGGGCAAGAGCGTTCGGCTCCCACCCTCTTCATCTTCGACGAGCCCACCACCGGTCTCCATTTCCACGATATCAAGAAGCTGTTCGAGAGCTTCAACGCCCTCATCGACCGCGGCCACACCATCCTCGTCATCGAGCACAACATGGAGGTCATCAAATGCGCCGACTACGTCATCGACCTCGGTCCCGAGGGTGGTGATGCCGGCGGGAACCTCGTCGTCTGCGGCATCCCCGAGCAAGTCGCTGCCTGCCCCACGTCCTACACCGGACGCTTTCTTCGCGAAAAACTGGCGTAATAAAGATGTAAAAGCTACTTTTGGGGGCTGACGATAGAAAGGGGGCTTTTTTCCTTTAAGGGGCTTTCCTTTTTTTTCGTTAACGAAAAAAAGCCTCACCCAATCAGAGACAAAACAACGACGTACCCCTGCGTCACTTGCGACGGAGGTTTGTGGGATATATGAAGGAAGTCCGCGATGCCCAAAATACGTCGTGTTCGTATAAAAAGACTTTGAACCAGAAGCATTCATAAAAAATGTTATTTTTGGCAGAAACCGAAGGTTATTCAAATAAGATAGCGTAAATTTGCAGACATGTATCTGATGAAGAAACGACAATT
>JAFWOP010000159.1 GCA_017545365.1 Bacteroidales bacterium
TCGCTGGGCCGGTGTGGAACAAGTACTATGCCCCCATCCTGGGTGAGAAGGACTCGCCCATCCTTGCCATCTACAGCCACATGATCGACTCCCCCCTCTACCTTCCCAACTACCCCTACGGCCACATCATCGAATTCCAGCTTGAGCAACAGCTCAAGGGCAAGGTCGTCGCCGACGAGATACTGCGCATCTACCCCGTAGGCCGTCTCACCCCGCAGGGGTGGATGCATCATGCCGTCGGCAGCGAGGTCTCTACCCAGCCCCTCCTCACCGCCGCCGCCGAAGCTATTGAGAAACTAAAATAGTCCTATTCTCTAATTACTCAGATAATCAATAAAAATGCATACACCCATGAAAAAAATCTTTTCCATTTTCACACTATTAGCCCTCCTGCTGCCCATGGCTGTGGCCGACGAGGGTATGTGGATTCCCATGCTGCTGGGCCGAAATGAGGCTGCCATGCAGAAGGCCGGTATGCGCATCACCGCCAAGGATATCTACGACATCAACAACGCCTGCCTCAAGGATGCCGTCATCCTCTTCAACCAAGGATGCACGGGTGAGTTCGTCTCCGACCAGGGGCTCTTCCTCACCAACCACCACTGCGGCTACTACTACATCACCAGCAACAGCACCGTCGAGCACGACTACCTCACTCATGGCTTTTGGGCTATGACCCGCGAGCAGGAGATTCCCTGCAAGGGCCTCACCGCCACCCGCCTGGTGCGCATGGAGGATGTCACTACCCATGTGCTGGCCGGTATTGACGAGAAAACCTCCGAGGAGGAGCGTGAGCGCATCGTCAAACAGCATATCGCTATCATTACCACCGAGGCGGTGGCTGGTACCCATTACAAGGCCGTTATCAAGCCTTTCTATTATGGTAACCAGTATTTTATGTACATCAACGAAGTCTTTACCGATGTGCGCCTTGTGGGTGCGCCCCCAAGCAACATAGGCAAATTCGGCGGCGACACCGACAACTGGATGTGGCCTCGCCACACGGGCGACTTCTCCATGTTCCGCGTCTATGTGGGTAAGGACGGCAAGCCTGCCCCCTACAGCAAGAACAATGTGGCATACAAACCGCTCAGACACCTTGATATCTCGCTCCGCGGTGTCGACGAGGGCGACTTCACCTTTGTCTTCGGCTACCCCGGCACCACCCAGCGCTATGTCACCCACGACCAGATGGAGATGCAGGCCCTGCAGGAGAACCCCATCCGCATCGCCCTGCGCGACATCCGTCTCAAACACTACAAGGCAGCCATGGAACTTTCGCCCGCACAGCGTCTCAAATACGCCTCCAAGGTGGCCTCTATCGCCAACGGCTGGAAGAAATGGCAGGGTGAGACCCTCGGCATTGAGCGTCTCGACGGTGTGAATCAGAAGAAGGCACAGGAAGCTCAGTTCCAAGCTTGGGCCGACAAGCGCGACGAGTACCGCAATGTGCTCCGCGACCTCTCACGCGCCTACGACCGCATTCGCCCCATCGAACTCGAATGGACCTATTTCAACGAGGCTGTCATGGCCAGCGACCTCATGAACCGTGCCTACAAGCTCTGGAGCATGGCAACCCAAACCACCAATCAGGAAGACCAGGCCCGCACCGAGTGCGACAAACTGATGGCCGCCAACGAGAAGTATTTTGCCGACTTCGACCAGCACTCGCCCGTCGACCGTGCCATCTTTGTCGAAACCTTCCTCTACATGTGGAAGGCCGGCCAGGCCCCCTACCTCGACAAGAAGGGCAAGGACGAGGCCGGCGTGCAGAAACTCCTCGAAGGCATCTACGACAAGTCGATGCTCAACAACCGCGCCAAGTACGACAAATTCCTCAAGAACTACAAGGCAAAGGATTGGATGAAAGTCCTCTCCAATGCCGACCCCGCCGTCGACCTCTTCAACATCGCCTACACCTATGCCTATACCACCGACAAGGAGATGACCTACGATGTCAACAAGCGCGAAATCAACCGCCTTATGCGCACCTACGTCCGCGGCATGATGCAGCAATATCCCGACAGCAATTTCTTCCCCGATGCCAACCTCACCCTCCGTGTCGCCTATGGTCATGTGCAGGGCTTCCGCCCCAAGGACGCTGTCTACTACACCCCCTACAGCACCCTCGACGGTATCATGGAGAAAGAGAACCCAGATGTGTACGACTATGTGGTGGAACCCAAGCTCAAACAACTCTATAAGACCAAAGACTATGGCCGCTACGCCAACCTCCGCGGCGAGATGCCCGTCGCCTTCATTGCCACCAACCACACCACCGGCGGCAACAGCGGCAGCCCCGTGCTCAATGCCGACGGCCAGCTGATAGGCATCAACTTCGACCGCTGCTGGGAAGGCACCATGAGCGACCTCCTCTTCGACCCTGCCTACTGCCGCAACATCAGCCTCGACATCCGCTACTGCCTCTTCATCATCGACAAATTCGCCGGTGCCACCCACCTCATCAACGAGATGACCATCGTCGAGTAGTGAATGTGTAAACGTGTGAATGAATGTGTAAACGTGTTAATGTGTTAATTTGTTAGTTGCTGACGCATCAAAGATTAACGAATTAACACATTAACGAATTCATAACGTGTTAGTCGCTGGCGCATCAATGATTAACACATTCACACATTCACGAATTCATAACGTGTTAGTTGCTGACGCATCAAAGATTAACGAATTAACACATTCACACATTCACGAATTCATAACGTGTTAGTCGCTGACGCATCAATGATTAACACATTCACACATTAACGAATTAACGAATTCATTTGACCCCATTAAAACTATAAAAAAAATGAAACATAACGTTTTCACAGCCTTGCTGCTGGCAGCCGTCACCATGATGACCGTGGGCTGCAACAAAGAAGACAACATTGCCCCAATTGAACCAGAGGCGAAGGTGAGCCGTATCTACGTCACCAATACCACCATTATGGAACAGTACAACGACAGCACACAGACATGGGACACCATGTATTATTTCCCTGGCGGGCGCTACCTGAGCAAAGAACTCTTCTGGACAGGCGACCGTATAGACAGTATGCACAATGGGGATGACAAATTACTCTTTACTTACGGCCACTTCTATTAATTGCATGTAATTAAAGTCTCAAATTCTTATCAAATTCAAAATATGCGGTTTACAAATTCTCCAATTCTCTAATTCTTGATAAATAGAAATCCCCTTACGACAACAGTGGACACCTTGTCCACGCAGTCGATGGCTATGCTATGCAGCATTTCGACATCGAATACAACACCGAAGGCAAAATGTCGCGAGCATATATATGCAGCCTCGATGGAGTCGACACGGTGCTTACAGAGACCTATCTGTTCTCCTGGTCCAACGGGAAGCTGCAGCGTCTCGAAGACGACATCTGGGCTCTTGCTCCCAACGAAAGCGGTCTCAAGCATTCGACACTGTACTACACCTGGGCGAGTGACAATGTCACCAAGACGGTTCGCCACAATCTTTATCTTAACGGCAAACGCGACACGGTCAACTACAACTACGAGGTAAACAACCTCGTCAACCCGTTCTACGGATTCCCCTTTTGGCAGATACCCTACAATAAAATGATTAATACCTTCGACGGCACCGACGGACTGAACAAGAACATGCTGACACGTTGCTACAACGACAAAACGGAGCGTCGTTATGAGCACACCGCTACCGACGGCCGCGTCACTGCCATCCACGAGGAATACACTACCACGAACCCCTCAGGCCTCGCCCGCAGCCTGTTGGTCACCGATTACGAGATAGAGTACCTCAATTAATGGTATGGGCGTACCCCCGTGTACGCCCACCCTGTGTACCCCCTGTTGGGAGCGTACTCCCAGGTACCCCCATCTGATGCCTTTCCGACACCCAGAAACAGAAGACCGCCCCCTACACATTAACGATTATCTCAGATATTCCTGGTTGCCTAACATTCGTTTCAAAAGGTCAACAAAATTAGTGCGGAAACCTTCATTCTGGTGATATTCTTTATATAGCGACATATCACCTTTGCGTTTCTGGCGCACAATACGGTCAACGATGTCGTTAAATACTTTATCTACCGCCTGTTGGTCAGGATTGCCTACCACCATATCATTGTAGTCCTCGTCTTCCATGATGGCCTTGGTGATGCTGATGAGCTTCGATTTTTGGTCGTCGGGTGTGGCATTCCAGCCTTTAAACCAACGTTCGTTGAAATCTCGAAGAATTGCGTCAAGCGTTTCTTTTGGCTCCTCTTCCATGCTCCCGGCGTTAACCATCACCGCCTTGTTAGGGTCTACTATGCTTTCGCCAACATCCAGTTGGATAGTCTCGTTGAGCGAGGTACGCCGCAATCCGTAGGTATTTAGGTCAACCGAGTCAAGCAAGTCTTTCAATTCGTCATTGGCGGCATTAGGCACTACCAACTGAGGTATCAGAAAACGCAGAAACCAGAAGAGTTTCTCCCAGTCCTTCACCTCATAGCTCATAATGGCGGCGGCGCGTGAATAGACTTTTACAAACTGCTTACACTTCATCTTGAAGTCGGCCTTGCCGTTCTCGCCCCATTCTATTTCATGGTTGAATCGTTCGGCTGCCGTGTCGATAATAGGTGCCCACTTGTCGGCTTCGGCACCATGGATGTATAGGTTGATGAAGGTATCCACATCCTCCATCTCGAACACATCAAAACCGAGCAATGTAGTCTTCAACTCATGCAGTATATTGACATCTGTGGCTTCCGACAAGGTGGTCGAAGTATAGAACGGGTCAAAGGCATTCTTAATGTCGTCGGTAGTGTTGTAGAAGTCGAGCACAAACAGGTCTTCGCTCAATTTGCCCAGTTCTGGAGCCGCACGATTGAGTCTTGACAATGCCTGAACCGCCAGCACCCCGTCCAGCGGTTTGTCAATATACATCGCACACAGCTGGGGCTGGTCAAACCCCGTCAGGTATTTGTTGGCAACCACAAGTATGCGGTATTCGTCTGTGTCAAACATCTCGGCTGTCTTCGATTCGGGAAATCCGTTAAGTCCTGCTTCGGTATAAATACTATTATTGAAGGAAAAACCTTCGGCAGCCTTTGGAATATCATTGTCCTCGTATTCCTCACTGGTTGACAGTCTTTTCTCCCCCGTAAAAGCTATCAAGACCTTGAATGGCATCCGTTTTTTCTCTATCAATCTTCGCAGCACTAAGTAATAACGTATTGCGCATTCGATGTCCTTAGTCACCACCATGGCTTTCGCCTTGCCTTTCAGCTTGTGGTTGCGGAATATCTTGGCATCGAAGTGGTCAAGCACCACCTCTGCCTTGGCCTCGATGGTTCTGGGGTTGCGTTCCACGGTGCGGCGTAGCAGCTTCTGCGCTTTCTCGTTGTTGTATTCGGGATTATCTTCTATGCTCTTGGTCAGTTCGTAGTAGCTGCGGTAGGTGGTGTAGTTGGTCAGCACATCGAGGATAAAACCCTCCTCTATGGCCTGTTTCATGCTGTAAAGGTGGAATGGATGGAACTGTCCCTCTGCATCCCTGCTGCCGAAGCGTTCCAGCGTCTCTTTCTTCGGTGTGGCGGTGAAGGCGAAGTAGGAGCAGTTGCTGCTCATCTTTCGGTCGCGCATCAGTTTCTCCAACAGGGCATCGGTGTCGCTGCCATCTGAGTCTGCATCTTTTTGCACGGTGGCATTTAGCTTGTCAGCTGCAATGCCCGACTGCGAGCTGTGTGCCTCGTCGATGATGATGGCAAAGTTATGGTCGCTCACGTCGTTGATGCTATCGCAGATATAGGGGAATTTCTGTATGGTGGTGATGATGATACGTTTGCCCTGTTCTATGGCGTTCTTCAATTCCTTTGAATTGTCAGCATGTTCCACCGTTTTCTGGCTTTGACCGAAGGCTTTGATGTTGTCTGTAATCTGCTTGTCGAGCAGACGGCGGTCGGTCACTACGATTACCGAGTCGAAGAGCACCTTGTCCAATGCTCTGGCGCGCACGGCATCCATAGTTGTCGGACAGGTCTTGAGCAGTTTGTATGCCAGCCAAGTCAGCGAGTTCGACTTGCCCGAGCCCGCCGAGTGCTGTATCAGATAGGTCTTTCCGATGCCCACTCTGGACACGTCCTTCTCCAGTTGTGTCACCACATCCAACTGGTGGTAGCGGGGGAAAATCAATTTCTTGGCATTCTTCATCAGGTGGGGCACCTTCTTCTGTGTCTTTGCCTCGCCGTAGTCAAGCAGCACATAGTTCATAATGATGTCGGCCACCGTGTCGCGCTGCAGAATCTGTTCCCACATGTAGGCGGTCTTGTAGCCTCCGTTCTCGTTCACAGGGTTGCCTGCTCCCTGGCCGTTGGCTAACCCTTTGTTGAAAGGCATAAAGTAGGTCTTGTCAAGGTTGAGGCGGGTGGTGAAATACACCTCATCCTTGTCCATCGTGAAGTGCGCCAAGCAGCGGCCAAAACTAAGTAATGGGTCTTTAGGATTCCTGTTTTCTTTGTATTGTTTCTGACCGTTGTACTTGGCAGTTTGGTGTGTCCAAGGGTTTTTCAGTTCTAAAGTAAAGAGCGGAATGCCGTTAACGAACAGCACCATATCAAGCTCGTCTTCGGGGTGTAGCAGCGAGAAGGTCTGCTGGCGGGTAACCGAGAACTGGTTCTGTGCATATTTGGCTTTCGATAGGTCGCTGTCCGCAGCCGAGGGCTTGGGGTAGAACAGCGACAGCTTCATCGCTTGCAACTCCACAGGATGACGCAACACATGTATCACGCCAAAAGTAGTGATGTCTTTTGCAATCTTGTGCGACACCTCGCCTATCAAATCCGCCCCCACATATTTGTTCAGTTCCTCTTGTTGTGTTGCTTTCAGAAACGCCCACAGCCGCCGCAGGTCTAAAGCCAGCCGTTTGTCAAAGTCCTTTGGCTGTCCCCAATAATAATGTCCCTCGCCAGGCACTTGCGCATCAATATCGGTTAAGCCCAAAGCCTGACGCTCTTCAATGGTACTGCCCACCAGTGCCCGCTCTATCAAGGCCTCAAAAGCCTGCTCGTTGGTCTTGCTTGTGTTCATGGTCTGTTCCTTTTTATTATTTCCACCCTTTGATCCTTCGTCGATCCTTCTTCTTTGTCTCGTCGATAATAGCTCTTTTCAGTCTTTATTGTAAATAGCAAAATGATTGAGGTGCTTGTTTGACGTTGATGTCTGCTAATCTCTTTGGGGTTTTATACCTCTTTAGCTTTCCTATTTGGATGGCGTTTGCCGTTTCTCTCTTCTCGAAATAGGAATCATAGTAATCCTTGCTGATACCGGAATGGTCACTAGTCCGGCTCCAAAGAGCATCAACATCATCTGACAGGATAGCCTTAATTTCAAACTCACCGACTACCAATTTCACGGGATTCGAGGCATATATCACCACCGTAGTCACATCTCTCCTTTTGAAAAGTGACTTTCTGAACTCGTATTTCTTTGAGCCATCGAATATCCTTGACACAAACTCTGGTTTAATCGACAATAAAACTCTCATCGCTTCTTGTTGCTTTTAAAATGGATTTGACTTGCTCTTTAGTGATTTTCTTAAAGCCTCTTGGTGCGTCGTTCACGCCTGACAGTATTTTTAAATCAATCAGTTCTTTCATTGTAATTCGATGTGGGAATGAATAAACATACAAGAATCTTACCACAAATGGTTTCGTGTATGAATAATTCCACATGTCTCTCAACTGTTTTTCAGGAAAAACCGTACTCTTTCGACAGTATTGAACAAACTCTTCTTCATTTTCAAACGTATAGCGAACTTCTTGAACCACGCCGATAGTGGAAATCACACTCTTATAGAATCCTCCTGTACGATAGAATATCAGAATATCGCCACGTTGCGGATGTGGCATCATGGCACGAGACACATATACCTTGTTTATACTATTTCTGTGGGGGAAATCTTCTACAAATTCTTCTGGTGATTCTGTTGTTAAAATTGAATCTGGTAACAGCTCCGTATGGTATTCTGGATAAATTGGAACAATGTAGCTGCTATTTTTAGAAGAAATGAATGGATAACATTCTTTTATCTTTTCAACATCAAAATGTGGTGTGAAATCTCGGACATACACCAACTCTTCTTTTTTCTTTCCCCAATACACAAATCCCCACTGCTCAAGTAACTCGATTAATCGATGTTGTTCAGGGCGTCTATCATATATTGTAACATATATCTCCTCTACTT
>JAFWOP010000160.1 GCA_017545365.1 Bacteroidales bacterium
TTCCTCGTCCTGGAATCGCTTGCCAAACTCTATAAGTTTCATGACTGTCGTATTTTTGTGCAAAGGTAGTGATTCTACGGGAAACTACCAAATTATTTGTCGGAAAAATGCGGATAATCATAAAGTTTAAATCACGTCGGTATTTGATAAAATCACGTCGGTACTTGTTAAAATCACGTCGGTATTTAATAGAAATCGCCTAGATAATATGAATCAAGAAGAGCAAATCATACTCCGCTGTCAGCAGGGCGACCGGCAGGCTATGGGCCAGCTATACACCGCCATGCACGACGAGCTGCTTGGTGTCTGCCGTCGCTATGTGAACGATGGTAATACCGCCGAGGATTTGCTCCACGATGCTTTCCTGCTCATATTCAGCAAGATAGGCGAGCTGCGCTCTCCACGCAAAGCGCGAGGCTGGATGCGCAAAGTGGTGAAGAACGTTTCCCTGCTCTATGCGGAGAACCAGGACAAATTACCCACCGTCTCACTTGACCAGGTTAGCGAAAAAGTGGATGAGGTGGCGCAGACTCCCCTTCGGGCAGAGGTTGGAGAGAGCCTACCTCTTACTTACGACGAACTGATGAACATTATCGACACACTTCCAGAGGGCTACCGTCGTGTGTTCCGCTTGTCGGTGCTCGAAGGACTGAGCCATCAGGAGATAGCAGCCCTGCTCAACATCGAACCCCACTCATCGTCCTCCCAGCTCTACCGCGCCAAGACCATCCTGCGCCAGTCCCTGGCTGTGCTGCTGTTCTCGCTGCTGTTCGTCGTGGTTATGCTCTTCAGGAGAACCACGCCCCCGAATGACTCTGTAGTAGGTAACGCTTCCCAGCGTTACAATCCCTCCACCGTAGTAGGCAACGCTTCCCAGCGTTACAATTCCTCCACCGTAGTAGGCGACGCTTCTAAGCGTTGCAATCCCTCTATCGAGAACTCTTCCAATATCAGTCAGGCAGTGCCAGAGTCTAAGCATGATAGTTTACAGAAACATGCTGAGACTGCAACGCATGGAAGCGTTGCCCACTACGGTACAGATGAGATTGCAACGCTTGGAAGCGTTGCCCACTACGATGCCGATGAGACTGCAACGCTTGGAAGCGTTGCCCACTACCACCTCGACCTCGCATACAGCGGTCTGCCAAACCCCGACCGCAGCACGCTGCCCTACGGCGCAGATGGCATGAACGGCGAGATAGACTCCACCGCCCATCACCGTATGCCAATGACCATCAGTCTGAACCTGAGCTACCAGCTCACGAAGCAACTCTCGCTCACCGCAGGCCTGCAGCACACTTGGCTCTCGTCGGAGTTCAAGACAGGAAACACCTTCTCCTTCACCAACCGCGAGCAGAAGCTGCGCTATCTCGGTCTGAGGCTAGGCGCCGACTACCGTCTGCTGACTGGACGGCATTGGCATCTCTATGGTTCGGCATCGGCAGTCTGCAACCTGCCCCTGCATGGTTCTTCGCGTACATTATATATTTATAACGGACAGCAGATAGGTCAGGAGGACACCCGTCTGCATCCAAAGGCACAGTGGTCAGTAGGAGCTGGAATGGGTCTACAGTACGACCTCACGCCCACCGTCGGCTTCTTCCTGGAGCCTAGCCTGCAATACCACTTCCGCAACGGCGACGGCATTGAGACTTGGTACTCCGACCACCGTCTCTCGCCTACCCTTCCCCTTGGTGTCAGAATCACAATTAAATGATGAAAATATTTGGAGTTTATCATAATTAATCGTATATTTGCAACCAAAATTCAAAACTTATGAAAAAGAACATTTTACTGATGAGCCTTCTGCTGATGACCATCTCAGCAGCGGCCTACGAGAACCGCAGACCCATGCTGGTACAGGGAAAGACATGGTGGTATATCTGTCATCATGTTGATTACGCGGAAAACTCTGAGTCAGCATGGGAAGTGAGCTACAGGCTACAGGGCGACACCGTCATTGAAGGACGGCAATACATGAAGATGTACCGCGAGGACAGGTTTGGACGTAAATATCATGGGGCCTTGCGCGAAGACGAGGACGGACGCGTGTGGCAGTATGACTACGAGGGCGACAAGAAAGACTTTATGCTCTGCGACTACACCTGCTTGCACTATCCAGGCTCATGGCCAGAAGTTGGCGACGTTGTCGATGTGGTCAAAGTTTTCGGGAAGTTGCTTCACCGCCATAGTTGGAACGGGATGCTCGGCGTAGAGGGCGTGGGTATGGAAGGAAAGGGACTGGTGCACTATCTGTTTGAGCCTGTCCTCGATCCCAATCCCAACGGCTCCTACGAAGAAGAGAAGTTTGCATTTGTACAGGGCGATGGCGTCTACTTTACTGCTGCCGACTTCTCGGCTCCCAAGTATATCGAACTGACGCAGGACGAGAAGCAGCTGGTGAAGCAGAACAACGACTTCGCCTTCCGGCTTTTCAGCACGGCACGCAGCATTGAGCCATCGTCAATGATCCTCTCGCCGCTGAGCATCACCTACGCCCTGGGTATGCTCAATAACGGTGCCGCCGGACAAACGCAGCAGGAGATTAGCAAAGTGCTGGGCTTTGGTGACGTTGATGCGCAGAATGAGTTCTGCCAAAAGATGAAACTCGAACTGGCAGGAACGGCATGGTATGACCCCACAAGGTTAAACATCGCCAATACCATATTCGTGAACAAGGGCATGGGATGGCAGGTGAAGGATGACTTTGCGCAAAAGGCCAGCCAGTATTATATGGCTAATCCTCAGAACCGTGACTTCAGAGATGGTGAGACGCGCGACGTCATCAACCAGTGGGCCAGCGACCACACTGAGGGCATGATCAAGGAGGTGCTCAGCGAACCGGAGTTCAACCCTCGGGCAGTAAGCTATCTGCTCAACGCCATCTACTTCAAGGGAATGTGGAGCAACCCGTTTGAAGCCGAAAACACACGGGAGGAGTCTTTCAACGGCGGCGATGCTGTACCGATGATGAACAAACAGGAAATGCTGGCATATACCGAGAACGATGTCTTCCAAGAAGTGGTCCTGCCCTACGGCAGCGGCTCCTACCAGATGCAGGTGTTCCTGCCCCGCGTAGGCAAGACGATAGACAATGTGCTGGAAAACCTCGCCTCCGACAACTCGCTCCTCACCTCTAACCTCCCGTCATACGAGGTTGACCTGAAGCTGCCACGATTTGAAACTAATACGAACATCGGCCTGAAGAACATCATGTCGGAGCTGGGCATGCCCACGGCCTTCGATCCTTACAATGCTGACTTCTCAAACCTCTGCGTCGAAAACTTCGACCAAAACATATACATAGGTCTGATGAAGCAGGTGGCCAAGATTGAAGTGAACGAGCAGGGTACCGAGGCTGCCGCCGTCACCATCATAGGTGAATATACGTCTGGCATTCCTGAGACGGCCACCTTCTATGCCAACCGTCCGTTCCTCTACGTCATCAGGGAACAGTCAACAGGCATCATTATTTTCATGGGTCAGTATACGGGGAATACTTCTTTTGTTGACGGCATCAGCGCTACGCTAAATGATAAAGGAGAAATGATAAATGAAAAATGCTATGACTTGCAGGGCCGACAATTGTCAAATAGTAAATGGTCAAATAATCAAATAAAGAAGGGTATCTACATTATAAATGGTAAGAAAATAATCAGATAACTATGAAAAAGCTATTCTTTCTTCTATTAGTCATGACGGCTTCGTTCTCGGCCTCTGCCCAAGAGAACGAGCCGAAGGAAATCAAGCTGACCAACGACGAGCGGCAGCTGGTGGAGAACAACAATGCCTTTGCTCTGCGTCTGTTCCAAAAGGCTCGTGGCGATGAGAGCCTACTGCTCTCACCCCTGAGCATTACCGTCGACCTGGGAATGCTGAACAACGGTGCCGACGGCATCACCCGCGAAGAGATTGACGCCGTACTGGGCAGTAAGGACGTAGGCGGTGCCAATGTCATCAACCAGTTCTGCCGAAAGCTTCTTGACGAGAGCGGTACCCTTGACGAGAAGACCCGCGTGGCCATTGCCAACAACATCTACGTCAACACCGCCGCAGGCTACGAGTTGCTCCCTGCCTTTGTGGAGACAGCCCAGAACTATTACGACGCCACGCCTGAGAGCCGCGACTTTGGCGACGGCAAGACCCGCGAAGTTATTAACAAGTGGGGCAGCGACCACACCGAGGGCATGATTGAGGAGGCCATCAAGGAGGACGAATTCAATCCCCAGGCCGTCAGCTACCTGCTCAACGCCCTTTATTTCAAGGGCGAGTGGACCCACAAATTCAATGCCAAGGAAACCCGCCGCCATGTGTTTGACGAAGGACGAAAGGAGGTACAGATGATGCATCAAGAGAGCGACTTCTCTTACGCCGAAAACAAGGTCTACCAGTCGGTCATCCTGCCCTACGGCAACATGGCCTACCAGATGACTGTCTTCCTGCCCCGCGAAGGCAAGACCATCGACGACGTGCTGAATGAACTGGAAACCAGCAAGGATGCAACGCTTGGAAGCGTTGCCCACTACAATCCCTGCACGGTAGACCTCTACCTTCCCAGCTTCGAGACTGAGACCGACATGCACTTAGAAGACATCATGAAGTCGCTCGGCATGCCTAACTCTTTTGAGGGCGGCTATGGCTTCAACGAGTTCTGCAACGGCAATGTCTTCATCGGCATGATGAAACAGGTGGCCAAGATAAAGCTCGACGAGGAAGGTACCGAGGCCGCCGCCGTGACGATCATTGAGATGGACAAGTCCATGAGCGGTCCAAGCTATGCCACATTCATTGCCGACCGTCCTTTCCTCTACGTCATCAGCGAGCGTAGCACGGATGCCATCTTCTTCATCGGCCAGTACATGGGCGAGGAGCTGAAGAACGTTCGCAAGGACATCACCCTGACCGACGAGGAGGAAGAGCTGGTGGAGAGCAACAACGACTTCGCCTTCCGTCTTTTCCAGAAGGCACGTGGCGATGAGAACAGCATCATGTCGCCCCTGAGCATCACTTACGCCCTCGGTATGATGAACAATGGTGCAGCAGGCCAGACGCAGCAGGAAATCAACGATGTGCTGGGCTTCGGCCAGGCTGGTGCCGACGGCATCAACAACTTCTGCCGAAAGCTGCTCACGGAGGCTCCGACACTCGACGCGGAGACCAAGGCCGAGATTGCCAACACCATCTACGTTAATAGCGGCAAGGGCTACGAACTACAGCAGGGCTTTGTCGATAAAGCCAACGAGTTCTACGACGCACAACCCGAGGCCCGCAACTTCTACGACGGCGAGACATGGGAAGTCATTAACCAATGGGCCAACGACCATACGCACGGCATGATTCCCAAGGTGTTCGAAGAAGAGGAAGCTTTCAATCAGGAAGCCATCAGCTATCTGCTCAACGCCCTCTATTTTAAGGGAGCCTGGACCAACAAGTTCGACAAGGATAACACCCGCGACGAGGCCTTCAACGGTGGTGCTACCGTGCCGATGATGCATCAGGAGGAGCAGTTCGTCTACTCCGAGAACGACCTCTACCAGGCTATTCGTCTGCCCTACGGTAATGAAGCCTACCAGATGACCGTATTCCTTCCCCGCGAGGGCAAGACCATCGGCGAGGTGCTCAGCCAGATGAACGGAAAGAACTGGAGGGATAAGTACGCAAGCTCAAGCTTGGTTGACCTGAAGCTGCCGCGTCTGAAGACCAACAGTAACATTAATCTGGTGAACATCATGAAGGAACTGGGCATGCCTACGGCCTTCACTCCAGCAGCAGAATTCCCCTACTTCGGTAATCGTGATGGTATATGCATAGGCAACATGTTCCAGACTGCTGCCATCAAACTTGACGAGGAGGGCACCGAGGCTGCAGCCGTCACCGTTATCGAAATGGTTGAAAGCGCTATACCTGATAGGATAGTCTTCCACGCCAACCGCCCCTTCTTCTACATCATTAGCGAGCAGAGCACGGGTGCCATCTTCTTCATGGGCCAGTATGTAGGCGAAAGTTCCGTCACAGACCCCACCCAAGACCCCTGCGACATTAACCGTGACGGAGTTATCGACGTGGCTGATATTGGCTACATCATCGACGTAATGACCGGAAACGCAAGTGGTTCGCTTACGGGAAATACCGACGTGAATGGTGATGGAGTTGTTGACGTGGCCGACATTTCTGCCGTCATAACTGCTATGGCAGAGAAATAGCGGGCCTAAGAGTCCATCGGAAATAGTCCGTAGAGCTTCGCGTCTATCATGTCGGTGACCTTCTTGAAGTCCTCGGTATTCTCGCCGAACTTGCAGTTATCGCCGTCGATAATGATGAGCTGCCCCTTGTACGTCCCTATCCACTCTTCGTAGCGGCGGCTCAAGCCCTCCAGATAGTCCAGACGCATGGTTTGCTCATAGTCACGTCCACGCTTTTGTATCTGCGCCACCAGCGTAGGTATGGAAGCACGGATGTAAATCATAAGGTCGGGAAGGCGCACGAGCGACATCATCAGGTCGAAGAGCTCGCGGTAGTTCTGGAAGTCTCGGTCGCTCATCATGCCCTGCCCGTGGAGGTTGGGGGCAAAGATACAGGCATCCTCGAAGATGGTGCGGTCCTGGATGATGGTGTCCTCAGATTTCAGAATCTCCACCACCTCCTTGAAGCGCTTGCTCAGGAAATAGACCTGGAGATTGAACGACCACCGCTTCATGTCGGCGTAGAAGTCGGCCAGGTAGGGGTTGTTGTCTACGGGTTCATAGCGCGGCGTCCAACCGTAGCGGTGGGCCAGCATACGTGTGAGCGTGGTCTTGCCACAGCCAATGTTTCCTGCTACTGCGATGTGCATCTCTTTTATTTACGATTTACGAATTTACGATTTACGATTTGCTGCGCACAAGGGACTAAATTATCAATTGTCAATTCTCAATTGTCAATTCTCATCACTCAGGGAAGAGACCAAACAAGGTGCGGTCGATTTGGTCAACAATCTTGGCGAAGTCCTTGGGGTTGTTCTTGAAGTCCAGCGGGTCTTTGTCGATAATCATGAGGCGACCCTTGTAGTCGCGAATGAACTTCTCATAGCGGCGATTCAGGTTCTCCAGATACTCCAGTTGAATGGTTTGCTCGTAGTTGCGACCTCGCTGCTGGATGTTGCCCACGAGATGGGGCACGGAGGCCCGCAGGTAAATGAGCAGGTCGGGCAGCTTGACCACAGACATCATCTGCTGGAACAACTCCATGAAGGTCTCGTAGTCGCGGTCGGAGAGGTTACCCATGTCGCGGTTGTTCTCCATGAAAACGTAGACACCCTCAAAGATGCTGCGGTCTTGGATGATGGTGTGCTGGGCCTGCGAGATGGCAATGAGGTCGCGGAAACGCTCCTTCAGGAAGAACACTTCCATGTTGAACGACCAGCGGGGTATGTCGCGGTAGTAGTCCTCCAGGTACGGGTTCGTAGCCACAGCCTCATAACGTGGCTCCCACCCGTAGTGACGGGCCAAGAGCTGCGTGAGCGTGGACTTTCCGCTGCCTATGTTTCCTGCTATCGCTATGTGCACCGTTTTTATTTACAATTTACGAATTTCTTCGTGATTATTATTTTTTATAGGTACTCAGGCGAGCAAAGCTCGGAGTCCGATTTACGATTTGCTGCGCGAAGTATTCTCCGGGACTACTTTTTGATGGCCTCTGTGGGTACTATTTGCACGCCGATGACAAAGTTGCTGGGGTCGAGGATGACGAGTGCACCCATCTGACCATTTTCGAACTCAATGGTGCTGGTACACGTCTTGCTGCCCGACATTTCCTTTACCGTCCAGTCGCCGTGGCCCTTGTATTTTCCGGCAACATCTTCTTTCTTTTTCAGAATGCCGTCCAACTGTTCCTTGGACATGATGAGCCTCATCTGGCGTGTGTGATACAGGTAGAGACTGTCGGTCTGATTATTGATGACGAAGCCGAAAATCTTCTCGGCAAGCTGAGCCGGCGAACCGGAACGGTCCTGGGCCGACGATGTGAGTGCGGCGCACAGGAATAAGGAAAGGAATAACTTTTTCATTTTTTAGCCCCCTAAGTTAGGGGGTTGGGGGTCTGAACAAGCGTATATCAGACATTAATTAATAATTTATTTTTTTTGAGGAGGTTGGGAAATCTGCGCTTGTTCAGAC
>JAFWOP010000161.1 GCA_017545365.1 Bacteroidales bacterium
ATTTTTGAATAATTTGTGTTTAATTCGTGGTAATTCGTGTTAAGAATCAAAGCCATTAGATTGATCCTCGTAATTCTTATGAATAATTCAGGTTAATTTTTTTATAATTTTGAGCGAAGCGACCATAGGAAAAGTTTACCCGCCTATTTTGCCGAAATGTAAAGAAAAAGTGCAGAAAAAAGTGTTCCTAAAAGTTGACCATCTAGCGCAAGAACCGGCCCAAAACGACCGTTTTTTGCAAGAATCGCGCTTCATAACCCTGCACAAATCACCCTCTTTTGTGCAAAAAGTGACTTAAAATTACATAAACTTAACACTTGTTTGCCCATATTTCGCTCAAAACTGGCGTTTTTCGCGGTTGGGAAATACCCCGAAAAAGGGTGTTCGAGGCGTCCGTTGATGCCTTTTTGGAGCCAAACAGCCAGTCTAATGGTAGTAAGTGGGTGGGTTTGTAGTAGAAAAGCACTGGTTTTGTTCAACCTCCGCAGCGGTTTTGTTCAACCTCCGCAGCGGGTTTGTACTACCTCCGCAGCGGGTTTGTACTACCTCCTCGGCTAGTTTGTACTACAAGACCACCTTTTTCGGTAAAAACCGACTAAAACGAAACAGTTTTAAGGGTCAATCAGCCCATAGCTGAGCAGTAGCGTGATAAACGCGGAAACGACCCCTCTCAAAACTGGCCCATACGCAATCCACTAAGCACCTCATTCAAAAAATCGAATTCTCAGAGGGGTCAATGTAAAGATTTTTCAGCACGACCTTTGTTTTCTAACCTGAATTATTCATGGTACCGCTTCGCGGTGTTAGGCAAAACTGTATACACCATAAAACAAAAAATAAAGCCAAATAAAACCTATCTTGGATTATTCATACCGCTTTGCGGTCTCCAGCAAAACAAAAGAAAACAAAAAAAAACAAGAAAAAACAATTTAATATAGGTTTTATTTGGTTTTGTTTGGTTTTATGGGGTTTTGCCTAACACCGCGAAGCGGTACCATGAATAATTCAGGCTATATTTAATTGTTCTGCTATAAATTCAACAGGCGATATTTCGCCTTTAAAATAACAATTTCCTGACAAAAAGGACAGATTCTGTGGACGAAATCACGTTAAAATTCTCAAAGCATGCGGTTTTTTGCCTGAAAATTGTTACCTTTGCAGCCGAAAGGCTGCTAAACCGCAGATTTAACGTGAATATTAAAACTACGACGAATATGGCAACAGCAATTTTTATAACATTCAAAAAACAGTTACTACAATGAAGAAAACGTACACGAAACCGACGGCGAGGGTGGTTGCCCTCCACGCACGGCAGCAGCTGCTCACGGTGAGCGGCGAGATTCCCGGCTACGGCAAGTCGGGAAGCGGATTCAGCCAGGACGAAGGCGGCAGCAGCAACGCCCGACAGAGCCGCGGCATCTGGGACAATGACTGAAGCAAGTAAAAAAACAACGAAAACGTTAATCCATTATGAGAACGAAAGAACAATTTCTGATGCTTTTTGTGCTCGGCGGCATGATGCTGGCCGGGCTGACGGCCTGTTCGGGCGACGACGACACGGCCACAAACGACAACGCGCCGCAGA
This sequence comes from Bacteroidales bacterium, assembly GCA_017545365.1. The sequence goes on from JAFWOP010000161.1 coordinate 1,586, forward strand.
CGGCTGACGACGGCGTGAAGATGCGCCGCCTCACCATCACGGAGGCGGACGACGGTGCGGCGGAGGCACGCCAGGCGCTGACACGTGCCTCGCTTGCTGAGGGTGACGGCATCCTCAATGCCTCGTGGACGGTGGGCGACGGGCTGACGTACTGCAATTTGAGCAGAGTGGATTATGGTAATAGCGATGCACCATACAGTGGCTCGCTAACGGCGGCCTCCACCGCCGCCACCTCGCAGTTCACGGGCAACGTGACGTGCAGCAAGGGCGACGACTACCTCGCCGTGGTCTATCCCGCCACAACGTTTGAGACGAACGAGAGCTATACGATTTCGCTGGCTGGACAGGACGGCACGCTCGCCACGCTTGCCACAAACTTCCACTATGTCTATGGCAGGGCTCATGTTACATCGGTGACGGAAACGACGGCCAACGCCACGATGGAGAAGATGAAGAGCCTACTTACGGTGTGCAAATTCTCGTTCGTCAACAAGGACGGCGGGGCTGTCATCCCCATCAAGACGCTCACCATCAGCTATGGCGGCAATCCCGAAATCGACAGCTGGGCAGGCAAGTACCCACAGGCGGCCACGGTGGCCATCGGTGCCAACACGGAGCAGGCCGACGTGCATGCTGAGGGCGTTGAGGGCGATGGTGCCCTCACCGTCACCTGCCCCTCGGTGCAGGATGCGGTCTATGTCGCCCTGCTGCCCACCGCTGCAGCGCGCACCTTCAGCTTCTCCGTCAGCGGCGGCAGCGGCAGCACCTACACCGGCACGGCCAAGGGCAGCGGCAGCACCTACACCGGCACGGCCAAGGCCACGCTCGCCGAGGGTGAGTACGTGGAGGCCACGGGTCTGAAGCTGACGAAACAGCAATAGACACCGTCGCCGAGCACTCGGCGACGTGGTTTTGCAGAAGAATGTGCTCGGCGGACTTCGTTTATATCCGTCTGGTCTTGGAATGTCATGACGAGAGAAGAAGAGGAACAGTAGTGAAAAAACATTGAGAAAAATTCAATGAATAATAAACTGAAACTGAAAAGACAATGAAAACAAGTAAGCAACAACTTTTGGCGATGCTGCGGCACAGGCTTCTGCCTGAGCGCAGCCGCCGGGCCACGGGCTGGCACGTGCTCATGCTCATGCTCGCCCTGCTCATCGGGGGCAGCCCGCAGGCGTGGGCGGAGGAAGAACATTTCACCTGGGACCACACCAACGTCAGTGACGACGGCGGCGGCGTCTATCGGTTCAGAGGTGAGGCAAACGAAGTAATAGACTACAGAGGAAGAATATGGAAACCAGAAAACCATGGCTACTTTAAGACGCTGCAGCACTTCGATGCCGACAAAAACCAGTTCTGGTGGAATTTTGAAGTCCAGGTGGATTATTTCGGCGGTTACTATTCCAGTGTCGGTGTCCCTCTTGACATATATGCTCAGAAATATACAGGTGTGATCTATGTGGTTACGGCCGACGATGTGCTCCACCAGATTGCCACATGGAGTAAAGCTTCAGGTGAAAACCGGTCAACTCCATACACCAGAACGAATGAGAAGTGGGGCACGGTTCATGTCTCGGATGTGCATAATCCGAATTCTATCGGCTGTGGCTATGTAACGATAGACTACACCCCTTCGGACAAGGCCATCGAGGATGGCGTGAAGCGTATCGTGATGAGACAGGACATCGTTGCCTGGCCCACTGATATATCTTTGACAACTTTAACCGGCTGGGTGCAGTACGAGAAAGACCTCCCCTTCTCCGGCATTGCTGCGGACAAGCCGATGCCCGAGCTCACCGTGGAGTGGAACGACAACGGGCAGCTGAGCGCCAAGGCCACCGGCGTGCCCGACAAGCGCAAGGACGACCAATGGCAAGACCAGCGCTACACGGTGAAGACCTTCTACTACACGGGCACTGGGCAGAGTTACGAGCGCACCTTCGGCACCAAGAACAAGGCGGCTGACTGCGCCGACGGCAACAACGGCAAGATGGACATGAGCTTCTCCTTCCTGCCGTCGGCACTGGCCGACAGGGTCTATACCGTGCCGACCTACATTAAATACTCAGGCGGCATGACCGTGAATCCGGCCAGCCCTACCATCAATAAGTTCATCGACCTGATCCAGCCCGAGGCCGGCGTCGTGGAGATCCAGCCCTTCACCCGCCCCATCAAGGTATGGGTGGAGCACGACCAGTGGAAGAAGAAGAACGTCATACAGTGGGACCGCCAGAAGAAGGAGGCAGGCCACAACGGTTCGCGCCAGACCAGCGTCGAATGTCGCACGAATGGCAAGTGGTACGTCATCCGTTACACGAAAGGCGGCTCCGCCACCGACTATACGCTGGTGAATACGCTCAATGGCAACGCCACGACGCTGGAGGTGACCGACGACCAGATTGACTACGACAAGAGCTACGTCTATCGCGTCATCTTCCTGCCCTCGCTGTTGGAGAGCAAGTGCAAGGACCGGCTGGCCAGCCTGCCCGGCAGCCAGAGCGCGGGCGACTACAACCTGTGGAAGGAGGCGGAGATCAGCACCAACTTCACCGCCCAGGTGAAGTTGAGCCACGACAAGACATATAACAACGGCGTGCGCCTGGTGTGGGAGTACGACATCCAGGCTACCGGACTGGAGTGGAGTATCGACTACCGCAGTGCCGACTCCGAGGACGGCACGTGGCTCACCAAGTCGGAAACCATCGCCATCGACCCCAAGAAGACCACCGCCGAGGTGGTGTATGACGGCTCGGTGTGCGAGCGGATAGACTATCGCATACGCACGACGGTGAACGGCCGCGAGGTATGCTCCAACATCCTCAGCGCCAACCTGCCCGCCGGCAGCTATATCAGCCAGGTGAAGGCCACCACCGGCACCGAGGAGAGCACCGTCGTGGTGAAGTGGAAGGTGGTGCGCCCGGACAAGAGCCACGACATCTACTACCGTGTGCGCCGCCGCATCGTGGGCGAGGATGATACCAAGTGGGTGACGCTCACCGACGAGATTCACGGCACCGCCTCAGACTATGAATACATTGACACGCGACCCCTGGCCGGCACCTACTACGAATACTGCGTGGAGGCCTTCGGCGCCCTGTGCGACGAGCAGACGCGGCAGAGCGACAGCGAGGTGGCACCGGGCTTCTCGCAGGCCCGCGGCACCATCACCGGCCACATCTCCTTCGGCTCGGGCACGGCGGTGCAGGGCGTGCGCGTAGATTTGGTGAAAACATCGAGCGACGATGAAACCAGTGCAGCGCAATACCTCTCGCGCGCCATCAGCGGCGACGGCCAGGGCCTGCACTGGACGGCCGACTCGGCACGCTATGTGCATACGCTCAACGGCAGCAGTCCCCTCACCCTGCAGCTGTGGGCCAAGCCGAAGAGCATCGCCACCGGCGGCCAAGACCTGCATCAGTTGCTGTCGTTGGCGGGCACCCTGGAGTTAGGCGTGAAGAGCGGCAGCGACGGCAGCTACCACCTCTATGCCATCGACCGCTCACAGGGCGGCACGACGCGCAAGGAGTTCCCGCGGCTGGTGTTCGACCCGCTCGACTTCACCCACATCACCGCCGTCTATGACAAGATGAAGTGGAAGTTCTACGTGGGCAGCGACAGCCTGCTGACCGACTCCATGACCGTGGCCGCACAGGGGTGGAACGCCGTCGCGGCCAGCCACGGCACCAACGCCGCCACGCCGACCCTGAGCTTCGGCGGCGACAACCGCGTCAGCGGCAGCAATGCCTACGATGGCTACGTCGATGACGTCCGCCTGTGGCTGCGCGCCCTCACCCGGCAGGAGATAGAGGGCAACTACACCCGCATCCTGGGCGGCACGGAGAAGGGGCTGACGCTCTACTGGCCGCTCGACGAGGGCGAGGCGGTGAACAAATATGCCTTCGACATTGCCCGCCAGGACGGCATCTATCAGGAGAACCACCCCGTGGTGGGTGCCAATGTCAATCCGAAGACGGAAACACCGTCGCTGCTGAAGCTCTACGGCGTGACCGACAGCGAGGGCGACTACATCATCCGCGGCATACCCTTCCAGCAGGGCGGCACCAACTACAAGATTGTGCCCATGATGGGCGTGCATGAGTTCTCGCCCGGCACGCGCTCGATGTTTGTCAGCCCCACGAGCCTGACGGCCAACAACATCGACTTCGAGGACGTGTCGTCGTTCCCCATGCAGGGCCACATCTACTATGCCGGCACCAACATCCCCGCCGAGGGCATCCTGCTGAAAGTAGATGGAATGCCGCAGTCGGTCGATGGTAAGCCGGTGAAGACCGATGCCGAAGGCCGCTACATCATCAGCGTACCCATTGGTGAGCACTTCGTGGAGGCATACCTCGACGACCACACGATGGTGGACGGCGGCCGCTACCCCACTTCGGGCAAGACCCACTTCGACCGCCCCGTGCAGCACGACTTCATCGACTCCACACTGGTGAACCTCGTGGGCCGCATCGGTGGCGGCGAGCGCAACGACACCTTAGCCGTGGGCTTCGGCGCGTCGAAGAACAACATCGGCATGGCGACTATCACGCTGAAAATCAACAACGAGTCGAAGTCGTTCAACTGCCAGGACGACCGCCACACCACCGCCACCACCTACCGCACGTGGCAGAGCGACACCACCAGCATCAATAGCCGTGCCTGGACAGGCTGCGACAACAACTTCAAGGAGAACTACATCTACATACGCACCGACTCGCTGACGGGCGAGTTCTCGGCCAAGATTCCACCGCTGAAATACACAGTGAAGAGCATCGTGGTGGATTCGAACAGGGACAAGATACAGTTCACCGAGCTGCCAGAGCTGGACCTCAGCGTGGCCACGGAGATGGGCAAGGACTCGCTGCGCGTTCCTGTTGATGGCGGCAACGACAGCACGTGGGTAAAGTACGGCTACCACACGAAGATGGTGCGCACCTACTACGCACAGCCCCAGATGGACGTGGTGGAGAAGGACCACCCCAGGGGCGTCTATGGCCTGAAAGAGATTACCTATCCGGCACAGGAGCAAGGCGGCACGGACATCGTCATCAGCAACCTGTATAAGGAAGACAGCGATACGCTCTACTTGGTGGGCTATCCTATCTACAAGATGGGACAGACGGTGAAATACCACCTGCGGGGCTATGAAGCCTACGAGAACCGCGACGGAAAGACCGTGGTCTGCGACACCATCGGCCTGAACCACCAGAACATCACCATCACCAACGAGATGAGCAGCGAGCAGCGAGTGGTCTATAAGGTGATGGACGAGAGCACGGGCTACAAGGAGGGACAGGTGTACGACGTGCAGCAGCAGCAGATACCCTTAGACGACAACGGCGAGGCAGAGCTGACGTGGATGGCGGGCCCGCCCAACATCACGGCCCCCTACACCCGCAAGTTCAACGTCCTCATGGAGCATAAGGACCGCACCTACAACGTGGCCAACATCGATGCCGTCGTGCTGGGACAGCTCACCAACGGCAACAACTTCGTGACGCAAGGCCCCGATGTGGTCGATTTCGTGCTGCGCGACCCGCAGGGCGCCAATTCGACCACCAAGCTGACGAAAGGAACGACCATCACCAAGACCTTCTACGACACACGCCGTGCCTACGGAGAATACAGTCTGGTCGGAAGCTTCGGTTTTGGTGTTGAAGATGAAGATGGAATAGGAACTGGATTTATAGTCATGTCGAAGGTGGATGCGAAAAAATTCCTTGATGTGGGTATCACGACCTCTTGGGAGAAGACGTGGAACAGGGACAGCGTGCATGTGGAGACCACGGTAGAGGATGTCTCCACCAGCGGCAACAAGCCTTACGTGGGTGCCCCGGGCGATGTCTATGTTGGTAAATCCACGAATTTCCTCATCGGCGGTTGCCGCCACCTGTTCATCGGCCGCAACATAGAAACGAAGAAATATGAGGTGAAATTAGAGGAGGCTATTTCCATCGGCGACACCATCTCCACGGCGTTCAAGTTCACCCAGTATGAGCTGGAGACGGTCATGATACCCAAGTGGAAGGACACGCGCCGCAGCTTCCTCACGGAGGTAGCCACAGCGGAAGAGGCCCGAAACTATGTCAACCATGGCAGCAGCTCGGTCTATCTGACGTGGGTGGGCCTGGACCTCGACGACTATAGCGAGGGCATCAACTATGTGTGGGCCAGACCCGAGAGTTGGAAGACGGCAGGGCCTCCCAACGGAGTGGCCGTCGACAGCGTGGCCTGGTGCAACAACCAGATCATAGCCTGGGAGAACGCCATCGCTGACAACGAGAAGGACAAACTGGACCTGATGGCCAGTACCACGCCCCAGAACATCTCCATCGACGGCGGTTCCAACTACAGCTACTCGCATGAAACAAACGACTCGAAAAACGACGAGACAACCATCGACTGGAAGATGGGGGTCATACTGGGCGGTAAGCTGAATTTCGGACATAGCCTTGCGGTTTTTTGTGTAACTACTGT
>JAFWOP010000162.1 GCA_017545365.1 Bacteroidales bacterium
GAATTGAGAATTGAGAATTGAGAATTGAGGGTTGAGCGTTGAGGGTTCTTGCTCCGACGGGCTTCGCAAGCGTCCCATTGGGCCGAGCGGAGCGTTGAGAGATGAGAATTGTGCTACAGCTTGGTGAAGCACTTCACGCTTGTGCTGGATGCCTGGTGTGTCGAGGCCGGCACCTGCGCCGATACACTCGTCGAGCGGGATGTCGCAGAGCAGGCTCATCCAGATGCTCGAGGGAGAGGTGTTGCCAATGCCCATCTCTCCGATGCAGAGAACGCGACAACCCTCTGCCACGCAGTCGTCCACCAACGATGCTCCTATATCTATGGCCTTGTCGAATTCCTCCTCCGACATGGCTGGCTCATAGAGGAAGTCTTTGGTGCCTGGGGCAATCTTATAATCTTCAATCTTCAATTTTCCATCTTCCATCTTGAAGTCATGGTCTACCCCTACGTCTACGATGCGTAGCTTAAAGCCATGCTGGCGGCAGAACATGTTCACACCGCCACCGCCACGGGTAAAGTTTATCATCTGTTGCCAAGTGACTTCACGTGGCGAGACGCTGACACCCTCGCGCTCTATGCCGTGGTCGCCACCCAACAGTAGATGGCAGGGAGAGGCCAGCGAGGGCGTGAGCGTCTGCTGTATCAGGCATACCTGCATCGCCAGTTCCTCTAACACTCCTAAAGAGCCCTTAGGCTTGTTCAGGTTGTCAATCTTTTCTTGTATGGCAGGGCGGATGGCCTCGCCAGGACTTTCTATCTTAAATGTTTTCATAACTCTCAACTCTCAACTCTTAACTCTCACCGCTATTCCGCTGACCATCAGGATGACTTCGTCTGCTTGACTTGCCACGTATTGGTTCATCCAGCCCTGCAAATCCGTGAACTTCCGTTGGACGGCATTATCGCTTACCCCCCCCATGCCTATCTCATTGGTTACGAAGATATAGGTGGCATCGTGGGCGGTAAACTTGTCGAATTCAGCTTTCAAGGCATCCAAGGCAGGTGCGACATCCTGCAGTTCGAAGAAATAGTTGGTACACCAGAGTGTCAGGCAGTCGATAACGGCCACACGTCCTGTGAGGTCGTGCTTGCTCAACAGTTTCTCCTCCTCGATGTTCATCCACTCAGGACCACGTCGCTCCTGATGCTTCTTCACCCGCTCACGAAATTCATCATCCCAGACATGGGCCGTAGCCACATAGACGGGATTCTTACTCAACGAGAGTGCCAGGTCTTCTGCATAACGGCTTTTACCTGAACGGGCACCGCCTGTTATTAGTATCACTTTCTTTGTCATAGACCATTCCTATTTCTTATTTGATGCAAAGTTACGAAAAAAAGCCAATCATGATGTATGTTATTAAGAGATTTTAGTATTAATCTTCCATTCTTGACGCAGCTTATAGTTATAATTTTTACTAAATTGTGCTTTAGAATTTGCTGAGATTGAAAAAGATTCGTACTTTTGCACTTTTACGAGAAACAAAATGGAAGAGAAGCAACGAACATTTGAAATACGGACAGGCTGCGACCGTGGCTTCAGCCATGAGGCTGTGGGTCGTCAGGATCGTCAGCTGAACACCTACGACTGGCTGGCCGATGTGCCCGGAAACCACGATTTCACCGAGGATAACTCACTGGCCGGAGCGAATGACCTGGTCGAGGTGCAGTTCAAGAACACCCGGAAGGGCTATTACCACAATGTGAACCATTTGCCCTTGAGGAAGGGCGACATCGTGGCCGTGGAGGCTAGTCCGGGTCATGACATCGGCGTGGTGACGCTTACTGGACGGTTGGTGAACATTCAGGTGAAGAAGGCCAACCTGAAAAGTGAGGAAGACATTAAGCGTATCTACCGCTTGGCCCGCCAGGTGGACATGGAAAAATACCGTGAGGCGAAGGCCCGCGAACACGAGACGATGATTGAGAGCCGCGAGATAGCCGTGGGACTGGGACTGCAGATGAAGATTGGCGACGTGGAGTATCAGGGCGACGGCCAGAAGGCCATCTTCTACTATATCGCTGACGAGCGCGTGGACTTCCGCCAGCTCATTAAGGACCTCGCCGCCGCTTTCCACGTGCGCATCGAGATGAAGCAGATTGGTGCCCGCCAGGAGGCCGGACGCATCGGCGGTACGGGTCCCTGCGGACGTGAGCTATGCTGTGCCACGTGGATGAAGAACTTCACCTCCGTGAGCACCTCCGCCGCCCGTTTTCAGGACATTTCGCTTAACCCGCAGAAGCTGGCCGGCATGTGCGCCAAGCTGAAATGCTGCCTGAACTACGAGGTGGATGACTACGTGGAACATGGCCGCAAGCTGCCCAACCGTGAGGCGGTGCTGCAGACACAGGATTCCGACTACTACTACTTCAAGGCCGACATCTTGGCCGGACTCGTCACCTACAGCACGGATAAACGTACGGCCGCCAACCTGGAGACTATCACCGCCGAACGGGCAAAGGAGATTATCGAAATGAACCGCCGGGGCGAGAAGCCCGTAGACCTCCAGCCCGATGACCAGCCGAAGCAGCAGAATGGCCCCGTTGACCTGCTCGCTGGCGACAGCATCACCCGCTTTGACAAGGCCAAGAAGAAGAAAAAGAAGAAAAAGTCGCAGCCCGATGCTCCAAAAGCTACTGCTGAAGCAAAGCCCCAGAAGGCTGAGGCCCCCAAGAAGAAACAGCGTCAGGCACAGCCTAAGAAGGATGGCGGTGAGGAGAAATAGCTTGTTACGCTACGCAATAGTGATGCCCCTGATGGCGCTTGTCTTGGCTGGCTGCTCCACCAGGGGCTATCGGTATAGCCATTACGAGACCATCGATAGCCCGGGCTGGGAGCGAGAAGACACGTTGCGCTTCACTCTTGAGCCTGTTCAGCACTATGGCACTTACGCTGAGGAAGTGGGGCTGCGCACTACCAGCTTCTATCCCTTTATGCAGCTTGCGCTCATCATCAGCCAGGAGGCACAGCCCTCTGGATTCTGTCGCACCGACACCATCGAAGCCAGACTGACAGACGACGAAGGGATGGTGACGGGCGATGGCATCAACCACTACCAGTATCTCTTCCCCTTGCCCGACGCGACACTTGCCGCTGGTGACACCTTGCGCGTCAGCGTGCGTCACGACATGTTGCGCTCGCCACTTGTCGGCATCACCGATGTGGGCTTCACGTGCGTATTTCTCACAAGGGTAGCGGACTGAGCGTTGTTTTTCATGCAAAAAATATTGTCATTGGGGCAAAAAGGTTAATTTCCGCAAAAACCTTTGGCCGTATCACCATATTTACGTACCTTTGCACCGCCTTGCAAACAGAAGGAAAAGCAAATATTTTTACAAATGAAAGCAATCAAATATCTATTTCTTGGTGCACTGCTCATGGGCAGCAGCACCGCAGTCCTGGCTCAGGACGGTACGAAGGCTGACGTGGATGCCATGAAAGCCCTGGTAAAGAACAAGCCTGCCGACTACGACAAGCAAGTGAAGAACTACATTAAGGCCAACAAGAAGAACGCCGAGAACCTCGTGGCCATCGGACGTGTACTCTATGAGGCCGACGACACGCTGAACGCAAAGGCCTTTGCAGAACAGGCGCTGACCGCCACGAAGCGCAGTTGTGCACCGGCATACATCCTGCTGGGCGACATCTCGGCAAAGGCTGACGACGGTGGTGCCGCTGCCCAGAACTATGAGCAGGCCATCCTCGCTGACCCGAAGAACCCCGACCCATACCGCCGTTATGCTACGGTGTACCGTAAGATTAGCCCCGAAGGAGCTGTGCAGAAGCTGGAGGAGCTGCGACAGGAGCGTCCCGACTATCCCGTCGACGCCCTCATCGGTCACATCAACTACATTTCGCTGCGCTATGGTAAGGCTAATGAGGCCTTCTCGAGGGTGCCCATCAACGACCTCAGCCGCATGGACTACATCGAGTATGCCATGTCTAACTATCACGGACGTCAGTATGACAAGGCCCTGGAGATTGTCAAGGCTGGTCTCAGCAAGGAGGAGCTCAACGCTACACTGAACCGCATCGCCATGATGTGCTCCAACGAGCTGAAGCAGTACCCCGCAGCCCTGAAGTATGCTGAGACACTGTTCACCAAGGTGGACAAGGACAGCGTGACGCTTAGCGACATCGACTATGAGAACTATGGTAAGGCACTCGACGGTTGTGAGCAGTTTGAGGGAGCCATCGAAAAGTATAAGGCCGCACTTGCACTGCCCGAGGTTGACGAAGCCATGAAGGCTAACCTCTACAAGAGCCTCTCTGACAGCTACAAGGGCATGAAGGACTTCCCCGATGCCATCGATTACTATAAGAGGTTCCTCGAGACGAAGGCCGATGCCGACGCTACCGACCATGCCGGTCTGGCACTGCTGCACAATAACCATGCTCGCAGCATTCGCGGTGACAAAAAGCCCGCTGACTTGACACCCGAAGAGAACGAAGCAGTGACTGCCGCCATGAAGAAGGCTGACGAGGCTTACGCAGCTCTCGTGGAGAAGTTCGCCGATGCTGAGGAGTACGCACTCTGGCAGCGCGGACGACTGAACGCTCAGATGGACGCCGACATGAGCCAGGCGCTGGCTAACCCCCACTTCACTCGTCTGGCAGAGCTTATCACTGCCCATGAGGAAATGGACGACACAGACAAGACCCGTCTCTTCGATGCCTACGCATATCTCATGCGCTATCACCTGAAGAACAAAGACAACCAGCAGGCCTACGAGTACGCGCTGAAGCTGCAGGAGCTGCAGCCCGACGACCCCGACGTGAAGAGCGCCGTGGAGGCCCTTGCAAAGGTCGCCAAGTAAGCACAGGCTATACAATCTAAAAAGCCAGACAAAACCATCACACTGATGGTTTTGTCTGGCTTTTCCTTATACCTGCTCATCAGGATCTACAAACCCATAGCTTTTGTCCATCAAACCCATAGCTTTTGTCCATCAAACCCATAGCTTTTGCTGACCAAAAACCGCTGCTTTTGCTGAACAAACCAGCCGGGGAGGATTAACAAACCAGCCGAGGAGGCTGAGCAAGCCCACGCACTTAGCTTAAAGTACGGCAATCTCTGATTGCCAAACCGAAACTGGCCGCCGATGCTCACGCACCAGCGGCCAGCTAACATTTAAAAAACTTTACTTATTAAAAGGTCACCTGCGCGCCTCCCGGCGCCATGACCCCCCAAGGGGGGAATGACCATAAAATCAAATTATCATTAATAATCCATTGAAGTTATGCGCCCCTGCGAAGATAGTCACGAAGGGGTTTTAACATCTAAACTATTCTTCCTCTTCATCGTCCCAGAGGCTGTATTGCTCACGGCTCAGGACTGCGTCGTTGCTAGACACTGTTTGGCTGCTCTTGTCCAGGGTTTTCGACTCGCAAAGCATGTGATGGGTGCTGACGAGGGTTACTTTCATTTCGGGTTTCTGATATGTCGTTTTCATTGCTTTTAAAATTTTTGGAAACAAATTGTGATAAATAAACGATAAATTGAGATAAATGCGCATTGCCGCTTACTTCACCATGACCTTGCGTCCGTCCATGATGTACAGTCCCTTGGCAGTCTTTGCCACGCGGCGGCCCTGAAGGTCGAAGACCACATTGTTCTTTGTCTCATTATTCATTAGCGTAGCGTCAATGCCTTGGGCCTCGTTGCTAAAGGGCAGGAACTGGCGGGATGTATCATACGAGGCTTTGGCTTGCAGATAGACCTTGCCAGCAGCCAAATCCTCAGTAGTCTTTGCCCAGGGATAGAAGCCAACGCCATCAGTACCGTTTGACAGCACGTACATGTTAGCGACATCAGTTCCAGTAGATACCCTCAAGTCGTTCGTGCCAGTAATGGCTTCGGCCGAGGCAATCACAGGAACGTTGATGGCCGTGCCGTCGGCACCTTCCTTGTAGAGCACCACGGGGGTGTTGGCAGGAACCTGACCACTTGTAATCTCGTTCAACTTCACAGAGGTCTCGCCGTCCTCGGCCGTGTAAGTCTTGATGCCAGTGGTAGAAAAGTCTAGTGCTAAGTCGCTGTTGTGGAAGGTAGCGTACTCGGCAGCACTGATGGTGACTGGCAAATTTGTAACGGTGGTGCAGTAGTTCGTCGTTACCGTGGTCTGATCAATGAAGTTTATCTCTACAGAGGATAGATAACCAGCACCATCGCCGTTCGTCATGACAAAATAGTCGTAATTGCCACCAGAGCAATCGAAGGTGTAAACATTTCCATTAGTGGTAGGCGTTATTGATGTTCCAGTGGTGGGGTTCTCCGACGTGCCTACTTTCACGGTGAAATTCTTGTTTGTATCTTTATCACCGTTATAGGTAAGCACAATATTTTGTATTTTGTTCAGTTTATCTGTGTTGTACATCGTGCCTGTGCCATTGCTGTTTCCCGAAGCACGCCACTGAAGCCAACTAACCCCCTTCTCAGTAGTCTTATACATCTGCTGCACTTTAAATTTCTTACCTTCAAATGTGTATTCTGTAAACGTGTTGGCAGTTCCGTAAGTGGAAGGTACGTTTGACGTATTCGGAGTTATTGTCAACGAAACTGCGCCTTCTGTGATTTGCTCCACAGCCATCACGGCATAATAAGTGATATCGGCTGTACAGGTGGCTTCTGTGGTATAAGACGGTGGCGTATCCTGAGTGCCATTAATCTTGTTTGCATCATTAACCCATCCCTTAAAAACATAGCCAGTAGGGACACCACTTGTCGGGTCAGTGAAAGAAATGGCCTGGCCTTCTTGTATTGATTGTGTATTGACGTTCCCGTTCACACTCCATGTTATAGTATGAGAAGGAATAGCCTCGAAGTTGATGGTAACTGTGCAGTTCGAGGAAGGTGTCACAGTAAACTCGTTGCCATTCTGTACGACTGTAGCGTCACCTGAAACTGTATATGCGGGTGATGCGTATCTACATCCATCGGCAGGAGTAGCAATAATCACAAAGCCATTACGAGATACTGAGCCGTAAGAGTCGTTATTGCTCAATGCGGTGATTGTGTAAGGTGTCCACTTAGCATAGAGCGTGGTGTTGGCGGAAATCTTAAATTTGTCACCTTCATCATAGTTATTGCCAGTACCATCGGCCTTAGTATTCCATCCACCGAAGGCATTGCCAGTCTTGGTGAGTTCGCCGCTGTTGCCAAGTACGGTCACTTCGTCATCTGCTTCGTATGCCTTGTTGTCAGTGGGTACGCTGCCCGAAGTAGCTCCGTTGGAATTGTAGGAGACAGAATAGGTTGGGGTACCGCTATAGGTAATAACAATATTGTCAATGTACTTAGTGGCAGTAGAATTACCCCCAGATCTACGAATCCTTACATATCCGCTAGCAGTATTAGAAAGTGTTAGCGTACTTGTACTCCATGAGTTCTTATTAACTGTTACTGATTGACTTTGAGTATCTGTGCTACCAAAGTCAGTATTAGGGCAGAAATCAATATAAACTTCGTTGGTTGTATTGTTAGTAGTTCTTGTCGCATCAATACTTATACTAACGATATTCTCAATGTATCCAGAGGTCAAAGAGTTACTTGCCTTTCCATTTGTAGACAAACAATAAGAGCCGTTTGTGGTTGAAGTGTTTGAAACTGGATTACTTACAACTGCCATATCATTAGTGTTTGTCCATCCCGTTGGGATTTGATTATCTTCGAAATCAATAGTGATTGTCGACGTTTGCCCAAACGCACTTCCGCTTCCCGCCATGAGGGCGCATAGCAGGAGCATTGTTTTGAGTAATGATTTTTGTTTCATAATAGATTATTTGAAAAGTTAATAATGTGAATTGTATCCGTTCCTGTGTGGATGCCCTGACTCGCTACACATTATT
>JAFWOP010000163.1 GCA_017545365.1 Bacteroidales bacterium
CCCGCCGCGCCCACCCCCGGCTATCGCTACCTCTACCGCATCAACTGCGGTGGCGACGCCTTCACCGACGAGTTCGGCCAGACGTGGCAAGCCGACGACAGCATCCTGAGCCACTCCTGGGGTCAGGACTTTGAGGGCATCCATCCCTTCCAAGCTTCCCAGCGCCACATCACCACTGACATCCGTGGCACCAAGAGCGATGAACTGTTCCAGCGGTTCCGCTTCGGTCGCCACCGCTTGTGGTACGACCTCCCCGTCGACGGGAAAACCGCCGACCGCGAATACCGCATCGAGCTTTACTTCGCCGAACCCTGGCACGGCAAGGACGATTACCGTGAAGAAGCCGACTATGAGGGGTTGCGTGTCTTCGACGTGGCCATCAACGACAGTACCGTCATCGATGACCTCGACCTCTGGGCCGAGGCAGGTTATTGTGGCGCTTTGAAGCGGGTGGTCTATGCCCCAGCCAAGGATGGCCACCTGCGCATCTCTTTCCCAGAGGTGAAGGCAGGTCAGGCTGTCATCGCCGGCATTGCCGTCGCTGCTGAGAGTGATGGGGATGATGGGGTTAATGGGTCTAATGGGGTTAATGGGTCTAATGGGCTAAATGGGGGAAAGGAGACCATGGGGGCATGGCTCGCCCTTGACACTGACACCATCGCCAAACTGCCTAAAGAAGAAATGCCTGTCGACCTTGACCCTCGCCCCGCCACCATCTACGAGCCTGTATCTTCAAACCTCAAACCTCAAACCTCAAATCTCAAATCTCAAACCTCAACCCTCAAATCTCAACCCTCAAATCTCAAATCTCAAACCACCTTCACCATCACCCCCGGTCTCGGTCAGGAGTACGCCCTCCGTTTCCGCTACAAAAACACTACGGGCAGTGCGGTACAGGGCCGCCTCACTATCACCGACAGCAAGGGTATCGTTCTTGTAGACCGCTCGCTGACCTTCCCGCCCACCCCCGACAAGTTCAAGATGCTCTCCACCACCACCGGCACCCAGATAAACGCCGGCACCTACCAGCTAGTGGTAGATGCCGACGGTGTGGAATTCAAGAACCTGGAAATGCAATAATCACATAATCTGTGAGATCTCCTTCAGGCCGTCGACCTTCTTCAGCTTGTCCATGATGGCCTTTACATCCTCGCGGTCGTGAACACGGAGGTCGATGGTGCCCTCGAAGATACCGTCCTTGGTGGTAAAGGCCAGGCCACGTATGTCTACCGAGAGCTGGTTGGAGATGATGAGTGTCACGTCGTTAATCATACCCCGGCGGTCGATGCCTCCAAGGCGAATGGTGGCATTGAAGAACAGCAGCTTGTGCATGTCCCACTTCACGTCGAGCAGACGGTTACCGTAGTTAGCTTTCAGCTTATTGGCCACAGGGCACTTACGGTTGTGAATCTCAATGCGGTTCTGCTTGTCGATGTAGCCCAGCGCGTCATCGCCCGGTATGGGGTGACAACACTCGGGGAAGATGTACTGTGTGATGTTCTCCTCGTTAATGAAGATGGGTTTCTTTCGGTTGAACTTTTCCGGCACAATGAACAGCTCCGGCTGTTTCTCCTCTTCCTGCTTCTTGGCCTTCACGAAGGGCACGTATTTGCGCCATCCACCGCCAGCACCGTCGCCCTTCTTGTTCTTGCCTTTCAGCTCGTCCTCGTCCTTCTCGCCCAAGATGACCTTCTTGTCGCCGATGGCGAGGAACAGGGCATCGCGGTTCTCGCAGCTGTGAAACGATGTCAATTGGTCGATGTTGCTCTGTGTAGGTTCGAAGCCCTTGGCTGCCAGCCACTCCATGAACATTGTCTCGCCCTTCTTCTGCACTTCGCGCTGTGCACGTTTCAGCTGTGCCTGCACCTTTGCCTTGGCTTTGGCAGTATGGGCAAAGTTTATCCACGCGGGTTGCACATGCTGTGACTTCGAGGTAAGGATTTCCACCTGGTCGCCACTATTCAGCTGATGACTCAGTGGCACCAGCTTGTGGTTCACCTTGGCACCGATGCAGTGGCTGCCCAGGAAGGTGTGGATGGAGAAGGCGAAGTCCAGGACAGTACATCCTGTAGGCATGGTCTTGATTTCGCCCTTCGGGGTGAACACGAATATCTCACTGGCGAAGAGGTTCAGCTTGATGGCATCGAGAAAGTCCATCGCGTCGGGCTGCGGGTCATCGAGGATTTCCTTGATGGTCAGCAGCCACTGGTTCAGCTCACCATCATCCTCCTGGAATTCCATGTCCTCGTGGCTCTCCATACCCTCCTTGTACTTCCAGTGGGCGGCCAGTCCCTGCTCGGCAATCTCGTTCATGCGCTCCGAGCGTATCTGCACCTCTATCCAGTGACCCTGCTTCGACATAAGCGTAACGTGGAGGGCCTGATAGCCATTGGCCTTGGGGTGGTTCACCCAGTCGCGGATGCGGTCGGGATGGCTGCGGTAGATTTTCGTCAGGGCAACGTAGATGTCAAAGCACTCGTTGGCCTCGGCCTCCCGACTGCTGGGTGTGAAGATGATACGAGCGGCCAGGATGTCGTAAATCTCGTCGAAGGTGACGTGCTTGTTCTGCATCTTGCTCCAAATGGAGTAAGGCGTCTTGACGCGCTGCTTAATCTGGTACTTCAGGCCCATGTCCTCCAAGGCCTTCTCAATGGGCTTCGTAAACTGGTCAAACGACTCCTGACGTGAAATCTTAGTCTCCTCCAGCCTACGCTGTATGGCAGCATACTCTTCAGGATGCTCGAAGCGGAAACTGAGGTTCTCCAGTTCAGACTTTATTCGGTAAAGGCCCAGTCGGTGGGCCAGCGGGGCATAGAGGTAGAGCGTCTCGCCGGCAATCTTGTACTGCTTGTTGGCGGGCTGGCTTTCCAGCGTTCGCATGTTGTGCAGACGGTCGGCAATCTTGATGAGGATGACACGTATGTCTTCGCTCATGGTGAGCAGCAGCTTCTTGAAGTTCTCGGCCTGCGCCGATGCCTGCTCACCGAAGATGCCGCCGGAGATTTTCGTCAGTCCGTCGACAATCTGAGCCACCTTCGGGCCGAACATGTTCTCAATGTCCTCGACGGTGTACTCCGTGTCCTCCACCACGTCGTGGAGCAGGGCAGAGCAGATACTCGTAGAACCCAGTCCTATCTCCTCGCTCACTATCTGAGCCACGGCGATGGGATGCATGATATAAGGCTCTCCCGACAGGCGTCGTACACCCTTGTGTGCCTGGCGCGCAAAGTTGTACGCCTTGGCAATGATATCCACCTTCTTACGGTGGCACGAATGCATGTAACTGTCTATCAACCGGTCATAGGCCTCGGTAATCATCTTGTCGTCCGCGGCATCACGGCGCATCATCTCGTCATCCATAATCTTTCCTCCTTATAATTCTAAACTCTAATCTCTCAACTCTAAACTCTCAACTCTCAACCCTCAACTCTAATCTCTCAACCCTCAACTCTCAACCCTACCTTGGATTATTCATAATCTTTTCAACAACGGATTTTACGGATTACACGGATTATACGGATTGTAATGGATTTCACCGATTTCTTCCAGATTCGATGGGGAGATGATAAATAATCCGTGAAAATCCGTGAAATCAGTTTTAATCCGTTGTTTTTACCATATTGCCATAAATAATGTAGGCTAAACTCTTACTTCACTTTTAGTTTCTTTCCTGCCTGAATATTGTTTCCCTTAATGCCGTTCAGCCGTTTGATATTAGCCACAGTGGTGCCGTTGCGTTTGGCGATGGACGAGAGCGTGTCGCCTCGTTTCACCGTCACCGACTTGCTGCCCCCTGACTTACTTTTACCCGACTTGGCAGCAGCACGCCCACGACGGCCCTTGCTGCGCTTTGCCTTCGGAGCGTATAACTGCTGGTCAATCTCCACCTCCAGCCGCTTCTCAAAGGCACCATCGGTGCTGACAAAGATAGAGTCCTGCAGATCGATGAATCGTACGGCATCGGCCACGGGCAGCCGCAATGCCGAGGGCTTCGTAGCCCCGGGAATGATGTCACGGCGATACTGCGGGTTGAGCGAGCGGAGCATGTCGATGCTAAGCCCCATCACCGAGGCCACCTGGCTGAAGGTGACGTTACGGGAGAGCATCACCGTGTCGGTCTTCACGGGCAGCTGCGACTGCATAGGGCAGATGTTGTGGTCGCAGTAGTAAGTCATCACATAGTTGGCCGCGATGAAGGCGGGCACGTAGCCACGAGTCTCGCGGGGCAGGAAGGGACAGATTTTCCAGTAGTCGCGCTCGCCACCGGCACGATGGATGGCCTTGTTGATGTTCTCCGGCCCGCAGTTATAGCCCGCAATGGCCAGGTTCCAGTCGTTGAAGAGCCGGTAGAGGTCGCGCAGGTAGCGTGCTGCGGCCCAGCTGCTCTTCACAATGTTGCGCCGCTCGTCAACAAGCGAGTTGATCTCCAGGTTGTAGGTCTTGGCTGCTGACGACATGAACTGCCAGAGACCCGCTGCCCCGGCATGTGAGGTAGCCTGTGGGTTCAGCGCCGATTCGACGATGGGCAGGTACTTCAGCTCCAGCGGCAACTGGTAGGCCTCGAGTGCCTCCTCAAAGAACGGCATATAGAAATTGCAGGCACCCAGCAGATAGCTCACCTGGCGGCGAGACTTCTGGGTATAGCGCTCAATGCACGTCTGCACCACCTCGTTCCACGGCATCTCGATGATGGTAGGCATGCGATAGAGGCGGTCGATGTACTGTTCCTTTGTTAACACCGGGTCTTCCGGAGCAGTCTGGCAGTCGCTCTCCGGCGTGAGGTAAGTCTTGGTCATGTAGAGCGTCATCAGACTGTCCAGATAGTCGCCCATAGCCTCCGGGAACACCAGTTCGCCATCGTCCTGCGAATCCTCGTCGGCAGCATCTTCTTCCTCGTCATCACCCTCCTCGGCTGTCACCTCGGTGTCATCGACGACATCCGTCTCAATTTGCGCGTGTATACTGCCCGTCCCCATGAGGAACAGGAATGAAAGTATAAGTATATATCGTATCTTCATAATCTTCATTCTAAAGTCTACGGTCTAAAGTCTACGGTCTAAAGTCTCTGGTCTAAAGTCTACGGTCTAAAGTCTCTGGTCTAAAGTCTACGGTCTAACGTCTAAAGTCTAAAGTCTCTGGTCTAAAGTCTAAAGTCTAACGTCTAACGTCTAAAGTCTATAGTCTAAAGTCTAAGGTCAAAATCTAAGTTCTAAAGTCTCAGAAGTTTATGCTACAGTTCACCCCCAGAGAGTTGGCATAGAGCGGGTTCTGTGACTGTCCGTTGTTAATGACCGTCGGCGTTACTTTCAGGCTCAAGTCCTTGGATATGTCGAATTGCGACAACTCGGCATCGACGTAGGCATCGATGACTGAGAAGGCGTAGATGCCCAGCATGACGAAGAAGCTGAGGTCGCGCCAACGGCGATACTTGTCTTTACGTTTCTTGAACAAGTCCTTATAGCGGTCCTCGTTTTCCTTGGTTATCTGTCGTCCCAGGTGCAGGAACTTGTTATAGCTCGCCGTGCCAGGGTCATTGTCCATGATGTCGAGGTAGGCCTGTGAATAGTCCTTGTACATGGTGTTATTCCACGTCATGGCATAGATGCAGCCGAGGAATCCTCCGTAGACGATGGGCAGCTTCCAGTACTTGCGGTTGTATATTTGACCGCCACCGGGGATGACCAGTGCCAGCCACAGCGCACGCTTCGGGTTGGGAGCCCACTTGCTCCAGTCGCGTTTCTGGGTCACGGGAGCCACTTGCTCAGCCATGAGCGAAGCACCCTGCTCCATGAGGTCTATCACCACTGCCGAGTCCGTCTGCTGCCTGATGGTTTCCAGTTCAGTCTCCAAGTCGGGAATGGTATCGGGTTCGAGGTCGGGGATGTCATCGGGAATCGACGTCTGCACATCGACCACCGTGTCGGGCACCTCCACCTGCGCCAGGGTAGCGACAGGCACTAACTGAAAGGTGATAACCGTCGTTATCACCATCAGCAGTCGTCTGACTTGCGCATACACCGTGTCACACATTCTGTTCATGCTTGGAGGTGCAAAATTACTAAATTTCCCCCAAACCAATGAATATATTTTCAAAATCTTGTCAGCATTTAAGACTTTTTTCAAAAACTGTCAAGATTCTTGTCTACGGAGGTTAGGAGGAAAGGAGGGTTGCGCGCAAATTCTCCTTATCTCCATATCTCCGTAAAATATATTGTCTAAGGAATTTAGGAGTTTTTCCCTGCGGGGCTTTTGTCTAAGGAATTTAGGAAGCTACGCGCAGCCATTCCTTGATTCCTAAATTCCTTAGACATAATTTTATCCTTAGGGCACCACGACCTTCTTGCCTCCGTAGATGTAGAGTCCCTTCTTCGTCGGCTTCCCGTCGAGGCGCACGCCGTCGAGGGTGTACCACGCGCCGGCAGAATCCGTTAAATCCGTGTAATCTGTGGTCGTGATTCCCTGTGCCTCGCCATCGAAGTTGAGCACGAACTGGCGGGCATGGGTGGTGCCGAGGTTGAAGTAGGCGCGCTGTGCGCCGATCTTCGCGCCGCTCTCGGGATAGTAGAGCGTGTTGCCCGCGCCGAGGAAGAGGATGCTCGGGTTCTTGTCCGTGAAGGTGATGCTCTGGTAGGTGCCCTTGAAGCTGCCGTCGGTGAAGGTGACGGGCAGGGGAGTCGGGGCGGTGATGGTGACGCCCTTGAAGGTCGGGCTCACGATGTCGTTTTCGTCGATGCCCATTTGCGATGCCTGTGCCTTGTAGGTCTCCAGGCTTTTGCTGAACACGTATATCTTGCGTCCGCTGGTGGCATTGCGAGAGAACGCATTGCTGCCGTAGGTGGTCAGCGACGGGGCATAGATGGTGACGCTGGTCAAGTCTATGCAAGAAGAGAAGGCATATTCGCCGATGCTCGTCACGCTGGCGGAAATCTCGACACTGCTCAAACTATAACAACTCTGGAAGGCATATTCGCCGATGCTCGTCACGCTGGCAGGGATTTCGATGCTGGTTAAGCCAGTACAACCATCAAAGGCATATTTGCCGATGGTCGTCACGCCGTCAGGAATGACAGTATTCTTACATCCCTGAATGAGCTTGTTAGTTGCAGTCTCGATAAGGGCGTTACAGTCGTTGCCTTTGTAAATCTTGACGGTGGTCTGTGGCGTTTTACCGTTGCTGCCCGTCCATCCTGTGAAACGACAATCCTCTTTGGTGGGGTTGTTCAGCGTAAAGGTCGGGGTCTCTATATTATAAGAGGTGGGGTTAGATGTAGCCACGCTGCCGCCGTTGAGGTTGTAGGTGATGGTGTAGGTGATGGGCGTCCACTTGGCGTAGAGGACGACGGTGCCGCCATCGGTAGTGGTGAGGTTGCTAACGCTCTGCTTGTCGCTGTAAACCACGTTGCCATTCTCCGACTTTGCCCAGCCTGCGAAGGTGTAGCCCGTGCGGTCGAAGGCGTTGGCGGTGAGGTTCTGCGCTGTGCCGTAGGTGAAGGTCTGGTCAGTCATCTGGCCATCGCCGCAGGTGCCGCCGTTGCCGTTGAAATGCTCGGTGTAGGTGTTGTATGCCAGTTCGGCAGTGAGGGTCACGTCGCCGTCGCCGAGGAGTTTAGGAGTCAAGGAGTGGCTGCGCGCAGCTTCCTAAATTCCTAAATTCCTTAGACAAATGCCACGCAGGGAAAAACTCCCAAACTCCTAAGCTCCTTAGAGAACAAAGCTCGTACTGAAAAATCTTTACATTGACCCCTCTGAGACTCCGATTTTTTGAATGAGGTCCTTGGGGGGATGGCGTATGAGCTAGTTTTGACAGGGGGCGTTTCCGCGTTTTCCACGCTACTGCTCAGCTA
>JAFWOP010000164.1 GCA_017545365.1 Bacteroidales bacterium
GAAAAATGAAAAATGAAAAATGAAAAATAAATAGCGCTGCAAATAGACGAACTTGCAGATGGGAACGAGGACAGTATTCGGCAGGACACTTTATTCTTCATTTTTCATTCTTCATTTTTCATTAAAAAACAATCAGTCTAATCCTTCGATGGTCTCGATAGTGCCATCGTCGCGGTAGGTCAACTCACAAACCTTGAGGCTGCGGAGGCGGTTGATGCCCTTCGAGATGCCGCTGTCGTGGTGGAAGAGCCACCACTTGCCGCCGAACTCCACGATAGAGTGGTGAGTGGTCCAGCCGAACACCGGGGTAAGGATAACGCCCTTGTAGGTGAAGGGACCATAGGGGTTGTCACCGATGGCATAGCAGAGCTTGTGGGTATCGCCGGTGGAGTAGCTGAAGTAGTATTTACCCTTGTATTTGTGCATCCAGCTGGCTTCGAAGAAGCGGCGCTCGTTGTCTTCAACCTTGATAGGCGCACCACTCTCATCGAGCAGAACCACCGGTCTGGGTTCCTCGGCAAACTGCAGCATATCCTTGGCAAGCCTCACCACGCGGCCTGGGACAGCCGGCTGCCCGTCGGCAGGATAGGAGGTTCCACAGTCCTTGGCCAGATTGTCCTCATAGCGCTGGAGCTGTCCGCCCCAGATGCCACCGAAGTACATATAGTATTCGCCGTCGGCATCATCGTGCAGGATGGCATAGTCGATGGAGTAGCTGCCGCGAATGGGATCAGGCTGCGGGATGAAGGGACCCGTGGGCGAATCGGAGATAGCTACGCCGCAACGGAAGATGTCCGTCTTGTCCTTGGCCGGAAAATACATGTAGTAGCGGCCATCGGGGCCTTTCACGACCTCGTTGTCCCAGAGCTGGCGACGTGCCCAGGGGACATCCTTGATATCAAGGATGACGCCGTGGTCCTTGACGGGCGAGGTCAGCGGGTCGTTGCCTTCAAGGGTGAGTACATGGTAATCCTTCATGTCATATTCGCTGCCGAAGTCATCGTCAGGTGCGGCGGATTCCCAGTCGTGCGAGGGATAGATGTAGAGCTTGCCGTCCCACACGTGGACGGAAGGGTCGGCCATGAAGTCGTCTGGCCACAGGTAACGCTTTTGAACTTTCTTTGCCATGATATTTTAGAATTAGGGATTATCGAATTAGAATAAGCGAATAAAAAATTAGAATAAGGGAATAAAAATTAAGACCTTAGGAATAAAATCCTATTCTTTTGCACGGGCTTCGATAGCCTTGTTGATTTCGTCCATCTTCTCGTCGCTGAGCTCATACTTGCTGATAATCCAAATAGCAAGGAGGAGCAGCAAAGCGGGAATCACGCACACCAGCCACAGGATACCCTGCTCTGCAAGGGGTGTCTGTTTGGGCAGATCGGCATTAAAGCCCACCCATGCCAGCACGAGGCCGGGCACTACTCCACCGAGAGCCATACCAGCCTTGAAGAAAATACCCGTCAAGGCGTTGACGATACCAGCGATACGGCGTCCTGTAGTAAATTCGCCGTATGCCACCACCTCGGGTACGAGAGCCCACATGTAGCCTGTGGCCACAATAATACCCGTGCTCTTGACGAACTGAGCCACGCAGAGTAGCCAGAAATGCTGCTTGATGGCTGGAACACTTACGAACAGATACATCAGCGCCATACCTACAATAGCAGTACCGAGGAAAAGGTAGAACATTCCCTTCTTGCCAATCTTGCGCTTGATGGCTGGCACAAGGGGCATGAAGATAAAGGCGGGAATGGTGCCCAGCCACATGAAGACGGTAGTCATGAAGGGCGTGGCACCAATGTTGTAAGTCATGAAATAGGCATCGGCAGCATTACCCACGCTCATCATGGCAAAAGCTGTGATGAAAAAGAACGCAAGCACACGGAGAGGCTTGTTACGCCCGAATTCCATCCACAGGTCGCTAACCTTCACGTTAGCAGCCTCCTTCTGGTCCATCACCACGCGTTCCTTCGTCTGCGAGAAGCAGAAAACGAGCAGCAGCAAACCGGCAAGAGCAAAAATGGTCATCGTGATGAACCATGCGGGCGCAGCCTCAGGAGTATTGATTACGGCTTCCATCTTGCCCGTCTCGTTATTCATGGCTTTGGGGGCAAAAAGAGCGATGATAATTGGCAAGGACTTCACGCACAATGCACCCAGATTAGCCATAAACATACGGGTGGAGGTGAGGATGGTAATTTCATTAGTATCACGTGTCAGGCTGGCATTGAGGGCGCCGTAGGGCACATTCACTAACGTGTAGCACATACTCATACCCACATAGGTGATATAAGCATATAGTAACGAGCCGCTGAAGCCGTTCCAGAAGCAGAGAATGGCCAAACCAACAAGAGGAATACCGCCAAGAATAAGCCATGAGCGATATTTGCCCCAGCGGGGATTGCCCTTGTCGACAAACGTGCCTACGAGGGGATCCCACAATACATCTACAAGACGCACGATAAGAAACATTAAAGCCGCAGCACCTGGGTCAAGGCCAAATACATTAGTGTAATAGAACAGCAGCCAGATGCTGATGGTCTGGTAAATGAGGTTCTGGGCCATGTCGCCCGAGCCGAAGCCGATACGCTGAAGCCACGAGAGTTTGTAAAATCCTTTGTTGTTGTCCATAGTGATTTTGTTTTATAGGGTTATTGATTTTTATTGGAATTGTTCGGCGGAAAGGTGTTGACGAATGTGCTTAATGGTGCGCGCATCAAAAGGCACAGGAGCATCACCAAGATCGGGGATATTGTACGAACGGAGGAAAAGGCGGTCGTGCTCAGGGTCACGCTGCGGCATACAGAAAGGTTTGGAGACCTTTCCATCAGCATCGACATGAGCCATCCACACACGCCCAAACATACCGTCGCCCCGTTTTGAGGCGAATGCTATCCAACGCCCGTTGGTGGACCAGCTGTGGTATGTTGAAGAGGCATCGTCAGCCCGCAGGATCGGCAACGAATCCACTTTTCCCGTCAGCATATCCATCATCAGCAGTTGCGTTTCGCGATGCCAAATGGGGAATGTGCCGTAGTCAGAACGGCAGAACATCAAGTAGCGTCCGTCAGGAGAAAATTTCGGTAAGGAGGCCGAACCGCCCTCCTGTTCAGCATTCCACACTATCTCGATGCTGTCGCCTTGTGCCCCTGTTTGTTCATCGAACGGTATGCGCACCAGGCTATAACGCATCTGCTTGACAGAATCCGGCAACGGATGATAGGGTGCTCGGCAGAAATAGATGTAGCGCCCATCTGGCGAGAAAGTGGGGAAGGTTTCGTAGGCATCCGTTTGGGAAGTCATCGGAGAAAAGAGCATGCTATTCGTGTCGAAATCCGTCACAAGCATATCGCTGGCGGTATCATAGACTTCCATGCGATGACTATCAAGGGCACGAAGGGCAGGTAGGACATTGTTCCACGTAAAGACAGCATAGCGCCCCGAAGGATGAAAATCTCCATAGGTAGCTGCGACAGGCATGCTATCGTTCTTAAGCGTAAGTTTGCGAAGCTTTCCACTACGATTGAGAATGGTTCCACCCTTTGGTCCGCGCAAATGAAAGAAGCTGAGGTCACCCCTTCCTGAGCCATGAATATGGCAATTCATACAACTGTTTTCTGTATGGCGCCAATCGGAAAGGATACGTTCACGGAAGCTCGTGACATCACGTTCCCGAATCTCTATCCTATGCCACACCTCAAACGAGGGGTCAATAATACGATAGGTCACATAAGGGTCAATAGGGTCAGCACTAACGTGGAGCTTAATTTCTGAATTATCAATTATCAAGGATACCACGTTGCCCTTTTCTTCCTCAAGGAGGCGATGCCACTTCTTCTCAGGAAACATGACGCGTCCTCCTCTGGCTCTGACGGTAAAGGACGATGATGCTCCTCTTACCTCCACCTTAGCGCGAGCGAACTCCTTGCCATCGATGCAGAAGTTCAGCGGGGCTATATTATAAGGTACGACGGCATCGGAGTAATCAGGGAACATACAGGACGAGCGATGTTCGGCATCTGTCGGAGCTGGCGATATCCCCCCCGTACAGGCAGTCAGCAGCAGGAATATGGAAATGATGCTTCCCATCCTCCACATGTGCATGCCAGCCCTCATAGATAATGCAGCCCTTTCCATTCAGTTACTATTGATTTGAGCGAAGTGATAAAAGAACCAGTACGTTTTGCCGAAGCGTTCTTGCAGGCGTTGATATTGCCGTGTGGGGAATGTCGTCGGTGAGCCGCTGACAGCCTTTTGATAGATGTCGTTATACTCCATGAACTCCTCTATGACGGCAGGGGGAATGCCGCGTGCCATCACCTCCTCTTCGAAGCGTCCGTGAGCAGCCAGCCAGATAAGCATGGCCTCAGCCCACGTCCGTTGTGTAACAGCCTGGCCACGCAGGTAAAGGTCGTAGTCCTGCACGAAGGTGTCCACATCCTTGTCGAGAAGGTCGTAGCTCAGCAGGTAGTCGCGTGCAAAGACATTATCAGGATTGCTATCCATGAGGTGACGGAAAGAGGTTTCTATGTCCATAGGCGAACGCACGGTATCCGTCGTGACGTTCAGCGAACTCTTCATATCCATCCATCGCTTCAACCCTTTAGGCCGTTCTGCAGGCATGTGAATCCGCGCCCAACGATGGTAGAACAACGTCTTGTCAAGTATACGCAGATACTTCATGGCAGCTGCTTCATCGCCACGAATCAAGTTTATCTCCGCCAGTCTCTTCAAGGGACGGCTGCCCACGCTATTGGGCGAGAACAGCATTCCCAGCAACACGGAGTGTTCGGCATTTGTCAGATCCCCTAACTGGAACCACATCTCACCAGACATATAGATGAGCGGATAAGAGGTTGAGCCGCTTACGGGCAGGAAAAGCCCCAGCTGGAAGGGCTGGTAATAGTGCATCAGCTCGTCGCCCATGCGATACTGAGTCGTGAGCAGCAGGTTCTGGTAATAGCTGTTGAAACGGCTGGGATGCTTTGCCTGCTTGTCCAGCTGATGCTGCATATGATCCAGACGGCCATGATACCAGTCATTATCAATTGCCAACATACGCTCGACATTCATTTCGGGCCACATGACAGCACGTTTTTCCCAGTCTCCCCAGCCAAACAGCCAAATCCCTGCAGCAAGGATAAGGAAACCCGCTACTAACGATGCAGCACGTCGTGTCGCAGCCTTTGCTCTCGGCGATTTATTAAGGCCAAAAACTATCAGCAACATTCCCACGATTCCTACCCATTGCAGGGTGCTGCTGAGGGGATAGGTCAAGCCGCATTGGCGCCCAGTCTCCACAACAACTATCAAGACGGCAGGAATCAACGCCCACAGCTTGAGGAATTTTGAAAACAGTTTGTACGTCAGCACGCCCAAAATCGTCAACGTTAACGCCATAATGAGCGGCCCCACCACATTCAGCCCCAGAAACTGCGTCAGCACATCGCCAAGCAGGCGTGACACAGGAGCGGGTGCCGACCCATACGCCCGAAGCGGCTCTGCTGCCCACAAGAACAGCGAGAACTGCTCACGATGGAACAAGTGATTCCGATAGAAGAACTGGAAGAACACAAACAACGCCACAAGGCCAGCCAAAGCCAGCCCCCACGCAAGGAACCTCACTCCCCCACTCTGACGATGTGAATTCTTCAACACAAACGACTATCTAATTATTTGCCTGCTCTAAAAAAATAATTGCTTATTCTAAATTTTTATTTGCCTGCTCTGAGAATTTATTTGCCTGGAAAAATCAGACGCCGATAACCCATTTGCTACCAGGAAGGTAAGAAAGCACTTTAGTGGTAAGGGCGCAGCAGATGAACGTGCAAATGGCTATGAGGGGAATGGATGCCCAGACGGGTACGACGGGCGATGCAGCACCACCCGAGCCGATAAACAGCACCACGAAGAGGTGGAGCCATAGCAGATGCATCAGGTACATGCCGAAGGAGAGCTTCGAAAGCGATACGACAAGGCGCGGCGCACGTTCACGACGCATACTGGTGAAAAGCAGCAGTACACCAAAGGTTGCCAGCACGACGTTAGGCGTGCAGAACTCCCAACCCCACTCCAGCTCAGGCGTCTCAATCAGCTGACCTGAGACACCCTTCAGCCAGAACGACCAAGCAGTAAAGGCAGCCCCCACGATGAGGCATGCAGCCCCTACCCCACGACGCAACGAGACGCCCCAACTGAGATGGAAGCGCACGTAGTGAGCCAGCACCAGATAACCAAGGTAGCCAGCAAAATACCATAGCATATGATACTGGTTCCAGAAGCATTCGCCCCACAGTTCGGGAGCGACGAAGCGATGGATATAGCGCATGAAGCAGGCCACGATGAAAAGCCCGATAAAGATGCGCTCCTCCTTTGCCGTAGCACGCTCAAGCCAAGGGGAGATGATAGGGATGAAGAGGTAGAGCCCCAACAGGGGATACATGAACCACAGATGCCCAGCCATAGAGGGGAAGTTCCAAGGCAGGAGCTTGAGGTCGGAGATGGACTGCTGCCAAGTCATACCTCCCCACAACAGGGGCAGGAAGGTGTAGATGAGCATGAAAGCCACCATAGGCGGCACGACACGCAGGAAACGTTTCCGATAGAAACTGCCCATGGTCTCTCCCTTCTTCATAGGAACAAGGAGATAGGCCGAAATGACCATGAACATCGGTACCGCAATACGTGAGCAGCCATCGTAGAGCGCCACGAACAGACGGTTCGACTCGTTCATGAGCATGGACATATTTCCAGCCAAGCCCGATGAATCGGCACCATAGAAATTCTCGGCGGCATGTACCAGCATCACCAGGAAACAGGCCACGACGCGCATGTAATCGGCAAAGACTACGCGTTCTTTCTCCATAAAGAGTGTGGTAATTGGGAGAAACTACACTTCGTCGGGGCCGTCAAGTTGTTCGCCGAACTCCAGTTCGCCTGCCACAATCTGTATCATCTCGTCGAGGTCGAAAGTGCCGACATTGTGTTTTTTGGCTTCCTTTACGAGATACTGGGCAACGGCTTCCACATCGACATCAACACAGCCGTCGGCATCGGGTTCCTGGTCGAAAACGCCGTTGTCGCAGTAGTAATCGCTAATCGTGTCGAGGAAAAATTCCAGGTCATCGTCCGAAAGCTTCTCCTTCAAATCCGCAGAAATGTAATTTCGGATGAACTCGATGGTCTTGTCGTCATCGAGGTCTTCAAGCATAAATTCGTCAGCCATAGGACAAAGGGATTAATAATTAAGATTAGAGTAAGGCGTTGATTTTATCGACATAGACCTGCTTGGGGGCAGCACCTACTTGCTTGTCAACCAGCTGGCCGTCCTTGAAAAACATGACGGTTGGGATGTTGCGGATGCCATACTTGACGGGAAGGTCAACGGCCTCATCAACGTCGCATTTGCCGATAACGACGCGCCCTTCATACTCGGCGGCAAGCGCCTCGATGGTGGGAGCAAGTGCACGACAAGGGCCGCACCACGTAGCCCAAAAATCTACCACAACAGGCTTGCCTTCGGCAAGGACCTGATCAAAATTGCTGTCTGTAATCTGTAACATAACGAATAATTTAACTATTTAACAATTTACTATGTTGTTTCTCCTATAATCCTTTTTTAGTTGAGGCGGAAGTCGAGGCCAGGATGGTTTTTAATGTAGCTGATCATATCGTCCGTCACATTCACCCTATTGGAACGGGAGCCAAGCTTCGCTTTCATGGACTGCCCGGAGGTATGGACTTCAAAGTTCAGCGTTACCTTGCCGGGATTTGCCTTCATTATATCCGATAAATCAAAGATAAGCGACTCGCTGAGTGCTGAAAGTTCGATTATAATC
>JAFWOP010000165.1 GCA_017545365.1 Bacteroidales bacterium
CGCCCGGAGCAACCTCGTTCATGCTGCGCGCCAAGGGCACCGGCACCCTCGAGCTGCGCCTGAACAGCAAGACCGCCAAGGCATCGGCCACCCTCGACTTCTCGTCCACCACGTTCGAAGACCACGTCATCGACGTAGACCCCGCCGTGTTCCGTGGAGTGAAAACCGTCTATTTCGTCTTCACGTCGGCCACCAATGTGCAGTTCGACGCCTGGCAGTTCACCAAGCAAGACCCCGATGCCGTCGCCCTGCCCACCAGCACCGCTCCGTCCACCGTCGCCACCTACGACCTCTCCGGCCGTCGCCTCACCACCCCTCATCCCCGTCAGGGCATCGTCATCCAGCAATACATCGACGGCAACGGCACGAAGCACAGCCGCAAGGTGCATTGAGTAAAAGGGTGCCTCACCCCATCAGCATCAGCTGCTTTTCATTACAAAACACCATACTTATAGCAAAGTGCAATGCCCTCGCATTGCACTTTTTTATATCACACACAAGCCTATTGTCACAAAGCATTGAGCTTGCTGTCCAAGAGCATTGAGTTTACTGCCCAAAAGCATTGACTTTGCATCCTCAGAGCATTGAGTTTAGAACCCAAGAGCATTGAGTTTAGAACCCAAGAGCATTGAGTTTGCAGCCCAAAAGCATTGAGTTTGTAGCCCAAAAGCATTGAGTTAAAAACCACAAAGCATTGCTTTTATCAAGTATCATGTTTTTTATCGCCTCATTAGATGCATGCTCCCTGCTTATTTGGTCACTACTTTTCAACACACGAAAACACGATGACTGGCGGGGCTGTTGCGAAACGAAAATGCAAAAAGTGGCGGAAAAATTTGTCGGTATCGAAAAAAAATGTGTAACTTTGCCTGCAAGATTACAAAAACATTATCATAACTACTGACGATCATGCTGAGACGTTGGGTATTATTCTTTGTGTCGTTCCTTTGTCTGTGTATGCCCGTGGGCGCACAGATTGGCCATTATATTCCCTCAAGTCTGTTCTCAAGCAGCCTGCTTAGCGACATGTGCCAGGACGACTATGGCAATATCTGGATAGCCACCGACTACGGTCTGAACCGCTTCGACGGCTACCGCTTCACGACCTTTCTGCACAACGATGCCGATAGCACGACGCTCATGGGCAACACCGTGGTGTCGCTGCTGAGCGACAAGGGCGGCAACCTCTGGGTGGGCACGAATCACGGCCTGGACTACTACGACGCCGCGACGAACCGCTTCCGCCACTATCGCTTCCCGGGTACGATGAAACCGCGCGTGACCGATATCACCCGCCTCCGGGACGGCAGCATCATGATTTGCACATCGGGCTATGGTGCCTTCCGCTACAACATAGGCGACAGCCCCGATAGCGTGCTTGCCTATGCCCATGAGTATGGTGTTGGCGAGGCCGACGGCTACTATCGCGGACTGGTGGTGGACCGTCAGGGGCGCGTGTGGAAATACAGCTTCGACAAGGCGTTTGCCGTGACGCAGGGAAAGCGCAAGCAGGCGTTCCAGTCAGCGGTGGGTGATGTGGTGAGCATCGTCGATGCCGGCCGCGACGTGTACATCGTTGGTCAGAACGGCATCATGGTCTACGACGGCAAGGGTGTGAGCACCGTCACAGCACAGCCCGGCCCTGACGGCGGCGACGCGAGCATCGTCTTCGACGCAGCAGCTGCCGACGGGGCAGGAACGCTCTACCTGGGCACGCGCGGCAGCGGTCTGTGGAAGCTGACGAAGCGCGAGGGGGCCTATCGCCTGGAGCGCGTGCAGGTGGCCACCTACGGCATCGACTTGAACACGACGAAGGTGCTGAACATGCTGTTCGACCGCAAGGGCAATCTCTGGCTGGGTCTGCAGAACAAGGGCTTGCTGATGATTCCACAGCAGCAGCCGCAGTTTGCCAACTGGAACTTCAGCATGCAGAACGTACGGCTGGGCTCGAATGTGTCGTCGGTGTGCGAGGGCGACGGCGGGATGACGTGGTGTACGGTGCAGGGCGTGGGCGTATACGGCTTCGACGCCCAGGGCCGCCTCTCGGAACATCCCAGCGCTCCGCGTGGCGTGGAGTTCATCTATCGTGACCGCCAGCACCGCTACTGGGTGGGCACCGACGACGGTCTGTATGCCTACAACCCGCTGTCGGGACAGAGTCGACGCGAGGTGAGCTTCGAGTGCGATATGTTCAACGATATGACCACCGACCAGCAGGGCAACCTATACTTCTCGACCTACTCACGCGGCTTCTGCAGCTACAACCCGTTGACGCATGAGCTGCGCAACCACAGCATCACGAACCGCGACTCCGTGCGCGGCTTCCTCTGCAACGACTGGGTGATGTGCATGCAGTGCGACAGCCACGGACTCATCTGGCTGGGCACAGCGTCGGGAGTGTCGTGTTACGACCCGAAGGCCGACAACTTCCACCCGCACGGCTGGCACCAACTACTGAACGGCACGGTGTGCTTCTCGTTGTGCGAGCTGAGCGACGGCAATGTTGCCATCGGCACGGAGCAGGGACTCTACCTCTACGACCGCAAGTCGCGGCAGGTGGCCCCCTACCCCGGCAGCGAACAGTTGCGCGACAAGGCCATCAGCTACATCGTGCAGGCCGCCGACGGCGACCTCTGGTGTTCCACGTCGATGGGCATCTGGCAACACAACCGCCAGGAGAACCGCTTCATCGGCCACGTGAACGGCAACGGCCTAAACAACCGCGAGTACCTCTATGGGGTGGGCCTGCACACGCAGGGCGACCGCATCTTTTTCGGCACCAACGACGGTCTGACCACATTCATGCCCGCCACCATCAAGCCGATGCAACAGCAAGCCGATGCCCTGCTGCTCACGGATTTCATCGTGGAAGGTGTGTCGGTGAACACGCTCACCGAGCTCAACGGCGTGCGCGTCACGAAGGAGGCGGTGCCGCTGAGCAACAAGTTCCGGCTGTCGTATCTCGACAACACATTCACACTGGTGTTCTCGCAGCTGAACTTCGCCAACCCCACGAACGTTGCCTTCGAATACCGCATCAACAAAGGACCGTGGCTGCACACCAACTACGGCACGAACACCATCACGCTGAGCCAGTTGCAACCCGGCACCTACAACATCGAGGTGCGAGCATTGGCCGACGGCGCCTACTCGCCCACGAAGAGCATTGAGGTGACGATACAGGCTCCGTGGTATCGCACCACGCTGGCTCGCCTGCTCTATGCCCTGCTGTTCCTGCTGATACTGGCTGGCGCCGCCATCACCTACCGCCGTCGCACGCGCCGCCTGATGGACGAGGAGAAGATGAAGTTCCTCATCAACGCCACGCACGACATCCGGTCGCCGCTGACGCTCATCATGGATCCGCTGGCCAAGCTGAAGCAACACCTCGGCGGCGGACAGAAGGAGGCGATGCGTGACATCGACACCATTGAGCATAACGCCAACCGCATCCTGAACCTCGTGAACCAGATTCTCGACGTTCGCAAGATTGACAAGCAGCAGATGCATCTGCACTGTCAGCCCACCGACCTCGTGGCATTCACGAAGGGGGTGTGCAAGATGTTCGACTATAACGCCGAGGAGCGACACATCAACTTCTCGTTCGACCACGACGGCATCCGCTCGCTCGAGGCATGGGTGGACCGCAACCAGTTCGACAAGGTGCTGGCAAATCTGCTGAGCAACGCATTCAAATACTGCAGCGACGGAGGCAACGTGTCGGTAGCGCTGAGCTCTACGGGCGACTCGGCACGCTTCGAGGTGACGGACGACGGCATGGGCATCGACAGCGACACGCTGAAGCACATCTTCGACCGCTTCTATCAGGGTCGTAACTCGCAGAACAACTCCTCGGCCGGAACAGGCATCGGCCTGAACCTCTGCAAGATGATTGTGGACTTCCATCACGGCACCATCGAGGCTCACAACAGAACCGACACTCACGGCTCGCGCTTCGTGGTGACGATTCCGCTGGGCTGCGCTCACCTGAAGGAAGAGGAACGCGTGAAACCTGCAACAACACCACCGCCAACCGGCTATCAGCACAGCGTGCTCGTCGTCGACGACGACCTGGAGCTGGCGAACTACATCGCCTCGGAGCTGGGACACCACTACCGCTGCAGCGTCTGCGGAAATGGTAAGGAGGCGCTGAAGGAGCTGCTCACGAACAACTACGACCTCGTGGTGAGCGATGTGATGATGCCGGAGATGGACGGCTTCACGATGCTGCGCATGATTAAGACGAACATGAACCTGCTGCACATTCCCGTGGTGATGCTCACGTCGAAGACTGATGTCGCCAACCGCCTGGAAGGTCTGGAGCAGGGCGCCGACGGATATATGAACAAGCCGTTCGATATGACGGAGCTGCGCGCAACGGTGGACAGTCTGATTCGCACGCGCCAGCGACTGAAAGGGAAGTACTCGGGTGCCCAGCAGCAACGCGAGCGCGTGGAAGCGCCGATGCCGAAGGGCAACGACGAACAACTCATGGAGCGCCTGATGAAGGTGGTGAACGCGCACCTCGACGACAGCAACTTCAGCGTCGACGTGCTGACGCAGGAGGTGGGCATCAGCCGCACGCAGCTGCACCGAAAGATGAAGGAGATGACGGGACTCTCCACCAGCGAGTTTGTGCGCAACATCCGACTGGAACAGGCAGCCCGCCTGCTGCGCGAACAGAAGATCAACGTCACGCAGGTCGCCTACGCCGTGGGCTTCTCCAACCTCTCGCACTTCTCCACCCTCTTCCACCGCCACTTCGGCATGTCGCCCAAGGAGTTTGCAGAAAGTCCGCGCGATGCGCGAAGTGAAAAGTGAAAAGTGAAAAACGAAAAGTGAAGGCAGTAGGGAATCCGCTTCGCGGGCTTTAAAAAAACAAATGAAAACCCAAAAACATAAGAAAACAAGGGGTTTTTGCGGATGATATGTCGGGACGCGGCGTGCCGCGTTACTGGAGCAACTTGGACAAACAACTTGATTTGCCTTTCCACTCCATTAACGCGACACGTCGCGTCCCTACATTTTCAAAATTCTCTAATTCTTGATCATAAAAATGCCCATCAAATGATGGGCTACGATTAGGGGCGGGGACTAACTTTCATGACTCGAACTGCGCCATCCGAAAGTTGCTGGCGACACACGAACAGCCCTTTGCCATTTGGGTGCGCGACCAACACGCCGCTGGGTGTGTAGTAGTCGGTGCGGACGACACGGCCCTCCCCCTTCTGAAAAAACGGGCTGCTGATGCCGCTGACGGCGGGCTGCAACTGCCAACAGTAGGCGGGCTGCAGGAGCGTGGCGGAAAGAGCTGAAGCATCGTCGAGACCATACCAGCCGTCGAGGTTGTTCTGGTCGCTGTCGAGGTTGCTGGCTCGAATGGCGAGCAGCTGCGTCTGTCGGTTCAGAAAGATGGGATGCAGGCCTTGTGCGCTGACGGTGGTGGTGCGAAGAAAGCGATTGCGGATGCCGTTGCCGAAGTCGATGTTACGAATGAAATACACACGCCCTTCCAGATTCCAAGCCTTCACGGAGCCATACTTCGGATAGTCGGCGGCATCGTAGCCGCTGATGGTCCAGATGGTGCCCTGTGCGTCGGCATCGGCGGTGAGCGCTACGTCGCCCGTGCGGTCGGACTGCATGACGAGATAGCTCACCTCGGCTCCTTCTTTAGCGGGAAGGGTGATGTAGTAGTCGCCATCGGCAATGTCGTCGCAGCGAGCGGGGATGGTCTCGCCGTTGTTCTGCAGACGATAGGTGGTGCCGGCGGTTGTGGAGAAGGCAATCTCGTTGTCGGCGACAACCTCGTAGGAAACGGTTTCTCCTTTGTCGTCGGTGATGGTGAAGCACACTGCGGCGTCGGGATATTTCACGACAGCGCGCTCACCGCCATCAGAGGTGATGATGACCTCGGTGGCCTTGCCCTGCTGCCAGCTGATGTCGACAGCGAAGTTTCCTACGGCACGCAGACCGCGCACCGACCCGTCGGCCCACGCCGAAGGCAGGGCGGGCAGCAGTTCGAGCTTCCCCGTGTGGCTCTGGAGCAACATCTCCGCCATTCCGGCCGTAGCGCCGAAGTTTCCATCAATCTGATAGGGTGTGTGGGCATCCCATAGGTTCTCATAGACGCCGCCACCCTCGCTGTTGCCCGTGTAGGTCTGAATGTGCAGGGCGGTGGCGAGCAAACTCTGACAGCGGTCGCCGTCGTGAGCGCGGGCGTGACAGTTCACCTTCCAGCCCATCGACCAGCCCGTGCCTTCATAGCCGCGCACGTTCAGCGAGTTCACGGCAGCCTTATAGATGACGGGGTCGATGTCCTCGGCAATCTGATTGCCCGGATAGAGACCGATGAGGTGCGACAGATGGCGGTGGGAGTTATACGACGACACGTTGTTCTGCGACGTGTACTTCCACTCGCGCAGCAGGGTTTTCCCGTTCACCACCTCGGTGGCGGTGCCCTTGTCGAGCTTCTCGAACTTCGTCCGCAGCTCGTCGAGGAACTTGCTGAGTTCCGGCGTCATGTAGTCCTTGCCCGTGCGACGACCATACTCTTCGTAGGCCTGCAGGGTGTTGTTGAAGAGGTCCCACACCAGCTGCTGCGAGTGGGCGGTGGCATTCTCGGAGCCGGGACCGTGCTCGGGCGAGTATTCGTTGGGACACTCATAGGTACCGTCGCTGGCCAAGCGGAGTCGCTGCATCCAGTATTCGCAACACGAGTGCATGGCCGGCAGCGCCGTCTGCCAGAGGTAGTCGGTGTCGAGGGTGTAGCGGTAGTGTTGCCAGAGGTGCATGCAGTACCAGGCGTTGGCGATGGTGTAGTTCTGCATCCAGTTCGAGCCCGAGCCGTAGATGTTGTTCTCGGTAGTGAGCGTCCAGCCCTTCGACTGACCGGCTATCTGCCGTGCGTTCTTGCGCCACTGCGACCGGTCGCAGGCCTCGCGCTTGATGTAGTTCAGGAAGGGCAGATGCAGCTCGCCGAGATTGGTGGCCTCAGCGGGCCAGTAGTTCATCTGCACATTGATGTTCGAATGGATGTCGGAGTTCCACGCGGGCGAGTTGCTGTTGTTCCAGATGCCCTGCAGGTTGCTCGGCAGGTCGACACCGCGGCTGCACGCAATCATCAAGTAGCGGCCGTAGTTGAAGTAGAGCTGTTCGAGCAGCAGGTTCTGTGCGTTGTTGCGGGCGAAGTTGCTGATGAGCGTGGGCGTGGTCACGGTGTTCTGCTGCGTGGTGATGCTCAGCTGGCAGCGGTCGAAGAGCGAACGGTAGTCGGCGATGTGATCGGCGCGGATGGCGTCGTAGCCCTTTGCGACGGCCGCCGTCACGCTCCCCTCGACGATGGGCGGCAGCTGGCTGGCGGGATAGACGTAGTCGTCGTTGTCGGGCGAGAAGTTGGTTCCACCAAAGAGGAAGACTACGAGCTCGTCGGCACCCGTGACGTCGAGGCTGCCATCAGCGCGCTGCGACAGGCTGCCACCCTTGGCGACGACCTTCATCATGCAATAGAACGCCTCATTCTGGCTGGTTCCCGTGCGCTTCGCCTCACCGCTGAACACCGCCGTGCCGATGCCGTCGGCGATGCTGTATCTGGGTGCGGTGCCGTTGGCATTATAGAGGATAAGGTTCTTGCTGATCTTGCCCGACGCGGTAGCCGTGTAGCGAATGGCGAGCACGCAGTCAGGAT
>JAFWOP010000166.1 GCA_017545365.1 Bacteroidales bacterium
GTACAGCGCATTCATGAGCACCAGCTTCACCACCATCGCCGTCGGCATCGACGGGGTGGCCGAGGCCAGCTGCGCCATCTACCCGAACCCGACGAGCAGCGCCACCACCATCAGCGTGAGCGGCGTGAGCGGCAAGGTGAAGATAGCGGTGGTTGACATGAACGGCCGCACCGTTGCCAGCGAGCTGCTGGAATGCAGCAGCGACTGCACGAAGACGATGGAAGTGGAACGTTTGGCCCAGGGCGCGTACTTCGTGCGCATCACCGGCGAGAACGTCAACATGGTCAAGAAGCTGATTGTGAGATAGGCTTTCTTTCTTAGGCTTTCCTAGGATTGCCTAGGAAAGCCTAGGAAAGCCTAGGCAATCCTAGTAAGGCGGGGGCAGCCGTAGGGCCGACCCCGCCTTTTTGGTACTACTCCTCCGACCCACTATGTGGGCAGCAAAGCAAGAGACTGTCAGATGCTTCATTTGCCAAAAGTATAATATTAATAATTATTATTATTATACACTTGTATTATACCGAAAAAAGTATATACCTTTGCATATCTTATCATATGCTGTCCCTAATGCTCTGAGAAGTTGTAAATGACTGTTATTCAAGAAAAGAAAACCTTTGTTCAATTTTATTATTCATCTAAAAAAAACGTTTTATGCAAAAACATCTACAGAAACTGCTACTCGTAGTGGCGATGTTGGTCGTCCCTTGGGTTGTGCAGGCTCAGACACACTACACCATACAGGTGGGCAGTGGTACTGAGACGAGTCCGTACGTCCCCGACTACGGTTATTACAATTATTCCTACACGCAGGCCATTTACACGGCCGGCGAGGTGGGGTTGGACGGCGTGATAGACACGCTGGCGTTCCAAGTGGACAACGGTGGCCTGACGCGTACGTTGAACATCTACATGGCAGAAGTGAGCAGAACTTCCTTCTCCTCGACTTCCGATGCCGTAGGTGCAACAAACTTCCATCTGGTCTACTCGGGCAGCGTGGCCTGGACGACGGGATGGGTTACCATTGCGCTCGACTCCACGTTCACCTACCAAGACTCTGGTTCGCTGGTGATAGCGGTGATAGACCAAACGGGTTCCTACTCAAGCGGCTATCCCTATTATGCGGGTACGACAATGTCGAACAACCGTTCGCTGTATGCCTACAACGACAACAACTCCTACTCGCTGACCAGCACGCTGACCAGCACTACGAGTTTCTTGCCCAACATCCGTCTGGGCATCAGCTCTACCTCTGAGTATTGTGCCACACCTTCCGACCTCGCCGCCAGCGACCTTGTCAACGACGAGGCCACTATTAGCTGGACAGAGAACGGTGGTGCCACCAGTTGGGAATTGATAGTGAGCGACACCGCCGTCACCAATTTTTCCGATTGGTCGCCCATAACGACCTCCGCCACCACCTACGCATTGTCAGGCCTCACTGGCAATACACTCTACTACGTCTATGTGCGCGCCCTGTGCAGTTCTACAAGCATCAGTGCATGGAGCAACGTCATGACGTTCCGCTCGGCCTGTATGGGCAGCACTGCAGTGCCTTATAGCACTGGCTTTGAAGACCTCACCACTGGCGAGATGCCCAACTGCTGGCTGCTGGTGCAGTCGGGCAGCAGCAGTGCCAGCACCTTCCCCTCGGCATACGTCTATCCCACGAATGCCCGTAACAGCAATGTCTACTTTGAGTTTGAGAGCAGCCACGGCGAGACCGAGGTTGCCGCCCTACCCGTGATGGACAACATCAACACACTTTTCCTCAGCTTCTACGCCTCGGTAATGAACACCAACTTCACTCTCGAAGTGGGTGTGATGGAGGACGACACGGTGTTTGTCCCCGTCGACACGGTGGCCCTTACGGCCGGTGTGGGTAACAACTGGTCAGGCTCGTATTACCCCTATACGGTTTATTTTAACGACTACATGGGCAACGGCGACCGCATAGCCCTCCGCGTGACACCTACCAGCAACAACTACACTCTGATGATGGACGACTTTGTGGTGGACGAGATTCCCAACTGTCTGCCCCCAACGCGGTTCAGAGTGGACAGCATTGGTGCTGACTGGGCTGTTTTGGGTTGGCATGAAGTGGGCGAAGCCTATGAATGGGAAGTGATTTACGACACGCTGCTGTTCAACCCTGATACGACAACACTGATGGGCATCACGGCCTTCGACACGTCAATTGTGCTCAACAATCTAGTGTTCGAAAACACTTATTATGCCTACGTGCGCGCCAATTGTGGCGACTACAGCCCGTGGGTGGGGCCGCTGGAGTTTGTGCCCGGCCAGTTTGTGATGAGGCCTAGCGGCTCGGACACGATACGCACATGCGGTTTCACCATCTTCGACGACGGCGGCCAGAATGGCGAGTACAACGTTGGCACAGACTTCACCTTGGTGGTGTATCCCAGCAGCGACGACTCGGTTGTCACCTTCTGGGGCAACACCGACCTTTATGTCTCCTACGCCCACCTGCGCATCTACGAGGGTGTGGGCCTCAATGGTGCCCTGCTGTGGCAGTCGACCACTGGCAACTATACCGATGTGATACCTCTTACGCGTTCTAATGTCGGCCCTATCACTGTGCGCTTCACGGCTGGCAGCTACAACTACGGATACACCGGCTTCGTGCTGCACACGGGCTGCGAGGCGGCTCCTGCCTGTGCCGTGGTGCAGAACGTGACCGTCAGCACAGTGGGTACCAGCTCGGCCCACGTGTCTTGGAACGTGGCGGGCACCAATTTCGGTGTTCCCTCCGGCTATGAGGTGGAATGTCAGGAAACGGCCACCAACGTCGTGGCCTACACTGGCACGGCGACGACCACCCGCACCACCATTCTGGGCCTCACCGCCAACACCGAATACAAGGTGCGTGTGCGTGCCGTCTGCGACAACAACGCCTACGGCAGCTGGGACAGCACCTATCTGACCACCTCCCGCATGCCCTGCATGGTCTACGACACAGCCCTGCACGATAGTGTGACGATTAGCGGGCTTAACGCCTCCACGTCGTATTACTATCCCGTGAACAACTACTACAGGAACAGCTACACCCAGCAGATTGTCCTTTCCGAAGAGATGGGCGGCAGCAGCACTGTCATCAACGGCATTGACTTCCAGTACGCCTACAGCTCGCCGAACACATACAAGACCCATTGCGCCATCTATTTGGCCAACACTGATGTGTCTTCGTTGGCAAGCAGCTTTGTGGCATACGACACGACGTTCCACATGGTATACAACGGCCCGCTGGTGTGCAACACCGGATGGAACCATTTCGACTTCAGCACCCCGTTTGTGTACGACGGTTCGAAGAACCTGCTCATTATAGTGATTGACAGCTCGAATGACTACAACGGCAGTTCGTATACCTTCAACACGCACAGCACCTCGAACCTCTCGCGCTACATGCAGACCGATGGTTCGTACTACGACATCACGAATATCTATCTGACCAACGGCTCTGTCGGCTCGTCGCGCAACAACATGCGTCTGCACGTGGCAGGCTGCTCGATGATGGCCACCTGCGCACGTCCTACGGTGACGGTCGACACGGTGACCTACGACATGATCAACCTATCATGGGCTCCCGGTTACCAGGAGACCTCCTGGAGCGTGGAGTATAAGGCTGAAGGCGACTCGGTGTGGATTGACGAGGGTTCTGTTTCCACCCCGTCGTACAGCTTCACCATGCTGAACTCCGACACCCGCTACCTGTTCCGCATCGGCTCCATCTGCACCGACACCACCATGACTACCGAACTTGCGGTACGCACGACATGCATACCCGATACTATACCTTTCTCCTATGGTTTTGAGACCTTCACCTCAACATCCGGCCAACCGGCTCCCTCCTGCTGGTTCAAGGGTACCAACTACTCTTCATACGAATATCCACTGGGCTCTAACTCTTATGCCCACAGCGGATCGCAGTCGCTCTATTTCTACTCCTACTCGGACATCTACAACTATGTCGCGCTGCCTGTCTTTGCGGCTCCTGTCGACAGTCTTGAGGTTTCGTTCTGGCTGTATACGACATACGCTTCCGATTACAGCACAATAGCGGTGGGTGTCATGACTGACCCCGAAAACATCAATACCTTTACCCAGGTGGCTACAGTGACGGTTGACCAATCCTATGTATGGAAACCCTTCCATGTGAGATTCAACACCTACTCAGGTTCGGGCACTAATATCGCCTTCAAGTACAGCGACGGCGACTACTACAGCCTCTATTTGGACGACATCACAGTCGACTACATCCGTCCCTGCCCCCGCTTGGAGAATGTGACTCTTCTTAACGTTACCACCGACAGCGCCATCTTCACCTGGGACGGCGACGCCCGCACTTCGTTTGAGATAGAATATGGTCCCTCGGGCTTTACACACGATTCGGGCACGTTCGTCCACACCACGGTGGATACGGTTATACTTGCCGGACTTACCCCCAACACTGCATACGACTTCTACGTACGCTCGTTCTGCGACGATGGCGACACCTCCTCATGGTCAAACGCCTATTCTTTC
The DNA here is from genome assembly GCA_017545365.1 of Bacteroidales bacterium. The sequence continues at coordinate 4,540 of JAFWOP010000166.1, forward strand.
CGCACCGACTGCCTTAAGCTGACCGCGTTGCCCTATTTCGAGGACTTCGAGTCGGTCCCCCCGGGAATGGGATCCTCCTATAGCACCGATTTCGTCCCCTGCTGGACACGCAGCATCGATCCCGACGACTCATACTACTATCCCTACATCGACACTTGGGGCGGCTACAGTGGCAGCAACTATATCTATTGGTATTGGAGCAGCTACAACTATTTCGACCCCTGGATTACACTGCCCGAAATCGACACCAACGTGTTGAGCATCGATTCACTCCAGCTCAATTTCTGGGCATACAACAGCTCGGCCGATTATAGCACCCCCCGTATATTGGTAGGCGTGATGGCCAATCCCTCTCAGGAACTGAGTTTCCAAGTGATTGACACCATTGAAATCACCAGCGATGACTGGGCTCTGTACGAGATACCTCTCAACAACTACACCGGCCATGGTGCCAGCCACATTGCCCTCAAGGCCATGCCTCCGGCAGGCAACACCTACTGGTATGCCTATATCGACGATGTGACACTCGACTACATCCCCTCCTGCCCGCATGTGGACGACATTGCCATGACTGCCAACACGCCCACCTCTGTCACTATGGGCTGGACCGAGCGCGGCAACGCCACCAACTGGGAAGTGGCCATCGACTCTGTTGCCACTGCCATCCCCATTGCCGACACGATTGTCAGCGGCACTCCTTCCGTCACCTTCAGCGGCCTTACCAGCGCCCAGTACTACTATGTGTGGGTGCGTGCCGTCTGCGGTGCTGGCGACACTTCTGAGTGGGCAGGCCCCGCTGTGGCTATCCCCAATAGCTGGAATATGCGTGCCAACCAGACCGACACCATCTACATGTGCGGCGGTATGGTCTTCGACGACGGCGGCCCTCTCGGCCGTTACGCCAAAAACCAGAGCTCCACCCTCGTCATCATGCCGGTCGACACCAACTGGATAATCTCTCTCAGTGGTGAAGGCTACACAGACTACTCTTACGACTACATCACCATCTACGACGGCGTGGGCAGCACAGGTCTCCAACGCTGGAACGACTATGGCGAGTATAGTACCACTTTCGGACCCATCGAGTCATATAGCGGTCCGCTCACCATCACATTCCAATCTGACAACTACACTCAGTACGACGGCTTCTCGATAGAGGTCAACTGCCTGACCACGCACTGCCGTGTGATGGGTGTGCAGCTCAACCCCGCAGTACCAGCCTCTGGCAACCAGCTGTCGTTGATATGGAACAACAATGGTGCTATGCTGTATCAGGTGGAATATGGCGCGACGGGCTTCACACAGGGAACAGGCACTATGCTCACCACCACGACCAACAGTATCACCATTACTGGCCTCACTCAGTTGGGCATCTACGATGTCTATCTGCGCAGCATCTGCGGCGTGGGCGACACCGGCGCATGGGTGCTCCACACCTACCAGACAGCCATCTGCGAAGGCGAGACTCATGTGGAGGACTACGATGCCTCGATGTCCACCACCACCTCTTACTATGGCCCCATCGGCTACAGCCTGTACAATAACTCCTTCGTACAGACCATCATCGACTCCGCACACTTGGCAGGCCTCGACGGCGACATTACGGCGTTTGCCTTCTCGCCCAACAATGTTGTGTCCGGCAGCTACTTCACCAACATGACGGTCTATCTGGCCAATGTGTCCGAGGACAACCTCTCCAGTGCCTTTATCACCCCCGACTCAAACCACCAGTTCGTCAAGGTGCTCGACAGTGCCAACCTCTGCTTCACAACTACAGGCTGGCAACCGCACGCATTCGACACCGCCTTCACATGGGACGGCCACAGCAATCTGCTCCTCACCGTGAAACGCGACCACGGCAGCTATTCCAGCAGCAACTCGTTCGATGCCCATAACACCACAGGTGCCCGCACACGCTATTGCTATAGCGATGTTACAACCTTCGACATCAACACCGTCAACAGTTCGGGTGTCTATTCCTACACACAGAACCTTGTCGGCGACGTTCGTTTCTACTCTTGCGGCACCATCGCCTGCCCGCAGCCTGTCATCACCAATGAGACGCACGACTACGAGTCAGTCACGCTCACTTGGACTGGAACAAGCAACACCTATGAGGTGAATATCAAGGAGGCCTCAGCCGCCGTATGGTCCGTGCCTGACATCACTGTCACAGGCAACACCTACGCCTTCACTGCTCTGCAACCTGCCACGGAATATACCTACCGTGTGCGTCAGGACTGCGACAGCCTCGGCTACAGCGACTGGACTGAAGGCACCTTCGTGACCGACAGCCTGCCCTGCCTGCCGCCCGACAGCCTCACCGTCACCGGCATCACCAACGTCGATGCCACCTTCGACTGGCAGCCCTTCGGCTACGAGACCATGTGGGAAGTCCGCGTGTGGAACACCGCCGGCTTCGACAACACCAACACCGTCACCACGCATCCCGTGGTGCTGAGCGGCTTCACCGCCGGCGTGACCTACAATGCCTCGGTGCGCCCGTTGTGCGGCACGGCCCACAACATCTTGGGCGACTGGGGCGACACGGTGACCTTCACCGCCGCCACCTGCCCCGACGTGACGGGCCTGACAGCCGGGGGCGTGCAGCCCAACAGCCTGACGCTGAGCTGGACCAACAACCCGGCCGCCGAGAGCTGGGTTATCGAGTACGGCTTCACCGGCTTCGAGCAGGGCACCGGCACCCAGGCCGTGTCCACCACGCCGACCTATGTGGTGACAGGGCTACTTGAGGAGACCGGCTACGACTTCTACGTCCGCGCCATGTGCGACGACAACTGGTACAGCGAGAACTGGGCCCACGTGACCGCCACGACCCCGTATGGCGGCGTCATCTGCGACGCACCCACGGGCGTGAACGCGGTGGTCGCGGGCAACGCCGCCACCATCAGCTGGACCGCCGGCACGGGCAATCTCAACTACGAGCTCGAGTACGGCCCCCACGGCTTCGCCCACGGCACCGGCATGACCCAGTCGGCCACAGCCTCGCCTGTCACGGTGTCCAACCTCAACTACGAGACGCAGTACGACGTGTATGTGCGCGCCTTCTGC
>JAFWOP010000167.1 GCA_017545365.1 Bacteroidales bacterium
TGGTCAATGGTCAATGGTCAATGGTCAACGGTCAATGGTCAATCCTCAACTCTCAACTCTCAATTCTCAATTCTCAATTCTCAAGATTGGCCTCACCCTGCCCCGTGAGGAAATTTACGAACGTATCAACCGCCGAGTAGACGCAATGATGTCAAATGGCTTGCTAGAGGAGGCACAACGTCTTTTGCCAATGCGTCATCTGAATGCACTAAACACCGTGGGCTACAAGGAAATGTTTGCCTATCTTGACGGCACTTGGTCGCTGGAGGAGGCTGTGGAGCGCATGAAAGGAAACACCCGTCGGTATGCCCGCAAGCAACTCACCTGGTTCAAGCGCGACCCAGCAGTGACGTGGTTCGCACCCGACCAAGAGGAGGAGATCCTTGAGCTGATACTAAAACTTCATGGTGAGTGAGATGCGGTGGCGGCGCATGTCCACTTCTACGACCTTCACTTCCACATGCTGATGAAGCTTCACCACGTCGGTGGGGTGAGCAATGCGGCGGTTCGCCATTTGCGAGATATGTACGAGACCGTCCTGGTGAACGCCGATGTCTACGAAAGCACCAAAGTTGGTGATGTTGGTGACGATGCCAGGCAGAATCATGCCCGGGACGAGGTCCTCGATTTCGTGAACACGGCTGTCGAAACTGAACTCTTCTAGCTGCTCTCGTGGGTCACGGCCAGGCTTTTCCAGCTCGTGCATAATGTCCTGAAGGGTAGGGAGTCCCACAGTGTCGGTGGTGTAGTGCTTGATGTCTATCTGGGAGCGCAGTTCCTTGTTACTAATCAAATCAGCCACGGTACATTGCTGGTCTTGCGCCATCTGCTCAACGATGGCGTATGACTCTGGGTGTACGGCAGTATTGTCCAGCGGGTTCTTGGCTCCGGGTATGCGCAGGAAGCCGGCGCACTGCTGATAGGCCGACGGCCCCAGGCGTGGCACTTTCTTCAGCTGGGCACGGGAGGTGAAGGGACCGTTCTCGCGACGGAAGTCCAGGATGTTCTTTGCCAGCACAGGTCCCAGGCCGCTGACGTATTGCAGGAGGTGGCTAGAGGCGGTGTTGAGGTTCACACCCACTAGGTTCACACAGCTCTCCACGGTCTGATCGAGCTGGTGCTTCAGCTTCGTCTGGTCTACGTCGTGCTGGTACTGGCCTACGCCGATGCTCTTGGGGTCGATTTTCACTAACTCGGCCAAGGGGTCCATGAGGTGGCGGCCAATGGAGACGGCACCGCGAACAGTGACATCCTCGTCGGGGAACTCGTCGCGGGCGACCTTCGAGGCAGAGTAGACGGAGGCACCGTCTTCGCTGACTACAAAAAGACCCACCCCTTCCTTAATACAGTCTTCCACAAAGGCGCGGGTCTCTCGACTGGCAGTCCCGTTGCCGATGGCGATGGCCTCAATCTGGTAGTCGGCAATCATTTGCTGCAGGTGGACAGTGGCCTGCATACGCTTGTTAATGGGAGGGTGGGGGAAGATGGCTTCATGGTGGAGCAGGTTTCCCTGTGCGTCAAGGCACACCACCTTACAACCAGTACGGAAGCCTGGGTCGATGCCCATGACGCGCTTCTGTCCCAAGGGAGCACCAAGGAGCAACTGGCGCAGGTTCTCGGCAAAGACGCTGATGGCCTCCTCGTCGGCCTTTTGTTTGCTCAGAGCGGCGAACTCGGTTTCTATGGAGGGTTTAAGCAGACGTTTGTAGCTGTCCTCCACGGCCTCGGCGACAAGTCGTGAACAAGCGTTGTTGCTACGAACGTAAAAGTCTTTCAACTTGTCGATGCACTCCTGGTCATCGATGGGGTCGATGCTCAGGCGAAGGATTCCCTCGCTCTCACCACGGCGCATGGCCAGCAGACGGTGGCTGGAGCAGCGGCGCAACGGCTCGCTCCAGTCGAAGTAGTCGCTGTACTTGGCGGCCTCGTCGGTGTCGGCCTTGGCTTTTACTACCTTTGAACTGATGATGGCCGTGCGACGGAAGAACCCACGTATTTGCTGGCGCGAGCGTTCATTCTCGTTGATATTCTCGGCGATGATGTCCTGAGCACCACGAAGGGCTTCCTCTATTGATAATTGACAATTGATAATTGACAATTGATGGGCGGCAGCCTGTTCAGGGTCGCGCTCACGCTGGAGCATAAGGATTTCAGCCAATGGCTCCAGCCCTTGTTCACGAGCTATCTGGGCGCGGGTGCGGCGACGGGGTTTGTAGGGAAGATAGAGATCCTCGAGCACGGTGGCATCCCAGCAATCGTCGATGCGGCGTTGCAATTCGGGAGTCATCTTCTCCTGTTCGGTGATGGTCTTGACGATGGTTTCCTTGCGCTTGGCAATATCCTGCAGCCGTTGGCTCTGGTCGCTGATAGCAGCTATCTGAACCTCGTCGAGACCGCCAGTGCGCTCCTTGCGGTAACGCGATATGAAGGGTATGGTGCAACCCTCCTCAAGGAGTGTCAGCGTATTGCCCACTACCTCCAGGCTGAGGCCCAAGTCCTGGGCAATCAGCTTTGCGAATATACTTTTTTCCATATAGTCTTTTTAGGGAGTGAAAGGGAAGTGAAAGGGGAGTGAAAGAGGAGTGAAAGGGGAGTGAACTCGCTTCGCTCGTGGGAGTGAAAGGGACGTTACTTCCTTTGCTACACAATTAGTAACGTCCCTTTCACTCCCCTTTCACTCCCCCTTCACTCCACTTTTAATTAGTAAGCACCAACGTCTGGCGGGGTTTCAGCTCAAGTGGCTTCGAGAGGTCGTAGTAGCGGCCTGTGGGTACATCTTTCCAGCGGGCTGTTCCCTTGATGACCTCCTCGTAGTGCTTGGGGTCAAGCGTTGCAGCTTTCTTTGTGCCGTTCAGGATGGTGAGCGATGTTTGGTTGCCCAGCCTGCGGGCGATGACATAGATGCCGTTAGAGGGAATAAACTGCGTCATCGTTCCCTTGCTAATCAGGTCGGTCGACTTACGCCAGTGGAGCAGTCGTGAGAGCCAGTTGAACATGTTGTTCTCAGCCTTGGTGCGTCCTTCCTTGGTGAAGGCACTATGATCGTCGCCGGGGAATCCGCCGGGGAAGTCCTTGCGCACGTAGCCGTCGGTGACCTCCTTCGTGCCGTTCATCATAATCTCCGTGCCGTAGTAGAGCTGCGGAATGCGCTTAATGGTCATCAGCAGAGCCAGGGCCTGCTTCAGCATCAGCGAGTCCTGCCCATTGGCGAGGAAGCGCTCGGTGTCGTGGTTATCAATGAAGGCCATGACGCTCGACGGGTTGGGGTAGAGGTAGTCGTAGACGAACGAGTTGTAGATGCGGTTATAGCCGCGCCACCAGTTGTCGGTCTCCTCATAGCGGCAGGAATCAAGGGCCTCCTGGAACGAGAAGTCCATGACGGTCTTCAGGTAGGAGTTCATGTCAGAGAGTTTAGAGTCCTTCTGCCACGTAGCGGTATAGGCGGGCACGGTGACCCACGTCTCACCAACGGTGTTGAAGTTGGGATATTCATCATCCAACTCTTTCATCCATTGTGCCATAGGCTCGCGGAAGGCATAGGGATAGGTGTCCATGCGGATGCCGTCGATGCCGGCCGTCTCTATCCACCAGATGCTGTTCTGAATGAGGTAGCGCATGAGATGCGGGTTGCTCTGGTTCAGGTCGGGCATGGTCGATACGAACCATCCCTCCTGTGTCTCGCGCTTGTCAACCTCGCTGGCGTAGGGGTCGAGCACGGGTGTCAGCTTATAGCTCGTCTGCAGGAAGCTAGTGCCACTGGGGTCGCTTTTTCCACCGCTCTCCTTCAGCCAGTCGCTGAGGTTAAGCCAGTCCTTCGACGGCATGTCGGCCACCCAGGGATGCTCAAAGCCACAGTGGTTGAAAATCATGTCCATGACCACCTTCAGACCTTTCTTGTGACAATCATCTATGAGCTGGCGGTACTCCTCGTTGGTGCCGAAGCGTGGGTCCACACGGTAGTAGTCGGTGCAGGCATAGCCGTGGTAGGTGGAGTAGGTGTCCATCATGTCGGGAGAGTCGTTCTCGAGGATGGGCGTGAACCACAAGGCTGTTACACCCAGCTCGTTGAAGTAGTCGAGGTGTTGGCGCAGTCCCTCGAGGTCGCCACCGTGGCGCAGGGAGGGAGCGTTGCGGTCCTCACGATACTGGCGCATGCCAGGTAACAGGCTCTTGTGGCCTTCTGACTGTGCAAAGCGGTCAGGCATAAGCAGATAGAGCACGTCGCTGATGTCGAAGCCCTTACGTTCAGTACCCTTCATCTCACGAGCTTTCAACTGGTAGCTCCAGGGTTTAAGCTTCTGTTTCGGAGCTATGAAGTTCAGCTTCATCTCGCCCGGCTGTGCGTCTTTCACGTTGAGGTAGACGAGCAGGTAGTTGGGCGAGTCGAGCCTGACGATACTGTCTATGCGGACACCCGGATAGTCAGTAGTGACGTCGGCCACATCACGAATATTCTGTCCGTAGACCATCAGCTGCACGCTGGGGTTCTTCAGCCCGACATACCAGTCGGTGGGGTCTATGCGGTCGATGGTGGTTTTCACTTTGGGTGCTGCACTCATGGTCAGTGCGCTTAGAGCAAGGCTATATAATAATAATAATGTGTGTTTCATTTCGATCAGAGATTTGAGGTTTGAGATTTGAGATTTGAGGTTTGGGGGAAGTTTTATTCTTCGACGTAGTCCGACAGCTCTTCTGCCTCCTCGTCGGGGTCTCCCGAACCGAGGTCCATCATCGTGGAGTAGTTCTCCTCGGTAATCTCGTCGTCGTTGGGCTCCGCAATCTCTATATCGTCCTCGTCGGGCTTGTTGAAGGTGTCCTCTATCTCGATGTCCTCGTCCTCGTTGTCCTCGTCGTCGGAGTAGTTGTTGAACTTCATCCTGGGCTTCTCAGCCTCGGGCTTGGCCTTGGCGAAGATGGCTTCCACCCACGTTCCCTTGGGCACTTCGAGCACCTCAAATCCGTCCTCGATTTTCTTCTCATACATGCCGCCCTTCTTGTGCAGCCGTTCCTTGGGCAGGGTGGTGGTAGAGATGTCGAAACCGTTCTCGATGATGTCCTTGATGCTCTGCGAGAGCGAGTCCCACCCTCCGCCGAAGTTACGGTCGAGCACCTCGATGAGCTTTGCGGCCGTGATGTGGCGAATGTTCTCGTAGGTGAGGTCGGTGACTCTCGTTATGGGTCGTTTCTTGATGGCCCACAGACTTCTCATACCCTCGTCGAGGCGCACCTGACCCACCTTGTAGCCCAGCTTCTCATACTTTGCCCTGACGGGTTGCGGCTCGCGGGTGATGTCCTCTATCATAAAGGCCGAGCGGATGATGTCGGCATAGTGGCGCACGTTGTCCTTCTGTTCGGCATCTTTCTCGGCATTTTCCAACATACGGAAAATGTCGTTCTCCTGAACGTCCCACACGGTGCTTTTCGTGAGCGTCTTGAGCGATAATACTTTCTTCTCTGATTGTTCCATAATCTTGGGTTTATTAATTACGTCTGCAAAGTTAGCAATTTTTGTTATTACGCAAACAAAACACCTATGCTTTAACAACCTTTAACAACCTTTTGGGCATAGTTTGATACTGTGTCAGGATTTTTTGTTACCTTTGCAGCCGCTAAAGACCAGAGAACTAATGCTGAAATTCATATCTTTTGGCAGTGGGAGCAGTGGCAACAACTATGCACTGTATACTGATAGCGACGCCTTGATGATAGATGCCGGTGTCGGTGTGCGCTCGTTGAAGAAACATGCCAAGAACTATGGCTTGCCGTTGAGTCGCGTTCACTCTCTGCTTGTCACTCACGACCATGCCGACCACATCAAATGTGTGGGTAGTATGAGCCATGAACTGCATCTTCCCGTGTATGCCACGGAGGCTGTTCATCAGGGTATAGACCGAAACTACTGCGTTGCCCATAAAGTGGATGCCGTTTTGCGCCACTATCTCGTTCCGGGCAATACCGTGGAGCTTGGCTCCTTCCGTGTGACGCCCTTTGCCGTTCCCCACGACAGCAGCGACAATGTGGGCTACCAGATTGAAGCACAGGGCATCACCTTCTGCATCATCACCGATGCCGGACGAGTCACAGAAGAGATGGGGCAGTATATCGGCCGGGCAGACTTTCTCGTGCTGGAGGCCAACCACGATGTGGAAATGTTGCTGAACGGCCCATACCCACAGCATCTGAAGACACGCATCCAGAGCGGCACCGGACACCTGAACAACCGTGTCTGTGCCGAGTCAATAGCACAATATATGGGAGAGCGGCTGCGCCACGTGTGGCTCTGTCACCTCTCTCAGGAGAACAATCACCCTGAGCTCGCCCGCAAGACAGTGGAGACCATTCTCCGCAGCTATGGCATCATTGTTGGCAAAGACTTGCAGCTCGACGTGCTAAAGCGTACCATGCCTTCTGGTCCTTACGATCTTGTTCCCAGTCAGCTTTCTCTTTTCGACCCCTTCTGAAAAATCTTTACATTGACCCCTCTGAGAATTCGATTTTTTGAATGAGTTCCTTGGTGGATTGCGTATGAGCCAGTTTTGAGAGGGGTCGGATCCGCGTTTTTCACGCTACTGCTCAGCTATGGACTGATTGCCCCTTAAAACTGTTTCGTTTTAGTCGGTTTTCACCGAAAAAGGTGGTCTTGTAGTACAAGACCATATCTTTTGTAGTACAAGACCATATCTTTTGTAGTACAAGACCATATCTTTTGTAGTACAAGACCATATCTTTTGTAGTACAAAACCATAG
>JAFWOP010000168.1 GCA_017545365.1 Bacteroidales bacterium
CCGCCACAAAAAGAAGCGACGGCCACAGGATACCGATACACCACCTACCAGCTGACACAGCCACGAAACGTGAACGCCTGGGACGTACGGGCCAACATCAACGCTGGCGACGTGTCGCTGCTCGCGGAGTATGCCCAGAAAGGCGACGACCCCTCACAGGCCAATGGCTACATCTACGGCAAGGGCAACGTGGCCATGCTCTCGGCCAGTTACTCACGGAAAGGACTCAGCCTACTGCTGCAGGCAAAACGCTCAGAGAACATGTCGTTCAAGAGCGAACGGTCACGAAAGGGTACCGCTGCGGCCATCAACCACTTGCCCTCATTCACCCAGGACCAGACCTACGCATTGGCAGCCCTCTACCCCTACGCCACGCAGCTGGCCGACGGCGAATGGGCATATCAGGCAGAGCTGGGCTACAACTTCAAGCGCAAGACTACCCTCGGCGGAAAGTATGGCATGAACGTGAAGGTGAACTACTCCTACGTGCGGGCCATCGACCGCCAGTTTACCGACGGGGCCAACGTCACTTCGCTTACGAAAACCAACATGACATACGCAGGAACGGAAGCCTACACCTCGAAATTTTTCAAGTGGGGGCCGCAGACGTACTATCAGGACCTCGACATACAGATTTCCCGCCGACTCTCAAAAGCCTTCCGTCTGAACCTCATGTACATGAATCAGCGCTACAACAAATCAGTAGTCGAGGGCGAGGGGGGAATGATACACAGCGACATCTTCGTGGCCGACGGTAAGTACCAGTTCAACCCGAAGACCACCCTGCGCATGGAGGCGCAATACCTGGCCACACGTCAGGACGAGGGCGACTGGGCCTTCCTGCTGGCAGAACTCTCGTTGGCACCCCACTGGATGTTCACCCTTAGCGACCAGTGGAACTGCGGAGACAGCGACCCAGAGACCCACTCCGAAAACACGCACCACCACTACTACCAAGGCCTCATCACCTACAACATCGGTGCACACCGACTACAGGCAGGCTACGGACGCACCCGTCCCGGCTTCAACTGCTCTGGCGGCGTATGCCGATGGATTCCCGCACAGAAAGGTTTTACACTATCCTACAACTATAGCTTCTAAACATTCGAGATATGAAAAGACTGCATATAGTATTGGTGCTTTGGGCATTGGTGGCAACAACCATGATGCCAGTGGCCTGCTCGAACATAGACGAGAGCGACAGGCTCGTGGTGGTGAACGTCGTGGAGAGGGACACCATTGCAAAACCCGACACGATACCCTCCGACACTATCAAGCCCGACACCACCGACTACTTCGCCCCTACTGGCCGCCACGTGCTCATAGAAGACTTCACCGGTCAGGAATGTGTGAACTGCCCCAATGCCACCGACCTCATTGTCCAGCTTCAGGACATGCTCGGTGAAGACAAGATTATCGCCGTGGGTGTACACTCCGGGCCGCTGGGCGTAAAGCCTGAGAAAGACCCGGAAGGTCTGGCTACCGCCCTTGGCGACACCTATTATAATTTCTGGCATATAGAGATGCAACCCTACGGCGTGATAAACCGCAGCGACGGTCCTCTTTCCACCGACTGGTGGACGGCAAAGGTCAACTGGGACCTCTCACCTGAACAGCCCGACCCATCAGTAAACATCTGGGTAAAGGCTATTGCTGGCAGTAACCGCAAGGTCAACATCGAGACTACTGTCGCAGCCCTGGAGTTTGCAAGTGCAAAACTGCAACTATGGCTGGTGGAAGACGGCATCGTTGCTTACCAGAAGATGCCCGACGGCACCAAGAAAAGCGACTACGTGCACAACCACGTGCTGCGCGATGCGGTGAATGGTGCCTGGGGAGAGGACTTCGTCTTGGAGTATGGAGAATTGAAGACCTTCACCCACAGCTATGACATCCCTGAGAAGTGGAACATGGACAATCTCCACATTGTGGCTTTTGCCTACAACGACGACAGGGTGATACAGACGACAAAATCTCAAATATCAAATAACAAATGAAAAAACTGTTTACTCTTTGCACCGCCATGCTCCTCGCAGCAATGGCCACGGCACAGACAGACGAGACATTCCAGTTTGTCGATGCCGATGGAAACGTGGTCTCCGACGGAAGTACCATCGTAGTGAACCAACTGAACTCGGAAGGCCAGATGGTCGTACCCCTCTGGGTGAAGAATGTCTCAGAAGAGAAGGCTGCCGTCAGTCTTTATGAGACCATCGACCAACTGCCCAATGGCACATGGCAGACTTGCGCCTTCGGCAACTGTATGCAGCTAACCAAGAACGGTTACTCTCCAAAAAACGTCGTCCCTGGCGACTACAATGAAAGCATCCAGACAGAATGGATTCCAGAGACAGGAAGCTATGCCACCTGGGAGGCAAAGCTCCAGATACACGTGTTCAACATCATCATCAAGTCCATGTTCGGTATGATCACGGAATCTGCCGGCACCGATGTTATCGGCTACGGACCTATGGTCACCATACGCTTTGAGTACAAGGAAAGCACCAATGTCAATGGCGATGTCAATGGCGACAACACAGTAGACGTAGCTGATATATCATCCGTCATCAGCATCATGGCCGAGGGTTCCAACAACCTCAAGGGCGATGTAAACGGCGACGGAACAGTAGACGTTGCCGACATCTCGTCAATCATCAGCATCATGGCTGGGAAGTAACGTATTACTTGCTGGGGTCACGGAAACGAATTGGCAGATTGAATTTAATTCTTACAATATCATCATTATATCTGCCAGGTATCCACTTCGGCATCTTGCGAATGACACGGGCGCCCTCCTTTGCAAAGAGGAGGGCGAACTGTTCTTTCAGTTGTTTCTGTTTGGCTTCCGTCTCCTGACTGAACTTCGTTGTATTGAAACGGTCTATCTTGCAATCATGGGCAGAAATGTTGGTCAGCGTGCCGTCTTTTTCAACAAAAAACGTCATGATGACCGTGCCCTCAACATCGTAGTCTTCAGCCAGCCGGGGGTAATGTAGGTTCTTCTTGAAGAATTTCTTCAATGCTTCATCACCCCCAGGGAAGGAAGGCTGTTGCTCCACCAGTTGACAAACGAACGGTTCGCTTTTTGCTGTGTCGTTCTTCTCGCTAGTGCTGTCTGCGCTTTGTGCTGCTACACCCATTGTCAGGGCTAGGAGCAGCATGGTAATCATTGTTTTCTTCATGTTCACATCTGTTATTGCATAATTGCGAGTGCAAAATTAAGGAAAAAGCTTGTAACAAACGAGGGATTTTGAAAGATTAACGCAATTCGGCCTGAAATATCAAAAAGACTAGGGGTAAAATCAAAATGTAATGCTACGGATGGCCATATCTGGCTAACTTTGCAAGCGTTAAACCAAACCCTAATACAATAATGGAACAGAAGAAGTATTTCTTTGCCGTAGACCTGGGAGCCACAAGCGGCCGTACCATCATCGGCGACATCACCGACAGCAAGTTTTCACTCGAGGAAATCACCCGTTTTCCCAATAACCTCATAGAGCAGGGCGGACACTACTACTGGGACATCCACGCGCTCTACTTCGAGATTATCCGTGGCCTGAAGGAGGTGGCCAAGCGTGGCCTGGAGATTACGTCAATCGGTATCGACACCTGGGGCGTGGACTTCGTGTTCATCGGCGAGGACGGAGCCATCCTGCGCAATCCCCGTGCCTATCGCGACCCCATCACCTTCGACGCGATGGACGACTACCTGAAGCATGTCATCTCTCGTAAGGAGGTCTACGACGTGACGGGCATACAGTTCATGAACTTCAACAGCATCTTCCAGCTCTATGCCATGAAGCGCGAACAGAACTCGGCGTTCCTACAGGCAAAGAAGATTCTCTTCGTGCCCGATGCGCTGTCGTGGATGCTGACGGGTAACGAGGTGTGTGAATACACTATCGCCTCGACATCGCAGCTCCTTGACCCGAGGACGAAGCAGTTGGACGAGCGTCTGCTGGCATCGCTGGGACTTAGCCGGGCGAAGTTCGGAAAGATGGTGCAACCGGGAACGGTCGTCGGCGTGCTTACCGACGAGGTGCAGCGCCTGACAGGACTAGGAGCAGTTCCCGTCATCGCCGTGGCCGGTCATGACACGGGAAGTGCCGTAGCCGCCGTTCCTGCGAAGGACGAGAAGTTCGCCTACCTGAGCAGCGGCACGTGGAGCCTCATGGGCATTGAGACGAAGGATGCCATCATCAGCGACCTCAGCTACGAACGGAACTTCACCAACGAGGGTGGCATAGAGGGAACGACGCGCTTCCTGAAGAACATCTGCGGCATGTGGCTCTATGAGCGTTGCCGACTGGAGTGGCCAGAGGAGGTGCAGAAACTGTCGCACCCCGAACTGCAAGGCCAGGCCATGACGGTGGAGCCTTTCCGCAGCATCATCAATCCTGACGACCAGATGTTTGCAGCCCCGGCATCAATGATTGCCGCCATACAAACCCTCTGCCGCAAGACCAACCAGCACATCCCCGAGACGCCCGCCGAGATTTGCCGTTGCATCTTCGACTCGCTGGCCCTGCGCTACCGTCAGGTGTTCACGTGGCTGCAGGAGTTCGCCAATTCTCAATTCTCAAATCTCAATTCTCAATTCAAGATTGACGTGCTCCACATCATCGGTGGCGGCTCGCTGAACAAGTACCTCAACCAGTTCACCGCTAACTCGACCGGTGCCACCGTGCTTGCCGGCCCGCAGGAGTGTACGGCCATCGGTAACATCATGCTACAAGCAAAGGCTGCCCGTCTGGTCAGCGACATCTGGCAGATGCGCGCCATCATCGCCAACAGCATCGAACTGGTGAAGTATGAGCCCCAGGATAAGGCGCAATGGGATGCCGCCTACGACAAGTACCTCTCAATACTTGCTTCTACATTATAATTATTGTATAAGCTTGGATTATTCATACCGCTTTGCGGTCTCCAGCAAAACAAAAGAAAACAAGAAAAAACAATTTAACCTACATTATTCACAGCAATATGGAAAAACAACGGATTAAAACTGATTTCACGGATTTTCACGGATTAATTATTTCTTACCATCGAATCTGAAAGAAATCTGTGAAATCCATGATAATCTGTTTAATCCGTTTAATCCGTAAAATCCGTTGTTGAAAAGAGTATGAATAATCAAAGTTAATATAGGTTTTTGAAGATTTGATTATCAATCAAATCGTGTTTTGTTTGGTTTTATGGGGTTTTGCGTAACACCGCGAAGCGGTACAATGAATAATTCAGGCTAAAATGGGTAGCGCCCCCAAAAGAAACGTTCCAAAGGATAGGGGCACTGATAGAGAGAGCCGTCCTTAGAAACAGGAAAGGCTACGCCCTCGGCGCAGCCTTTCATAGCTCCGCTCTGCTCTCGGCTTGCGCTGCACTTGACGCGGAGGCCTCTCTTCAATCGCGCGTACCTTAGAAATTTTTCACCTCAATCTTTCTCATCCCTGAAATCCCGTCTCGGTTAATGTCGGTGGGGGATTATCCGATTTCCATCATGTCGAAGTACAGCACCATTCGATTTTAATAGGTGAATTAGCGATACGCTCTTCCAACTTGCGGAGGTTCTCAGCCCTCTGTTCCTTGCTCATGTGCTCTACCTCCAGCCTTCGCATCTCGAAGTTGAAGGCGTCTTCACCCTTCAGCACGGGGGTTTCTCTAATTGGTCTTGCCATAACAAATACGTATTTTAGTAATATTTCCCTGCAAAGGTAATAATTTTTAGGGATATAATAAACTATCGTGCATAAAAAGTTGCAATGTTTAACAAAAAGCGGGCGAAAGCGTGCCGGTTTGCTGTATGAATCGTACGGAAGTTTTTGGGGTGTTTGATGCAAGCTCGTGCTGAAAAATCTTTACATTGACCCCTCTGAGAATTCGATTTTTTGAATGAGTTCTTTGGTTGGATGCGTATGAGCTTAGTTTTGAGAGGGGTCGTTTCCGCATTTTTCACGCTACTGCTCAGCTATGGGCTGATCGCCCCCTAAAACCGTTTCGTTTTTGTCGTTTTTCACCGAAAAAGGTGGTCTTGTAGTACAAGACCATATCTTTTGTAGTACAAGACCATATCTTTTGTAGTACAAGACCATAGCTTTTGTTGAACAAAACCAGTGCTTTTGTTGAACAAAACCAGTGCTTTTCTACTACAAACCCGCACACTTACTACCATTAGACTGGCTGTTTGGCTCCAAAAAGGCCGCAACGGACGCCTCGAACACCCTTTTTCGGGGTATTTCCCAACCGCGAAAAACACCAGTTTTAAGCGAAACAGGGGCAAAGAAATGTTAAGTTTATGTAATTTTAAGTCACTTTCTGCACAAAAGAGGGGGATTTGTGCAGGGTTATGAAGCACGATTCCTGCAAAAAACAGCCGTTTTGGGCAGGTTCTTGCGCTAGATGCTCAACTTTTAGGAGTGCTTTTTTCTGCACTTTTTCTTTACATTTCGTAATCCAACCACCTAAACATTTTCTTAGGAACTGTGATTTAATTAAGTAGTCAAATGGTTTTCACTTTTTGTTTTTTAGAAATACAGGAAAAAACAAGAAATACTGAGAAAAACAAGACGAATGGTTTTTATCTGTCTTTGTTGTAT
>JAFWOP010000169.1 GCA_017545365.1 Bacteroidales bacterium
GGAAATCATCGTAACTTTGCATCGTCAAAACCGCGATTAAGCGAGCAAAGAGCCGAAAGAATTTCGAGCTATTTCGAGCGGAAGCGGCTTCGAATGAAGTTCAAAGTATAAACAATTAATAATAAAAAGATTATGGCAAAGACAAGAATGATGGTAAAGCAGGTGCTCATGAGCATCGTTACCCTGGTGAGTTTCGTAATGGCACAGTATGAGGACTTCAACCGCGTGACAAGTATCGGTGGCGGGCTTGTGGGCATGGGCTACTACTCTTCTGAAGACAGGTGAGAGGTGAATGTTTGGAGGAAAAAGGAAAGAGGAAAGGGATTAGCGACTGTCGCAGAAGTAATCTCTTTCCTCTTTCCACTTTTCTCTTTCCTTTTACTTTAGCCGGAAGGTGGCGAAGAGGGGGAAGTGGTCGCCCAGCGGCTCCTCGTGGTCGGCAGCGAAGCCCGACGGCTTGAAGTAGTCGTGGCTGTTGGCGGCGTTGTCGTAGGTGCAACTGAGCAGTTCCACGCTGTGGCCTCCAGTGGGGTTGATGTAGAGGATCTTGTCGGGCATCTCACCTCGGATGGTCCATCCCAGGTAGTCGCCGTCATCCTTGATCTTCTTGTCATCTTCCAACTTCGGATATACGCCGTCACGGCACTTCTCTATCCATGCGTCGCCGCAGGTGGCACGGCCCGAGGCATTGATGTAGTCGATGAAGTTGGCCTTCATGTCGTCGCGGCAGTAGTAGGTATTGAAGTCGCCGATGACGAGTACGGGCCTCGTGTCGAGCTTCGACAGGATGTGCTCGCGGAGCTGTATCCACTGCTTCAGGCGGCATGCGCGGTCCTCATCGTCGGTACCGCCCACCTCGTCCTCGCGCTCGCTGGCCTCCATGTGCATGTTGTAGACCACCAGCTGGTAGCCCTCGCGGGTGGTGAGTTCATAGCGTCGGAATCCTTTGGTGGCAGCCTCGTCGAGACAGTGGTTGGCATAGCCGTAGCGGTCGTTCCAGCGCACGCTGTCGGTGCGCACCACGCTGTGATGGCTGCGCCACCAGGCCTTGCAGCCGTCGGTATGGAACACGGCCACGTGGATCCGGTCGTTGAACAGGTTGCCGAGCGTCATGCCGCCGGCCCAGTTGTCGTGGTCGTAGTTGGCCGTGAGGCAGCGTCCCAGTTCCTTGTCGAAGTCGAAGTTCTCCTGCACGCCGATGAAGTCGAAGGCCTTGTCGGCCAGGTAGCGGCTGATGACGGTGGTGAACTCCTTGTCGGGCCCGTCGTTATTGACAAAGTCGAATGCCGGCAGGCCGTCCACGTTGAGCGTGCAGACGCTGAACAGCGAGCCGTCGACGGTGCCCGGCGTGCGGAAGTTCTGGTTGATGAGTGCCTCGATGAGCTGCAGGCCAGAGGCGTCATAGACAGTGTTGCTGTTATAGCCCGGTGTCTGGTCCATGCCGGCATAGTCCATCATGATGATGCCCGTGGCGGCGTTGTGGAGCGGGTTCTTCAGATAGTCGATGACGAGCCGGTTGGTGCGTGCGGCATTCTCGCGGTAGTGGTCGGAGCATGCCAGTCCCACGTAGCCTGAGGTGTAGTTGAGCACCCAGGCGGGGGTCTGCGATGTCATGTCGCGGGCGGCAGTGGCATCCAGCATCTTGCGGATGACCTCGTCCTTGCCGGTCAGGTCGGAGCCTGGGTCGTAGTAGTCCTGAGTCCAGAGGGGTGTCGACTGGCCATTGACACCCTTGATGGTGCCGTTCTGCTGGCGGTCGAAGTGCGCGTTGCTGCTCCAGCCTTTCAGGAATCCGCCGGCGGTCAGGCCGTCGCAGGCGTCACGCAGGAGCAGCAGCACGCGGCCGCGCAATTCGCCGACCGTGATGTTGGGCTTGAAGTCGGCGAAGAGTCCGCTCAGGTCGCTGCTGTTAGTCAGTGCGGCGAACTCCTCTGCCCAGGCGTTCTTATCGCGCGTTGCATCCACACTGGAGGTCACGATGCACAGTTCCGTGGGGTTCTCGGCGAGGAATGCCTTGAGCTTCAGGAAGAAGTCACGGACCAGCAGGTTGGTCTGCACGATGCCGTGACAGCAGCGCAGGTCGTAGCCCATCGTGGCGGCGTTGTAGACACGCTCCGGGCGCAGGTCGAACACGCGCACACCGGCCTTCAGCTGCTCGTCGATGGTCAGGTCCTGGGTCTTGGCGGTGCTTTCCGATATCAACTGTTCCACATGCCAGCCCTCACCGGTGCAGGCATCGTGGGTGCCGGGCAGCGAGAGGTCGGCCACCATTCGGCTGTCATTCAGCGGGGCCATCCAGCGGCTGTGGTCTGCCTTGGGCTTGTAGGCATCGGCAGCAGAGGGGGTGGATGTGCCGCCACCTTGTCCCCACAGATGGTTCAGGTAGTCGGTCATCGTTTCGTCGGCGGCTGTCAGGCTGATCTCCTGGCCGTTCTGTCCGCTGGCGGTGATGCTGCCGTTGTCATAGTAGAGCGTGGCGCTTGTCGGCGCATTCTCTCTCCATGGCCATGTGTTGTCTTCAATAGGAGTCATGGCTACCTGCCCTTTGACGATACCGTATTTCTCGTAGGCTGGCGATTGTTCCAGTGTCGATGTGTAGTCGAAATGGATGATGTTGAAGGCCGTGGGCACCAGATTGCCGTCGGCATAGTAGTAGCGTATCAGGGTGCCATACGACTCGTCTCCCAGGTCGCCGAAGTAGTAACTGTCCATCACCTGGGTGTAGTCGACGGTGGTTTCCGCCGTCATGTCATCCTTCTTCCAAGCCTTTGTGGTGCCAGTGGCGCTATAGACGGCATACCAGTCGCCCGCGATCAGTTCGCCCAGCGGATTCTGGCCTGCGGGGATGGGTACTGCATTGTCGTCGTTGCCGACGCATGCTGTGAGCGACAGTCCCATGACCATCGCCACGAGGCAGGCGAGGATGCTGCTCATCCTCCTGCCACTGATTGATTTGAAATTCACCATATTCATTTTACAATTTTCTTTCCAAATCCTACAGTCCTTTCGGCACGGCCTTCAGCTTGGGGCATCCGGAGAACACCGTCTCGTCGATCTTGGAGTAGAACTGGCCAGGTGTCACGGTGAGCAGGCTGGTGCAGTTGGCAAAGGCATACTTGCCGAACTTCAGGTTGTCGTTATGGCAGGTGAGCGTGATCAGGCTGGTGCAGCCCTCGAAGGCATAGTCGCCTACGCTTGCCAATTTCTTGGGCAGAATCAGCGGGTTGAAGCCAGCACAGTTGCGGAAGGCCTCAGCCTCGATGTCGACCACGCAGTCGGGAATCTCTAACGACATCAGCCCTCGGCAGCCGTAGAAGGCGCGACGGGGGATGGTCACCAGACCCTCGCGGCTGAGCGACACCGTGGTCATGCTGGGGCAGTTCTCAAAGCAGCTCTCGCCCATCTCATTCACGCCGGGCATGTTGGCCGTCTTCAGGTTTGTGCAGTTCATGTAGACCTCCTTGCCCAGTACGGTGCAACTGGCGGGGACGGTGGCCGTCACCAGACTCTTGCAGCCCTTGAAGGCCTCGTCGCCGATTTTCTGTATGCCGCAGTCGGTCAGGTTGATGCTGCGCAGATGCTTCAGGCCGCGGAAGGCTCCCGGGCCGATCCTGCTGATGAGGTACACCTGTGCGGTGCTGATAAACGAGGTGTTGTGATAGCTGTCCACGCTGATATCGGTGAGATTGTAGTCTGTGACACCAATGATGGCCGCGCGCTTGTTGGCCTCCAAGAGGTAGCACAGGCCGTGCCAGTCGAGGGTGGCGATGCCTTCGAGGCTGATGATGCCTGCTCCGGCGGCAGCGGCTCCGGCACCTGCGGCCTCATCCTCCGGGCCACCCCATTCCACGATGATTTTACTCAGCTCATCACTGGCGGGCAGCAGTATGATGTCATTTCCGTTGATACCTTTGCCGGCGATGTTGTCGTCGTCGTAGAGCAGCGTCACGTCTTCAGGCGTTTCCCCGTAGAAAGTGTCTTCCTTGAAATCGATAATCACACGGCCACTGCCCAGGTCTTCGTCGCCGGCCTGCGGTCTTTCCTCCGTTGTACTGTAATAGAATTCGTTGGTTCGCACACCATGAGGCTTGAACTCGGTGTCGCTGAAGTAGAAGCGTCTTCTATAACCCGTCTTTCGTCCAGTAAAATTGTACACATCCATGACGTGTGAATACTCTACCGTCGCCCTGTGGACGGCATCGCCGTTTTCGTCCCACGTCTTGGCTACCACCGTGCCCTCGGCATCGTAGATGGAATACCACAACTCACCATAGAGTCGGTCAAGCAGCGGATTGTCGTCAGTGGGGAGAACGGTTGGCTCACTGACCGGGGAGTCGGGCACGCTACAAGCCGTGAGGAACGCTGCACCACTGCACACCAGCATGGCGGTGAACAGCCATTGTCTGAGATTTTTCTTCATAACGATCATTTTTTTATACGTGTATTTCAGATATTTGCGGCTTTTTATCGCATTTTACTGATTCAGCGGGGTTCACCGTCGGTGACGGCTACCGCCTATCACAGCTTAATTAATAGCATTTGGGTAGATGAGTTTCATCTTGTCCAGCATGCGCTGCTTGTGGAGTTCGTATGTGGGATTGTAGTCGGGGTATTTCTGGTAATAGCTGGGGCCTTTTTTTACCCTGTTCCACAGCGCTACCCATTCGTCGGCTTTCAACTGCCATGCCAGGAACTCGATTTCGGGCAGGAACTCGCCGCTGTACATGAACTTCTTGCCGTTGCTCTTGAGTTTGACGGTGACAACGACATTGACCACGACAGGTGGAGCAGTGCAGCATTTGCTCTCGTCTTTAGTGGACATCATCGGCTCGATGATGAATTTGGGCGTGCCGAATATTGACAAGTTATCGGTCATACCAGCTCCCCATATGCCCATATTCAGGTCTTCATTGCTTGACTTGTGCATTATCGAAATCGGGAAACAGACGTCCTCAGGCATACGATCGTAGAGATTCTCCCTAGAGTAGAAGTTTCCAATTGTATTCCAAGCCTGAAGGTCGGAAAGATCGATCTTCGTCTGGATATTGCTATTTGTGTAGTTGCTCTGGTAAATCTTACGGTCCTTCAGTCCCAGGGCCGAGCGGTACTTGTCGATGCTTGACCACGAAGTGCCGTCACGTACCAGACAGACGGCATCGACCCGCAACGAGTCCACATCGTCGCCGAACACTTCGGGATTCAGATCCACTTCAATGCTGCTGGGATCGAAGAACCATACGCATCCATAGGGCCGGGTTGCGAGAGATTCTGTTGTCATGACGTTGGTCATATAGATCTTGGGGCTGGACTTGAGGCTCCATACGCCCTTGCCGAGACCGGTGCCCTTCAGTTTGAAATTCTTGCCGATGCTCATCTCGGACGATACGATTTCATCGACTTTGGTGTACGCCTTGATGGTGCCTTCGGTAGAGGCATTGGCAGTGAGTGCCAGATTGATGGTGGCGTTCATGGTGCCTTTGAAACCCGTCAGTTTGTCTTGTCCGTATTCGGTGCAGATGTCGCCAATGGTACCCAAAGCATTACCGATGTTGGCTATGCCGCCAGCAGGATCTTTCCCGATAAAACTGGCTATGCCGGCCCCAATATCGGCGGCGCCCTTGAGGGCCTTGAAGACGGTGCCGCATACCTTGGCGGCCTTATTGCCCTTCTGGAATTGTGCCTGTAGGTTGATATCGCCTTTCAGTGAACCGTCGAGTGAGCCTTGTATGGCGGTGACCAGCGTCACGTTGGACGTCGTGGTCTCGTCGACCCACATCTTGATTAAATTGTCGGTGAGGTCCACGTCGGGGCGGTAGGTCGACAAGTCCAGGTCGAAGGCCCACCATCCCTGCCTGGGAACGATGCCGTCAGTGGTGAGGTCGACCTCCGTCCATGGTGTGATACTCATGTAGAGTTTGTCGCTCTGCGACACACCTTCCAGTCCGAATGTCTCAGGCTTGGTAATGGTCACGTCCTGCGGAATGGAGTATATCATGGGCGAGCGGTACACCATGTCGCCATTTAAGCGTACGCACCAGTAGTGGTCGTTGCCATCGCCACTTTTTGCCGGCATGTAGTAGAACATGCGCAGGATGCCTAAGTACTTGTTGTACAGGGCAAAAAAGTTCTCATTGGCAATAGCACTGTTGCCACAGCGGTTCATCACCAGTTCCCAGCCGTTCTCTGGGGTGATGTCGTCGCAGAAATTCATGGGGAGGTTGCTCTGTCTGTCGCTATCGTTCCAGGGCAGGGGCACCTTAATATATCCCCGGTATATGACATCGGCTACGTCATAGTCCTTGCCGGTGTAGAGATAGATGTCCTGCTTCGCGCGC
>JAFWOP010000170.1 GCA_017545365.1 Bacteroidales bacterium
TTGTCAGCTGGCAGGTCTTTATAGGGTTCGGCAATGAATATGTTGCCACCCTCCTGATGTATCAGTGAGCCGATGCCTCCATACTGGCCGAGAACCTGAAGTTTCACATCCTCCATGTCGCTCTCGGCAAAGTAGTTGGTATACGGATCCATTGAGGCAAGCATGGCATCGATGGCCACCTTCATGGTCTTGCCGGGATCCACGTCATCGACATAGTTGGCATGCAGGTTTTTGTAGACATTAGAGAATATTTCAAGGTTCTTGGAAATCTCGAAGCCCTTGTCGTTTTGAGCTGAAGCGGTGGCACCGACGACAAGCAGTAGTGCCAATGTAAGGATGTGTTGTTTCATCAATTGTTATTTAACACTTGGAATTCAGTAATCTTCAAATCGTTTGGCGATACAAACCATACTATATCGCCCACTCTGAACCGGGTGTCGGCCTGTGGGTTCACGATATAGTCTTTGCCATGTTCGATGCCAATGACCATGGCATTATATCTAGAGGTGAAGCCGGAATCGCGTATGGTGATGCCCACCAATGGGTTTGTTTCGGACACTTCCAGACGATAGGTATTTATTTCATGGTCGGAGTGGTCGTGAATGAGCATATCGGGCTCTACTTCCACCACACTGCGCACCCTTGCCAGCTGGTCCTCGTTGCCCAAGAAGGTGAGACGGTCGCTGGGCATGATGAGCATATCTTTCTCAGGGAGGTCGTAGACCTTGCCGGCACGCTCCACCGTGACAACATTGACGCTGTAGTCCTGACGTAGGCGGGAATTCAGCAATGTGGTACCTGCCAAAGGGGAGTAGGGGGTGACGGTCATACGCTCCATAAGGAAATTCTTCTCCAGCGACTCGGGTATCTGGAACGAATTCTGAGCCTGACGTTGGTAGAAATTGGTAACAAAACGTTCCTCAATGCGGTTGTAAAAGTCTGTGGCACGACGGGTGAGCAGGAGGATAAAAAGGACGGCGATGGCTATGACCAAAAGCAGACCGACTGCCAGATGCACGTATTTGGAGACCACCCAACCCACGAAGAAAAGAGCCAGAAAGTAGCGCAACGCCAGCAGTGGGATGACAGCCACCTGACTGTGGTTGTAAGCCTGCAGCATCTTGCGGACTCTGTCACGGTTCACATTCTTCACCGCCAGAGCCCATAGGAATGGTGCCATGATAAGAAGAGTGAGCAACATACCTAGCAGGTTGCCCCAGATGGCGGGAATCTCCCAGTTGGCAAATAGACCATCAATAAGGGGTTTCAGAAGATTGAAGCTCAGGAACTCCAATGCCAGCAGGATGACGCTGTAGAGCAAGATGGAGGTGACCTGTTTCTTCACGAATTCGGTGAGTTTCTTCTCGTGGGTAGTAACCCGCGAAGAGGTGCTGTACTGCTCCATCGCCTTCTTCATGCGGGCGGGTATCTTGGGATAGACTTTCTCGTAAGTGGGCAACCCTGCCTTTATCATATAGGGAGTGACGAAGGTTGTGAGGATGGACACGGAAACGATAATGGGATAGAGGTTAGCATCGATGACGTTGAAACTGAGACCCAATCCGGCAATGATGAACGAAAACTCACCTATCTGGCAGAAGCAGAAGCCGCCTTGCATGGCTGTCTTCAACGGTTTGCCACTCAGCATGATGCCCAGAGTGGCGGCACTGGATTTAATCACTATCACTGTACCTGCTATTACGAGTATGGGAACGATATGTTTTACCAACACTTCGGGATTGACCAACATACCCACCGACACAAAGAACACCGCGCCAAAAAGGTTCTTAATCGGCGTGATGATGCGGTGGATGACATCTGCCTCGATGGTTTCGGAAAGAATGGCACCCATGACGAATGCACCCAAGGCGGTGGAGAAACCGGCAAAGTCGGCCAGCACCACCATGCCAAAGCAGAGTCCAACGGCAACCACACATAACGTCTCCTCGGTCATCCAACGACGCATCCAACGCAGGAAAGTAGGTATCAGGAATATGCCAAAGGTGAACCATACGATGAGGAAGAAGGCCAGCTTCAACATGCTTAAGGCCAACTCACCACCGTTGAAGCTCTTGCTGACGCTGAGCGTGGAGAGTATCACCAACAGCAGCACCGCCACAAGGTCTTCCACCACCAACACTGCCGTCACTGTATTGGTGAACTTCTGCTGCTTCAGCTTGAGGTCGTCAAACGACTTGATGATAATCGTGGTAGACGAGATGGACAACATACAGCCCAGAAAGATACAGTCCATGTGCCCCATGCCCAGCAGATGCCCCACCAGATTGCCTATCACAAACATGATGGCCAGCTCAGTCAGTGCCGTGATGGCACCTGTGGCCCCCACCTTTTTCAGTTTCTTAATGCTGAACTCCAAGCCTAGTGCAAACATCAAGAAGACGATGCCGATGTCGCTCCATACATGGATATTAGTATCGTCGGTGATAGCTGGAAACCAAGGGAAATAGGGACCAATAAAGAATCCGGCCACGATATAGCCCAGCACCAAGGGCTGTTTCAACCATTTGAAGATAACGGTGATAACACCTGCCGTTATCAATATGATGGCTAGGTCGAGGAATATGGGAGGCAGTGACGACATAACGATACTTGTATTTATATTTCAACCCTTAACAATCAATAATTAGAATCTACTTAACGAAACATCCTCCGTTTTATTGTACAACACTCATGAAAATAAGGTGTGCCGAGCAATGACTAGTACAGCAATCGATTGAATCTCAATTATGGATAAGTATTTTTTTGTTGAATGAGTTTTTTTTCATATTTTTGCAATGTCAAGTACCAATTCTTTATGCAGACCAAAAGTTATCGTTTTCTAGCCTTCGATTGCGGCGCAACCAGCGGCAGAGCCATGCTAGGCACCTTCAAAGACCAAGAGTTTGAGATGGATGAGGTGTACCGTTTTCCAAATCAGCTAATAGAACTGGGAGGCGCCTATTATTGGAACGTATATGCCATCTATGACCATATACTACACTGCCTCACCGAGTTGTCCAGGCATGGGGCAAAACTCGACTCTATCGGTATAGACACTTGGGGAGTAGACTTTGGTTTGCTTAGCGAGGACGGCACATTGCTGTCGCTGCCCCGTGCTTACAGAGACCCCTACACCGTGGGGACACCTGAGAAGGTGTTTGCAACAGTGCCTCGAGGGGAGCTGTACGCTGTGACGGGCATACAGACAATGAATTTCAACAGCATCTTCCAACTATATGCGATGAAGGAAGCTCATGTCTCAGCCCTCAGCCATGCCAAGCAGTTGCTGTTTATGCCCGACCTGCTGTCATATTTCCTTACTGGCAAGCCAGTATGCGAATACACGGCAGCATCTACTTCTGGGATGGTAAATGCCCTTACACGCCAGTTTGACAAGTCTTTGCTCGAACGGCTGGGAATAAAGACCGACATACTGCTTCCTTTGGTACAGCCAGGGACAAGGGTGGGAACCCTGCGTCCTACTGTAGCGAGAGAGACTGGCATCGGGGAGGTACCCGTGGTGGCGGTGGCAGGACATGACACCGCATCGGCTGTGGCGGCCGTAATGAGTGCAGGAAGTCATGCCGCCTACCTCAGCTCCGGCACATGGAGCCTGATGGGCATAGTAACAGAAAAGCCTATTGTGACTGCTAGGGCGGCCGAGCTCAACTTCACCAACGAAGGCGGCACGGAGGGGACGACACGTTTTTTAAAGAACATCACCGGCATGTGGCTAGTGGAGCAATGCCGCAAAGATTGGAATACAGCGGGACGCGACTACAGTTATGCCGAAATGACAGCAATGGCCGAAAGTGCCAAAGACTACCCGGGGCGCATCAATCCCGATGACCCGCGCTTTGCCAACCCTGCGAATATGGACAAGGAGATACGCCAAGTCCTTGCCGAAGGCGGCCACCCTGAGCCGAAGAATGACGCGGAGATGCTGAGCTGCATCTACCACAGCCTTGCCGACCGCTACGGAGAGGTGATGGGGATGCTGCGCGAGCTGGCACCGTTCGAGATAGAGCGGCTGCACATCATCGGCGGCGGCGCAGCCAACAAGCTTCTCAACAAGTGGACTGAGGAGGCCGTGGGCATCCCCGTGGTGGCAGGTCCCACCGAGGCAACAGCGATAGGCAATCTGAAGATTCAACACAAACTGGCCACCCAATCATAAAAACTAGTTGTACTAGCAATACTAGAAACCCAAGAAAAAGAAACGATATGAAAGACCAACAAATCACCCAAGCCTACACCCTTGCCAAAGAGAGATATGCCGCACTCGGCATCGACACCGACAAGGCTATCGAGACATTAGAAAAGACCCCCATCTCGCTGCACTGCTGGCAGACCGACGACGTGATGGGCTTTGAGAGCGATGCCGGCCTGTCGGGCGGCATCCAGACCACGGGCAACTACCCTGGCAAGGCACGCACCATCGACGAGGTGCGGCAGGACTTAGTGTTTGTAGCCGGCCTATTGGCAGGCAAGCAGCGGGTGAACCTGCACGAGATTTACGGCGACTTCGGCGGCCGTTTTGTGGACCGCGACCAAGTGGACGTGAAACACTTCCAAAGCTGGATAGAGTGGGCAAAGCAGGTGGGGATGTGCTTGGACTTCAACTCCACCTCGTTCGGGCACCCCAAGAGTGGCGACCTGACGCTGGCCAACCCCGACCCCGCCATACGAGCTTTCTGGATTGAACACACCAAACGCTGTCGCCACATCGCCGACGCAATGGGACGGGCTCAGGACGACCCCTGCATGATGAATATCTGGGTACACGACGGGCTGAAAGACCTGACAGTAGAACGCCGACGCTACCGCGAGCTGCTGGCAGAGTCGCTGGACGAGATACTGGCAGAGAAACTGCCAGGGATGAAAAGCTGCGTGGAGGCGAAGCTGTTCGGCATCGGACTGGAGAGCTACACAGTGGGGTCGCACGATTTTTATGCCGGCTATTGTGCCACACGGAAGGTCATTTACACCCTCGACACAGGACATTACGAGCCAACGGAGAATGTGGCAGACATGGTGTCGTCGCTGCTGCTGTACGTGCCTGAGCTGATGCTGCATGTGAGTCGCCCCGTGCGGTGGGACTCAGACCATGTGACACTGATGAACGACCAGACACTCGACCTGTTCAAAGAGATAGTACGTGCCGAGGCATTGCACCGCGCCCATATTGGGTTGGACTACTTCGATGCCTCTATCAACCGCATAGGTGCCTACATTGTCGGCACCCGTGCCACACAGAAATGCCTACTACAGGCGTTGTTGGAGCCTTTGGACACCCTGCGCAAATACGAGGCGGGCGGACAGGGCTTCGAGCGGCTGGCACTGATGGAAGAAATGAAGGCTATGCCCTTCGGCGCGGTGTACGACTACTTCAATTGGAAGAACGGCGTGCCAGTGGGCGAGGAGTTTATCGGCAGGGTACAGGAATATGAAAAAGAGGTGACAGGGAAGAGAATGTGATAGTTGAAAATTGAAAACTGAACCGTAATGTTATTTATTGGACTACTGGTTATTGCGATAGGGGCGTTCTGCCAGTCGAGCAGCTACGTGCCCATCAACAAGATTAAGGGATGGAGCTGGGAGAGCTACTGGCTGGTGCAGGGGGTGTTTGCGTGGCTGCTGTTCCCACTGGTGGGAGCATTGGTTGCTGTGCCTACGGGCGAGTCGCTATGGGGGCTGATTGCCTCCAATCCCAAGGCATCGCTGCTGACGATGCTGTTCGGCATGCTGTGGGGCGTAGGTGGACTGACTTTCGGGCTGAGTATGCGTTACCTGGGTGTGGCACTGGGGCAGAGTTTGGCTTTGGGCACCTGTGCGGGACTGGGCGCGATATTGGGGCCCGTTTTCACAGGACATGCGTCAGACCTGACCTCGGCAGTGATTATCGGCGTGGTGGTGACACTTATTGGCATTGCCATCATCGGCATCGCGGGTGCCATGAAGAGCGCTTCATTGCCCGAAGAGGAGAAAAAGAAGGCTGTAAAGGACTTCAACTTTGGCAAGGGCATCGCTGTGGCACTGCTGGCAGGCTTTATGAGTGCCTGTTTCAATATCGGGCTGAGCTTTGGCGAGCCACTGAAGTGGGCTGCCACTCCCGACATCTTCGCAAGCCTACCCGCTACGATGCTGGTCACATTTGGAGGCTTTGTTACCAATGCCGCCTACTGTCTGCACCAAAATAGGAAGAACCACACTTTCGAAGACTACCGCCAAGGACGGCTGTGGGGCAACAACATCGTGTTCTGCAGCCTGGCAGGACTGCTGTGGTACAGCCAATTTTTCGGGCTGAGCC
>JAFWOP010000171.1 GCA_017545365.1 Bacteroidales bacterium
AATCACACGTGAAATAAGTATTGGTGATTATGTGCTGACGGGTGGCGAGCTGGCTGCCGCTATCATTGCCGATGCCGTGGTGCGCGTGGTGCCGGGGGTCATCGGCGACGAACAAAGCGCACTCTCCGATTGTTTCCAGGACGACTTGCTGGCGGCACCTATCTACACACGGCCCGCGGATTATAAGGGATGGCGAGTACCCGACATCCTGCTCAGTGGCAATGAAGCGAAGATACGGGAGTGGGAACTGGAACAGGCACTAGAAAGGACACGACGGCTGAGACCGGACTTACTGGACAGCTAATTCTACAACCACGGATTACTTTTTTTAAAACCACGAATTATACGAATTAAACGAATTATTATTAACAACGAATTATACGAATTAAACGAATTGCACGAATTATTATTAACCACAGATTACACGAATTGCACGAATTATTTAACCACAGATTACACGAATTGCACGGATTATTATTAACCACAGATTACACGAATTTCACGAATTATATAACCACAGATTACACGAATTTTACGAAAGAAATGAATTACAGTATAAAGCATCCTGAGAATATTGGCGGCATGAATGACCGCATACGCCGTCTGCGCCAGCAGAATATGGACACGCCAACGACACTTAGCATAGAGCGGGCGCTGATAGAGACTGAGTTCTACAAGCAGAACTACGGAACAATGTCAACGCCTGTGCTTCGCGCGCGTAACTTCTACGAGATTTGCAAGAAGAAGACCATCTACATAGGCGAGGACGAACTGATTGTCGGAGAGCGCGGCCCGAAGCCGAAGGCCGTGCCCACCTTCCCCGAACTGACGTGCCACAGTGTGGAGGACTTGCATACGCTCGATACCCGCGAGCTGCAGAGCTACCATATTTCGCAAGAGGACATTGACACCTACGAGCGCGAGGTCATACCATACTGGCAGGGCAAGACGCAACGCGAGCGTATCTTCAACCACGTCTCGAAGGAGTGGGAGGAGGCCTACCATGCTGGTGTCTTTACAGAGTTCATGGAGCAGCGCGCCGCCGGGCATACCGCTATGGACGGCAAGATGTACCACACGGGGCTGCTCGATGTGAAGAAACGTATCGAGGAGAAAATTGCCGACCTGGACTTCATCTACGACCCTGAGGCCACCGACAAGCAGCAGGAGCTGGAGGCAATGGCTATCTCGTGCGATGCTGCCATTCTCTTTGCAGAAAGACATGCGGAGTTGGCCGAGGAGATGGCTGCCAAGGAGCAGAATCCTCAGCGCAAGAAGGAACTGCAGAAGATTGCCGAGGTCTGCCGCTGGGTGCCCGCCCATGCTCCGCGAAACCTGTGGGAGGCCATACAGATGTACTGGTTCGTGCACCTGGGCACCGTCACCGAGCTGAACGGTTGGGACTCCATGAACCCAGGACACTTGGACCAGCACCTCTGGCCCTTCTACGAAGAGGGACTCCGTGACGGCACGCTTACCCGTGATGAGGCGAAGGAACTGCTTTCCTGTCTGTGGATAAAGTTCAACAACCAGCCAGCTCCGCCAAAGGTCGGCGTGACGGCGCTGGAGAGCGGAACGTACAATGACTTCACCAATATTAATATAGGTGGCGTGGACCGTAACGGCAATAGTGCTGCCAACGAGCTGTCGACCATCATCCTGGAGATACAGGAGGAGCTGCATCAGCTGCAGCCCGGCCTCTCCATCCATATTGCAAAGAACACGCCAGACGAGTTCCTGCTCGATGGTATGCGTGTCATCCGCCAAGGTCACGGCTACCCCAGCATCTTCAACCCCGACGCCTACGTTGCTGAGATGGTAAGGGCAGGGAAGACCGTCGAGGATGCCCGCGAGGGAGGTTGCTCGGGTTGCATTGAGGTGGGGGCGTTCGGAAAAGAAGCCTACCTCCTGACGGGCTACCTGAACACGCCGAAGATTCTGGAGATAACGCTCAACAACGGCCTTGACCCAGAGACGGGTAAACAGTTGGGAATCAAGACGGGAGACCCACGTGCCTTCAAAACCTTTGAAGAGCTCTACGATGCCTGGCACCGTCAGATGGTGCACTTCGTTGACATGAAGCTTTCGGTAAATAACTACATCGAGCGCATGTTCTCCCTCTATGCCCCAGCCACGTTCCTCAGTCTCTTCATTGATGACTGCATCGAGAAGGGCAAGGACTACTACAGCGGCGGTGCTCGCTACAATACAACTTACATACAATGCACCGGTCTGGGAACCATCACCGATAGCCTCTGTTCGCTGAAAAAGCACGTATTTGAGGACAAGCGATACACGATGGACGAGATGCTGGAGGCACTTTCCTCCGATTGGGGAAATGTCTCACATTCCATCTCTAATATCGAGGTGATGCGTGCCTATATCCGCAACCACACGCCTTTCTTTGGCAACGATGATGCATACGCCGACGGGATTGCCGTGCGTGTGTACGACGACCTGGTGAAGGCCATTGAGGGAAGGCCGAACACCCGTGGCGGGCAGACCCACCTGAATATGCTCTCCACGACGTGCCACAACTATTTCGGTTCGGTCTGCGGAGCCACCCCCGACGGTCGTTTCGCCCACTTCGCCATCTCAGACGGCACCTCGCCTGCACATGGTAGCGATACACACGGGCCTACGGCGGTCATCAAGTCGCTGGGCAAGCTCGACCAGACGAAGAGCGGCGGCACATTGCTTAACGTTCGCTTCACGCCTGCACTTATGCGCCGCGAACAGGATATGGCGAAGGTGGGAAGTCTTGTGCGTACTTACTTTAAGTTCGGTGGCCACCACATACAGTTTAATATTGTTGACACCGCCACGCTGCTCGATGCTCAGAAGCATCCCGACCAATATCGTGACCTGCTGGTGCGCGTAGCTGGTTATAGCGACTACTTCAACGACATGACTGCGCAACTACAGAACGAGATTATCGCCCGTACAGAAAATGAAGAAATGTAAATATGTATAACTAAATTCTAGAATCATGAAAACTTTTAAGCTATTAGTGTTATGTGTGCTGTCGGCCTTCATCGTTGGTTGCGGCACCACGTCCACTGTGCCCATCACGGGTCGTAAGCAGACGCTGATGGTGAGCGACGGCGAAGTGTTGAGCCTCTCGACCCAGCAGTATCAGGAGTTTATGAAGACGGCCAAGACGTCGAGCAATGCCACGAATACGGCGATGGTGAAGCGTGTGGGCCAGAAGTTGGCTTCTGCCGTGACGAGCTATCTCAACGCCAACGGCATGTCGGCTGATGTGCAGAACTTTGCCTGGGAGTTCAACCTCGTGCAGGATGCCTCCGTCAATGCCTGGTGTATGCCCGGCGGTAAGATTGTGGTCTACGAGGGTTTGCTGCCCGTCACGCAGGACGAGGCATCGCTGGCCATCGTGCTCGGACATGAGATTGCCCACGCCGTGGCCCGCCACTCTGCCGAGCAGCTCTCCACGCAGATGCGCCAAGAGTACATCATGCAGTTGGGCACAACGGTGGCAGGAGCAATCGGAATGGGGGAGAAGACACAAAGCATCGTGCAGACGGCAGCTGCGCTGAACTTCAACTTCGGTAACCTGAAGTATTCGCGTGACCATGAGTCGGAGGCCGACTACATGGGACTCATCTTCGCCGCTATGGCAGGTTATGACCCGCAGGTGGCCATCAGTTTCTGGCAACGCATGGCGTCTGCTTCTACCAACCAGCAGTCAGAGTTCTTCAGCGACCATCCCTCGGACGAGACGCGCATCAAGAACATCACGGCATGGATGCCCGAGGCACTGAAGTACTACAAGGGCGGTGGTACAACCACGACAGCCACGACAAAGGCTACAACTAAGTCTACATCGACTACTCCTTCGACGACGAAGACTTTGCACATATCAACGAAGAAGAAATAGCAGCCTTGACCTGTGACATGTTGCTGCGCGAGACAGGGAGCGATTCGTGGCAGTGTTTGATGAGCAGCTGGGTGGAGCCGGAATGTGAGACAATCTGTTCTACTTGGCCAAGGTTGACTAGGAAGGCACGATGGCAACGGACAATCATCGGATAGCCCTGCAACGTCTCCTCCATCTGTTTCATCGTGGCGCGAAGCATGTCGGTATGCACCTGCCCATCACGCAGATGACTGACCTTAACGTAGTTGCCCACGGCCTCAATAAATAATAGGTTGGAAATCTGGAGTGTCACCGATTCGTTTGTCGTGCCAGAGAGGGTAAGAGCCTCCACCCCAGAAACCTCACCCCCGACCCCTCTCCCAAGAAGAGGGGAGTAGTTACCTTTATCGGCAGAAGTCTCAGCAGCAGCGGTATATACTCCCCTCTCTTTTGGAGAGGGGTCGGGGGTGAGGTTTTTTAGCTGTTCATTCAATTCCCGTATCTCTTCTAATTCCATCGCTAGATACTTGCTGCGAAACTTGAAGCGCCAGTAGAGTCCGATGGCGAAGGAGCAAAAGGCGATGATGACGAGCGTTTCGAGGAAATTGACAACAGAAAACACGTTGGAGGGGATTTGCAATCCCTGATGGTCGCTCAGCACGAAGTGGCGATAGAGACAGATGCCCAGTGCTACAAGCGGTGTATTGATAAGCTGGAACCAGAGGTTGCGGCGGATGATGTATTCGGCACCTTTCTTAAATGACCTCGGCATCTTGATGACATACTTCAGGATGATGTCCGTCATCATGCAGATCGAGAAACCTATCACTCCTAAAGCTATCAGATGCACATAACCCTGCCACTGCCACGCATCCAACCCGAAGGGCTTGAACACAGCCAGCGCCACCACAATAAACGTGGTACTGATGATCCTCGTCGTTATCGTTTCTATACGTCCTTGTTTCATACGGGGTGCAAAGGTACGAAATAAAACTGACACTCTTCACATTTCCATGCAGAATATCCCAGAAATTTGGAGTGATTAACATAACCTTTTCTCGAGTACACACGCACATACGTACGCGAGAAAAGTTTAAAAACGTCTGTTACCATCTGTTACCTGTTACCCACAAGTATGCTGTTTAGACCTCGTAAGTATGGCACTTATCGCCTGAAAACATGATAGTTAGGAACTGTTACTAAATTACTTTTACGTTTGTGGTTTAAAAATAAAACGCAAATTTTATTTAGTTACAGTTCCTAAACTCCTTAGAAAACAAAAAAACTCCGCAGAAGATATGGTCTAAGGTCACACAGAAATCACGGAAATCACAGAAAGGGCTGCGCGTAGCTTCCTAAATTCCTAAATTCCTTAGAAAACAGCCCCGCAGGGAAAAACTCCTAAACTCCTAAACTCCTTAGAAAACAAAAAAAATCCGCAGAAGATAATATTCTAAGGAATTTAGGAATCAAGGAATGGCTGCGCCGATGACCCGTAGGAAAACTCCTAAACTCCTAAACTCCTTAGACATTCTACGGAGGCATGGAGATAAGGAGAAGCCACGCGCAGCCCTCCCTTCCTCCTAATCTCCGTAGACAAAAAATAATCCGTAGAGTTTAACAAAGGTCGTGCTGAAAAATCTTTACATTGACCCCTCTGAAACTTCGATTTTTTGAATGAGGTGCTTAGTGGATTGCGTATAAGCTAGTTTTGACGGGGGTCGGTTCCGCGTTTTTCACGCTACTGCTCAGCTATTGGCTGATTGCCCCTTAAAACTGTTTCGTTTTAGTCGGTTTTTACCGAAAAAGGTGGTCTTGTAGTACAAGACCATATCTTTTGTAGTACAAGACCATATCTTTTGTAGTACAAAACCATATCTTTTGTTGAACAAAACCATATCTTTTGTAGTACAAGACCATAGCTTTTGTAGTACAAAACCATAGCTTTTGTTGAACAAAACCAGTGCTTTTCTACTACAAACCCGCTCACTTAC
>JAFWOP010000172.1 GCA_017545365.1 Bacteroidales bacterium
CTGATGTTGCCCGCCACGAACAGCGAGAAATGGATCAGTCGCGTGGTCTATGTGGTGCTCGTGGGTGCCGTATTGACGTTCGCCGTCTACTATCTCGCCGTGCTCTTCTGCGGTGTGCTGGGCTGGATGTTCGACCTGGAATCGTTGTCGCTGCTGCCAAAGATGGTGTTCGACGGCAGCTACGTCGCCAGCCTGTTCCACTTCCACCTTCCCTGGCAAGCCAGTCTTGTCAACCTGTCTTCATCGTTCTTCGTCGTGGCTGTCTTCGTGCTCGGTGGCACATGGTTCCGCCGCCTGCCTTGGCTCTACACCGCCCTCATCCTGCTTGGCACGCTGTTCGTCGTTGTCATCACTGGCTGTTTTGGAGTGGGGTATTACATCAGCCAGCACACCGACCTGATTCAGAAAGTTAAAGCCGCTGGCGAGTCGCATAACCTTGATGAGATGTTCAGCTTCATCAAGCCTTTGTTCTACTATACGGTAACTGCCGTGCTGACCGTGCTTAGCATGGTGATGCTTTGGCTTTCCTATCGCCTGTTCTGCCGTCGCCAGTTGCAGTCGCAGCGCATCCTCATGCTCAAATCGTAAATCTGTAAATTGTAATTCCCATGACCTTCACCAACGATAAAGCCATATTCCTGCAGATGGCCGACCGCCTCTGCGACGAGATTCTCGCCGGCACCTACAAGGCCGACGACCGCATACCCAGCGTGCGCGAGTATGCCGTGATGCTGGGCGTGAACACCAACACCGCCGTGAAGACCTACGAGCTGCTGGCTCGCGAGGGCGTCATCTACAACCGTCGTGGCATGGGCTACTACGTGAGCCCCGATGCCCGCCAGCAGATCCTTGAGCGGCGCCGTGCCGAGTTCCGCGAGCAAACCCTTCCGGAACTCTTCCGCCAGATGCGTCTGCTCGACATCGACATTGCCGAAATCGACCGTGCGTGGGCAGAAAAATAGCCCCGTCTGCAACCTTTCCGGCAATTATTTCGTCTAAACGACAGAAAATTTTTCGAAAACTGTGTAGTTTTCCGGAAGTCTTTGCGTCTAATGAATAAAAAAAGATGCGATGCCAACAAGTAAAAAAAGAAACAAGCAACCAATAGGTTCAACAAAAAGACAACAAATAAAATGATGAAAAAAGCAATTCCCTCGCTATTGTGTGCCCTCTGGCTGTCGGCCCCGACGGCCATGGCACAAGTAAACATCGATTCACTCGAAGCCGTCTACGACTCGCTGGAGCTGAAAGGCGTCACCGTCACCGCTGCCAAGCCGATGGTGAAGATGGAAGCCGACAAGATGTCGTACGACGTCAGCGCCGACACCGATGCCCGTTCTGCCACGGTGCTCGACATGCTTCGCAAGGTGCCCATGGTCACCGTCGATGGTCAGGATAACATCACCGTGAACGGCTCGTCGTCGTTTAAGATCTATGTCGACGGCAAGCCCAACCCCATGCTTTCGCAGAATGCCTCGCAGGTGTTGAAGATGATGCCTGCCTCGGCCATTCAGAAGATAGAAGTCATCACCAATCCCGGTGCCCGCTACGATGCAGAGGGGGCCGTGGGTGTGCTCAACCTCGTCACTGCCAAGCAGGGCGGCGGCGCCGGTGCCCAGGCGATGAACGGTCTGACAGGCACGCTGCGTGGCACGCTCAGCACCAAGGGCTATGGCGGCGGCGCATTCTTCTCCGGTCAGCAGGACAAGCTGTCGCTGTCGGGAAACATGCTCTACCAGTATCAGCGCATGAAGGATACCGAGGTGAGCATCGAGCGCGAGTCGGCCGATGGGTCGCTGATGCGCTATGAGCAGAAGTCTACGCAGCGCGTACCGTTCACCATGGGAAGTCTGAACCTCGGCTACGACCTCGATTCGCTGAACACGCTCTCGGCATCGGTGAGCCTGACGGCCTTCCGCGCGAAGGTTTCCGACCGGCCGCTTGTCACGATGGAGTTCCTCAACCCCTCCGCCTCTCCTCAACCCCTCAACCCCTCAACGTCTCAACGTCTCAACTCCACTTATAGTTATGATATGTCCACGCGCCTGCGCAACACTTCCGTCACCGCCAGCGCCGACTGGCAGCATTTCTTCTCTGCCGACCGCCGCCACTACCTCATCTTCTCCTATCTGATGTCGTATTCGCCGCAGAAGCAGACCACAGAGCAGCTCTACGACGACTATCAGAGCTACGACTTCTTCTCGGAGAACAAGCCGAAGTCGCTCGAGCAGACCTTGCAGGTGGACTACACGCGTCCGCTTTCGGACAGTCATACGCTCAGCCTCGGTGGAAAGTACATCATGCGCGACAACCGCTCGTGGGCCGAGGACCGCTTCGTGCAGCATGCCGACCAGCAGTCGCAGAGCAGCTTCGTGGAGTATCAGCACGACAACGACATCGCTGCCGCCTATGCCGAATATGAGGCACGCATGGGCATCGTCGGTGCGAAGGCCGGTCTGCGCTACGAGCACACGTTCCAGAAGGTGCGCTATCTGCAGGGCGCAGGCAGCGACTTCAGCAACGACTATGGCAACCTCGTGCCGAGCCTTTCGCTGAGCCTCTCGCCGAAGCCCACAAAAAATATTGGTCTTACCTACAACATGCGTCTGTCGCGTCCGGGCATCACCTATCTGAATCCCTATGTTGATCGCACTCTTCCCTCCATCATCTCCTATGGTAACTCACACCTCGACGTGGAGAAGACGCACAACATTGGTGCCAGCTACAGCTCGTTCTCGCAGAAGTTCATGCTGAACATCGCCCTGCATCAGATATTCTCGAACAACCAGATCTCGCAATACAGCTTCTTCGCCGACGATGTGCTCCAGCAGACCTATGGCAATGTCGTGAAGATGCGCAACACGTCGCTCACCGCCTTTGCCAACTGGCTCGTGGCGAAGAACACACGCCTGATGCTGAACGGCGGCATCAACTACATCGACCTGCGAAGCAAGGAGGTCGACGCCCGCAACCACGGCTGGCAGGGCAACTTCCTCGCTGGCTTGCAGCAGACGCTGCCTTGGAATCTGCAGCTCAGTGCCAATGTCATCGCCAGCATGAAGACCTACACGCTGCAGGGCTGGTCGACGGGCTTCCAGGGTCTCGTGGGTAGTCTCTCGAAGAGTCTGCTGAACGACCGCCTGAACATCTCGCTCTCCGCCATCACGGGACTGGAGAAGGGTGGCGACATCCACATCGACTCTTACAGCGCCGGCCGCGACTTCGTGCATCGCCAGAACATCAACGTGCCCATCTCGCAGGTGCAGCTGGTGGTGAGCTACACGTTCGGCAACACCGGCATCAAGGCCAAGGAGCACAAGACGCGCATCGAGAACGACTTCCTCGAGAAGAAGTCGGAGCAGGAGCAAATCAGCAATACCTCCAGCAGCATGTAGCCTTGCCAACGCCTATGTAGGGACGCGGCGTGCCGCGTAACTGGAGGGGAAAGGCTAACCCCAGTACGCGACACGCCTCGCCGCAGGCGCATTGAACCTTGAACGCTGCGCAGCAGCCTTTGAACCGCGCCTTGGCGCATTGAACTTTGAACGCTGCGCAGCAGCCTTTGCGCTCGGCTTTGCCGCTTTCGTAACGTAGTGGAGAAAGAACCTTGAACGGCGCCTTGGCGCCTTTGCCCCGCGCCGCAGGCGCATATCAAATGTATCATAGAGTTTGCAAAAGTTTGCATTTTACTAAAATACCCCCGGTTTTTCTTGGCCGAATGAAGAAAAGACAGTAATTTTGCACCGAATAATTCCGCTGGTGATGTACCGCGTGAAAAGTCGAATGCGTATCATAGATAGATTACCAATATTAACTAATCAAATTATCATCAAGACAAATGAAACTGAGAAAACTTTTCGTGGCAGCATTGCTGCTCATGGCAGGTCTGGTGCAGGTTTCAGCACAGGACATGACACTGCCGCAGGATAAGAACGTGCGCGTGGGTAAGCTCGACAACGGACTCACCTACTACATCCGCCACAACAACTATCCCGAGAAAGTAGCCAACTACTACATCGCACAGAAGGTGGGCTCGGTGCAGGAAGAGGAGAGCCAGCGCGGTCTCGCCCACCTGTTGGAGCACATGGCCTTCAACGGTACCGACCACTTCAAGGACAACCTCCTGCAGGAGTATCTGCAGAGCATCGGCGTGGAGTATGGTCGCAACCTGAACGCATACACCTCCACCGACCAGACGGTCTACTTCTTCACCGATGTGCCCTCGACACGCCAGACGGCCGTCGACTCATGCATGATGATTCTGAAAGACTGGTCGAACGGCATCTCGCTCACCGAGGAAGCCATCAATGCCGAGCGCGACATCGTGCACAACGAGTATCGCATGCGCATCATCGGCCTGCAGAAAATCCTTGAGACTCTGCTGCCGAAGCTCTATCCCGGTTCGCTCTATGGCGAGCGCTTCCCCATTGGTCTGATGAGCGTCATCGACGGCTGCTCGCCTGAGACGCTGCGTGCCTACTATCGCAAGTGGTATCGTCCCGACAACCAGGCCATCATCGTCGTTGGCGACATCGACGTCGACTACATCGAAGGCAAGATCAAGTCGCTCTTCAGCGATATCAAGGTGCCTGCCGATGCTGCGAAGGTAGAGATTGTTCCCGTTCCCGACAACGACGAAGGCATCTATCTCGTTGGTAAGGACAAGGAGCAGCAGATGAGCATCATCCTCGCAGCCATGAAGCACGACGCCTTCCCCGATGAGATGAAGCAGAGCATGCAGTACCTCGTCTACGACTACATGCGCAGCGTGTTCGCTGATATGATGAGTGCCCGCTTCACCGAGGAGGCTCAGAAGCCCGACTGCCCGTTCATG
The DNA here is from genome assembly GCA_017545365.1 of Bacteroidales bacterium. The sequence continues at coordinate 4,835 of JAFWOP010000172.1, forward strand.
CAGGCTGGTGCCAGCGACGAGCAGTTCCTCGTGTCGCGTTCGAAGGATGCCCTCACGCTGCAGGTGGTGCCGCGTGAAGGTAAGGACGTGGAAGGTCTTGCTGCCGCCATGCGCGAGCTGAAGCGCGTTCACGACTTCGGCTTCACCGCTACGGAGTACGAGCGTGCCCGCTCTGAATATCTCAGCCAGATTGAGAAGGCCTACAACAACCGTGAGAAGACCCCGTCAAACAGCTACTGCCAGGAGTATGTGCAGAACTTCATCAATGCCGAGCCCATCGTCTCCATCGAGGACCAGCACCAGCTCATGCAGCAGATTGCCCCGATGATTCCCGTTGAGGCCGTCAACGAACTCGCCAAGCAGATCATCTCGCTCACCGACTCCAACTTCGTCTGCCTCGCCGCCGTCACCGAGAAGGAAGGCAAGCAGTACTACCAGCCCGAGGACATGAAGCGCGCCATCGACGCCGTGCGCCAGGAGACCCTCGAGGCTTATGTCGACAACGTGAAGCAGGAGCCCCTCATGGCTGAGGCCCCGAAGGCCGGCACCATCAAGAAGGAAGAAACCAATGCTGCCCTCGGCTTCACCAAGCTCACCCTCTCCAACGGTGCTACGGTGCTGATGAAGAAGACCGACTTCAATGCCGACGAGATTGTGTTCTCGGCAACCGCCGACGGCGGTAACTCCGTCCTGCCCAATCCCGAGAGCGGCGACGTGCAGCTCGCCAGCATCGTACTCTCGCAGAGCGCCCTCGGCTCGTTCATGACCACCGACCTGCAGAAGGCCCTCGCCGGTAAGCAGTGCGGCACGCAGTTCTCCATCAGCAACGACTCTCATGGCCTCACCGGTACCACCACTCCGAAGGACCTCGAGACCTTCATGCAGCTCATCCACCTCGACTTCACCAAGGTCGCCAAGGACGAGAAGGCCGTATCTAACATCCTCAACCTCGTCGCCACGCAGCTGAAGAACATCAGCCAGAACAACGAAGCCGTGTTCGAGGATTCCGTCAT
>JAFWOP010000173.1 GCA_017545365.1 Bacteroidales bacterium
TTATTGACGGCGGTTTCAGCGAAGCCTACCACAAGGAAACGGGTATCGCTGGCTATACGCTAGTCTATCACTCGCGCGGCTTCCAGCTGGTGCAACACGAACCGTTCATGAACGTGCGCGATGCCATCCAGCGCGGTATCGACATCAAGTCTACCACCCAACTGGTTGAACTCTCGGCGCAACGCATGCTTGTTGCAGACACCGACAAAGGTACCGAACTACGTTCGCAGATTGACGACCTGCGCGAACTGCTCTATGCCTACCGTCATGGCATCCTGAAAGAGAAAAATAAAGTCTGACCTACCTCACTCACACCCTTAACATGCCCCAGGTCATCATTGCTCTCGGTTCCAACTGCCATCAGTCAGCCCACATCCAGTGGGCCGCTCAACGTCTGGCCCGCTGCCTTGACGACCTGCGTTTCAGCCGCAGGCTTTGGACGGCCGACATCCACGGCAGCGGAGCACAGTACATGAACTGTCTGGCCATAGGCGTCACGTTCCTGAATGCTGAACGTCTGCAACAGGAACTCAAAGCCATCGAGTCCGAGACCGGCCGTACGCCAGGACGGGTAACCATCGACCTTGACCTCATGCTCTACGACGACCTGCGCTACCACGAGCGAGACTGGCCCCGTCCTTACATCCAGCAACTCATCACCGACATCCAGCCATAAAGCGAACCAGCCTGCCATGAAGCGAACCAACCTGTTACTGCTTGCCCTGACAGCCATCCTGTCGTTGTCTGCCCAGTCGTTCAGCCGTCATTTCTGCGACTCTACGCTACGGCTGGACTATGTCTTTGCCGGCGACACCTCGTCACAGCACATATTCGTTGACGCTTTATCCATGACCCCCCACTGGTATGGCAGGCGACAGCGCCTGTCCGAGCTGCCGCTACGTGGCAACGGCCAACTCACCGTCACCGACTCGCTGACCGGCGACACACTGTACAGGCACTCCTTCTCCACGCTCTTCCAGGAGTGGCTGGCTACCGACGAAGCAAGACACACTGCCCGCTCTTTCGAGAATGTCTTCCTCATACCCTACCCCCGTCAGACAGTCTTCGTTACCGTCGAACTGTATGACTACCACAACCGCGTGATGGCAAGCACCCACCACGAGGTGTCACCGCACGACATTCTCATCCGTCATCCCAAGACACGGACGCCGTACCTGACGCTGCAACAGGCCTCCGATACTTGCCGCTGTATCCATATCGCCTTCGTGGCCGAGGGCTACACCGAATCGCAGATGCTCCAGTTCCTCGACGACTGCCGTTCGGCAATGGATGCCCTGTTCCGCCACGAGCCTTTCACATCAATGCAGCAGCGCTTCAACATCGTCGCCGTATGCTCCCCGTCCGAAGAAAGCGACGTCAGCCAGCCGGGCAAGGGTATCTGGCGCAACACGGCACTCGACTCCCACTTCGACACCTTCTACAGTGAGCGCTACCTCACCACGCTGCACCTGAAACAGCTGCACGACATCCTGAGTGCCGTACCCTACGAGCATGTCATCATCCTGGCAAACACCAGCCACTACGGCGGCGGAGGTATCTATAACTCCTACAACCTCTGCTACACGCGCGGACAGCATTTCCGTCCCGTTGTCGTACATGAGTTCGGACACTCCTTCGGCGGTCTGGGCGACGAGTACCCCTGCGGTGATGACGCCCCGATGTATTTTGCCGATACTGAGCCCTGGGAGCCCAATCTCACCACCCACCCTGACCGGCCTAAATGGCAGGCACTCATCGATGCTGGAGCGGCAGGCATCGTTGAGGGCGGCGGCTATCTATCCAAAGGTGTCTGGCGACCCTGCCCGGACTGCCGCATGCGTACCAACGAGCATCCCGACTTCTGTCCCGTATGCCAGCAGGCCCTGCGCAGTCTCATCGACTTCTACACGGAGTAAAATATTCCCCGTTTTGTTTTGTCATTTGGAACTTTTGTTGTATATTTGCACCAATATGCAATCTAAGGTCCTACTCATCTATACCGGCGGAACCATCGGCATGAACCGTAATCCGCACACAGGTGCCCTCGAGCCTTTCGACTTCGAGCACTTGCTGCACAACGTGCCCGAGCTGAAGCAGTTCGACATGCAGATTGATACCTACCAGTTCCAGCCGCCCATCGACTCCAGCGACATGTCGCCGGCATTGTGGATTGACCTGAGCCACGTCATTGCCGACCACTATGCCAACTACGACGGCTTCGTCGTGCTACACGGCACCGACACCATGTCCTACACCGCCTCAGCCATTTCATACATGATGGAGAACCTGACAAAACCAATCATCTTCACCGGTTCCCAGCTGCCCATCGGCCAGCTGCGCACCGACGGAAAAGAGAACCTGATAACGTCCATCGAGATGGCAGCTGCAAAGGGGGCCGACGGCCGTTCCCTCATACCCGAGGTGGGCATCTATTTCAACGGCCACCTGTTGCGCGGTAACCGCACCACGAAGCAGAGTGCCGACGAGTTCAATGCCTTCGAATCGTTCAACTTCCCGCACCTAGCCGATGCTGGCGTCAACATCACCTACCACCACGAACGTATACTGAAACCCGACTTCACCCGTCCTATGGTGCCCCACTTCCGACTCGACAACAACGTCATTATCTTCTCGCTGTTCCCCGGCATCCGCGAAGACCTCATCCGCCACATTATCCACACTCCGAACCTGAAGGCCATCGTGATGCGTACCTTCGGCTCAGGCAACGCCCCCCAGAGTCCGTGGCTGCTCTCTGCCCTGCGCGAGGGGACGAGCCACGGCAAGGTCATCGTCAATATCAGCCAGTGTATGCAGGGCTGCGTCGCGATGAACCGCTACGACACGGGCTATCACCTGAAGGAGGCAGGTGTGGTCAGTGGCTACGACTCGACTGTGGAAAGTGCCGTCACCAAGCTCATGTTCCTCCAGTCGCGCTACGACGATCCGGAGACCGTGCGCGCCATGATGAACCGAAGCATCCGCGGTGAAATCACGCTCCCGTAGAAAGGGAATCATCCGTGATTCGCTCCCGTAGCCTGGAGGCCATTCACCCCTCGCTTTCCCCCGACAATCGTTTTTTATTATCTAACCAAAAAATACAAACGCTTTATGAAAGAACTGAAAGGAACAAAAACAGAGAAAAACCTGCAGGAAGCATTTGCAGGTGAGTCCATGGCCCGCAACAAGTACACCTACTGGGCTTCCAAGGCCAAGAAAGACGGATTCGTCCAAATTGCCGCCATCTTTGAAGAGACTGCCGCCAACGAGAAGGAGCATGCCAAAATGTGGTTCAAACTCTTAGAGGGTGGTGCCATCAAGGACACGGCATCCAACCTTGAGGCTGCAGCCGGCGGTGAGAACTTTGAGTGGACTGACATGTATGCCCGCATGGCTAGGGAGGCTCGCGAGGAAGGTTTTGACGAAATTGCTGAGAAATTCGAGGGCGTAGCAGCCATCGAGAAAGCCCATGAGGAGCGTTACCGCAAGCTGTTGGACAACGTCAACAAGGAGCGTGTGTTCTCCAAGGACGGCGATGTCATCTGGCAGTGTGCCAATTGCGGCCATATCGTCATCGGCCAGAAGGCTCCCGACGTCTGTCCCGTCTGCGACCACCCGCAGGCATACTTCCAAATCAAGGCCGAGAACTACTAACGGCATTCATTGTTGGATATTACCAAATAGAGAAGGGGGGAACACTTTGTTACTCCCCTTCTTTTTAGTTGTATTTGTTTGAACAGATGTCTCTCTGTATATAATAAAGGGATAGGTTGATGAAGTCGTGTTACGGCTTCGAGCCATTTTCCGTTTCAAACAAAATTCCAGAAAGACCCAAAGAAAACAAGCCTTTCAATCTTATGGAGTACAGGTTGTAAATAATAATTGTACTTAACTAACATTTATCAAATTTAATCGTTTGCACAACAAATTGTGTAATAAAACCATAGAAAATTTGGTTTGTGTGGGAGCACGGAAAAATAATTTGAAAATAGTCTGGAAATAATTTGCATGTTAAAGAAAAAGATTGTAATTTTGCAGCGTTATCCTGAAAACAATCTTTTTACCTTAAAAGAGGCTAATACCTATTGAAGATAAAAGCGATTGCCTGTGAGGGTCATCGCTTTATTATTTTCCTGACAATCGAAGGACAAAATGAGGCTCCCCCTATCATGCCTCTTGAACATGTATTGACAGTCTATATGTTCAAAAAAACAAAATAATTTGGATTTTTTTTGGTTTTTTACTCGCTTTTTTGTACCTTTGCGCCCGATTTAGTCCGTGGTGGCTCAAGAAAGCTGTTGCACGAAGCGACACGCCATGCGGAAAAACCCGTTAAACAATTAATAAAAACAATGTACGCAATTGTAGAAATCAACGGTCAACAGTTCAAGGCAGAGGAGGGCAAGAAGCTCTTCATCAACCACCTGAAGGATGTGGAAGCCGGAAAAACTGTTGAATTCGACAAGGTACTGCTTGTCGACAATGAAGGATCAGTACAGGTTGGTGCACCGACCGTAAGTGGTGCTAAGGTAGTATGCGAAGTGGTAAATCCGCTCGTAAAGGGTGAGAAGGTTATCGTTTTCAAGATGAAGCGTCGTAAGGACTCTCGCAAGAAGAATGGTCACCGCCAGCAATACACCCAGGTTGAAGTTAAATCAGTAATCGCTTAAAACGCAAGGAGGAACACATTATGGCACATAAAAAAGGTGTAGGTAGTTCTAAGAACGGACGCGAGTCAGCTGCTCAGCGACTTGGCATCAAGATTTTCGGCGGTCAGAAGGTTGTTGCAGGAAACATTATTGTTCGTCAGCGTGGTTCCAAGCACAACGCAGGCAACAACGTGGCTATGGGTAAGGACGATACGCTCTACGCTCTGTGCGACGGAACTGTTGAGTTCCACAAGGGCAGACACGACAAGAGCTATGTTTCAGTAATCCCCGAAGCATAAGGCCGAAGAGAACAAAAACAAATAATTTATTCCAAACAAACAATAAAGGGAGCCTTTACCGGTTCCCTTTTACTTTGCATATCCCCATCCGTGTCTTCGTACCCTACACTATAGTATCTACTGGAATAGGGGAGAATACTGAACAACAAGGCACAAAAAAAATTGATTGTCTCACGACAACCAATCTTCTAATTAACCTTAATAATCTAATACCATGAAAAACACACATGCAAAGATAAGCATTTATTTTCTATTCCGCAATACTTTTCTGCAACTTTCTGCCAATATTTAACGTTCGAAAACAAATTCACCCTCCCATTTAAGATTCGTTGACGGTTTTGTGATTTCTTTCTGCTCTTCATTGGCTGGAGCATCCAGTTTGCAAACGGGTGTCAGGGTCATTGTGGTCGTCTCGTCGTTAAGTGTTGCAACCACCATATCGTCAATCGGCGGAAGGTAGTCAGAAGCCTGCAGCGGTCGCCATTTCATTGAGTAGAACGATACCGTGCTTTCCTGGACATCCTTACCGTAAGTACGCACCAAGCAAATAATCTGGCATGCGCTATCTACAGGCTCCGCTACAGGAAGCAGACGCATGGCTATCGAAGAAGCCTCATTGAGCGATAGTGCTGCATAGCGGTCGGTCAGCTGTAGCATCCGACTTTTGCCTCCTAGCGTGTTAGCAACCTCAGCATTCATCTTGGAGTCGATGAAATCGATGAAGTCCAGACGATTA
>JAFWOP010000174.1 GCA_017545365.1 Bacteroidales bacterium
TCAAAAGACACTTTTTCTATTAATACTGGAGCGTCTTGGCCAGGATATAGTCATTCCTACTGCCAAAACGGTTATGACGGGCTAGCGGATATGACAAACAATGTCCTTATATACTATTATTCAGGTAGTTCTGCATGTGGCCGCAGGAGAGGAGGACTCACCGATTACGAAACGTGGGGAATACCTGCCCCGCAGACAGATACTATAAACATAAATCGTTCTCAATTGGCCTATCCAATAATCCGGCCGCAGGGATACCTCACTGCCACGAAACCGACAGAGGATGTGGGGAGTGTTCGGCTGTTGCCCAACCCGGCACAGACACGGGTGACGGTGGAGGCAGCGGACGCGATAAAGGATGTGCAGGTGTCTGACATGGCGGGAAGGGTGCTTATCTCGAAGAGGTACCCTGGTGACGCACGGGCGGTGACGCTGGAAATAGAATCACTGCCGCGAGGCAGCTACGTGGTGAGGGTGAAGACGGAGAAGAAAGAGACGGTACAGAAGCTAGTGGTGAACTAATACTGCCGCCGGGTGTCGCAGTGGCGCGCAACGGACTGGGCCACTTGGGTGTGGGGGTAGTGCTTGCGGATGCGGTCGAAGAAACAAAGCTGGCGGTAGGCATAGGCCTGAGCCTCGTCGCCCCGGATGGTCAGGAAAGCCTGCCGCTGCCATTGGTCGGCCAAAGCGGAGGTCTGCCGACGGCATTCGCGGGTGTCGTACCAGGCATGTCCATTGGGGAGCATATCGTTGGGCGAGAACCACGTCTGCCAGTCGGACTCGTAGTATTCGCTGTATTCGTCCCAATAGGCATAATCGTCGCAGGTTCTACCATAAGAAAGATACTGCCAACAGAGGTCGGCGGCATTGCGCAAAGCGATGGAATAGGAGAGCATCAGCAGTCCCAATCGGTCGGGGTCTTGTTCCTGTTTCATCTGCCGTTCAAGCCACAGCATCCGCTCGGCGAACAGCAGCTTGGGATGCCACTTGTAGCGCAGAGGCTGACGGTCGTAGCTGAAGGGGTCCCACTCGAAATCGATATTCTGATTGTTGACAAAATCGGGCGACACAACGCGCAAGTAACGCACTGCGTTGTAGTAGTCGCCTTCGCGCAGGTAGTGGGTGCCGATTATCTCGTACCAATAGTTGGTGTCGCGGTAGCCCTTGTCGGCCAGGAAGCGGTCGAAGTCGTCATGGGGTGAGCCTGTGGTGCGTTCGAAGAATTCCACCAGCCTATTGGGTGTCATGGTGTCGGCAATCCAGAAGGCGCGGTTGCTGTAGTCGTGGTTGTTATGGCTGAGGGTGTCGACATACTGGGCATGGCGCAGGCTGTCGGGGTTCACTTCGTAATAGTCGAAGTCACCCCAGCTGTAGGCGTATTCAAACTGTCCCAGACGGGTGCGGACCATCGGCATCAGCTCGTTGTGGGTGATGGCAAAGAGACGGTTTTCGGCCATATTGGCCAGCTGCAGCGCACGCACGGAGCGGCCTTGCTGTGCCAGACGGGCACAGGCACCATCTTTCTCTAGGAGAATCTTGCGCATGGCATCGTGGGTGTAGAGCGCATAGAGGGAGCTGTAGGTCAGCTCGTCAATATGTTGCAGACCATACTGGGTAGCGGCATCGAGCGAGGCGTACTCCTTCTGCAACTCGGCATCCAGCCAGCGGAGCTCGCCCAGCAGGTATTGCTCGTAGTGGTCGTCGACGGAGTCGATGCGGGCATGTAGGTAGCAGCGGAAGATGCGGATGCTTCTGACGAGGAAGGCATCGGTGCACCCCTCCTCGGCTCCTTGCAGGCAGCGCAGGGCTTCGGCCGGATGCCCGTAGTGGTCGTGGATGGCGGCGGCGGTGTAGCGCCATGGGGCCTTGTCGGCGTTCCGCCCGTCGGTCATCGCCCGCTCGCAGAGGTGCAGCAGACGCACACGTTGTACACTGTCGAACGCCATGCCGTACCCATCGTACCTGCTCCACAAATCGTAGTTTTCCAAGGAGTAGAGAAACTTCTGCAAAGTGGGTCGGAAATAGGGGTTCTGGGGATTGAGGTCATACAGGTATTCGCAGACCTGCTCGACATTTTCCATCACGTAGAGCAGCGAGGGTATGTCGCCCAGTCGGCGGTAGATTTCCAATGCCTTCTCGCGCTGTCCCTGACGCAGATAGCAACCAGCCACGTAGCCTTCCATCTCGTCGCGCAAGGTTCCCGCAGGCAGGAGGCTTCCACGTTGCTCCCAGAGGCGCACACACTCATCGTTGCTGCGAAGGGTGTAGAGCGACTTGGCAGCCAGCAGCAGGTAGCGGTCGGCATAACGCTGGCCGTCGTAGGACAACGCGCTGTTGGCTATCGAGTCCATCGTCACATCGCAGTCGTCCCAGCCGCAGCTGTAGTACCACGGCGAGAGCTGTTGCTTGCGCACCTCCTCGTATTCCTTGCAAAGGAAGAGATAGTCCAAGGCCTCCCGGTCGTCGGCGGCCAGCAACTGGGTGACGAAGTCGTTGTACCTCAGGTTGCATGAGTAGCCGAACAGGCGCGACATTCCCTGCCAGAGCCATGCCGAGGAATCGGCCATGCCACCGTGGCTGTACCACTGTTGCAAGGCCTTCCAGTCGTTGTAGCCATGATGATAGAGGGCATCGTTCACCGCTTCGGGAGTTACGCCTCCACCCACCTGCTGTGCCCACAGTTGGCAGTTGGCCGACACGAAGTTGCTGTGCCCGACGAGATAGTCTTTTTCCTGCCAATAAGGCATGATGCGGTAAAGGGATATGTCCCCCGGTCCAAAAATCCAAGGGCCGCAGGCCTGGGCAGTCGGGGATGAGGGCAGTAGTCCTGTCCCACCTAGGAGGAGGAGGCAATAAAGGCAAGTCTTTTGAATGTTTCTCATAACGGCTCAACTATTGGTTAAAGATGGATTCGACCTCTTCAAATGAGTAACGTGCCAGATTGGCGGAATCGAGATGAAAGAGCACTGTGGAACGCTTATGTCTGGGCAAGACACGCCCTTCGAGGGCTTTTTGCACCCGTTGTATGTCGGACACCTGTGCCCATTCCACCCGCAGGGTGTCGCCCGCCACTTCTGGCAGTTGGTCGGGCGGCACGAGATGGGAGAATGTTCCTGAGGGATGGAACGCCACGCCCCATCCGTAGAGGGGGTAGGCAATGTCTATCTGCCGTCCTTCTTTGGCCAGCGTGTCAAGCCATCCACGGGTCATGTGTCCGATATACGGTTCCACATCCTTATAGTCAAGTATCGAGTTGTGTGTCTCGCGGCTTTGCAGCCGACCTGTATTGTACATCATCAGCACATATTGGTCGCAGGTGGGGATGTTTTTCTTCTTTGTCAACAGGCTCAGGCGCAGTGTTGTGCTCACCTTCACGCTGTCCTCATGCGCCCTCTGGCAGAGGAAGTACACCAAATCCATTGTCGTCCAAGCACTCTTCTGACCGCCGTCGCAGTCAATCTGTACCTCGCTGAATTCCAACCCATGGCAGCGCATCATGGCACAGATTCGGTCATAAATGTTATGTGCAATATCGTAGGTTGACAATCTGTAATCGTCGGACATCGCATCCAGCGCCCCGTGCGAGACAAAGACGGTGGGCACCACCTCGATATCTTCGGGCAGCGGCTGCATAAGGCGCAGCGTGGCCACGGGAGCAACTCCTTCTTGGACAACATCCACATCGAACAGGTGCAGATAGATGCGCCCTATCTTATGTTCCTTTAAAAACTCTTGCTCCCAAGGCGTTGGGTTGTAGGTTGTCTTCCAGTGATAGATGGCTCTAGAGGGTTGGGAGGTCCCCACCCCCTTGTCCTTACGGCAACCCGCCGCCAGCAAGACGAGGCAACAAACAAGGATGACCGTAGGATTGAAAAAATAATGTCTCATACTAGTTTTTGATTAGCTTCCATATTAACGGCGAAAGCCGACAATAATTGTCCGCAAGAAAGCATATTTTTACTAAAGTGGGGAGAGTGACTATTGCTGCGTAGATAATTTTTGGTGCAAGGTTGCTTTGTTTTAGAAAAAAGTTGTATCTTTGCAGATGCAGGCAGAGAGAACTATTGTCTGCAAATTATTGAGAAAGCGCATTTTCGCTCTATTCCGAAGACGTGAAACTGGACACTTCACTTATTATGATATAGGAATAAAGGGAAGATGAATGCTCCTGTTGGATTGTATTATATACTATGATACATCCTTCGGTGGAGCAATTCACTGAACCTTATTTTTTATCATAGGGAGTCCAGCCCCACGTCTAAAGATTAGGTCGCATTGGATGGCTCCACTTTCTTGTATTGTTTTACCTAAAAGACAGAAATGTAGTGTCGCATGAGCCAAGGCACTGAAACTAATTGCTTTTTGCCTATGGACAAGAAACACAAATCATGTTATGACCCACCGAGGGTAGCTGTTGTCACCTTCAAGGTGGAGAATGGTCTAAATGCGTCGTTTGAGTCGCGTACGGCAGGGACGCTCCTTCCCTTTTGCGATGCCACGTGGGACGCGCCGTCGACTTCATCCCAATTAAGCCTATTCGGCGATGGAGACTGGACGGGCGGCTCGTCGTTTTCAAACAACAACAGTTTTGGTTCCAGCAGTTGGGACGAATGAGTATTAAGAATTAAAAAAGAGATTTATGAAAAAGCAACATATAAGATTTCCTTTTGTATTGGCATCTATCGCCATGCTGGCAGTGAGCTGCCAAAAAGAAGAAGGCACAGTCACCCTTGGTGCCGAGATTCAGAAAACCGTCAATAGCAGCACGAAGGTCTACATCAATGACCACACCCCCTGCTGGCACAACGGCGACGAGGTGTATATCAACAATGCCGCCTATCCCATCATGGCAGCATCGGGTGCGTCAGCGCGGATTGAGGACGTAGTGTCGAGTAGCTCTTATCGTGCCATCTTCCCTGCCAGCATTGTGCCTGAGGACTGCGACATCAGCAGTAGTGGCAGTGTACCAGTGACATTACCGTCGATACAGCACTACGAGTTGGTAGGTAGTCACCAGCGTGTAGACGTGCCAATGGGTGCCTATCTCACCAGTGGCAGCACTTTGCAGTTCTACAACCTTTGTTCGGTGGTGCGGGTAATTGTTAGCAACTCGTTGAACCAAGAGTTGACACTGAGACGCATAGAATTGACGGCCACCGCATCAGGACTGAGTGGAGCGGGTACCGCCACGGTTAGCGGCTCGGTGCATGACCACATCAGCATGTCCAGCACAGCATCTCACTCTGTGACACTTAGTTTTGGAGATAATAGTACGAGGACTGTGGGTGCCTTGGCAACAGAGACATTCGATATTGTGGTGCCAGAGTTCGACACTGACGATGTGGACATATCGATTTATACTACCGATGATAGGTATGTCGAAGTGGAGAAAGAGGATGTGGCATTGGCGCATAATACCATCACAACCGTGACAGCAAATGTTACGGCTTTGGCAGAAGTGCCTCATGCTGAATTGGTAGATGGACCTACCTTTAATAGTGCCATTCCATATGCCACATCGGTGGTGTTTGAATACAATAGTAACGTTAGTTCTGGTACATTGCTTTCCACTGCTAATTCTCCTGTACAAATCTATGGTAATTTAGATGGAAG
>JAFWOP010000175.1 GCA_017545365.1 Bacteroidales bacterium
ATTCAACGTGGAAGGCACATCGGCTGGCGTGTGATACTCCATGTGACCGCCCGTCGTGAGGAAGAGCACAGGGATATCGGCTGCCACAAACGAAGCCTGATCGCTGGGACCATAACCGTCGGGAATGCAAGAGACGTGCACGCCTGATTGCTGAGCCACCTCCTCGACCATCGCCTTGAAACCGCTGCTGGTGCCTGTTCCCGATACACTCATCGCGTGATCGCGCATACGCCCGACCATATCTAAATTAACCATAGCCACGATTCCCTTCAGACTGTCGGGGAGGTTGATGCGCCGAGCGTCGTCGTGCTTCATCCAGTCGAGGAAGAACTTTGAGCCTACAAGCCCTTGTTCCTCGGCTCCGAAGAAGGCGAAGATGATGCTACGGGGCGAGCGTATCTTCTTGAAATGACGAGCCAACTGGAGTACAACAGCATCGCCGCTGGCATTGTCGTCGGCACCCGGATGAACGCCCAACGTGTCGGGACGGCGCGAGCCTGAGCCTTCTCCGCCCATACCCAAGTGGTCGTAATGCGAGCCTACGACGATATACTCATTTTTCAGTCGCTTGTCCTTGCCGGGAATCACGGCGATGATGTTATGAGTGGTGCGCTTCTCGTTCTTCCCGTAGGTGAAGTCGTGATAGTAGCCAGTTTCCTTCTTGCCTTTGACAACGGGCTTGAGCTTCATGCTGCGCAGCTGGCTGACGATGAACTCAGAAGCGAGTGTATCGCCATGAGTAGCCGGATAGCGGCCACCCAGCTCCTGCGAAGCCAAATACTCCACAGTCTGCCGCATGTCGTCCTGCCGCTGGGCTTGCATCTGCAAACCCAAGGCTATAGCGAAGGACAAAAGCCATATTTTCTTAATCATGAACCCTGCATATTTCTAATTCGGCTGCAAAGGTACGACAATATTTTCTATTCCGCAATCCTCATTTGTTATGATTTAAAAAAAACACAGGGATTATGATAGACTACAACAACGACAGGACTTTGACATGTCGCCCTTCAACGAGGATAGCGCCCTCCTGTTTCAGCTCATTCAGACACCGTTGCAACGAATATTTCTGGATACCGAAATGATCTGCCAGTTCCTGCCGGGAGAAAGGCAGAAGAACATCTTTCGACTGTTGAAGCCTGATTTGCTCCTCGAGATAATGCATCACCTTTTCCCGTACACTCATGGAGAGCATGCGAACTTTATCGGTCAGATGAGAAACAACATTTGAAAGCATCTTGATATAGTTCATCATCAGTCGCGGGTCATGGCTGAGAATCTTTTCAAGATCGGCAGGCATCAGACGAAAGAGGGTGGTATCAGCAGTAGCCTCGATGGTGACGGGGTATTGGTTATCTGAAGAAAAGAAAAAGGCTGGGGCCAGAAGTTTCCCCGACTGATGGACTGCCACCCTGATAATACGTCCGGAGGAAACCATCATGCTTGCCACCATCTCGCCGCTAATGATGATGTCGGCATATTGGCAAGCAGTACCTTCCATGGCATGAATATCACCCTTGTAACACCGTACGACCCTATAACGCACCATGTGCATTAGGTCGATAATCTCCGACTCCGTCAGCCCATTAAAAAGCGGGCATCGTCTCAGCCCCTGTAATGTATCAATGTCCATAAAGATATTTTAGTTAGATAGGTCAAAGGTAAGGAAAAAGTGAGAATAAAACCATAATTTAACAATTATTATACGGATGGGGTAACAGTTGTTGCCACCAGATATCCAAATAATGACTAATTTTGTAGCAAATTTGAATAATCTACGGATGAGCTGGAAGAAGATATTAGCACTAAAAGATAAATTCTCGTACAGGCAGAAAGTAGGTTTGCTGCTTGTGGCGGGTGTGGTATGCGGACTCGGCGGGTTGTTTATGTATCTGCTCAGGGCGCATACTTATTTTATTGGCGACAATCCGTCGGCATGCGTCAACTGCCACATCATGACACCCTACTACGCCACGTGGAGCCACTCTTCACACGGACGAATAGACAAGCAGTCCAATGGCGCCACGTGCAACGATTGTCATGTGCCCCACCAGAACTTGGCATTGAAGTATGGTTTCAAGGCGATGGACGGACTGAAGCACACAGCCTATTTCGTGATGCACTCAGAACGACAGGCTCCGATGGCCGAGACGCTGACGGGTCAGGTGGTAATGGACAACTGCATACGCTGTCACGAACAGCTGAACACGGAGTTTGTGAAGACGGGGCGCATGGGCTACATGAAGCAGCAGGCCCAAGGCGGCAAGGCGTGCTGGGACTGTCATCGTAATGTGCCCCACGGTGGCATGAACTCGCTGATGGCAACACCTGGAGCCGAGGGGGTGACTCCCCTACCCCCATCGCCTGTGCCGGGATGGCTTCAGAACATGATGAATTAAAATTAAAAAACGTAATATTATGGCAAAGCAACTAAAGAAATGGCAAGGTTGGGCACTTTTCGGAGGCTCAATGATTGTAGTGTTCTTGTTAGGGCTGCTCGTTTCTTCATTGATGGAACGCAGGGCCGAGGTGGTCAGCGTATTCAACAACAAACGCACCGTGTTTGAGGACTCGATAGTGGCTCAGAACGAGAAGTTCAAGGCCGACTATCCGCGTGAGTACGAGACATGGGCCATGACAGAGGACACCACGTTCAAGTCGAAGTACAACTCGTCGCAAGAGGTCGATGTGCTCGAACAGCGTCCGGAGATGGTGGTGCTGTGGGCTGGCTATGCCTTCTCGCGCCACTACAACACCCCTCGCGGACACAAGCATGCCTTAGAGGATATGCGCAAGATTCTGCGCACAGGCAATCCCGGCATTCAGATTACGCCCGACTCCATTGCCGGAGACATGCAACCGGCGACGTGCTGGACGTGTAAGGGTCCTGACGTGCCAAGAATGATGCGTGAGCTCAGCGCTTCGAAATCGGTCATGGACCCCGCTAACTTCTATGCCAAGAAGTGGAGCGAGCTGGGTGCCGAAGAGGTGAACCCCATCGGTTGTAGCGACTGCCACGATGCGCGCACGATGGACCTGCGTCCTGCCCGTCCTGCCCTCTACGAAGCTTTTGCCCGTCGGGGCCTGAACGTGAAAAATGCCACGCAACAGGAGATGCGCTCGCTGGTGTGTGCCCAATGCCATGTGGAGTACTACTTCATCAAGCCTAACGACGAGAAGAATCCCGGCAAAGCCAACTACCTGGTGTTCCCGCACGACAAGGGGCTGACTTGCGAGGCTGCTGAGGCATATTACGACGAAATTGGTTTCTACGACTACATCCATCCGCTGTCGAAGACCAAGATTCTGAAGGCCCAGCATCCTGGTTGGGAGATGTCACAACAAGGCATACATGCCCAGCGCGGCGTGTCGTGTGCTGACTGCCACATGCCCTATAAGCAGGAAGGCGGTGTGAAGTTCTCTGACCATCAGATACAATCTCCGTTGGCCAAGATTGACCGCACTTGCCAGACCTGTCACCGTCAGGATGCAGAGGTGCTGCACCAAAATGTGTATGAGCGCCAGGAGAAGTGTAACGAGGTGCGCACCCGTGCCGAGCAAGAGCTTGCCCGTGCCCACTTCGAGACAAAGTTCATCATCGACAAGGGTGCTACCGAAGCTGAGCTGGCTCCCATTCAGGCATTGCTCCGAAAGAGCCAGTGGCGTTGGGACTATGCCATCGCCTCTCATGGTGCCACCTTCCATGCACCGCAAGAGGTGGTGCGGCTACTCTCTCATTCGGTTGACTATGCCCAGCAGGCCCGCCTGCTTATTGCCCGCGTTGCTGCCAAGCATGGGCATACTGATGCCATCCCCGTGCCTGACTATAGCACCAAGGCAAAGGCTCAGGCTGCCATCGGTCTCGACATGAAGACGCTGAATGAGAACAAGAAACGTTTCTTGCAAGAGATAGAACCAAAATGGATTGAGGAAGCCAGAAAGAAAGGTAAGCTCATTGAAATCTGATGTGGACTAAACCATGGACATTCAAGGAGGGCTTCCTCATAGGTGGAGGCCTTATCTTTGCAGGACTGGCACTTGAGTTGAGTGTCGGTCCTGTAATGTGGGATGCGTTTGCTTGGCCTGCCAACGGGATTATATTGGCAGGATTCCTAGCTTTAATAGCACTCATATTTATATTAGGAAAGAAGGTGTATGCCTTCCTGTTCGTAAGTACATACCAGGCCGCCATACCAGCATTGGTGTATGCCGTAGTACTGACCATCATCATGGGACTCACCCGCCAGCTGAAAGACGGCACCTGGCTGAACAATATGCTGGCGTTCTGGCCCTTCGTGCTTATCTATGTGTATATGGCAGTCATTCTGGGAGTCATCATCCTACGTCGGCTGATGCACTTGAGTTCATGGAAGCGTGACGTACCTTTCCTACTGAACCACCTGGGCCTGTTCATTGCCCTCACTACCGCCACACTTGGCAATGCCGACATGCAACGCGTAAAAATGATAACCACCGTTGGTGAGCCTGAATGGCGGGCAATGACTCAGGAGGGGGCCGTCAAGGAAATGCCGATAGCCATTGAACTGAAGAAGTTTATTATGGAGACCTACGACAACGGAAGCCCCAAGCGCTTTGCCTCAGAGATTCAGATTCTGACCAAGACGGGCAAGAACATCGAGACCACGGTTGACGTGAACAAGCCCTACGAGGTGGACGGTTGGAAAATCTATCAATACGGCTACGACACGCAGATGGGTGCCGGGAGTCAGATTTCTATATTAGAGCTTGTCAGCGACCCCTGGTTGCCGTTGGTATATACAGGCATCTACATGATGCTGGCGGGAGCTGTTTGTATGTTTGTTATTGGAGGGAGGAGACGCGTATGAGTTGGGAGCAATTTGTTTATTTCGCAATAGCAGCAATCCTGCTTTGGGCTATAGGAGCATGGGCGGCATGGAAAGAAAAAACCGGCATTGCCTATACGGCAACCATCGTCGGACTGGTCGTTTTCTTCTCGTTTATTCTCTCCATGTGGATTATCCTGGAGCGCCCGCCGCTTCGCACAATGGGTGAGACACGCCTCTGGTATTCGTTCTTCCTGCCATTGGCGGGTATCATTGTCTATTCGCGATGGAAATACAAATGGATACTCACGTTTTCCACGATTCTTGCCTTGGTGTTCATCTGCGTGAACCT
>JAFWOP010000079.1 GCA_017545365.1 Bacteroidales bacterium
CTCCACCAATGCCTCTGCCGAACAACTCAACTCTAAAATCAAGGCTTTCCGAAAGTCCCTGCGTGGTGTCCAAGACCTCAAATTCTTTTTCTTCCGCCTGTCAAAAATCTACGCCTAAACACAGGTGTTTGCAGCTGAACCTGTGGGGTTCTCTCTCAAAAAGTTGTGTTTCTTATTGGAACTTATCAATTGTTAATTTTTGTTCGTTTAGCCATTTTTTTTTTTTTAATTGGGAAAAAGTTGTATATTTGCAGCGTGAATAGGAGTGTGGATTGCGGCATATGAAAGGTCTATTATATAATAAAATCAATCAATTATGAACAAACTAGTATTATTTGCTTTGTTGTTTTTTGTCCTGTCGCTGGCGGAAGGAGCTGGGGCACAGACAGTAACCTTTTCGAGGACCCGAACACTGGAAAAGCCTCGTGGGGAGGATGTGTTTGTACGTTTTTTTGGGAATAATGGCGACATGCTGGTCTACAACCGTGAAACCAATACGAATTCGGAAGTCTTCACCTGCAGGATTACCCCGGGACACCCCAGTGCGAACAGGTATGTGATTCCTTCCGAGAATAACATGTACGGAGGGGTGAAATACAGGGTGACGGATATGGAGATAGTGGGTCAGATGTGCTATTTCTGTGGTCAGAAAAGTTACTTTGTGATGGGGCTCGACATGAACGGATACCCATATATGGTGCCCGAATCCAGAGGGTTCGTAGGGCAAATCTCGTTAGACCACATGACGGACGCGCAGGGTAGCACAGCCCATCGGATGACAGAATTGTCATTTACAAAAGAGGTGACGCGTATTGATGCGAGGATTGACCCCGAAGCCCCCGCTGACACGCTGCTGGCATTGGTGGGGAAGTCCCTTGATAACGAGTCCTGTCTGGTGTTTTCCAGAGTTGGCAGTTCGCCGTGGGACTGCTGGCTGGTCAAATCTAGCGATGCCACGGAGTGCTTCACCGACGTGGTCTTTACCGACGGGGAGGTGGTGGCGGCTTCGCGGTTTGAAGGGGAACATTACCTTTTTGGGCTGCGAGGGGCGCTGCTGGCAGATGTCGCCAACAATGATTACACAGACCTGAACACAGTCTATACTTTCAACACGTCAAACATGCTTGACTACAATTTGGGCATCAACACGACGTGGCATACCGATGATGTGGACATCCGGCTGAGCGCGTCGTCGGGACGGAATATGGTGAATGTGGCATACGAGAGTTTTGCGGAAGAGCCTGTCGGGCTGCAGGAAAGCTTTACTACGTTGTTTAGGATGCAGGTGGTGGTGGGGGCGGACATGCAGATAATATACCTTCAGAATGTGCGGTCTGGGGCGAAAGGGCCGGGGGCCCTCACCGATATGCTGACCATGGACGAGCTGGAGGGAGTGGCCCTTCTGCATAGGGATATGGAGTCGCAGCCCCCTACCAGTATTGTTCAGGTGGTGCCCTGGGGCGTTATGGGGTCACTCTATAGTTACGCTTCGGGTGCAGACTATGAGATGACCTCGCTTGACAAGTATGCCGGAAAACTTTTGTGGGCGGCTGGCCATCAGCCGAACCATCAGGACAGCGTGGTGCTGTTCCATCAGAACATGGATTACCCATTGTCAGGCTCGTGCTATACTATGCCTAATTATCTGCGAGCCGAATTGTATTATATCGAAAAGTCGGTTGCCGAGCAAATTGATGTGATTCCAGTGTGGTGTGAAATCAGTCCTAAATCATGGTCCAAGTTGTATGCACTGCCTACTTTGATACCCCAAAGATGCCGAACGGGAAACTTTATCATTATTAATTCAGAGGATGAAACGGAGACGGAATAGTGAAACGATGAATACCGATTTGTTTAATAAGGAAAGGAGTATAAACATGAAAAAGATAGTATTTGCATTGCTGTTTGTCCTAGGACTGACGCTGTCGTCAGTGGGTCAGATGGACACCGTGAGCGGGCCCGACGGGCGTGTGGAGGGATGGTATGCCTTCTATTGGTATGATTCATGTCCGGAATATTGGGACACATCGAGAGCCAGATTTCTTTTATATGGTCATTCGGCTGGATTGGGACCATCTACTTTATGCGGACAGCCCCATTATGTGGAGCATCCTGCCGTTTTGAAAGGAGTATCGGCATGGGTCGACCCCTACCCAGATCATCCAAATGCATATTTAGACAGCATATCGAAGTTGCCGGAATATGTGTATGTGGTGCAGAAGGGTGCGGACACGATGATTTTCCTCGACCGGGTGCGGTGGGACACAGCGGAATGCAAGGTGTTGAAACTGCCAATCAACTATGATACGGCGCGGCACGGCTTCGCCTACTGCCATGTTTACACGGCTTATTTCGACAAACCAGTGGAGGTGGATTCTATATTCTACCTGTGCGGCACCCACAAAAGCAATGTCTCCGCGCATAATATGGACATACATAGAAGGACATCATACTGTGTGATGCAGGATTATCAGATGAGATGTCGGATTCCGTATCCTATAATGCTATATTGTGATTCCTTGTATCATATTCCCAATGCACGCAATACATGGCACATTGCACAACATTCTCTCACTATACCGCATTTTGGGAATTTCATGCCCCTTATAGATATGGTGGAGGTGCGAGTGGAGACAGCGGACAGCACGATGGGGACGGCGGGACCGAGCGGAGAGATGTCGCCCAGCACGTGGCAGACCATCTGGGCGCGGGCCAAGAGGGGCTACCGCTTCTTGCACTGGAACGATGGTGATACGAACAACCCACGACAAATAAGGCTGATGCACGACACCCTGTTCACCGCCTACTTCGCCAGTGCGGAGCAGTGCACGGTGAGCGTTTCGAGCACCACGACGATGGGGCATGTGGATGGCGGCGGGGTCTACTACATAGGCGACAGCGTGACGCTGACGGCGGTGCCCGACGTGATAAACTATCATTTTGTGCAGTGGCATGACTCGGTGACAGCGAACCCGCGCACCTTCGAGGCAACGCACGACACGTCGTTCACGGCCTTTTTCGAGCGTGACGTGCATCCCCAAGGGATAGGGTCAACGGATGCATCCGCCCTCTTTACCCTGACCCCCAACCCGGCATACCGCAATGTGACCGTAGCAGTCCAGTCCACTATCGAGGGAGGCCGCCTGACCCTGCACAATGCCGAAGGGCGCGAGTTGTGGAGCGGCTCGCTCACAGCCGGACAAGGCCGGGCTGTGTTGGACCTTTCCCCATATCCTTCGGGAGTATACTTTGTGACCTTCACCTATGGCGATAGCACCTCGGTGCGGAAGCTGATAGTTGGGGAGTGGCGTTAGTGATTGTGTAATTGTGAGATTGCGTTAATGTTTGTGAGATTGCGTTAGTCTTTGACGCGGCAGTCACTTACACATTAACGCATACCCATATCTCCTCAATCCCACTTTTGGGACAATAAAAACGTATGTTTTACGTTTCCGTAATAGTACAATCTTAAATGAGGTATTATTATGAAACGAGTGTTCTTTCTGGCTGCCTTTCACCTAGCCATGGTGGGTATGCTTTCTGCCCAAGGCACGACGGATGTCTATTACCGCATAGAGAAATTGATTTATAAGCAACGCTACGCCGATGCCTATCAGGTGTCCGACAGTCTGCGTGCCGACGCTATGTCCCGAGTGAAAGCAGGGCAGGTTGACCCCATGGTGTCGCGGCAGCTGCTTACCGCCACCTGGTATATGGAGAGGGCGGCCATAAACTATCAGGAGGATGTGGTGGACAGCAGCATGGCCCGTTTCCGCGCCATATTGCCGTACCTTACGCCAGAGGACAGATGCCTGTGCCGTCTGTTTCTCGGCAATATCGACTCGGCGTTGGTGGACACCTTGTCCTTGCGCGACATCCCCAACTCTCAGATTGCAGCGTTTTGCACGGCACCAAAGGATGTGAGGTTCAATACCACCCCGACAATGTACGACCTGGTGATGCAGCTGGCCATCATGAATGTGCCACTGAAGCGGAAGATTGAGTTGCAAAGGCAGCTGACGGAGTGGTACAGAAGCAGGCCTACGAAGGAGAACATCAATCTGACACTATATAACGAGCTGGCACTGCTGGACTACCTCACCGACCAGCCGAACAAAACCACCGCCTACCGCAAGCATCTGACGCAGGAATGCCTGAACCGCTACCGCTGGACGGGCAACGAGCAGTTGGCGCTGCTGTATGACGATTTGGCAGGGTACAGCGAGCTGGACAGCGACTACGTGGGCGCGGTGGTTTATTGCGACAGTGCCATAGGCCGCTGGCCCAAGAGTCGGGGAGGGGTTGACTGCGCCAACCGTAAGCGCGAGATACAGATGGTGAAGATTGAGACGGAAATTGCCTCGGCGTCGCCCGCCGGACGCGACATACTGATGACAATAAAAACACGCAATGTGGAGAACCTCTACTACCGCGTGATAGCTTATCCCGAATGGTACAAGAACTGTTATGAGAATGATGCAAAGATTAGGACCAGGCTCATGAAAGAGAGGGTGCTAAAGTCGTGGTCTCAGACATTCACTCTGCCGAAGGACTACAAGTACTATAGCCACTATGGCTATGTTCCCCAGCTGTCACCGGGACGCTACATGCTGCTAGTGTCGCCCACCAAGGACTTTACGGGTCATGGCTTCTGTGTGCAGAGCTTCACGGTGTCGGCGGCGGTCTTTGTGCTGATGTCGTCGGTGCAGGACAGCCTGTCCGGCTATGTGGTGGATTATGTGACAGGCGAGCCCATAGCGCGGCAGCAGGTGCAGGTGCAGCGGTATAAAAAATACTCTGACGAGAAGTATACCACCGTGGCCACCGCCGTCACCGACGCGAAGGGTTTCTTTTCTACCTTTGTGAAGAAGGAGAGGAAGGACTATTATTATTACGACTACCGTCTGCTGACGCGCTATAAGGGGTTGGACGTGACGGCGGAACAAAGCCTTTGGTCAGGCATGAAGGATACTGGCAGGTTTGTCAACAAGATAATCCTCGACAGGCCTGTTTACCGCCCGGGCGACACCCTGCAGTTTATGCTGGTGGAGGGCAGGGTGGTGAATAACCGCGACGGCCGCGCCGTTGTGGGCGACAGAGTGATGGTAGACTTGAGAGATGTGAACAGTAAGACTATTGACACCCTGCTCGGCGTCACCGACGCATACGGCAGCCTGAGCGGCACGTTTGTCATACCGGCCAATGCATTGCCTGGATATTTCAATATCTGGGCCTATTCTACCAAGACGAATAATAGAGTTATCAGAAAAGGGTTTCCCGTGGAGGCATACAAGCAGCCCAAGTTTACTGTCACCCTGAACGGGGTGGACCGCAAGGATGCCGAGGGGCACTCGATAGCGCCAGCCTTGGGCGACAGCCTTGTAGTGGAGGGGTTGGCAGCTTCATACACTCAGGTGCCTGTCAGCGGAGCCAAGGTGGTCTACTCAGTCACCCGTACCCAGATGCACCCATGGTGGCGCAGATGGTATTGGGATATGCCTGTGTCGGAGGCGGCTGTGCTGGTGTCGGACTCGCTAGTCACCGATGCCGAAGGGCAGTTCCGTATTGCCTTCGTGGCAGAGCCCGACAGCAACATAGAACTCTCCACCAAGCCCTGTTTTACATACGAGGTAAGGGTGGACGTGACCGATATCAACGGCGAGACGCACAGTCAGAGCCATGCACTCAACGCGGGATATGAGAACAGTTATATCACCCTCTCGCTGCCGGAGCAGGTCACGGAGTTGAACAGTGTGGAATACAAGTATTGCGACCTGAACGGCACCCCCTTGAAAGGAAATGTCACCCTCACCATTGAGCGGTTGCGGGAGCCCGACAGCCCATGGCTGTCGCATGGGCAGATACGCCCCGGCGTGCGCCACACGATAAGCAAGGAGGAGTTTCACAAACGCTTCCCGCTGACACCCTACAACTACGAGGAAGAGAAAATGTCGAACTGGCCTGTGGAGAAGCGGGTGTACGACACGCGCCTGAGGTGCGAGGGGTTGAACGGCAACAAGGTGCCGCTGCCCGTGCTGGAAGCGGGGGTCTACCGTGTGCGAGTGGCCTTGGATGGGACCTCCGGACAGCAGGTGGGCGACGAGGCCGTAGTGGTGTATACCCCACGTACAAGCAGCCGTGTGCACTGCATGGATTTGCTGTGGTCCGACATCAGTGCTACCGAGGCCAGGGTAGGGGACACCGTGGTGCTGCGTTTTGGTTCGCGGCATAAGAACGTACAGGTGGCATACGAGCTGATGTGTGACGACAAACGATTGGAACGCCGTCTGCTGCGTGTGGACAACAGCATTAGCATGCTCCGCATCCCCGTGAGCGAGACGATGCTGGGAGGCTTCGACATCAGTCTCTGCGCCGTGCAAGAGGGTCGCACCAGCGAGTTAACCTACCATGTGGCGGTGCCGTTTGTGCATAAGAAACTGGATGTGCAGATAGTGACCTTCCGCGACAAGCTCACGCCGGGTGAGAAGGAGCAATGGACCATCAAGGTGTCGCCCAAACACGAGGCCGACGGCTCTATTCCCACGGCAGCCCTGCTACTGGGCATGTACGATGCGGCGTTGGACAACTACGGCTACGGCGGCAACTCGTTCACGTGGCTCCCGTGGCTGAGCAACGACTCCCGTTATGCACCGGGTATGACAATCGCCATCCCGTGGCATTATTGCGCATACAACGACCTTCTTATAGATGGGAGAATTTACAGGTATGAGGGCAAGGAGCCTGGCGGATGGATTTTCTCCGCCCTCAACCATCGTGGATGGCAGTGGAGAAGGAGCATGTCGAAAAGCAAGATGGTGATGCCGGGCACGTCGATAGTCTCGGTGGGTGGCATAGGCTACAGCGACGACGCCGCCACAGCCCGTGGCGAAAGCGGCATGGTGACCATGTCGGCTAATGCACGTAAGCGTGCCGCAGCCAAGAGCTATGAATCAGAAGAACTTGTAGCTGAGATGGCGGTTATCAACGACATTGTCGTTGTGGAGAATGACGTGGAAATGGAAGAATCGGCGTTTTCATCCAGTAAGTCCAGTAAGGTCAGCGGTGCTGAAAAACCATATATCCGCACCAACCTCAGCACCTTGGCATTCTTCGAGCCTACCCTGCGTACCGACAAAGACGGCACGGTGAGCTACAGCTTCACCGCCCCCGACCTGCTGACACAATGGAATGTGAAGGGGCTGGCGTGGACTCCAGAGCTGGCGACCGGCCAGTTGGAGCGCCAACTGATTACGCGCAAGGAGTTGATGGTTCAGCCCAATATGCCGCGCTTCCTGCGCGAGGGCGACACCGCCACCCTGATGGCCAAGGTGATGAACCTCACCGACAGCGACCTAACGGTGAAAGTGGACTTCTCATTTATAATTGCGAATGGGGCATCGAGAATCGAGAATCATCCGGGTGCGGCAGCAAATTCTCAATTCTCAATTCTCAATTCTCAATTAATAACGGTTCCCGCCCACGGCACGGTGCCGGTGCTGTTCCCTGTCACCGTCCCTGTGGGCGGCACGGTGGCAACCTACAAGTATGTTGCCACCGCCACGCACCATAGCGACGCCGAGCAAGGCCCCCTGCCGCTGCTCACCAACCGGCAGGCCGTCACCCAGTCGGTGAGCATGTATATGAACGGCAAGGGAACCAAGCAATACACTATGCGCATTCCCACCTCCACGACGGCACAGCCCGTCAGCTTCTCCGTCGAATACACCGCCAACCCCATCTGGCTCGCCATCCAGTCGCTGCCCTTTATGAGCGAGTGCAGCAATCCGTCGAACATCTACCTCTTCAACAGCTATTATGTGAACACCGTGGGCAAGACCATCGCCGACCAGTACCCCGAACTGAAACATTGCGCCGTGGGTGCCATCGAGGAGAACAGCCCACTCTTCCGCAACAGCGACATCAGGCAGACCCTCCTCGACGAGACACCGTGGCTGCGGTCGGGTACCAGCGAGGTGGAACGGCTGAAGAACATAGCCCACTTCTACGACCCCGAGGAGCTGCAGCGGCAGTGCTCCGAGACAGTCAGCAAGTTGCAGAAGGCACAGCGTGGCGACGGCGGCTGGTCGTGGATGCCCGACGGACGCTACAGCAGCACTTACGTCACCCAGTATATCCTGAAAGGCTTAGGCAATATGCAAGATGCACCGTCGAGGATAAAGAACCGCGCCTTGGCATACGTCGACAAGGAGGCCTATAAGGACTACCTTGATTGGATGAAATATTTGCAGAAGCACCCCAACAGCCAGTGTAAGCCCATCATGCTCGACTACCTCTATACGCGGAGCTATTATACCGACAAGAAACTCACCGCCGACCATCAGAAGGCCTTCGACTACTTCTACGGCAACGCCAAGCAACGTTACTCCGACTACACCTCGCTCTACGACCAAGCCCTGCTTGCCCTCGTCTTCCACCGGCATGGCGACACCAAACTGGCAAAAGAAATGGTCGAACGCATCAGACAGAAAGCCCTCTACAGCGACGAGATGGGCATGTACTGGCGCGACAACCGTGCGGGCTATTTCTACTACCAACGCCCCGTGGAGACGCAAGCCCTGCTGATAGAGACCTTCCGCGAGGTGCTGCCCGCCGACACCCTCTCCGTCGCACAGATGCAGCAGTGGCTGCTCAAGCAAAAGCAGACCACCCGCTGGAGCTCCGACATTGCCACCCTCCGCGCCATACAGTCGCTGATGCCTGTAGAAACTAAAAACGATAAGCTAAAAACTAAAATGGAAGATGCCGTCGTTGTGCGCGGCAAGGCCTTGACCGACACCTTGCATATAGCCGTGGCGGACGGCTCGGCTGGGTACTTGCGTCACACCTATCGTGGTGACAGCCTTGCACGCCTAACCAACTCCAACAGCGTTTCGGCAACCATTGTGCGACCCAACAAGGGCATCAGCTGGGGTGCGCTCTACTACCAGTACACCGAGCAGATGGACAAGGTACCCGCCTCCGAGACGGGCATCACCCTCGAGCGGATGCTCTATAGGATTGAGGCCGACGGCTCGCTGACTGAACTGAAAAACGGTGTGAATATCTCAGTGGGCGACCGTCTGCGTGTGAGGCTGAATGTCTCGTGCGACCGCGCCCTGGAGTATGTGGAGCTGAAAGAGTTCCGTGCCGCCTGTCTGGAACCAGTCAGCACCGCCTCGGGCTGGGTGTGGGGTTGGGGCCTCAGCTACTATGTGGCAGTCAACAACAGTCACAATGCCGTCTACATAGACCGCATGGAGAAAGGCAAATACACTATTGATGTCGACTACTACGTCACCAACCCCGGCACCTTCACCCTTGCCCCCTCCGTGCTGCAATGCCTCTACGCCCCCGAGTTCCGCGCCACCAGCCGCGGCCAAAGAATAACAGTGAAATAGAAATGACGGATGGGATAGAAGGGATAGCCGGAATAGTATAATCTATCAACGCTATCCCCTTTATCCAATCCCTCCTAACCCCGTCCCGCAGCGGGTTCGCCGCAAGTCTATCATAATAACACCTTTTCCTCTTATCGTCAACAATATATCCTCACGTTTTATACACTGTAAAAGAGTCTAAATAGTGTGGAAGTGGTGTCATAGTGGTGTAGAAATGATGGGCATTCCCTGGCTCGGCAGCGAGGCTGTTCTTAACTGTGGCATTGCGGACATGGAGGGGCGGCATTTGTTAAGTTGTTATGAGAAACGTACTTTTTTCTTGCCGTTTCGAAAAAAAAGCGTATCTTTGTACGTTTAAAACGCTGTTTGTTTTTAAATACAATATTAATTATCAATAACATAAAACTAATTAGTATGCAACCAAAAGGCAACAAGTACGGCACACACCGTGTCATTGAACCCAAGGGCGTTCTTCCGCAGCCCGCGAACAAGTTGGACAACAACATGGACGTTCTCTACGACAATGAGATTCTCATCGACGTGCAAACCCTCAACATCGACTCCGCTTCGTTTACCGACATCCACAACTATGCCAAGCAGCAGGCCGGTGAAGGCGCAAGCCAGGAGAAAATCATGGAAGAGGTGAAGAAGGAGATGTTCTTGAATGTCGAGCTGCAGGGCAAGCACCGCAACCGTCGTACCGGTTCGGGTGGTATGCTCCTCGGTAAGGTGGAGAAGATTGGCGACGCTCTGAAGGGTAAGATTGACCTGAAGGAAGGCGACCGTATAGCCACCCTCGTTTCGTTGAGCCTCACGCCGCTGCGCATCGACGAGATTAAGGAAATCCGTCCCGACGTCGACCAGGTCGATATCAAGGGTAAGGCTATTCTCTTCGAGAGCGGCATCTATGCCAAGATTCCTACCGATATGCCTGAGAAACTGGCCCTGAGTGCCCTCGATGTGGCTGGCGCCCCCGCACAGACCGCCAAGCTCTGCCAGTATGGCCAGACCGTTGTTATCCTCGGTGCTGGTGGCAAGAGCGGTATGCTCTGCTGCTACGAGGCTAAGAAACGTGTGGGTGTGACCGGTAAGGTTATCGGCATTGCCAACAGCCCCAAGAGCACCCAGCGTATCAAGGACCTCGGCTTCTGCGACATCGTGGAGAGTGCCGCTGGCATGACCCCCGTCCAGGTGTACGAGTTGGTTGAGAAGCTGACCGACGGCAAGATGGCCGACGTCACCATCAACTGCGTGAATGTGCCTGACCAAGAGATGACCGCCGTGCTCTGCACCAAGGATGACGGTATCGTCTACTTCTTCTCGATGGCCACCAGCTTCACCAAGGCCAGCCTCGGCGCCGAAGGTATCGGCAGCGACGTGAACATGATTATGGGTAACGGCTACACCAAAGGCCACGCCGAGTTCACCCTGCAGGAACTCCGCGAGAGCCCCGAGCTGCGCAAGATTTTCGAAGAACTCTACGCTTAACTAGAGTACCTAGTAATACTAGTAAGACTAGTGATACTAGAGAACACTAGTTGTGCACGACACACACTAGCCTGCGGGCAGGGGAGACCCTCCCGCAGGCTCCAAGGACAAATAACACTAAAGATATGAAAGTTAACCGCAGAAAAGAGCTTTTCCCCAACGTCACTGACGAGCAGTGGAACGATTGGAAATGGCAAGTCAAGAACCGTATTGAGACCTACGAGCAGCTGAGCCAGTATTTCACCTTCGAACCCGAAGAGGCCGAAGGCATCAAGCAGGCTTTGGCCAAATTCCGTATGGCCATCACTCCCTACTACCTCAGCCTCATCGACCCCAACGACCCTTACGACCCCATCCGCCGTCAGGCCATTCCGCAGGGCGCCGAGTGCAATATTGCCCCTGCCGACCTGAACGACCCGCTGCATGAGGACGAGGATTCGCCCGCTCCCGGACTGACCCACCGCTACCCGGACCGTGTGCTGTTCCTCATCACCGACATGTGCTCGATGTACTGCCGCCACTGCACCCGCCGTCGTTTCGCCGGTCAGAAGGACGACGAGAGCCCCAGCGAGCGTATCGAGAAGTGCCTCGCCTATATCGAGCGTACCCCAGAGGTCCGCGACGTGCTGCTCAGTGGCGGCGACGCCCTGATGGTGAGCGACAAGAAGCTCGAATACATCATCCAGCGTCTGCGTGCTATCCCGCATGTGGAAATCGTGCGTATCGGCAGCCGTACGCCTGTGGTGTGCCCCCAGCGCATCACCGACGACCTCTGCAATATGCTGAAGAAATACCACCCCATCTGGCTCAACACCCATTTCAACCACCCCAACGAGATGACCCCCGAGGCACAGGCTGCCGTGGCCAAGCTGGCCGACGCTGGCATCCCCCTCGGCAACCAGACTGTGCTGCTGCGCGGCGTGAACGACTGCGTGCATGTGATGAAGAAACTGATGCACGAGCTGGTGCGTAACCGTGTGCGCCCGTACTATATCTACCAGTGCGACCTGTCGATGGGATTGGAGCATTTCCGCACGCCCGTCAGCAAGGGCATCGAGATTATCGAGAACCTGCGCGGACATACCAGCGGTTATGCCGTGCCTACCTTCGTGGTCGACGCTCCCGGCGGCGGTGGCAAGACCCCTGTGATGCCCCAGTACGTCATCTCGCAGAGCCCCGACAAGGTCATTCTCCGCAATTTCGAAGGCGTTATCACCACGTATACCGAGCCCCGCGAATATCACGAGGAGTGCCACTGCGAGGCCTGTGAGGCCAAGCGTCGAGTGGACGAAGGTGTCGCCTCGTTGCTTGAGACCGACCGTATGGCTCTCGAGCCCAAGCACCTTATGCGTCACGAGCGCAACAAGAAGAAATAATCTTGAGGAAGGCGAAGACTAAAAAAGTAAAAACTAATAGGTCATGAGGCTTGCTAAGATTGTTTTAGTTTTTAGTTTTTACCTTCTACCTTTTGCCTTAAAGGCACAGGTTGCCGGGCTTACCACCCTGGCAGTGTTTGACATGCCCACGTCGGCCCGTGCTGCCGGCGTGGGTTTTGATTTCCTCTCAATCTACGACGATGATGTTACGCTGACCCTCGGCAACCCCTCCCTCATCTCCGACCGCCACCATAGGCGGCTGGCTGTTGGTTTTACCAACCTTTTCAGTGGAGCCAATTTCGGCTCGTTGGCATATGCCTACAACTTCAAGCATCTGGGTGCTTTCACCTTTGGCTTGATGTACGACAACTTTGGCCGCTTCGACGGCTACGACGAGGCCGACAACCCCATCGGCTCCTTTTCGGTGGCTGACTATGTCTTCTCCGTCGGTTGGGGTCGTGCCATTGACGACCATGTCACGATAGGGGCCAATTTCAAGCCGGTGGTTTCCCATTATGAGCAATACACGGCAGTGGCCTTCGGCATTGATTTGGCCGCCACATATATGTCGTTGGACCGCGCCTTTGCAGCCACCTTGATGGGGCGCAACATAGGGGCACAGGTGGTCACCCTGTCGGGCACTAGAGAACCGCTGCCATTTGAGTTGGCAGTGGCGGGTTCCTACAAGCTGCAGGATGCCCCATTCCGCTTCCTTTTCGCAATCACCGACTTGCAGCGGTGGGACCTAACCTACAGCGATCCGCTCAACCCCACAACTGTCACCGACCCTTTCACCGGTATCACCACCGGCCCCACTCCCGTTGCCACATTCGCCGACAAGCTCTTCCGCCATTTCAATGCCGGAGTGGAACTCACCATCAAGCAGGCTGTCGCCATCCGCTTGGGCTACAGCTATCGCCAGATGGTAGAGATGAAGGCAGCCGACGCGTTCAACCTTTCGGGCTTCTCCATAGGTGTCGGCATCCACGCCAAGAAGTTCGACTTCGCCTTCTCACACAACGGCTACCACATGGCCCAGGCCGCCAACCATATCAGCCTGTCGTTTAAGTTATAGCCATTAGCGACGGCAACACCCTGTCAATCTTCAACTTTTAATTTTAAAGAGGTGTCCCAAATAGTAGTATCCAATCAGTTTAACCCCTACCTCAACATTGCTGTTGAGAACTACCTCCTTTCATTGCCCCCAGATGACGGGGTGACGCTCTATCTGTGGCAGAATCAGCGTACTGTAGTCATAGGGCAGAACCAGAACCCATATGCTGAGTGCAATGTGGAGCAGCTGGAGAAAGATGGTGGCTACCTGATGCGCCGTAGGACGGGCGGTGGGGCCGTCTTCCACGATTTGGGCAATCTTAACTTCTCCTTTATTGTACCCAACGACCTCTACGACCAGGCCCGCCAGTTTGCTGTCCTTCAGCGGGCAGTGGCCGCCTATGGTCTTGAGACCGAGGTCAGCGGGCGCAATGATGTGCTGGTTGTCGAACGCGCCCCAAACGCTGCGGGTGGTGGCAGGAGGAGTCGCAAGTTCTCAGGCAATGCCTTCTCCAAAGGACGTCAACAACGCCTTCATCATGGCACCATCCTCATCCATACCGACATGAAGGTGTTGCAGCACTATCTCAAGGTCAAGCCAGCCAAGTTGCAGAAGCATGGGGTGGCCTCTGTCCAGTCGCGTGTGGTGAACCTCTCCGAGTTGAACCCAAGCATCACGGCTGACAGTATCAAGCCCTTGATGATTGAGGCATTTGAACAAGAATACGGCGCACCGTTGAAGACCGTAGAGTTCGATAGGCTGGCCCAACAGCCACAGGTTCAGGAACTCTACAGACGGTTTGCCAGTCCCGAATGGAAATATGGCAACTGGCTGCACTTCAAGGCACAGCGCAGCGCACAGTTTGAATGGGGCGGGGTAGAAGTGTCACTCGAGGTTGACGAAGCTTCGTACACCATTACCTCTGTCGCTATCGCTTCCGACAGCCTCTTCCCCGATATTATATGTCAGGCGCAGCAGCTCCTCACCGGAGCATCAACCCTTCAACCGCCGGACATATCCTCGCTTCCCAGTCAGAACCAACAGATGCTGAAAGATATCTTTTCGCTCCTTTATCAATAAGATTAACATCACACTAACACCATTTGAAAATGAAGAAGCTATTTTTCATCACGATGACACTTCTCTTCGGTGCTGGAGTGTATGCCCAGCAGCCTGTCGAGAATGACACAGCATCGCTCCACACTCTGTATCAGACATTCAAACGGCTTATCCCCTATGAAGATAAGGATCAGAATCTGAGTATTGTTGATGTCGCCCTCAACACCGACCGTCATTACCTCCATCTGACTATCCGCGTCGATAGCGAACGGGTGTTAGAAACCGACTCCTCAGTCTACCTGCGCTATTTGGTAAGCAACCCCAATTGGTTTCTCCTCCCTCTGGCTGACCACAGCTACAGTCTGTATGTAGATGTGTTGTCAAGCAAGAAACGGGAGAACCAAATCGCTCCCACGAAAGTGGTCTATTCCTATAGGCCTTCAACCATCCGCAACCTGCTGTATCCTCACATGGCAATCGAAGCCCGCAATTATCTGCACGAGTATGCCATGAAAATGCAGCGCAGCCTCCCCATACCTACCAACGGGGCGGTAATGCTGACCGAATGTCGTTTCAACGACGACAGCTCACTGTTTTTTATGACCGAGCAATACCCTGCGGCTGAATGGCAGAAGGTGAAACCGTACCTGATTAAGGAGTATGACAAAAACTTGAGCAATTTGGCCTATTGGCTGGCTACCGACACCACCAACGGCCTGGGTGCCGCTTTTTATGTCGGCGTGGTCAAACTCCGTTACCGTTATCGTGGACAGCAGCACGGCGACAGTGTCGACTTCAATATCTCCCCCGAGATGTTTGCCCAAGTGTTCAGGCAGCTCGAATCACAGAAAAAACATCACAAGACAACGCCCATGGGTCGGCTGAGAGAGTATGTGGAGCAGTACAACCGGGACTTAAAGAACGAGCTGGACACAGCCAAGTTCTCCACACGCAGCGGTGTGAAAGGCTTCCAGTTGGATTCCGCGCGGCTGCAGCTCACGCTGCTCACCGAAATCAGCGATACCAAGATGCAGCAGTTGCTCACCGAAGACAATGAAGCCATCTGTCTCGTCCTGGCCAATGGCCTTATACGCTCCCCAGAAGGGAAGGAGCTGGCGCACATGTTGGTCGAGGCCAATGTGGAAATGGTTTATGCCTATGTCTCGCCCTACTACGACGAGCCCTATAATGCTGTTATCGAACCCCGCAGGTTGAAACGGATGCTTGAATAAAGCCACAGGACTCCAGAACGGAGCCCTGTGCCAATCAAAACCAATAAAAAAAAGCCAATGATATTTATTGACTTTATTATGTATGCGTAGGAGTGTTTTTATTGCAAGGAGTGAATGCTTTTTCTTTTGATAGGTAATCATAATGTTTCATAGCTAGGGATTGCAGAATCAATGTGCTCTGCGACCTACTATGATGATGTGCCATTCGTTAAAAAACATGACAGATGCACCAAGAATCAAAAAAAATGCTGTCTTTGCAACATGATTCACCAATAAACGAAGTAGCTATGACAAAGGAAAAATTCTTACTATCAATTCTGTACGTTGCTTTTCTTCTGATGGGACAGACCAAAGGATTCTGCCAGACCTCCTGTACCGCCGACCAGTGGCAGACAGTCGTTGCAAGCACTGAGGATGATTATGCCGACTTCCCCTGTGACACGGTAATTACCCGCACCTGTGGGCACAGCATCATAGTGACGGCTGAGGCCGGAGGCACTGGCCGGGGCCGTGTGGAAGGCGGTGGCGAATACTACGAGGGCGACACGGCCACACTGACCGTCCTGCCGTGGACTCTCTGGGGATTCCTACGGTGGGCCGATGGTGACACGACGAACCCACGCCGCGTGGTGGTCACGCAGGACACCACACTCACGGCCATCTTCGTCAGCCGCGAGGCCATAGAGGCGGCACTCGAAGGGGACGCGGGTTTCAGCCCTGATGCCCAATCCCGCATGGGGCAGCGTAAGCTGTGTGCTTCACGACGCCGAGCTGGCCGGAGGCACACTGACGGTGGCGGGCGCCCTCGGACAGGATGTGCTGGCAGAAGGTCGTAGGGCCACAAACACGGCTGGTCGAACTGCCCATAGCCAACCTGCCACAAGGAGTCTACTTCATCACACTCACCACCCCCAGCTATACAGCCATGCAGAAATTGCTGGTTAAACGTCCTTGACGAAGGGATTGGAAAGCTATTCTTCATTAGAAGACGCAACTTTTTAAGGAAAAAGTGTGGTGACTGAAAAAAAAATCGTACCTTTGCATGTCGACCAAGTTGTTGTGGAAGGTGTGGCCTCGGTGGTGGGGTATGTTGATATTGAGAGTGTTGTGCGGTAAGTTGGTCATGTTTGGATGTTGCTGACACATCAATCATTTATATTAAAAACTAATAATTATGAAGAGTATAGCAATCCTGACAGGTGGCGGTCCCGCCCCCGGAATGAACACTGTGGTGGCCTCGGTGGCCAAAACCTTTTTGCGCGACGGCTTCCGCGTCATCGGTTTGCATGGCGGCTACAGTTCCCTCTTTACCGACAAACCCCGTATGCAGGAGTTGGACTTTCTCACCGCTGACGAGATTTTCAACAAAGGTGGCAGCATCTTGAAGATGAGCCGCTTCAAACCAACGGACGAGGACTTTGAGAAACGCTTCAACCTCAGCCTTTTCAAGGACAACGAGATAAAACTGCTGGTCACCGTGGGCGGCGACGACACGGCCTCCACTGCCAACCGCATTGCCAAATTCCTCGAAAGCCATCACTATCCCATCGCCAACATCCATGTCCCTAAGACCATCGACAACGACCTGCCGCTGCCCAACAGTTCTCCCACCTTCGGCTACAACAGTGCCAAGGCACAGGGCACAGTCATCTGCACCGCTGTGATGGAAGACGCCCGCACGTCGGAGAACTGGTTCGTTGTCTCCGCAATGGGCCGTTCCGCCGGCCATCTGGCTCTTGGCATCGCCGGTGCCTGCCATTACCCCATGGTGGTCATCCCCGAATTCTTCAACAAGACCGAAATCACCGTCGAGAAGATTATCAACCTGGTGGTCTCTTGCATCGTCAAACGCAAACTGATGGGCATCAACTATGGCGCGGCCATGATTTCCGAAGGCGTGTTCCACAGCCTCAGCGATGAGGAAATCAAGAACAGTGGCATCAATTTCACCTACGACGACCACGGTCACCCCGAACTCGGCAAGGTCTCCAAAGCCCATATCTTCAACGACCTGCTCGAACGCAAACTGAAGGAACTGGGCATCAAGGTGAAGAGCCGTCCCGTGGAGGTAGGCTACGAAATCCGCTGCCATACTCCCATCGCTTTCGACCTCACCTACTGCTCGCTGATGGGCATGGGTGTCCACACCCTTTACAAGCAGGGCTGCACCGGCTGCATGGTCTACAGTGACCATCAGGGCAACATCACCCCGCTTTATCTCAAAGACCTCCAAGACCCCGTCACGGGCAAGATTCCTCCTCGTCGTGTCAATGTCGACACCAATAAGGTGCAGTCGTACATCAACGACATCATGGACTACATCACCCCCGACGACTACGAGGCCGCCAAGAAGTACCTCCCCAACCCCGAGGCTTACGACTTCAAGAAAATCCTCAACTGGAACTAACTGAATTGATAGTTGAGAATTGGGAATTGAGAATTATCCGAGAACGGAAGCTGATTCTCAATTCCCATTTTTCAATTCGCTCTAGTATAAAGTATGACTGATTT
Organism: Bacteroidales bacterium; assembly: GCA_017545365.1. The sequence continues at coordinate 18,119 of JAFWOP010000079.1, forward strand.
TTTCCAATCTTTCCCATTGTCGCGTCCCTCCGGGACGCTGAGTAGTAGGGTTTTCGTTGACCCCACACTGCGTTCCTTGTGTGGGGTTATTGAAATTCAGCATCTTCGATGC
>JAFWOP010000080.1 GCA_017545365.1 Bacteroidales bacterium
ATTACTTTAATAATGGCAGTAGCATCAGCAATTTCTACAAAGACAAGCCCAAGCTTTCCCTCCTCCTCGGAAATGGAGGCGCGTCCGCTGACAATGATGCCCCGGTTCTTATCCAGCACCATCCGGGCCGTGTCATAGACCTTCGGGAACACGACCACCTCGATCTGACCGTAGAGGTCCTCCAGGGTGACAAAAGCCATGGCCTCGTTGTTCCTGGTCATCTTCACATTGATCTGCTCCACCAGACCACAGAGGGTATAATTCCCGTTGTCCCTTGCCGTCGTTTTTCCGGTTCCTTCCTCCGGAATGAAGTCCAGCGTACTGGCCGTCGCAAAACGGTCAATCAGGTCCTTGTAGGAATCCAGAGGATGGCCGCTGACGTAGATCCCCAGCACCTCCTTCTCCCGCTCCAGGATCTCCTCCTTCGGGAATTCCGGCATGTTGGGATAGCTGATCTTCGTCTTCTCCGCTTCCTCCTGTCCCAGAAACTCCATCAGGTTCATCTGACCGGTCATACTGCGTTTCTTCTCCGCATTGATCTGGTCGATGATCTCCGGATAGACGAGGTTCATCTGACGGCGGTTTACGCCGAAGCTGTCAAATGCGCCGGCGAAGATAAAGCTTTCAATCGTCCTCTTGTTTGCCTCCTTATTGGAAAGCCTGCGTATAAAATCGGAAAGGTCCGTAAAGGGTCCGTTTTCCTCCCGCTCTCTCAGGATCTCATCCACCACACTGTCCCCCACGGAACGAATGGCGGACATGCCGTAACGGATGCCTCCCTTGTCCACGGAGAACTCGCCCAGACCTACATTTACGTCCGGCGGAAGCATCTTGATCCCCATCCGCTTCACGGCTTCGATGTAGTTCGCCATCTTCGGCGCGTTGCTCCTGACGGAGGTGAGCAGGGCGGCCATGAAGTCCAGGGGGTAATAGCATTTCAGATATGCAGTTTCATAAGCCACAACAGCATAGGCAGCCGCATGGGATTTGTTAAATGCGTAGCTGGCGAAGGCGGCCATTTCATCAAAGATCTTATTTGCGATGGCCTCATCCACTCCGTTCTTCACGCAGCCGGGAACGCCCAGCTCCTCATTTCCATGAACGAAGAACTCCCGCTCCTTGGCCATAACATCGGCCTTCTTCTTGGACATGGCCCGGCGCACCAGATCCGAACGCCGTCAGGTTCGTCACCGGGTCGCAGTCCTCAGAACCCTGGGCCTCGGTGGTGAAGCTCGTCACCACGCTCCACTGGCTCGATGCGTTGTTTTCGCAGAAGGCACGCACGTACACGTCGTACTGCGTCTCGTAGTTGAGGTTGGACACCGTGACAGGCGAGGCTGTGGCCGTCTGGGTCATGCCGGTGCCGTGGGCGAAGCCGTGGGGGCCGTACTCAAGCTCGAAGCTGATGTCGCCCGCGCCGGCCGTCCAGCTGACGGTGGCGGCGTTGCCGGCTACCACAGCGCTCACGCCCGTGGGTGCGTCGCAGATGGTGCCGCCGTACGGGGTCGTGGCGGTCACGTAGGCCCAGTTCTCGCTGTACCAGTCGGTGCCGCACACAGCACGGACGTAGAAGTCGTAGCCGGTCTCCTCAAGCAGCCCGGTCACCACATAGGTCGGCGTGGTGGACACGGCCTGGGTGCCGGTGCCCTGCTCGAAGCCCGTGAAGCCGTACTCGATGACCCACCCATCGGTTGCTGCCGGGTTGTTGGTCCAGGTCAGCGTCAGGCTGTTGGCATGAACTTCAGTAGCCGTCAGGCCTGTCACATCGGGGCAGGTGGCGGCGGTGAAGGTCACCGTGTCGCCCCAGTCGCCAAAGACGTTGTTAGCATTACCGCAAAGCGGACGAACCGAAGCGTTGTAAGTCACACCAGCGGTGTAGCCGCCCAAAATCACAGGATGGCTGCTGACAGTGTAGATGCTGTCGAATCCGGCGGTATTCCACACATGGACATCCCACATGGTCTCGTTGCCGCGAGGCTGCCAATCGAAGGTGGCCGAGGTGTTGGTCATGTCGGTGATAGTGAGGCTGTCGGGCGAGAAGCACGGCAGGCTATCGGTGAGGACCGAGGTGAGGACCCACTCACTGTAGCCCATGCTGTCAGCATTGCAGTCCTGACGCACGCGGATGGTGTATTCGGTGGAAGGCTGCAGACCAGTGAAGGTGTAGGTGGTACCAGTCACAGGGATGTCGGCATTGGTGAAGTCGGGAGCCAGAGTCTCTTTGATGTTCACCTCATAGCTGTTGCCGTTGCCAGTCCAAGTGACAGTGGCGGACTGGTAGTCGTGTGAGACATTGGTGATGATAGGCTGAGCACAACTTACGGAGCCACAGCTGATGAGCTTGATATCACCCACTGTCGAGGAGGTGTAGCCACCGCTGACGGTATGGATATTATAGGCAGAACCATCATTGTAGACATAGCGCATCTTGCTGCCCGAACCTGTATGGGCAGCGAAGGAAGTGCTGCTGGTCCAGCTGCCATGCTCGCGGTTGACGGCGAAGAGCACGTTGCTATGGCCGTCCCATGTGAAGGTAGTGTCGAATAGGTGAGTCTGCTCCACTGCGTCGTCGAAGTTGAGGGACACACTGTCGAGCAATTTGACGAAGACATGGTTGGTAGTGTCGGGCATGATGAAGCCACTGGAGAGGTTACTCTCAGGCACGTTGGCCATGTAGACGGTCATATTGGTGTAGTAAGTGTTGGCAGTAGTGTTGGTGGGGAAGAAACTGAACGCTGTAACATCGCCATCCAAGCCAGCCATGTAGGCCGAGTCGATAATGGTCTGCACATAGCTGTAGTTGTAAGTGGCATAGCCGATGGGTGAGTAGGAGGAAGTGGAGGAAGACATGGTGCTGTCATAGTTGACAATGTAGTTAGCATTGTCGCAGAGTTCGGTGGTGAAGGTTTCGCCATCGCTCCAGAGGCTGCTGTCGCCAGCACTACAAATCTTGCGCACCCAGAAGGCATACTGCGTCACGATGTCAAGACCGGTGAGAGTGACCGAGTTGGTGTTGGAATAGACATAGGAGTTGGTGGTACCGTCGGGGTAAGGACGGTAGGCAATCTCATAGCTGGCACCTGCGCGGCCCTGCCATGTGAGTTGTGCGGTGGTCGGGCCCGGTGTGGCCGCCAGATTGACGGGACGCGGACAGCTGGAGTAATCGATATGGATGTTGTCCACTGCTACGGGTTCGCCATAGTTGGGATAGCCTGACTCGGTGTTCTGATTGAACCAGAAGAATGCCACACGGTGGATGCCATGGATGGTATCGAAGGAGGCTGTATAGGTGGTCCAGTTGGTGTCGCGACGGGCAGTAGCGATGCGGTAGAGGTCGTTGACGTTACCCCAAGGCGAGGTGATGTTGCTGCTAGAGGGCGTGGTCGGGATGCTGGGATCCACCAAGAAGACCATCACGCCATCGTAGTTGGCACTGAAGGTGCCGCCGACACGGGCGCGGAAGCTGATGGTGAAGCTGCTGTCGACCGTACCGAAATCGATATCGCGGTACGCGGCCGCATTGACAACTGAGTTGGAGTAATAAGGACGATAGGTAGCACCGCTGTCGACAGAGACATACATACTGTAGCTGCCACTGTCCGCAACAGCAGAACCACGATACCAGTTGGTGCTTACGTTACTGCTGGTCTGCCAGTTGGCCCACTCGGCAGCATTCTCAAAGTCGTAGTTGTACGGGATGGTGGCAGGAATCTGAACGGTGTTGAAGGGGCAACGAGTGCGGCTGAATTCGCCGGTGTCGCCTGCACCGCAGACCGACTTCACATAGTACTCGCCCTGATAGGAGTTGGGCAGACCTGTGAGGGTGAAGGGGTTGGAGTTGGCCACAACCTGGGTGCCGGTGCCAAGCACGAAGCCCACAGGACCGTACTCCACAATCCACTGCGAGGCCTCACCGCGCTCGTGCCAGCTGAGATCGACCGAGTTGGTCGTGGCATTGGCCGAAGCAAGGCTGTCGGGACGTGGGCAGGTGGGTGTTACTTCGAGGGTCACATCGTCGAGATAGAAGTAAGTATAGTTGGTGGTGTAGAGAGACTTGATGGCAATGTAGACACCAGTGTCGGTATAGTTAGTCAGCGGAACCTCGAAGATTTCCCAGTCGTTGAGGTTGCCGTGGTGCTGTACCGTGTCAACGGGTACGAAGGAGTAGGCATCGTACGGGTCGGTCATCACACCCACTTCGAAGGCGGGGGCGACATAAGAGGTGGAGTTGTACATCGCATAGAAGACCACCTGAGTCTGGTTGACCTGATAAATGGAGGTGTCGAGAGCCGGCAGCACAAGGGCTGAGCGGTAGGAGTTGCTGCTGCCCTGATACATGTAGATAGAGCCGCCGGTAGAGCCGCTACGGTTGTAGCTGGTGCTGATATAGGTGTAGGTGCTGTAAGTGCCAGTACGGAACCAGCAGCTGGGCAGCACACCGGTGCCAGAGCCCCAGTTGTTGAAGTCCTCGAAATAGGGCAAGGAGGTAATGGCTGCACACTCGGTAGTAGCACTGACAACGGTAGGCAGAGAATCGGAGCAGACGGGGACGACCATGAACTCATAATGAGTGCCGCCCAAGAGTCCGGTAAACTGGTAGTTGGTGGTGGAAACGCCTAGAGCCGCAGTAGTGAACGACGCATCGCTGGTACGGCGGTAGTAGAGGTTCCAAGCACTCTCAGTGTTGCCGGGAGTCCAGGCGATGTCGACGGTGAAGGGGGTCACCTCGGTAACCACGGTGGGAGGAGCCGCACAGGTGCTGCTTTGCAGACAGGTGCCGCCAAAGATGCGGACATCGTTGCGCTCGCTGAGCGAGGTGCCGCCGCTGACCGAGCCGGGGGTGTAAGAGCCACCGTCCTGATAGACATAGTGGGCTGCACCTGACCAGGCCGGATGGGTGCGGAAGGCATTGCCGCTGACATAAGAGCCAGTGAGGTCGCGGAAGATGAGCACCAGGTTGCCACTGTCGGTCACATAGTTGAACGGAGTGGTCAGTTCGAACTCCAGCCACTGGTTGGCCACCATAGGAATGTGACCATCGTTGTAGACGCAGGTGAGGTGCGACGGTGTGATGAAGCCGGTGGCGGAAGAGTCGGAAGAATAGCCCATATAGATTTCATAGGTACGCTGCTGCGACACAGCAGTGGGGAAGACAGCCACCTTGGATATCAAGCCGCTGGCACCGATTTCATGAGCGGTGAAGAACTGCTGAGAGTAGCCGTAGTTGTAGAACGAATAGCTGGGGATGTAGTTGCTGGTGCTGGTGCCGCTGGTCATGTTGATGTTGATGAGGTTGCTCGAATCGTAGACCACGCAGTCGAAAGGACGTGTGGAGAAGACGGAGCTGACCGGATAAGCATAGCTGGCATCACATTCGGCAGAGACTCGCACATCGTATTCAGTAGCAGGAGTGAGGCCGGTGATGGAGGCATAGTTGACTCCGCTGACCGACACTGAGTTCCATGTGGTGGAGGAACTCTCCTTGTATTCGACCAGAGCTCCGTTGTAGTTGCTTCCGACGGGAGTCCAAGTAACGGTGGCAGAGACAGGTCCTGCAGCCACCTCGATATCCTCGACGGGACTGCAGTCAGGTATTTGGTCAAGCGTGATGTCGTCAACATAAAGGTACCAATAGTTGCCCATGTAGTTGGCACGGATGGCCACGAAGCTGCCATGGATGGAGTCGGGCAGATTGTCGAAGCGAACATTATAACGCTGCCAGTCGATAGAGCCACCTGTATTGATGTTGATGGTGTCAACCGCATAGAAGGTGGAACCATCGGTGGGGTCGCTCATCAATCCCACTTGGACAACGGGGTAGTAAGATGAGGAGCTGGGTTTGGCCCAGAAAGTGAGCATCAGGTTGTTGGCAGGATAGAGGAGGGTGTCCACCTCGGGCAGGACGATAGCTTGGTAGTTGCCATAGCTGCCCCCGCTCGTGGAGGAACGATACCAATAAATGCCTTTTTGGCCACCCGGTGTGTGGTTGTAAGAGGAGCTAAGTGACACATAGACGTAAGGATAAGAGGTGGCATCGGTATTCAGATACCAGCAGGGTACGAAGTCGAAGGAGGTATAAGACCCCGGACGCTCCATTTCGAAGTCCTGAGTGTAGGGCAGGGAGTCGAGCACTCCGCAGGCCGCATGGGTGCGGAAGGTGACCGCCGCGCTGGTGTCGTCGGACGAACAGACTGCACGGATGGTAAAGGTGTAATAAGTGTTGGCGGTGAGGCCGGTGAAAAGGATAGAATCGTCGGTTACGGTATAATAGTTGGTGCCGTCGAACACTTCCCATTCGGTCTCTTCGCCACCAGGTGTCCATTCGAGGCAAAGACTGTCGGCAACAGCATAGCGGACATGGACGTTAGAGACATGCGGGCATGGGGGAATGTAGTCTACCACGATGTCATCGAGATAGATATATGAGTAAGAGGCAGTGGAGCCCATCACAGGGGAGACGAAGGCTATATGTCCGTCGGGACCCGTGTAATTGTTCAGCATCAGGTCGTACTGCACCCAGCCTGCACCATACTCAGGAACAAAATCGCCGAGGGGAGTGAAGGTGTTGTAGTTCTCGGGGTCGGTCATCACACCCACCTGAACCTTGTTGTTGGGATAGCTACTAGAACTACAGTAGAGCCAGAAACTGACTATCAGGCTGTCGATGGAGGTAGCCATTTGAGGCAATGCAAAGTAGCCCCAGTTGCTGTAAGTATAGTTGTACATGTACATGGACTTGCTGCCCGAGTGGGGATAGCTGGAGCTGACATACGGATAGTCATAAGAGTAGCTGGTGCCCTTGTGCCAGCAGTAGTTCACCGTGCCGACATTCTGACCAGTGGGCCAGGACTCGAAGTTCTCGGTGAAGGGGACGGCGTAGGGGACACACTGGGTGACAGCCGTCACGGTACCGGCATACTCGGTGGTGTCACACATATGCGACACGCGGAACTCATAACTGTTGCCGGGAGTCAGACCGTAGACGGTATAGGTGTTGGTGGTCAACGAGGTACCTAGGCTGGTCCATGTAGAGGATGAGGTAGGACGATAGTCGAGGTCCCAAGAGGTTTCTTGATAACCGGGAATCCACGCCAGGTCAATTTCGGCTGTGTCGATACGGGTCACACGGATTTCGGGGTCGTCGCAGGTGGCCATGGTCTGGCAGTCGCCTGAATAGATTCTCATATTAACACGATAAGAGACGCTCGAACCGCCGCTGACGGAGGTGATGTTGTAAGCGCTGCCATCGTTCTGAACATAGCGTCCCTTGCCCGTGGCAGAGTGGGCATAGAAAGTGTAGGCCGTACCGTTGTAGCTGCCCGAATTGTCGTGTATCACAATCAGCAGGTTGCTTGAGCCGTCGTAGCTGAAGGGAGTTGTGAACTCAAAATGGTTCCAACCCGTTGTGCAGTTCATGTGGCCCGTATAGACTGGCACAAAGCTACTGCTGTAAGGCACGAAAGCGGATGACAACGACGAGGTTGTTGTGTTGGCCAGATAGATGGTCACATTGTTCTTAACGGTCGAAGCCGAAGATCCGGCATATTGGAAGTCGATACCGGTGATGGTGGCTGCCGTGTTGTTCATCTCGGCAGCGGTCACCAGTTGCTGAGTATAGCTGTAGTTATAGTAGTTTCCGATGGGGAGATAGTAGGTAGTAGTGGTGCCGCCCGCCAATTCGATTGTGTCAGCAGTTGTCGGGTCAAGCTCGAGGCAGGAGAGGACTCCTGTTGAGAAGGTGATGCTGTCCATCCCACCGTTGTCGGTGCCGCAGATGGCGCGGACGTAAGCCTTATAGGTGGTGCCCTCGGTCAGGCTGGTGAACATGTAGAATGGGTCGGTAACGGTCACCGTGGTCGGCGAGCTGCCACCGATGCTGTCGTACTGAATCTCGAACGCGGTGGGGGCATCGTCGGTACCCTCCATATAGGTCCAGGAAATCATAGCGGCACCCGGAGTGGTGCACTCTGCCTCAATCGAGGTGATGGCGGGGCAAGAAGGCATGGTTTCGAGGGTGATGTCGTCCATGTAGGCATACCAAGAAGTGGTGGAACGCAGGGTACGTATGGCGACATAGGTACCGTTGCCCGTGTATGTGCCAAGGCCGGTAACGAACTCACGATACGTAATGTCGTTGCCCACATTGACTGTGCCGACAGCCTGGAATGTGGTGGCGTCGTTCGGGTCGGTCATCACACCCACTTGGAAAGTGGGATTGTAGCTGCTGGAGCTGGGTCTTGCCCAGAATTTGAGCTGCAGCCTGTTGATGGAGTAGTTGCTGGTATCCACACTGGGGAGCACCACAATCATGTAGTCGCCATAGGTGCCGGAGGTGGTAGTGTTGTACCAGTAGAGGCCGCGGCTGCCGGTATGAGCGTAGGTGCTGCCTCCCACGTAGGGATAGCCGAAGTATTGGGTGGCATTGTTCAGACGATGCCAGCACTCGACAAAGCTGCTGTTAGTGCTGCTTCCAGTGGAGGTGACGCCGTCGGACGACTCGAAGCCCATGGTGATGGGAATCGTGGAGGTCGGTGTGCACTCGGTGCGGAACGAGAAGCTGCTGGAGAGCGTGGTGCCAGAGCAGTCGGGCGTGACATAAACATCATATTCGGTGTTGGCAACAAGGCCCGAAATGTTGTACGGGCGACTGCTGACGCTCTCGATGGTGCCCGTGCCGGGGGTGAAGCCGTGGACACCATATTCGATAGTCCACGAAGAGGCTGAGCCATTCTCACGCCAGTTGATGTTGGCGGAGGAGGTGGTGATGTTAGAGGCCGTCATATGGTCCACTTCGGGGCAGTCGGGTGCCACCTCAAGAGTGATGTCATCGACGTATGCATACCACGAACTGCTGGGACGCACGGCGCGGATGGCGACATGGTTGCCATAGCCGGAGTAGTTAGCAAATGAGACAATGTATTTTGCCCAAACCGAGCTGTTGCCTACCGGGACGGTCGACACCAGATGGAAGGAGCTGTTGTTGGTAGGATCGGTCATAACACCCACCTGGAATGTGGGGTTGTAGCTGGTGCTGGAAGACCTAGCCCAGAAGCTGACGCGGAGGTCGGCAAGCTGATATATGTCAGTGTCGACAGACGGAAGGACAACCACCTGGTAGTCGCCGTAAGTGCCGGTGGTGGTAGTGTTGTACCAGTAGAGGCCGCGGCTGCCGGTGTGGGCATAGGTGGTGCTGCTCGCCACATAAGGATATCCGAAATAGTCACTACCGTTGTTCAGACGGTGCCAGCAATTGACAAACACGTCGGTGGTGCTGCTGCCTGTGGTGGTGACTCCGTCGGAGGTCTCAAAGCTCATGGTGTAGGGCAGCGAGTCCATAGCGGAGCACTCGGTGCGGAACGAGAAGAGGCTGACACCTGGAACATCCGAGCAACTGGGCGAAATATAGACATCATACACCGTATTCGCAGTAAGACCATATAAGGTGTAGGGCAACGAGGTGGCGGTCACTTCAGTACCAAGACCACGGGTGAAGCCATGTTCGCCATACTCTAAGGTCCAAGAAGTGGCCGAGCCTGTCTCGGTCCAGTTAAGGTCAACCGATTCGGTGGTGATGTTCGAAGCGGTAATATTGGATACTTCGGGGCAGTCGGGAATCTGGTCGAGCGTGATATCGTCCATGTATACATACCAGTATGACGTAGGACGCAACGCGCGGATGGCGATGTAATTGCCGCTGCCAGTGAAGTTGTCGAACTCGGTGGTGAAGTTGTTCCAACTGGTGCTGCTGCTGGCATTGATATTGTGGCTGCCTACCAGCTGGAAGGTGGAGACATCGGTGGGATCGGTCATCACACCCACGTGGAACGTCGGGTTGTAGCTGGAGCCGCTGACCTTTGCCCAGAAGTTGACACGCATTGTAGTCATCAGAGCAACGGTGGTGTCCACTGGAGGCAGGACGATGTAGTAGTAGTCGCCATAGGTGCCGGTGGTGGTGCCGCCGTACCAATACAGCCCCTTAGTACCACCAGGTGTGTGGTTGTAGGAAGAGCTGCTGCTCACGTATGGGTAGCCGAAATAGGTGGTGCCGTTGTTCAGACGGTGCCAGCATTCGACGAACGTGGTGCTGGTGGAACCACCTGTTGGCACACTTTCAAAGTCTTGAAAGTAGGGGAACAACGTGAGGGCACCACAGGCGGTGCGGAAGGTGGTTGTACGCCAGTTGCTGGTGTCGCCGCTGCAGAGCGAGGCGATACCGAGGGTGTACAGTGTATTGGGGGCAAGGCCGGTGAGTGTGACAAGGGTGTCATACACCGTCTGTTCCACTCCGTTGAGCGAGACCACCCACTCGGTGGCGGAACCCAGTTCTTCAAACTGGAAGGTGACGGAAGTGGCATTAATCGAATCGAAAGAGGGCAAGCCCGGACGGGGGCATTCGGGAATTACGGGGGTGAACTCGTAGTAGCGGTACACGCCTGGCCAGTTGCTGTAGGTAGCGCTGGTGCTGTTCAGAATGGCGTGTGTGTTAGTGTTCACCGTCAGGTAGTCGGTGGCAGAGGCCGCCAGACCAGCCTGATAGCTGTCGTAGTAGGTGGCAGCAGTGGTGCCGTAGACGAAGCGCACCTTGCTGCTGTCCTCCAGCAGCTGCACCTGGTAGTACACTTGGTCGGCTTCCTCGTCATATTCCGACGGAGTATGGTACTCGATGACCAGAATACGGTTGGGGGCGGTACCCACCAGTTCGTACTTCACATACGAGCCAGAGGCTTCCAGCGTGTTGTCCATGCTGAGGGCGGCAACGACCGGCAGGTCGTTCGCACTGGCATCAGTCAGCTGTGTGAACACTGGCGACCAGTAATAGGAACATACGGTAGAGCCTAGACGGACTCGGCCGTTCGAGTTGCACGAGAACTGGGTGTAGGTAGTGCCTCCAAAATTGAAGGGGAACCCAATGTTGATGCAACTTGATGCCGCATCGTCTTCGCCTTCGATGGCGGTGACATGGGTGGCAGAACTGCTCATCGTTATCCACATGGTGCTGTCAACACCTGTAGTAAACGCATAGTCCTGCACATCCTGACCTTGTGTCACCCACGGGACGACCATCATCGCCACGATGAGTAACAACTTTTGTAAATGCTTTTGCATTGCAAATGAGTTTTGGTTAATACTAAAGTTAATTTGAAGATTATACTTATAATTGGAAAATAGCGACTTGCATTACTATTCTCCACAATATTGTACACATTTCTTCGACCGCAAAAGTAGTACATTTTTTTGAACCATGCAAATTTTTAACATTTCTTTTCACAGCTGGGGCATCGGTGAGAACCCGGCTAAAGGGCATAAAAAAGAGGATGCCCCGTGCAGGACATCCTCCTTTTATTCAGAATTCTCTGAGAACTCGGAGTACCCTGAGGGCTCCGAGTCCCCTGAGATGGTTTAGCGGACTATCAGTTTGCGGACCATGTTGACGTTCTCGCCGGTGATGCGCACGAAGTACGCGCCCTGGGCCAAACGTTCCACATCCATCGTCTTCGTGCAGTCGCTGCTGCATTCCAGCAGCTCGCTGGCAACGGTGCGGCCGTTCATGTCAACCACCGC
>JAFWOP010000008.1 GCA_017545365.1 Bacteroidales bacterium
AGTCGAACCCGGCGGTGTTCCACACATGGACGTCCCACATGGTCTCGTAGCCGAAGGGCACCCAGTCGAAGGTGCCGTCGGTGTTGGTGAGGCCGGTGACCGTCAGGCTGTCGGGAGGCAGGCAGGGAAGGCTGTCGGTCACGACGATTGTAGTGACCCAGTCGCTGTAGTCGAGGCTGTCGGCCGTGCAGTCGGTACGCACACGGACGGTGTAGCTCGTGGCGGGCTGCAGACCGTAGAAGGTGTAGCTGGTGCCAACCACCGGGATGTCGGCGTTGGTGAAGTCGGAGGCCGTAGTCTCCTTGATATTCACCTCGTAGGCCGAGCCGTCACCGGCCCAGTTGGCGGTCATGCTCTCGTAGGTATGCGAGGTGCCGGTGATGACAGGCTGACGACAGCCAGTGACACCACAGGAGAGGAGCTGCATGACCACACGTGATGAGGCAACGCCCTTGGAGCCGCTGTATGACGACGAGATAGTCGTCACATCGGGATTGTAAGTGTCGGAGTAGTAATAGATAGTCTTGTTGCCCGAGCAGGACGAAGTCTTAAAAGTGTACGTACTGCTGTTGTAGTCATTGGAGTTGTCGTCCACAATGACCATCAGGTTGGTAAGACCATCAAAATGATATGTAGTGTCGAGCGTGAACAGGTTCCACCCTTGTGAGCAGTTGAGGTTACCAGAATAGACCATAACGGCTGTGGAGTCGAGTGCCACTATGTCGCTCGAACTGCTGAATGTAGTCTTGGTAGTAGGCTGGAAGTAGATGGTGCAGTTCGTCTTGTCGGTCATCGCTGTGGTATATTGATAGTAGTAGCCGATATACTGAATATCTGCCGGCCCACCAATTTCTGCACTGTCGATGATGGTCTCCGAGAGGGTGTAGCGCCAGAGATTGTTGACAGGATACTGGTAGGTAGTGCTAGAAGAGGATTCCGAACCGATAGTGACAACTTGGGCGTTGTCGCACATAGCAGTTCTGAAAGTACCCATAGCCCACGAACCCGTATCGGTGCTGGAGCAGATGCTTCGCACATACACATCGTAATCTGTCAAAGCCGTGAGACCTGTGAGAACCACGCTGTTAGTGTAAGTGGTCAGCTGGGTGCCAGTGCCCTGCGTAAATCCTGAAGCACCGTACTCGACCTCGTAGTAGAGGGCACCGTTGGTGTCCCAGGTAACGGACAGCTGAGTGCTGGACTGCGGCACATCAGGATTCAACTGCATATTCAGCACACGACAGTATGCCGAGATGCAGCTCACATTGATAGCAAAACCGTCGCGGTAGACGGAGCCGTCGGTGTGGAAGTAGACCGTGAGAGGACCGCTGGTAGAGGTGATGGGGCCGAAGGTCTGGCTGGAAGTGGCTCCGTAGTCGTTCCACAACTCGGTGCCAGAGGTACCGATGCCGTCGTAGATGCGGATATAGTCGAACGAACTCTCCGTATAGGAGGTGCCGCTGACGCTCACGAGATTGTTGGGTGCGTCGGGCATGATGATGACATAAGAGTTCTGGCTGGGTGTAAAATATGCAGCCGTAGGACCGCCTTCGTCATAGATGGCACCGCCGCACATGTGGAGTGTGTCGGTCTGGTTGGCACGCATATACCAGCTGCCCGGCACTGCCACACAGACATCAGACCACAATGAGGTATCACCCACGCCGCAGATGCTGCGCACGTAGAAGTAATAATTGGTACCGCCAGTGAGGCCTGTGATGGTGGTAGGATGGCTGTAGACAAGCGAGTCGGCCGTGGGGGTGGCTGTGGGACTGGTTTCAATGGCAAGCTCCCACTCGGTGGCACTGTTGCGCTCGTTCCAGTTAAGAGTGACGGTGGTGGAAGTGTTACCAGTAGTGTGGAGATTGCTGGGTCGAGCACAAGTGGGTACTATTTCCAGATGGAAGTCGTCCACATAGGCATACCAGCTGCTGGTCGGACGCACCGCCTTGATGGCGGGATAGTAGCCAATGCCGGTGAAGTTGGTGAAAGGCACCTCTATCTCAGTCCAGTCGGTAGAACTGAGCGATATGGTGTCAAGTCCTTGGAAGGTTGTGATGTCGGTCGGGTCGCTCATAATACCAATCTGGAAGACGGGGTGATAGCTGGAGCTGCTGGGCTTGGCCCAGAAGCGGAGCTGCACCGTATTAATAGGATAGACCGTGGTATCGATACCGGGCAGGACGACACACTGATAGTCGCCATAGGTGCCGGTGGTTGTGGTGTTATACCAGTAGAGGCCTCTGCTGCCGCCACCGTGGCTGTAGCTGGTGCTGTTGCTCACGTATGGGTAGCCGCCATAGCTGGTACCGTTGTTGAGGTGATGCCAGCAAGGTATGAATGTAGAACCTGTGGAGCTAGAACCAGTGCTGTAGCTTTCGAGATTGTCGCTCCAAGGCAGACTGTCGATGAGACCGCATGCGGTACGGAATGAGAGGTATGCCGAACCTGCTGCGCCGCTGGGACAATCAGGAGTGACATACACGTCATACATCGTATTAGCTGTCAGACCCGTAAGAGTCGTATTGGTGTCATATACCGTAAGGGTGGTACCCGTACCGATGGTGAATCCGCCCAAGCCGTATTCCACATTCCATGAAGTGGCTGTGCCGGTCTCAACCCAGGTCAGGTCGGCCGTGGTCATCGTGATGTTTGAAGCCGTCAGGTTGTCCACAGGCAGACAGTCGGGGATATATTCCACCGTCAGGTCGTCCAGATAAGGATAGCTATATTCGCCGTCAGGCGACATAATGGCGATATGACGACCAGTGCCAGTATAGTTGTTGAAAAGCACTGTGAACTCTTCCCATGTCGAGACGAGAGAAGGCACGACCGTGTCAACAGCATGGAAGGTGGTCATATCGGTCGGGTCGGTCATCACACCCACGAAGAGGCGGTGGTTATACGAAGAGTTGGATTTATATAGCCAGAACCTTAGCTGTAGCGAGTCGATAGCAGGTGCAAACAGCGGAAGCACCATATAAGACCATGTGGAGCTGGTAGAGTACATATACATGGACTTGGAGCCTCCGGGGTTGTGGTTGTATGAAGTAGAAGCATAGGGGTAGTTGGAGCTATAGTTGGTGTGCTTGTCCCAACAGGCGGGCAGCGGGTCGGCAACAGTGGACGACCAGGTGTCGAAATGCTCCACGAAGGGAACCGCCATGTCGCCGCAGTTGGTGCGGAAGTGTACCTGGTCGTAGATGGTCGTGTCGGAGCAGACGGCTGCCACGCGGAACACATACTGTGTGTTAGGCGTCAGGCCTGTCAGGGCATAGTTGGTGGCAGTGGTGCCAATAGCTACGGAAGTCCACGTGGTGTCGCTTTCGGCGCGGTAGTCAATGTCCCATGAAGTCTCCTGATAGCCGGGAATCCAAGACAAGGAGGCCGTAGTCGAACCGACGCTATCTACTCTGGCTAAAGGATCGGCACAAGAGGCCACAGAGATACACTCCCCGCCGCCAGTCATCAGACGCATATTGCTGCGCCAATTCGAATTGTTACCTGCCGCAGCATCCATTTCCGAAGGTGTGTACTGAGTTGAGCCTCCGACTCGACGGGACAGGACAGAGCCTGGCACATGATAGTTGAACACATAGCTCGACCCATCGCTCGACCCGCTATTGTTAACTATTGCCACCACAAAGTTGCGGGTGCCGTTATAGTTGAAGTTGCCTTGGTTGAACTGGAAGAAGTTCCAACCCACAGAAGTGCAGTTCAGCGGTCCCAAATAAACCAACTGAAGGCTGTCGTACGGAACCATCGAACTCAAAGTAGTCTGCGATGTGTACGCCACATATATCGAACAGTTGGTGGCATGTGTCATCGGTGAAGTGTAGGCATACTGGAAACCAATGCCACTAATCACGGTAGGACTGTTAATATCGATGTCCGAAGTACGAATTAGATGTTGGCAATAGCTGTAATTAGTGCTATTGTTCACAGGCATATAGTACGTGGTCGTTGTCCCATCAGTACCCACTGATACAATGTCCGTAGGTCCGCCTGAGGTGGTGTCCCACTCCAAGCAGGGCAAGGCGGCTGTGTGGAACTCGCGGCTGAGGGAATAGCCCACAGAAGTGTCACAAGTCGGAGACACAATAACCCTATAGGCAGTGTCGGGATCCAGACCTGTCAGCACCACCATCGGGTCAGTAGTGGTGAGGGTGGTGTAGAATGCTGCCGAATCAGAGGCATAGCCATAGCTCACATTGTAACCGATGGGAGTGATTCCCAACATTTCATCGTAATCCCAATCCACACGGGCTGCCGCAGCAGTAGCATCCACCGAGATGCTGGTAATCTCAGGACACGACGGCATCTGCTCTAGTGTGATGTCATCCACATAGGCATACCAAGACGCCGTGGCCCGGGTGGCTCTCAAAGCCACATACTTGCCAGTGTCGCTATAAGTGCCCAGCGGGACGGTGAATTCATGCCATGTTGTGCTAGTCCCCACGTGCACGGTGGCCACCGGCACAAAGGAGTTGGCATCAATGGGGTTAGACATCACGCCCACTTCGAATGTGGGGTTGTAGCTCGTGCTGCTAGGACGGGCCCAGAAGCTGAGCTGCATTGAGCGGATGGGATAGATGTTGGTGTCCACACCCGGCAACACCACCATCTGATAGTCGCCATAAGTGCCAGTGGTCGTAGAGTTGTACCAATACAGACCCTTGGAACCGCTCGGAGTGTGGTTATAAGAGCTGCCTCCCACATAAGGATAGCCAAAGTATGTACTACCGTTGTTCAAGCGTTGCAGGCAGTTGACGAACGACGTACTGGTGCTGCCACCTGTAGAGGCCGACTCAAAGTTCTGACGATAGGGCAGACTGTCGATATCGTCGCAAAGCGTATTGACGCTTCCCGAAATGTAGAGGCTGAGTGAAGTGGCGCACTCTGTAGCCACCGCGTAGTTGTACTGTGTGTTGGAGTTGAGTCCGACAAAGGTATAACTGCTGTCGTAAAGGTTGACGACGGTGTCGGTACCCAGAATGACAGTGTAGCTGGCACCCTCCTCGTAGTCCCAACTCACAGTCACCTCATCGGTGCCGGGGTTGACCGCCACATTGGTAGGCGCATCGCACCATTCATCGGTCAGATAGATATCGTCAATAGCCATATAAGCAGTCGACGAGGGCCGTGGGCATTTGATGGCAATATAATTGCCATAGCCCTCGAACTCATCAAACGAAATCGTATACATCGTCCAGGTGGTCGTAATTGCGGTGCTGGAGAAGGTGTATACCGGAGTGAAGGTGCTGGCATCAGTGGGGTTGGTCATCACACCCACAATGGGGGCAGGGTGATAGCTGGTGCTGGTGGTCTTGGCATAGAACGACAGGGTTAGGTCACTCATGGTGTACACCGTTGTGTCGATGCCAGGCAGCACAGCATACTCATTGTTGGCGTAGGTGCTGGAGGTCGAAAGATACCAGTACATACCCTTGCTGCCGCTGTGCACATAAGAGCTGGCCGTGGTGATATAAGGATAGTAGTTATACGTGCCGCTGGCATCGTTGATACGAGTCCAACAATAGGGGAACGCCTGGGCATAGGGAACTGAGCTATAGTAGGGATCGCTCTCAAAGCCGTTCTGATAGGGCAGGCTGTTGATAAAGTCGCAAGCGGTGCGGACCGAGAGCATACGTGTCCACGAGGTGTCGGCACCACATACTGCCATCAGGTAGAAGTCGTATGGCGTATTGGCTGTCAGGCCCGTAATGGTACCCATCGTACCCATCGTATCGACAAAGTTCTCATAGTGTGTGCTTGTGTCACCCAGCGTGAAACCGGCCGGACCATAGGCAATGGTCCAGTTGGAAGCGATGGTGTCGAACCAATGGAAGTCGACCGAATTAGGCTGCACACTGCTCACCTCGAAAGTCTCGGGAATGATACAGTTGGGCAGGTCCACACAAGAGATATTGATTTCGAAACCATCATAGTAGACCGAGCCGTCGGAGTGGAAATAGATGGTGATAGGCAAGGCGGAGAGGAAGGGGCCGAAGTTCTGAAGTGACGAAACGCCATAGTCGTCGAAGAGCGTCTCACCACTAGTGCCCACACCCTCATAGATGCGGAGATAATCGTATGTGCTCTCGGTATAAGAGCTACCACTTATCGAAAGTGCGTGAAGGTTGTCGGACGGATAAACCACAAGTATCGAACCGCTGATGTTTCCGCTGTAAGTCCCTGTGGGGCCGCCGTCGTCATAGATGGTGGCATTGCAGGTGCGCAACGTGTCGCTGCCACTGGTAGCCATGTTCATGACTACAATGCCTATATTGAAGTTGAGAGGTCCAACCCAGAAGCTGCTGTCGTCGGTGCAGATAGTCTGAACGTATGCCTCGTAAGAGCCGTCGGACATATCGGTCAGTTCATAACTAGGGAAGTAAGTGGTGGCAAGATTGGTTACCACCGTGTCAGGATTGAAGCCCATCGGGCCCCACACCAACTGCCAGAAGGTGTTGGTCGTATCGTTCCATGTGAACGACACTGTGTCGCCGGAGACGGTAGCTGCAAACTGCGAGGGGGGCATGCATACCGCCCCTGTAGTATAGCCAAAGGTCACCTTGGGAAGGAAGGATTCCACAGCACCGTCATCCCCGTCATAAATCTCATTCAGCGGGGAGTAGCCGTAGACCCACACCGAACCGTTGCTGCGGCTGATGCCGTACCAGTAGTTCTCGCTGTAGGTGGACGCGGTGGTGGTGATGTCCACCAGCAGGTTGCCTCCCTGATAGAAATAGGGGGTAGTGAGGTTGAACACCTGTGTGGCCGTCGTGCCGTTCACCGTGCCTGTCCACACTGTGGTGGCACCGGCATTGGACACCAGGTCGCTGAGCGTGGAGTCGGTGATTTCCTTCAACTTGATGGTCACCGTAGTACCCCATCCCGAGCTGGCAGCCTGCGACTGATAGAACGTCAGCGAGGTGATGAAGCTGCCGCTCAAATCGGTCAGCATACTCGACGGATACACCATCTGGTTGTGCTGGTCCTCATCGCAATAGTAGCCATAAATCGGGACATAGGTGTTGGTCGCCGTCCCATTGGCCACTGTCAGCGTCTGAGCATTTGCCACCCATGGCAATAAAAATGCCAAAAGGAGTAGCAACTTTTGTAGATGTTTTTGCATAACAAATACGTTTTAGTTAATACTAGAGTTAATTATGATAAAATGTTTTGTCCTATTACACAATCTCTTACAGCCCTTTTCAATCACTCAAACTGCCCAATAACGACACCACAAAATTACACCTTTTTTTCTACTAATGAAAAAAAAATCGCTCTTATGCAGGGCAAACGCTTTGATATTAACATTCATTTAAGGAGACTTCTATAAATTGCCCCAAAGGGGCAAACTCGCAATAACCCCGCACCCATAGTGTGGGGTATATCAAGCAAAAACATCTTAGCGAGCCGAAGGTACGCGCTCTCAAAAACAAATGGCTCTAGTTTGATAAAAGACTGATTTTTTAACAGCATCGAAGATGCTGAATTTCAATAACCCCACACAAGGAACGCAGTGTGGGGTCAACGAAAACCCTACTACTCAGCGTCCCGGAGGGACGCGACAATGGGAAAG
>JAFWOP010000009.1 GCA_017545365.1 Bacteroidales bacterium
ACTTTGCCAAACAGTCAGGGATGGCTCTGCATTATCCATTGTCACCACCCCTGTCAAGCGATTCAGTACGGCACCAGATAATTTGACAAGCTAATCAGTTTAACCAGCAAAAATCTGTCAAGCGATTTCAGGAAAACACAACCTAAAGAGAGTGTGATGGCTCTTCGATCCTTCTTCGGTCTCTCGGCGAGGTCAGCTTACCCGTCGGGCGGATTATGCCTGATATGACCTCAATGGATATGCAGAAAAAGGAAGTGCCACTTCGGGTTTTCAGCGAATAGCCGAAGTGGCATTTCGAGATTTAGTCGTTTTCAGTTTAGTGCGTGTACCATGTAATACGGCTATTTACGAGGGCTGTGCCACTTTGCAATTCAGTTTGTACATCAGTGGGGCAGGTAATGGCGCAGGCACCAGATATAGATGCGAGATTTGAGCACATCTGGTATTTTCCAGAGTAAGTTGTACTTCCCGATGTATGACTTGTAAGGCCACTCATATCAAAGTTATAAAGATTGAGACTTGCTAGTCTGTTACAATCTTTGAACATCCACCGCATATCGTTCACATTGGCCGTGTTGAAGTTGTAAAGATCGATGCTAGTTAGGTTGCTACAGCCAGCGAACATTGCAGGCATATCCGTGACATTTGAAGTGTTGAAATTAGAAATATTGAGACTGGTCAGACTGCTACAATCACGGAACATATATGACATATTCGTAACATTGGAAGTGTTGAAGTTAGAGAGATTGAGGCTGGTTAGGCTGTTGCAGTCATAGAACATTCCATACATATTCGTAACATTGGCAGTGTTGAAGTTGGAGATATTAAGGCTGGTTAGACTGCTGCAATTATTGAACATTAAACCCATATTTGTGACATTTGAAGTGTTGAAACTGGAGAGATTGAGACTAGTTAGGCTGTTGCAATCATGGAACATCATATAAATATTCGTCACATTGGAAGTGTTGAAGTTGGAAAGATTAAGGCTGGTCAGGCTGCTGCATCCACCAAACATTGCTAGCATATCCGTGACATTGGAAGTGTTAAAACTAGAGAGATTGAGACCAGTTAAGCTGCTGCAAACACAGAACATCATATCCATATCCGAGACATTTTCTGTGTTAAAGCTGGAGAGATTGAGGCTAGTCAGGCTGCTGCATCTATCAAACATCCCATCCATATTTGTAACATTGTAAGTATTGAAATTGGAGAGATTGAGGCTGGTCAGGCTACTGCAATACCCAAACATCTCTTGCATATTCGTGACATTGGAAGTGTTGAAGTTGGAGAGGTCGATGCTGGTTAGGCTATGGCAATGATAGAACATAAATCCCATATTCGTGACATTGGAAGTGTTGAAATATTCTCCAAAATCAATACTAGTGAGTGCTGGTAAATAGGTATCGGTGCTTGAATTGTAATCACAGCTAAACATAGCATTACTATTTGAATTGGCATTAATTCTATTAGCAGGTGTAGAGACCACCCATGTGGTACCCTCCATATTGCCATAAATCGGATAGGCGGATGAGGCTGTAGATAGAATTGTGCCCGATGTAATAGAGACGTTGTTATATTCAAAACGTACAGCTGTGGCATTTTGAGGAATAGCATCACCAAACCATGGACCAATAATAAGTTCGGCAGTGGTTTGGGACAATTCATCCACATTGACAGTTACGGTGGTTATAGTGTTGTGAGCCAAAGTGGCATTTTCGATGGGAATAGACTTATAACCCGTGGGAGTCGTGACAGTAACGGTTACGTCGTTTCGAGTGGAGAATTCGGGCACTATCAGATCAAAGTATTCTGTTGCCAAAGGCTCGACAGTTTTCATCGGGGTGTTGTCTGTCTTGCAAAGGCTAACCGATTGTGAACCTGACGAAGAAGGAATGACAATAGCATCTGTGCTCTCGCCAGTGATGGTGGCAGTACCCATACCGCTGAGAGAGGCACTTTCGGCAGTGATGGTAATGCTTGTAATAGGTAACTGGGCGTTGATGGCGTTGCTGACATACACCCTCACCACAGAGCAAAGGTTGTGAAACTGTAGGGTGCTGCCATTATTTATAAAGGCACCCATGGGGACATCCACCCGCTGATGGATGCCCACCATTTCAAACACCTGTGTTGCAGGCAGGGTAACAGCCACAGAGCTACTGCTGTTGATATTGTCATTGCTATTGGTGAGAATACCGGCAGGGAAGATGGCGCGGTAGCCCGAAGTACTGTTTGCCACATTAGGTATCTGTGCGGAATTCTCCATTGCCGTCTGTAATGTGTAATCGGCATCGTTAATCCTTATCTGGTCACCATTATGCCAATAGGGCGTATGGTCGTTGATATAGACCTTTGAGTCGTTGCTGACTTTCTGGATAACCGCATTGAGGGTGACGACATCCTGGTCCTTTTTGCAGCTGACGGCACTGAGGGCCAACAAGGCTGCAAAGAACGAGAAAATGATATGTTGTTTCTTCATAGTATGAGTTTTCAATGTTTGATGATTTGATTAATGTTTAATTCCATGAACCTGTGCCGAAGACATCGGTACCCTGAGAGGAACCGCTGTTCCATCCGGCATCTCCGAAACGGTTGGCTTCTGTATTTGATGTTGGTCCATCCCATGTGTCACTATCAAAGAGGGGCAGCTCAAAACCAGATGTTCGAACCGACATCTGCAATCCCTCTTCCACCACAAAGGACACCATTGTAACCTTAGGCGGGTCGTAATTGAGTTTGTATTTCTTTTCCATAGGCAGGATTTGTGTATTATTGTTAAGTTTAGTATTTTCGTATTGTACAGACATAAAAAATCCGTGAATCTTTCTGTCCTACTCCGAGGCTCGCCAAAGCCTGTACTGTAAACGAGAAAGCTCACGGATACCCGCAAGCATTTCTGCTTTCTTCTACAGTACTTTGAAATTTGGCGATTTCGGAGTAGCTTGATAAGCGAAAACGCTTTATAATATGTTATTTATCTTCTTTTTTCTTCTTTCGATATGTTGTGTTTTTAGTTGTTATTTCGCTTGCAAAGATACAGAATAATTTATGATTGGCAAGAAAAACTAATGCGTATAGGCATTGTAATGTCTGAAATAATTGTGCTAGTAGTAATAGAAGCCATAATAGGTGGTTTCAATTAATATGTTTTCATTATTGTTTCTCCCTGCAGTGCCAGATAAAATACTCTCTATAGGTCAAGAAATTCATCACAATTAAATAAGAATAATTTCATATTTAGTAACTTCAAATAATACCAATCTTCAGTAAGTAGTGCACGGGAGGGATCCTCTAAAAGTAAGGTCATAGTATGTTTGAATAGTAGTGTAGTATTTGTTTCGTTCGGATTTTTCGCACACTCTAATACCTTTGGACTTGATAATCGCTCACAATAGTCATCTAGCCATTTCATTAAAGTATCATATCTCAACTTCACATCTGTAGAGGCAATGTCACTGAAGCGATGTATTTTCCCTGCCTCTAGCACCTTATGCATGTCATAGCTGCTTTGCAATCCAGTGTGGTTTTTATAATCTTTAATATATTCATAAAGATAGTTGGACACTATTAACCTTCGAGATGGTGTATAATTCTCATTAAGCGTTTTTTCAAATAAAACAAGTAATGATGACAAATCCAATACAAAGCAAGTTTGAGGTGTTACATGCTTAAATCTTTCTGGATCTTTAAGGTCTTCAGGCCAAGTGCACAACTTGAAGTCAGTGAATAGGAACCTGTAGTAACGCCACAACAGATCATCCGTACTACAGTTCAATAGAAATGAAGGTTTAGCGTAGTAATTGTTCTGAAGCTGAACATCCACATTTGTTGTTGTATCTATACCCATTGCCTCAAAGAGGTTTTTAAAGAAATCCTCTGAAGTCATTGTTGGAGTCATCTTTATGGGTCGCATAATACGGTTACCACCTTGCTCCATTACATCTGTTAATGCACGATGAATAAGAATATAATATTTATCAAATATGGCTAAAATTCTAACAGTCCTGTCTTCACCGGCTATGTTTAGGGAAAATTCTTCGTTCTTATTCTTCCCTATCATTGTTTGTGCCATCAATGTTTTGTCGTTTGCTATCAGGCAATGCCTATGCTCATGACCATCATCATACAAGACACACTTTCCTTCTGTCACCACCTCATATTCCTTGTATACAATGGATTTCATTGGAGAGTCCAGCATCTCCACATAGAAAAGGGTATCTAGCTCGTTGTCATTGAAACGGAGTGCGTTAATGTACCAAATTTCAACTGCTGTCTGGGCAAAGCCATTATTTGCAAATGCTCTTGCGACGAATACTACCCCCTGTGGTGTGGAATAATGTAATGCAAGACCTATCTCTTGCAAAGCGGCAAGTTCCTGCGGAAATACTAGAGATGTAGTTTTGATATAGTTTAATGTTGTCCATTCATCCTGAGGATGGCGTTCCCAAAGCTGTTTGATTGCTCTGTATGCATCTGCATATTGAACCAACTCCATAAACGACAGGAACTGTTCAGCCAATTCTTGGTCGCTTGCTTCAGTAAACGCGGCTTTTGTTTCCTTATCAATCGTTTTCTCAATATCTTCATCAGAAGGTTTGTTAGGACATATTTGGGTTGATTGATAAATATCGGGGAAATACTTAGCCATGGTTCTGATTTGTATCAGTTTCATTGTGTTGAAATCCCCACCAGGAACAGACTTATTTATGATGCCAAGACAATGAAATTGGCCATTTACCATGTGGAACAAGCCCATACCAGAACATCCCTTTTCCACAGTTATTGACTTAGTGGACCCGCCACAAACCATTTCTCTCAATCGCCAATTATTCCCTCGTTCATTGGTAGGAGAAAACTCAAGATAAAGGCCATCATCGATATTGTGAGGAAAACCATATGAACCAAAGACCTCATCCATTTTGTAATCAGAAGAGAGGGCTAAACAATGTTCGTAATCGAACTTCACATTGGGTCTCTTTATTTCTAAAATTACCCAGTCATAATCGTTGTCAATGTCCACAAGCTGTTTGAACTCAAGTGTAACTTCATCATTTTTCAGGTATATAGTGGCACTTATATTTCTCCAGTTAGGTGATCCGATTTCCTTACCTGTTTCATCGGTCTCTTTCATACAATGCAAAGCGGTGACAAGGTAATATTTTCCCTGACTGGCAATGATGGTTCCTGTCCCTTGTTTCGGACAGTTCATAGTTTCAGTTTGATACAATGTCTTTGCTGAGAAAAACTCCAATTGTTCAATCATAATGCTATGGAATTTACGTCTTCTATTATGGTGAATCTTTCTTTTTCGGTTTCTTTTAGTAATCCGACATTCCTCTTCATGATGGTCTCAAGCGGATAGTTGAAATAAAGGGTTATTGGTGTATCATCTTTCCTTGACCACGCATCAATACAAGCAATTGTTTGCCTATCTGGGTGGTATGCTCCTCCTTTACCACCATTTGTTGTAATCAGGTATTTGGAGCATTTTATTAATTCAAATAGCCGACGACTGATGTTAGCTTTACTTCCATGGTGAGAAACCTTGATTAGATTTATTGGCATGGGGTCTTCTCTTGTTGCACCTAGCCTTTCTAAAGAATCTGTAATGATTTTTGACTCAGCATCACCTAGCAGTAGAACGGATTTCCCTTCTGCCTCAATTCTTATTGCAATGGATGATTTATTCATGAAATTTGTTCCTAAATAACGAAATTCTGTAGTAAGTTTTGTAAGATCTTTGGTGGCATCTTGCAGTACCCTTCCAAACGAAACTTCCTCATCTATGTCGGGGTCATCTTCCAGACAATCTTGATCAATATACTCTCGGTATTGTTTTAGTAGTTCGTTTTGTATTTCTCTTGTAGGTGATAGTATATCAATTTGAAAAGGACCGATTATTACTGGTTCCTTTTCTGTTATTACATTGTCGCTCCATTCTCTAATCACTCCTTGTTTTTTCAATTTTTCAAGGTGTTTTGATAGTACATAAGCATCCTTATATGCAGCCACATTCTCATCTGTGTCGAAATCTACGATATTTGCACAATTTGCCCATACATAATCAACTACGCATTGGGCTTCAGTGAAATGCTCAAAGAATTCTAACACACCTGTAATATGGTCTGCATCGAAATGAGTCAAGACCAACAAATCAATATGTTTTAGGTTTAATAAGTATTCTGAAATAGTATCAGCAGTTTCTTCGGGACCTCCATCAATTACTATCCTAAAGACTTTTTCTTCATATTCTGCCTCAACTATCAGCGCGTCGCCATGTGCTGCCTTTAATGGAATAATCTTCATAATATAGCATCTACATTAAATCAAATATACATCATAAGGGTAGCCAAAAAAGCCACTATTATATGCTTCCTTGATATTTCAATATGATTTTCCATATGTCACAATCTAAAGAAATATGTGCTTCGGACACAATTATTACACTCTGCAAAGATACGAACTATATTTAGAACTATAAACTACTTATTTTCATTTTGCTTGAAACCAATTAGTTTCATACGCTTTGCAATTGTCCATTCATCATTTCATACAAATATGCCGGGCTCTGTACGTATAATTCGTTTTCTTCATCTTGCAGGGCTTCCATCAGCGGGGACGTATAGACTTTCTCCATTGCCTGCTCGATGCCGCAACCGGTGTCCTCCATTACATATTTCACCAGCTCGCTCAAGACATAGTTGGTCAAATACGTCGCTATCTGATGGTGGTTAGGCTGGTTCATACTGTTTCGGCATTAATCTTATGAAGGTAAACGAGGGCTTTCTCCGTCCCAAAATAATACTGCTGGTCAAGATATTTGTCTTGCAACAACTGGGCAGCTTGTTCTGGGGAATATATGCCTTCATGATAATTGGTCAACTGCAGCACAACACCGTCGTTGGCTATGGGTCCAATCACAATATCGTATTTGTGTACAGGTGCGGAGTTTTTTCGGTCGCGGTTTGCATCAACAAATAAGAACCATTCTACCGAAGCTTTCTCTGGAAATCGTTTAATCTTCAAATCAGAGCGAAATGCTAACTCATCTAATTCGTAGGTGATAAGTGTAGCTGTTCCACCGAAAAGCCTTGCACGTTTTTGTGCCATACGAACGGCAGTAACTCTGTCAGGGGTTGCATAGAAACCTTTGCCAAAGTCTTTGTATCGTAATCCTTGGCTAAAATTAATCGTTTCAATATCGATATTTGTGCCGTGATATAGTTTCATGCGAGCGTACCTCCATTCTTTTGACAATAAACAATCAAGTCGTCGATGGTCTCTTCCATCGACTGCAAGTGTTCCACATCGTAGAACTCTATCAGGAACGCCAACCCCTTATGCTCGTGCAAATAATTGAACGCCGCCTGTCGCGTCATCGCGAAGCGTTCCCCAAAAGCATGCACCGCAGCTGTAAGGAATGGTATCTCATACTTGCTCATAGTTGTTCTGTTTCATTATACTCTCTCCAAATTTCTTCTGCTAGGTACTTGTCACTGGGACAGTGTAAATCACTTTATCATGTTAACCGTATAGGAACTATCCAATACTCCTTTCGCTTTCATATACTCAGTCAAGTCCTCCATCAGATAGCGGGAGCTAAAGGTGTGTAGCACATCATAGGAGGGGACGATATACCCATATAGAATACCCGAACTTTTCAATCGTCGATAGACCTCTTGTTGCGGCAGCTTGAGTGCTGCGGACAACTTGGCAATGCAGTATGTGACAAATTCCAGCGTTTTCCTATCCATGGTCTCTATTCTATTGCGTTGTAGTCATCAGTCATCGGCAGACACATTTAGAAACACGCCCTGCAAGGCCGCATCCCCTGACCCATTGTAATATGTTCTACCCCGTATCATGGCTCTTTCTGTTATACTATTTCAATTTGCAAAAATACAACATTTTTCCGATACAGCCAAATATATTTCGGTTTTTTGCAATACAATCGGTGAAAGTCACATGTCACAAGTCACATGCGTATGCTTTTGGTTATTGGCAGAGTTATAATATATAATAATAAATTGATTAATAATTAATTATTATATTATAGACCATATAACATAAAAAACACATTGCATGTGACATGAGACTTTTGCGACATCTCTGCAGTGTGCTTGTTATTAATATATTATGTTTGTTTGGGCGCAATAGGCGCCGTGTGACTTCTTTCACGTTTTCATCGGTAAAAAAACGTTTTAGATTGATATAGACTGACTTGAGTGTGTTTTGTCTCAACATATAGCGAACCAATTTTACATTTTACAAATTTACATCGGTATGTTTTTGTATAGGAAAGGTACAAATAATAGTAATAATTTAATTATTAACTATTTACTATTATTTGAGGTTCAAAAGCCAAAACACATTGCATGTAAAATGTAAAATGTAAAATCTTGCAACGATTATTCGGATATATGTCATGCAGAAAAGTATATAACTGACAGTCATTGTGTTTGCCTTGCAAACTGTGAACTGAGTGTGAACAGTGGTCTCATATCTATTGTTATTGTTATTGTTATTGTCATCGGGTGCCACTTATTGCCACTTTTTTTCTCAAAAGTGGCACCCTTATTTTTGGATTTTTCGGTATCATTATATCAAACGTGTAGACGCCCTGCCTTCGTCGTGCCTTCGTCGTGCCTTCGTTCTACCTTCGCTTTTGCCCTCGCGCTGTCATCGCTCCTAGGGTGGAGGCAAGGCGTGAACAAAACGGGATGAAAAAGTCCTCAACGTTGTATAAGGTGAGAGCAGAGAGAGCTTGCTCGCTATGCCGAGCCAAACAACGTCACGAAGTAACATCACCTATCCTTTAGCGGATGAACCGATATTTTGCGCCGTATTCGTATCGGCTTCATGCTGCTTAATGCAGCATGTGAATGGCGGGACGTTCACTTCTCTGCTACGCTATCGGAACCGTCCACTAGACGCTTCCTTCACCTTCGGCGAGCGAAAGAGTGACTGAAAGAGGCTATGCAGAACGCTGCAAAAATGCCACCTTTCTTGTCTTCCAAACACCTGTTTGCCGGAGAATCCTGCTTCCAATCGACAAATAATTCTGCTAATTCAAAAATATTATGTATCTTTGCAGTTTGAAATATTTGCATTTTTTAACTCTTAAAAGAAAGGAATCCGACTATGACAAATATCGAGAATCTGAACATCGATGCCTCTGCAAAAACCAATGTGGCCACATGGCTCAATGGGTCGTATGACGAGGAAACCAAACAGGCTATCCGCAACATGATGGAGAACAACCCGGCTGAGCTGAACGAGAGTTTCTACCGCAACTTGGAATTCGGCACGGGTGGTCTGCGCGGCATTATGGGCGTGGGCACCAACCGCATGAACAAGTACACGGTGGCTATGGCCACCCAGGGTTTGGCAAATTATGTGAAGAAGTGTTTCCCCACGGCCAACCCCATCAAGGCAGCCGTGAGCCACGACAGCCGCAACCATAGCCGTGAGTTTGCTGAGATTACTGCCCATGTGCTTGCTGCAAACGGATTCCATGTCTACCTCTTTGACGGCATGCGCCCCACCCCGGAGTTGTCGTTTGCCGTGCGTCACTTTGGCTGCCAGACGGGCGTGATGGTGACTGCCAGCCACAACCCCAAGGAATATAACGGCTACAAGGCCTACTGGGATGACGGCTGCCAGCTGGTGGCCCCGCACGACACCAACGTGATTGACGAGGTGCTGAAGATTCAGAAACTGGAGGATGTGAAGATGACCGGCGGCGAAAGCAACATCGAGATTATCGGCGAGAATGTCGACAGCGTATATCTGAACCGCGTGGAGCAGAACTCGCTGCATCCTGAACTGATAAAGAAGCACCACGACCTGAAGATTGTCTACACCCCCCTGCACGGCACGGGCATCACGCTGATTCCGCGCATGCTGGAGAAACTGGGCTTCACCAACGTGAATGTGGTAAAGGAACAGGCCACACCCGACGGCAACTTCCCCACCACCCCCAGCCCCAACCCCGAGGAGAAGGCTGCCATGAAGATGGCCGTGGATTTGGCCAAGAATATTGATGCCGACATCGT
The DNA here is from genome assembly GCA_017545365.1 of Bacteroidales bacterium. Next base: position 10,056 of record JAFWOP010000009.1, read on the forward strand.
CTTTGCCAGCGACCCCGACGCCGACCGCGTGGGTGTGGCAGTGAAACGCCCCGACGGCGAGTGGATGTTGCTCAACGGCAACCAAACCATGTCGGTGCTGATTTACTATCTACTCAAGGAATGGAAAGAAACCAACCGCCTGACCGGCAAGGAGTTTATTGTCAAGACCATCGTCACCAGCGAGCTTCCCGCCGACATTGCCAAGAAGGTGGGCGTGAAGGTGTACGACGTGCTGACGGGCTTCAAGTTTATTGGCGACAAGATACGCGAGCTGGAAGGCAAGGAGGTGTTCATCGGCGGTGGTGAAGAGAGCTATGGCTATATGATTGGCGACTTTGTGCGCGACAAGGATGCCGTGGCTGCCTGCTCCATGATAGCCGAGATAGCCGCTTGGGCCGCCGAGCAGGGCAAGACCTTCTACGACGTGCTGGTGGACATCTACACCGAATACGGCTTCTACAAAGAAGGCCTGGTGAGCGTGGTGCGCAAGGGCAAGAGCGGAGCCGAGGAGATTCAGCAGATGATGAAGGACTACCGCGAGAACCCGCCCAAGGAAATCGACGGCGAGCGGGTGGTATGCCTCAAGGACTACAAGCTGCACGAAAGCACCGACCTCACCACCGGCAAGAAGGAGACCATCAACCTGCCTGCCAGCAACGTGCTACAGTTCTTTACCGAGAAAGGCAATAAGGTGACCGTGCGACCCAGCGGCACAGAGCCTAAGATTAAGTTCTATTTCGGCGTGAAGGGCACCTTGGAGAGCAAAGAGGACTTCGACAAGACCAATGCCTCGCTTGACGCTAAGATAGAGGAAATCAAAAAATCGATGAATCTGGCATAGCCGATTGTCTATACCAATGCCCGCATCAAGATAACAACTTGGTGCGGGGTATTCTTAACATCAGGAACCCAAGATGACAGCATTTGAAGCGATAGGGATAATACTGCTTACCCTCCTACCCTTCATACTGATGATATGGAATAAGCATCGTATCGAACCGCAGGTGCAGCAGTCCTTGGATGAGCGACGGGAGGATTACTGGCAGAAGATAACAACACAATATGGCGAGCCTGTGGAGTCGTTGTGGACTGCCGAAGTGCCTTTGCTCATCTATGACGGGTTTCTGGTGATGGCGGGAGTCCGTGTGCCATTCGACAGCATCGTAAACGTCACATGGAACAATGCCGACAATATTCCATGGGGCAGAGGAAACTATCAGGTGATAGTGCGCACCAACCTTCCCGGACACGAATTCATCCATGCCCTTATGGGAAATGACCCAAAGGAAGCCATGGAGATGGCCGAACGGATACGCAACTATATGCAGAAATGAAACGATTGCTCATAGCCACCATTCTTGGACTTTTCTTGTACACAACCGATGTTTGTGCACAGGATGAAGGGCGGTGGACGATGGCATTCTGGAATGTGGAAAACCTCTTCGACACACAGCACGACACACTGAAAGACGACCTGGCGTTTACCCCCATGGGCGAGAATCACTGGACAGCCAGGCGTTATACGGACAAGCGCAACAAGATATACAAGATGATAGCCGCCATGCAATACCCCGCAGTGGTGGGGCTTGCAGAGGTGGAGAACGACCGCGTGCTGCGCGACTTGTGCCTTAGCACCCCATTGAGGAGATATGGCTATGAATTCGTACACTACGAGTCGCCCGACCAGCGGGGTATTGACTGCGCCCTTTTGTACCGCAAAGCGTTGTTCCATGTATTCGAATCGCGAAGAATCGAAGTATCGGATAGCACTAAGGCATTCTTCACGCGCGATATCTTGCTGGTGGGCGGTGTGCTGAAAGGCGGCGACAGCTGCTATCTGGTTGTGAACCACTGGCCGTCGAAACGAAACGGAGCTGTGGCGGAGCAACACCGGATGGAGATTGCCCACCTCCTGCTGGGTATGATGGACAGCATCCAGCAGGCATACCCCACGGCACTAGTGCTGGCCATGGGCGACTTCAACGCCGCTCCTGAGGAGGACGCCATCAGCCAAGGGCTGGGCTTTCACGGCACATGCCGCAACGCCAAAGGGCTCTATAACCTGATGTGTCAGATACCCAAAGGCGAGGGAAGCTACAAATACAAAGACACCTGGTCGTGTATCGACCAGATGATAGCCAACCGCGAACTGCCCGTGGAAGTGTTTGCACCCCAATTTATGCTGACGGACGACAGCCGCTATATGGGCAAGAAACCTTTCCGAACCTATACCGCAATGCGATATCTTGGGGGCTACAGCGACCACCTGCCTCTCATTGTCAGAATTCCATGAGCAAGCATGTCGCCATATTCCTCACTGCGCTACTGCTGCTACCCTTGGTGTTGCACGCTCAGGAGGTGATGCCCTATGCCTGGAGGAGCTATATCGAACTCCTCTCAGAGGAAGGGGAAGACGAGACGGTGGAGGAGCTCTTGGAACTGTATGAAACCTGTCGCGACACACCTGCCAACCTCAACGACACGGCGAACCTGCTGCAAGACATCCCTTTCGTCAGCGACATCCTGCGCAAGCGGCTGAAGACTTACGTGGCACTCTATGGCGAATTGCTAAGCGTGGAGGAGCTGTATTCCATCAATGGGTTCGACAGTAACCTGGTGGAGATGCTGCGGCCTTTGGTCGTTGCCAAGCCTATGGAGAAAAAGGAGAAACTCACCCTCAAGGAGGTGCTACAGCATGGAAACAGCAATCTAGTGCTGGGCGTGGGAGGCACTGTGGAGCAGGCTCGCGGCTACAGCGACAGCATCTACGAGGGCGACAACCTGCGGCTGATGTGGCGGTACTATTTCAAGTACAAAGACCGCATTCAGCTACAGCTTTCGGGCGACAAAGACCCTGGCGAAGCATTCTTTGCCGGAAGCCAACGACAGGGGTTCGACTTCTACGGCTACAGCTTGATGGTGAACGATGTCGGGCGGTATGCGGGGAGCGGCCAGCATCCTTATTTGAAACGGCTGGTGATAGGGCAATACCACGCCCAATTCGGCCAGGGGCTGACGCTGTGGTCGGGGTTCGGCCCTAGGGCAGCATGGGAGACAAGCATCTGCCGCAACACACAGGGCATCAGACCCAGCGGTGCATTCACGGAGTATGGCTATCTGCATGGAATAGCGACCACAATTGCCTTGTCGCAGCATTGGAGCCTGTCGCTGGCATATTCGTATGTGAACCGCGACGCAACTCTGCCACGAAAAGAAAAGGAGGTCACGGTGCAGAGCCTCTACAACTCGGGCTACCATCGCACAGAGACTGAGATAAAGAAGCGGAACCAGCTAGGCGAACACCTTGTCGGGGGGCATTTGGAATACCACAACAGCAACCTACGGATAGGGCTGACTGGGGCAGCGACATTTTTGAAGAAGGTCATCGAACCTGCCACATACGTCTACAACGACAACGTCTTCCGTGGAAATCAGAATATCAATGTGGGCATCGATGCCACTTACCGCCATCGTCGGCTACTACTATTTGGCGAGGCAGCGATATGCTACAACCACGCATTCGACAGCACGGTGCCCAACATCAGCCCTACGGCCGTCGTAGGTGGAGAGTTTATCTTTAACAACAACCACCGCGCCAGCATGCTGATGCGCTACTACTCCCCTACTTACCACAACCTGCATGCCATAGCCCTTGGACAAAACAGCACACCGCAGAACGAGATGGGTATCGGCTGCCACTACCAAGGAAGACTGCCGTTGGGAATAACGGCATCGTGCATGGCCGACTTCTTCTATTTCCCCCATATGAAATACCTTGTCTATGGCTCCAGCCACGGGCAGGAGTACCGCTTGACGCTCTCACGGCCTGTGAAAACCGTCAGAGGACTGTCGGTAAATGTGCGCTATCGCTACAAGGAGAAGGGCAGGAATATCACTCCCTCAACGCAGGTGGACGGGCATTACCTGCTGGAACAGACCTACCGCCATCAGGTGCAAGGCGACATAGAATACAGCACAGGCGACTGGCGACTGGTGACCCGCATCGGCTATGCCCACTACCACGGCGACGCGACAGAGGCGGACAAAGGCCTACTGCTTTATCAAGACATACAGTACCATCCACAGCACATCCCGCTGACCATTGCAGCGCGGGTGGCGTGGTTCGATGTGGACGACTACGAGGCGCGGCTCTACACCGTGGAAAGCGATTTCATCTACCAATACAACAGCATGACGTACCAGAACGAGGGCTACCGCTGCTACCTCGTGGCACGCTACGACATCACCCCCCACTGGAACATCGGCATCAAATATGGCATCACCGCCTACACCGACCGCGACACCTTCGGCTCCGGCTACGAATTGATAGACTCCAGCCACCGCCAGCAATGGCGCATACAGATGCGGCTGAAGTGGTGAGGATGGGAATTAGTTACTCTTTGGTGTTAAAAGCCATTTCCACACGGGAACCACTTCTATGGACAAACCTCCTTCAGTGATAGTTGTTTCTTCGTCCCTAGCCACGATAACTGCCTTTTTCAGTGGATATGCCTTATGGAGTTTCACCAATGCATCCACTTCCCGCTTAATTGTGGATTTGTCCGAAAGTCGGTAGGATGCTTGGACAGCCAAAGCCTCTTCGGGTACATAAAAATCCACCTCAATATTGTGCAAATAGTAATATAGGTTGTCCCCATACCGTTTTCGCATTTCTATTGCACAGATGTTTTCAAGCAGAGCAGACTGGTTCTCGAGCAGAAAGAGATTGAGCAATCCATTGTCGACGAAATAGAACTTCTTGGTTGTTTCTCGCTCCACAAAGCGGGATGCAAAATTCTGTATCGGAAAAATGAGACAGGCATCCCTGAAATGACTGACGTACTCGATAACCGTAGCCGTGCCGCATGTCACACCGACGGCTTTAATCATATTGCATAGCCTTGTATATGACACTGGCTGGCGCACACTCTCAGCCAATTTCCTCAATGCAAGTCTCAAGGCCTCTTCGTTCTTTATCTTGTTCCGTACAACCAAATCGTTAAAAAAGATACGGTTGTATAGCCCATTCAGCCAAACACGCTTCTCCTTAAATCGCGTCAACTCTGGAAAACCGCCCCATTGAAAATACTCATTGAAAAAACGCTCCACTTCACTGCGTTTCTGTCCGTACATCCAACGTGAGCCAAGCTCGATGCTGTTAGCCGAAAGGAATTCAGCAAAACTATACGGATATATTGGTACGTCTATATATCTGCCACCAAGCACTGTTTGAATATCACAGCTCAACATCTTGGCATTGCTGCCAGTGATGTATACTTGGTACTTCTGATTGGCAAGTCTGCGGGCAAAGTTCTCCCAACCGTCTACATTTTGTATTTCATCAAAGAAGAATGTGGGCTTGGTCTCACGAACACTGTAATTGGCCTGTATTATCAAGTCGAGTTGATCAGCCTGCATTCCATGCAGACGTTCATCATCGAAGTTGATATACACCATACTCTCAATCGGGACACCCTCTCCCAGTTTCCGTTGCATCTGTTGATACAATGAATAGGATTTGCCAGCTTGTCTAACTCCTACGAACACATAGTTACCTGCTGGTTCAATCACCACATTTCTCTGCACGATGTCAACCTGTGGTATATATTCATACCCTTCTGATATTATGCTTCTTATTAGCTCCTTATCTATCATTTTCACTATATTTTTAAAAATGCAAATATACGAAATTTATTCTTTACTACAGAACAAATTTTGCTAATTTTGTTCTGTACGACAGAACAAAATTAGCATGGACACCTATTGAAATACCCCGTTTATTGAAAAAAAACACCCCAAAATATTGCCAAATAAGAAAAAAGTCGTATCTTTGCACCAACAAAACGAACAACTATGTAAAGACAAAAATAGACATAAATAACTGAGCTTGACGCTCTTGTTCTCCTATCGGAAAAGCTGGTAACTTTCAAGGAGTGGGAACGGGACGCGGAGGGTTCACGCAGTTGGCGTGAATCGTTTCGCACCTTATTTACTCCTAAGGTATCACCAGCACCTCCGATAGAAATAAGGGAAGACCTAAACGAAAGACTCACGCCTTTTTCCTTTTCCTTATTATTGAGAATAACGGCTTTCCGGCTCAGGCAGGGAAGCCGAAAACTGTATTATAGAGTAGGCACGACTTAAGAACCAATCACAAACATGAAAAGAACTCTTTTAGTCTCATTGTCTCTACTGGTCTTGCTGGCCTTCACAACCACTTCCTGCCAAAAGGACAGCGCGACAACCACCTCCTTCACCGCCACCATGGAACAGTGCCAAGAGCAGGACGGCAAAACAGCCCTCACAAACGGTACCATGCAGTGGGTCAGCGGCGACCAAATCAAGGTGTTCGGCACTGCGGGCAGCGGCATCTACCAAGCCGCCATACGTGATGGCAGCACCACGTTTAACCTCGTCAGCGGTGATGTGGGCGACGCGCCCTACCGCGCCGTCTACCCCGCCTCGGCAGCCAACGATGACGGTACCATTGAACTGCCCGTAGTGCAGGTAACCACTGACGGCTCGCTGACCGGCTTCCCGATGTACACCGAAAGCAACGGCACGGCTCTGGACTTCAAGAACCTCTGCGGCATACTGCGTCTGCGGTTACAGAAGAATGGGGTGAGCGTCACCGCCATCGAAGTGACTGGCGACATAGAGCTAACCGGCGACTTCAACGTCACATACAATGGTGGCGCCCCCACAATAGCATATTCTGGCCACGGCACGAAGACCACCATGCTCACCTGCTCCACCCCACAGAGCATCAGCAACCAGAAGGACTTCTACCTCTTCCTGCCCGACCACACCTACACAGGCATGCGCATCCGCATCTACAGCAGCGACGGCGGCATCTGCACCAAAACCCTCAACGCCACCCAAAGCATCAGCATCCAGCGCAGCAAGATAACCACCATCACGATGAGCAACGGCCTCACCTTCTCCCCCAACGCTGACGCACTGCCCGGACTCTTCACCATCGATGCCGAAGGTCACCAAGTCCGCTTCTCGCAAGGCAACCTCCAGTACACCACCATCGGCACCCACGCTGGAACATTAGGTGACAATATGCCAGGCATCTGGCGCTTTGCCTCTGAGCAATATCTGTCCGTTGGTCAAGACAATGAAAACATCAGTGAAACCTATCCCAAATGGATAGACCTCTTCGGCTGGGGAA
>JAFWOP010000001.1 GCA_017545365.1 Bacteroidales bacterium
GAACACAATACAGGCACAACTTGATGAATCGAAAGCGAAAGAACAAATCGCCTTAGTCATTATTGCCGTTGCTATTGTTATAGTTCTCCTTGCAGTTTTCTTTACTTGGAAGCAATGGAAACTCAAGAAAGCTACAAAAGAAGCCGAAGTAGCCCATGAACGTTTGTTGCGGCAGGAAGAAGAACGTCGCCACCAACTGAGCAGAGCCAAGATTCAAGAAAACGATAAGGAGATAATAAGATTAGGCGAAGAACTAAAAAAAGCTCAGCAAGTGAATGACACATTGCTTGCCAAGAGACTGAAATTGGATGCAGAAGAGCTTATGTCTGAAAATGAGAATATCAAATCGGCAATCAACCGACGTACGTTTATGTTAGAGAAGTTGGAGAATTCTACACTCTATCATAGAATCAGACTCAATGCCGGAAAAGAAAAGTTCCATTTGACAGATGAAGAGTGGCAGACCCTGGCAACAGATATTGATAATGCCTATGATAACTTTACGGGTCGCTTATTAGCTCTGGCTAATCTGGATGATGTGGAAATGAAGGTCTGTTACCTCATCAAACTGGAGGTTCCGCCTTCTGCCATAGCTACGATGGTCTTTCAAAGTAGGGGCGCCATAACCATGAAACGAAGAAGAATGCACGAAAAACTTCTTCACATTGAAAAAGGAAATCCCAAGCTATTCGATGACTTCATTTTGAATTTCTGATTTCGTTCGCTTTATTATATTGCTGATAATTCACAAACTGTTCACAAATGCATAGCATAAACAGTTTGTGAATTATTATTTAATTGCCTTTTTCATTATCGCTTTACCTTTGCAACCAGTAATCGCGATTCACAAAATGTCAAACAAAAAACCAAAATCAAAATGAAAAAGACTAAAATAATTATCGTTGCAGCAATGCTAGCAGTAGCATCGCTCGCTTTAGGGAAAGAGTATCATCTTATTGTAAAACCTTCCTCGGGCAAGCCTCCTGGATTTGGTGGTAATACAGAGATTTTTATTGGTGTTGGTTTCCAGCGCGACACCATCACTGTCCTCCCTGCAGAAGACATCACAGAGATTCAGATTTCCATCAAAACTCTTGACGGCGAAGTGCTCCAAAGCGAAACAATTCCCTTCAATGTTACAGAGGGCTTCAACTTCATCACCCCTCACATGCCTGAAGGCTTCCTTCTTGAAATCATGGACAACAACGGAGTGGTCTACACGAGTGTAGAAGAGGAGAACTAATAACAAAGTTTTTTATTCAAACATTATTATTATCTTTCAAAACACAAACAATTATGAAAAAATATCTCTATTTCATGAGTTTTGCACTAATGCTTTTTTGCTTCGCATCATGTTCATGTGACGACATAGCCACCTTGGCGACAGTTGACAACTATGAACTCTCCATAGATAATCCTAACAAAAAAGCATTCGATGACTTAAAGAAGCAGGTAGAAGATTTTGGGGAGAAAGCGCGTATGGAAGCGCAAAATACAAATCCGTCTACACGTGGCAGTTTCTGGAATTTTTTCAAAAAAGTAATAAACACAATAAAGGCAGATTGTTTTATTGGAATGGTTGTGTCTGACATTACTCATAATTATTATTCTGCAGCGGTTGGTGGCATACTTGGCTCAGTAGCGTATTACGTAATAACCAAGGGAGAGACATCTATCATGTTGGCTCCTGCACCCAATGGATACGTACCTACTAACCCAGATTCTATCAGTAGAGAAGAAGTCTTGGCCAATCTGGTCTTTAACATTAATGGCAACCCAACGAGTTTCATAGATAGCGTAGGATATATTCATAATGCTGTTATTTTGGATATGTATGATTCTAATCCTCAATTATTCACTCGAGAAAGCCTTTTCCAAAGAGAATTTGTGGATTCTATCAATGTGAGTATTCAAAAAGTTTTATCATATAATCCAAATATTGCTATTTCTGAGGAATTATCTGATTCGGTAAGAAATGTGTTTGATAACTATATGAGCTTTATTACTGAAAACGATTCTATTGACGCTTATACGGATAGTATATGTAATATGAATGAGGTAGTTGCTGAGGAATGGGAAATAGCAGAGACTTTTATGGAAACGTTAAGCAATTTAGAAAGTAATTCTACAACACAAATAATGTTTACACGTCAAGTGTTGGAGGCTATTGACGAATCTTCACTACCAAATCAGATTAAGGCAACACTTACAATTGGTGTTCTTATCGCAAATGCAAGTGATAGGCTTTGGAATTCCAGATTATTGCAATAAAATGAATCTGTTATATATCATTTAGCTTATGAAAAAAAATCTTTTATGTATTGCATTCATTTGTTCCTGTCTTTCTGTTCAGGCTCAAAAGAATGTTGAAGTTGCCTCCTCCAATAAAGGGAAGGTATTCTATGAGACAGCATCTGCAGGAGGACATTACAAGAATATGTCACCTCTGAGTCTTCAGTGGAAACTGGGTTATATGTTCACGAATCGTTTTTATGCTACAGCTAATTTAGAGTATTTGCTGGGACGCTACAAAAGTTCAGAACTGAAGACCTATTATGATAGTGCAAACCTTGGCGTGGGCGTTGGTTATAACCTTATGCGTACCAACAACGAGTGGCTAAACCCTTGCAAGAATATTGACCTGCGTCTTGGCGCAGGCACCACTATTGGACACACCAATTGGAAGTACACATTTTATGAGGCTGGCATCATGTTGGATACAGGAAGAAGAAACTCCTTAATCATTGGTGCAGGCTATCGTTACATGGACTCGCATACAGAAACAATAGATGATTATAAAGGATTTTATGTATCCTTAGGATTAAGAATTTAAGAAATAAGAATTACTGTACCAAATCCTTTGTTAATTACTCATCACAAAGTACATATCCGAAGGTTTCCTTCTGGAAATTAAGGAAAACAACGGAGTGGTGTACACAGGAAGCGAAGAGGAATAATTATAGCAACTACAAATACAAACCATAATGTCCCTTTAATATTATTATTTTATTATTATGAAAAAAATTATCTTATTTATTATTAGTACATGTCTTATCGCATGTTCTACAGATTCTGAGAGTTTTAATCAAACGAAATCCGATGGTTTTTCAAAAAGCGATTTCTGCACTATATACTCATTTCAGAATTGGGTTGATAGCATTTCAGCTACTATGACACAAAAAACGCGTAGTTCTAATCTCTTTTCTGAAGAATACGAACTATCAGATGAAGAACTAATAGCCTACAGTGAAATCATGAATAGAATTGGTGAAGAATTCTTTAACCGCTTTAACGAAATTGGAATTATTGATGATTCTTTGAAACAAATGTGCCCAGCAAGTGAGAAAGGGGTATACGCAATGATAGGGCTTGAATTGTCAAATATAATTGCACGGAATACTGAAGTAAATCAGGTTGATTACCCATATACGAACAATTTAGGAAGCGAGCATTTAGATTATGCTTTAAACCAAGATGATTATCTTCTGATAGAATGGAAACCTAATACTATGTGGGCTTGCTTTTCCAGTTTTTTAGGAATTGATGTCTATTCCTTATTTAAAGGTGCAGTCATGGATCTCGGTTTCAATTCCGCTCAGAAATTAATTTCAAAGAGGGCTCTTAAGAATGTTATAAAGAAAATGGGTGAATTGTTAATTACTCGTTTTGGGGCATATTTAACTGTAGGAGAAGTTGGATTGTTGTTTATGATGGGAGAGATTATGTATTGCTATCTTAAGAATTACAACAATCTACAAGCCTCTTATAATGATGTTTGTTATGAAAGCGGGCAATAAGTGATGGTCTTTGTCGTTATAAATAAACACATAAATACACACTAATGAGCAGGAAAGGTATTGAAGAAGATAGAGAAATGATTAACTTGCGTGCAAAGCAAGGAATAGGAATAGTTATTATCTTAGCTATTTGGGATTTTCTTGAGTTTATTCTGAAAGGAATCAAAATCCACGATTTCTTGTGGGTAGTTTCTGTTTTGCTTTATGCCCTACCCTTGTTGCTCATTTCCCGAAAAAGGAAAATCGGCATTCCTCTGTTTTTCATTGTCAATGCAGGTCAGATAGGATTGCAATCATATGTTTGTCTGCATATCGATGATCATACTCCGTTCCCCTTTTTCCGCCTTTTGTGTTCTATTTGCTTACTTTGCATGGCGTTTTATATTTGCTTTTTCAAATCGAGCAGAGTCAATCTATGGGACAAAGCCAAAAGATGGAAATGGTAAGAAGTATGACTGTCAAACAACCTAAAAAATGCATAAATATCGTGATCATAAAACCCATCTGATGCATGCTGCAGTGTGGTCGGGAATGGCTATCGTCTTGACACTCCTCGGGGCTGTAGCATGGGGAATCATCAACTGGGGCAATCTGCCCAGTCCTCAAGAGTCAGTAACAGCTTTCGGCGTCTTGCTGGGCATAGGCTGGCTGGTCATCCTCTGGCAGTGGTGGACGGATGTCTATATCGATGAAGATATGGACTGAGGACGTATGTAAACACATTAACCTCCATTAACTTTCTGAAAATGGGCAATTCTGAACAACAATCAGAATTGCCCATTATATTTGGATACTATGTAACCTAGAAGAGTTGCACCTGTTGCACCAGCTGCACCAGCTGCGCCTGTGGCGCAGAATGAAAAGCGAAAAGTGAAAAGCACAAAGGCCAAAGCAAGAAGCTTTTGAACGTGACAAAGTCACAACCAGAACTTTTTGAACCTGGCTCCTTCCCTATGGTGTATGGGTGTGGCATAAGGTTAGAGTTTGCAAAGCAATGGGTTCTTCGTGGTAAAGCATTGAGTTTTGGGTCGTAAAGGATAGAGTTCTGGCCAATAACGAGGGTCTCTCCCTCCGCTCCCCCATTGGGAGGGAGCATAGTGTTGAGCGTTGAGAAGTCAAGAAAAATCATAACCTTTAACCTGTTACCTATAACCTATTCACTAATTCCCGGTGCATCTGGTGCAGTTGGTGCAACTCTTCTGGGATTAAGCAGTGTCCAAATATAGTTGCTTTTTGAGTAACACATGCAAAAACAAGCGCTTTCAGTGTGTTAATGAGGGTTAATCTCATTCTTGGAACTCTTGTGCAGACGATCAATAATGATGGCAAGGGCTCCGTCGCCAGTGACGTTGCAGGCGGTGCCGAAGGAATCCATTGCGATGTAGAGGGCGATGATAAGAGCCTGGGCTTCAGGACTGAACCCTAAAATGCCAGCTAGGGGACCGAGTGCAGCCATCACCGCTCCGCCCGGCACACCGGGAGCTGCCACCATACAGACACCAAGAATCATGATGAAATGGAGGAAAAGCGGCAGATCGTGAGGCAAGCCGCTGATGAGACATACGGTAAGTGCGCAACAGGTGATCTTCATCATAGAGCCAGATAGGTGAATGGTGGCGCAGAGAGGTATACAGAAGCTCGCGATTTCATCGCTCACGCCGTTTTTCTTTGCTTGCCTGAGGGTCACTGGTATGGTGGCCGCACTCGACGAAGTGCCTAATGCCGTGAGATAGGCCGGCATCATATTCATGACCAGACGCAGCGGATTCTTCCTTGAAAAAACGCCTGCAATCAGGAACTCATACGCAATGATGAAGATGTGCAGCACGAAGATGATGCAGATGATTTTGGCGAACACCACCAGGATATGATATGCTTCGCCGGTAAAAGTCATGCTGAGGAAGATGCCGAAGATATAGAGCGGCAGCAGTGGGATGATGGCCACCTGGATGGTCTTCTCGATGATGGTCCGGAACTCCGAGAACCCTTTTTTCAATGAGTGCGCATCGGTATAGGCGATGCCGATGCCAATCACAAAGGAGCTCACCAGCGCCGCCATTACGTCGAGTATGGCGGGAATCTCTAGTTTGAAGTAGGGCAGCAGCGTCTCTGCTTTCTCTACCGCCAGCGATGCCTCGGTGTCTATCAGCTGGGGGAAGAGCATCGTACCTGTACCGAATGCCAGCAGTCCTGCCAAGATGGTGTCGGCGTAGGCCAATCCCACAGTCAGCAGCAACAGACGGCCCGCCGAACGCCCGATGTCGGCAATGGCTGGTGTCACCAGTCCGATAATGATGAGTGGAATTAGGAAGCCCAAAAACTGGCTGAACACATAGTTGAACGTCACAAACACGCGCACCCATCCTTCCGGCAGCACGTTTCCTATCACGATACCCATCACGATAGCGATGGCAATGCGAGGCAGTAATCCAATTTTTTTCATATTCAGGTACAAAGTTAATGATTTTTCCGCAACTTGTTTCACATCTTATATAAAAAATATTCATCCAATAAAAACTATGCATTTGTCGGATGGACCTAGAAAAAACCAAAGGGAGGAAGATTAGGAAGATGTGGCTTATTGGTCGATGTGATTAAAACATGCGGTAGAGCGAAGTTAATGTTGGTTAAAGTGATTTTGATTTTCTCTTTATTCTTGAATAAGCCGATTCTTTTTTTTAACTTTGTGCTGGCAATGATGATGAGGCTAAACCTAACGAGTTTGAATAATATAATTATGTATATCATATGAAGAAGAGATTTTTCACGATGCTTTCCGTCTGTGCTCTCTGTGGTACTATGGCGATGAATGCCCAGATTCAGACCAATGCGGGTGTGCAATACCTGCAGTGCATGCAAAAGGACGTGTCGACAGACTTTAGTGATTTGTCGAACACCTATTTCCTTGCCGATTCGCTGGTGGCTTTCGATGCGGCAAAGGGTGAGGGATTGGTGCAGTGGAAACGCTACAGGCTGTCGCCTCGTCAGGCCTTTAATCTGAATGGCTACTGGCCCGTCCGCATGCAGATGCTCGACTTCCCCGATGCCGCTTATGTAAACGATCCGGAACTGAAGCTGAGCATTGAGTTCATCACACCTCGCACGGCACGAATCCGTATGCTGACCACCCCCGTTCAACCGAAAGACACCGATGCCGACGATGTGATGTTCTGCGACCGCTTCAAGGCTCGTACGAAAGGCACAGCATGGAAGAGCAGTCAAACGGCCAACGCCATTTCCTACAGTTCAGCCTATGGCACCATCGAAATCCAGAAGTATCCCTGGCGCATCGTCATCAAGGATGCGAAGGGTAGGGTGCTGACGCAGACACGCCATATCGTTGACAACGACTCCACGCAAGTGAAGTTGCTGCCGTTCTCTTTCATCAAGCGTGGCTCTGACAACTCGCGTAGCGTAAACCCCGTGTTGTCGTTGGCACCTGGTGAGCGCATCTATGGCTGTGGCGAGTCGTTCACCTCTTTAAATAAGGTGGGGCAGAAAGTGCATCTCTCTGTCACCGACCCACAAGGACCAGAGACCGATGGCCAATACAAGCCCGTGCCCTTCTTCTTCTCGAATCGTGGTTATGGCATCTTCATGCATACCTCCGCGCCTGTCACCTGCGACTTCGGAGCTTCCTATATTGGTGCCGACCGCTTGTTTATGGCCGATGAAATGGTCGATTTCTTCGTCTTCTTCGGAGAGCCGAAAGATATACTGAACGAGTATACCGACATCACCGGCAAGTCGCCGATGCTTCCCCTTTGGAGCTTTGGCACGTGGATGAGCCGTATCACCTACTTCTCGCAGGAGGAGGGCTTGGAGATTGCCCGCCAGCTTCGTGCCCACCGGATTCCTTCCGACGTCATCCACTTCGATACTGGTTGGTTTGGTGTCGACTGGCAATGCGACTACGAGTTTGCCAAGGACCGTTTCAAGGACCCTGTCGGCATGTTGAAGCAGCTCTCAAAGGATGGATTCCATACCTGCTTGTGGCAGTTGCCTTACTTCACACCCAAGAATCGTTTCTTCCCGGAGATTATTGAGCGAGGCATGCATGTGGTGAATGCCACGGGTGGTATGCCTGTGGAGGATGCCATTCTCGACTTCTCTAATCCAGAGACCGTCAACTGGTATCAGTCGAAGATAGAAGGTCTCATGAAGCAGGGTGTGTCTACCATCAAGTGCGACTTTGGCGAGGCAGCACCTTATAATGGCTTCTACCACAGCGGCAAGGGTGGACTCTATGAGCACAATCTCTATCCCTTGCGCTATAACAAAGCACTTTGGGAGGTCGTAGAGCGCAATCATCCTGGCGAAGGCATCATTTGGGCACGTTCTGCGTGGGCAGGTTCTCAGCGCTATGCCCTGCATTGGGGTGGTGATGCCGCGACGACGAACATCGGCTTGTTGGGCGATCTGCGTGGCGGTCTCTCCTTTGGACTTAGCGGATTCTCATTCTGGAGCCACGATATGGGAGGCTTTGTGACAGCTTCGCCAGAAGACATCTACCGTCGTTGGCTGCCCTTCGGCTTCCTGTCGAGTCACACCCGTGCTCACGGCGCACCCCCAACGGAACCCTGGCTCATCTCCGAATCGTTTACAGATGCGTTCCGTGATTGTGCCGAGATGAAGTACAAGCTCATGCCTTATGTGTATGCCCAGGCGAAGGATTGCTCGGAGCGCGGCCTGCCAATGGTTCGTGCCTTGCTCGTTGAATTCCCTCAAGACCAGGGAGCCTGGCTTGTGGAGGATGAGTATATGTTTGGTTCGCAAATGCTCGTGGCACCTTTGTTAGAGTCTGGCAATGAGCGGACAGTCTACCTGCCCAAAGGCAAGTGGATTGACTATCAGAGCGGTGAAGTCTATGAGGGTGGTTATCAGACCATCCGTGCCGGCAAGATTCCCGCTATCATCTTGGTGCGCGACGGCAGTTTGATACCTCATGTTCCCCTTGCACAGCGCACTGACCAGATAGACTGGAACAAGGTAGAGCTGAAGGCATACAAGGCTGATGCCCAGAAGTGCACGGGCTTGCTCTTCAAGCCAGGCGACAAGGCTATCAAAGTCGTTGAGCAATAAGTGGAATAATACGATTGAAGTAACGATAAAACCCTGATGGTATGAAACGAAATACGATTCTTGCAGTCATCGCGATTATTTTGCTGGCCCTCTATGCCAGTATTGCACTCCTGCTCCTGCTGCCGGTCATCCCCTTGGTTTATTACTTCAATAAACGTCAGGAAAAAGCGGAACCGCCGAGGGTGACCTATGCCAGCATTGATGAAGTGGAGAGGAAGTATGGCGAACCCGATGACGTAGTGGTGCTCGATGCCTCAAGGGCCAACGAATTGCCGGCGCTCATCTTGTTCTACACGGCCCAGGATGTCATGGTGATGGCGGGCGAAGAGCTTAAGATCAGCGACCTTGTGAGTGTCATGCCCAAAAACATGGCTACCCCCTATACCATTGACGAGCATGCCGTGATTATCAGCACGAAGGATCCTTCGCGCCCAACCATTCACCTGCGTGTGGGCTATGATGCAGGACTTGCGAGCGAAATCGCGGCGCAAATCGATGCACATCTTATAAAATAGGAACCATGTAGAATTTGACCCTGAGAATGTAGGGAAGCGACGTGACGCTTTACTGGAATTAGCATTTCATCACTTCACCTTCCAGACATTCAGCACGATGCCCTGAAAGCCCTGCGACCACTCTGGAGCACACACAAAGAGCGCATTGTTCATCCAGGCATAAGGGCTGTCGGCAGGGGCTTCAAACTGCGGTGCAGCACGGAAGTAGAACGTAGGATTTCCGTTTTCGTCCTTTCCACCGCAAATGATGCCACGGTTGCGCACGTGGATGTAGACGCCATCGTCGGTCTTGATGCTGTAGATGGCCTCCAGTTCCGTGCGATTCAGGGCCGTGTTGGCCAGTTGGTAGTCGGCGCCGCCGTTGAGGATGGTGCCCTTCAGCAGCGGCCCCTCAAAGGTTCCTCCCGTGATAGGAATGACGGTGCGCCGGCCGTGTTGTGTTTCGCCAACAGAATAGGTCTCGCCGAGTGTTACGCGCAGCTGCAGGGCGAACTCCAGTTGCGGTGTGTCTTTTGGCTGGTTTTGCTGTGCTCGGCAGGCGATAGCGAGCATGAGTGCAAAGGCAAAAAGCGTAATTCTTTTCATTGCTGTCATGATTAATTATTCAACTATCGCAAGTTTAGGAATAAAGGGTATAAAGGGGGAGAAAAGGGTATAAAGGGACAATAGTCTCTCCTCTTTCACCCCTATGGTTGCACAAAACATTCGTCCCTTTTAATCCCTTTTCTCCCCTTTAAGCCCTTTAAGCCCTTGGGAAGTGGAGCTTGCGAAACTTCAGTTAATTATAAATAATGTACAAAATTAGCATTTCTTTTTTAAAAACACCCATTATTATCGAGATTATTTGTAATTTTGCAGCAATCAAGTGTAAGGCGACAACGCCAGATGCACAACCACTCTCTTTAGTCATCGACAATACATCTATCATCACTTAATAAAAACACCAACATGAAACGACTGATTACAATGGCATGTTGCCTCCTGCTGGCAGTGGGTGGCTATGCACAACAGGCACTGGGACAGCGTCCCAACGTGAAATCGCCCATCATCAACAGGGATGGGTCGGTGACCTTCAACTTCTTCGATCCCTCTGCTCAGAAGGTGAGTGTGACGGGCGACTTCGAGGAAATCAAGTGGCAGACGCTGCCCATGACGAAGCAGGACAATGGCGTTTGGACGGTAACAACAAAGCCCCTCAACCCCGAACTCTATTCCTATAGCTTCTCGGTAGACGGTCAGCGCATCATCGATCCCGCCAATAGCTACGTCAACCGCGACATCTCAACACTGAGCAATATCTTCATCGTGACGAAAGGAAAAGGCGACAAGGGCGACCTGTATCAGGTGAACAATGTTCCTCATGGCACGTTGTCGCGTGTTTGGTACAATAGTCCCACGCTGGGCCAGCAACGTCGCATGACGGTTTATCTGCCTGCAGCCTACGACGGCAAGAAGAAATTCCCGGTGATGTATCTGCTGCATGGCCACGGTGGCGACGAAACGGCTTGGGGCGACCTTGGCCGTGCCTCGCAAATCATGGACAATCTCATCGCTGCAGGCAAGGCTGTGCCAATGATTGTGGTGATGCCCAATGGCAACCCCACGTGCAACGCTGCGCCGGGCTGGTGGCATGAGGGAATGTACACACCTGATGGCAACGCCTTCAACGACCGTGGTGCGAAGGCATCGATGGAAGAGAGCTTCATGGACATCGTGAACTTCGTCGACAGCCATTATAAGACCATCCGCAAGCGGTCGGCACGTGCCGTGACGGGACTCTCGATGGGTGGCGGCCATACGTTTGGCATCTCCCGCCTCTATCCCGAAACCTTCGACTATTACGGCCTGCAGTCGGCAGCTGCACGCATGAACCGCGACAACGCGAAGATCGACGATCAGCTGGCACGCCTCTTTGCCTCGAAGCCGAAGCTCTACTGGATTGCCATTGGCAAGGAAGACTTCCTGATGCAGATGAACACTCAGCTGCGCCAGTATCTCGATGAGCATAAATATCCCTATGAATACTTCGAGAACGACGGCGGACACCTCTGGCGCAACTGGCGCATCTATCTGACGATGTTTGCTCAGCGGTTGTTTAAAGAATAAGTAACTTCTGAAAGCTGAATAAGTAAGAAGATGGAAGAAGAAAAGAATATCGATATCCAACAGGAACAGACGTCTTTCGAGGAGATTGAAGGCTGCCACAGACGGAAAGTAGCCATCGACCTGATCAAGGCAAACATCTTTGCCGTTGTCATCATGTGTGTGGTGGGCATCGCGCTGACCGCTCTGTTTTTCCTGATTTGGCACGATCGCCGGCCCATCCGTGAGCTTTTTGGCACCGCGCCCACATGGATCGTGTTGCTCCTGGCGGCGGTTGTGGGCATCGTGATTCATGAAGTCATTCACGGCATCACTTGGGCCTGCTACGCCCGCAGAGGTTGGAAGAGCATCAGCTTCGGCGTCCTTTGGAAGTACCTCACACCCTATTGCCATTGCGACGAGCCCATGCGCATTCGTCCCTACCAGCTGGCGTGCCTCATGCCATGCTTCGTGGTGGGCGTGATTCCATCAATCATCGCCCTTTTCATCGGGAGTCTGCCCCTGCTGTTCTGGGGCATCTTCTTCATCGCTGCAGCCGCCGGCGACATCTGGATGGCGTGGTTGCTGACGAAGGAGAATCCAGAAAGTCTCGTGCTCGACCATCCCAGCGAAGCAGGATACTATATCATGGAAAGTGGAGAATGAGTAATATCAAGTAGGCATTTGTACATTTGCGGCATGAAAGCGTCGTTCAACACACTTCAAAAGGTCAGCAGAGCTCAATGCAGGGTGCTGTTTGCTGCTTTGCTGCTAATAGCGGGCTCTTGTGAAGTCGTGGCACAAGACGACGATGACATCTGGAAAGAACTATACCTGCAAAATGTCGACGTGCAGCGAGAGAAGGACTACTGTCTGCGACTCTTCTGCTACTACCGGTTTATCGAGGAGGGTGGAGAATATGTCGCAGGACGCAAGACACAGGAATACTACGTCTATGAGGGCATCTGCCAGATGGATGTGCGCTACACGAAGAAGTGGGACGATGGCATCCAGATCATCGCTGGGCGCAACCTCGTGCATCCCGATGGACATGCCAACCCCGATGACATCGAATACTGGCAGCTGAGGCCATACACATTTCTGGAAAAGGCACGTCGCTTGCCGAAGACATACACGCTTGAAACATCGGGCGATACCACCCGTGTCTTTACGAAGCGAGGCCTGGCGGGAGTGGCTGTGCGCGACACGGCCAGCCAGGAGCTGCGCATCGACTACAACGCGCTGGCTCCCGACACGTCCTTCACCATCAACATCCTCTTGGCCAAGGTGCACCTCTCGCACGTCGATGCCCATGCCGTCTATCGTTTGGAAGACACGGCTGTCGACTACGTGCCGCAGGGCAACCTGAAGTACATCAGCTTTGAGGGTGATATGGACGCCTCGCTCTATTCGTTCATTCCCCTCAGTCCTGATGAGTCGGGCAAGTCGGGAGCCTTGCGCATGCGTTACCACGACCGAACAGAGTTCTATGTTGACAGCGTGGTCTATATGACGCGTAGCGAGTATAATGCCGACCGGCGCTTCACGTCTCAGGACCAGCGCCAGCGCTGCGGCTATACAGCTTCCGACATCGACCGCTTGAAGCAGAAGCTTGGTGTGCCACCGCTCACATCTGCTGTGCTTCAGCGCATTGAGGACCAGCGCGACTGGGACGATGAGTTTTCCCAATGGCGGCAGGTCGACCGACGCATGAAAGTCCTTGACAAGGCCGGCGAGAAGGTGCAACAGAAGATGGAAAAACTGGAACAGAGCCCTGCTGCCAAGAAAATGGCTGACAAGGTGGAGCAAACCCTTGAGAAGGTCCTTGAAAGCAAAGAGCATGAAGAATGAAGCGATGGAGCCATCGCGTTAGGACTAATATGAATTTATAATAAAAATAATGTGGAAGAGATGAAGAAATTATTCCTTTTCCTGGCCGTTCTCATTGCAGGGAGCGCAAGCCAGACGGCACTCGCCACCGAAATTGGCGACACCCTTGTCCTTGAGAAAGTTGATAAGGTGAGAATCGAGACGCGCGACACCGTTCAGCGCATTGTCATTAATGGTGTGAAGGACGATCCCTACTTCCATTACTCACAGCGAATCAGCATTCCTGACACGTCGGCCGTGAGGAGGAAGATGCCCAATCTGAAGGACTTCAACAAGGTTGTGATTAAAGGCAATGACGACGGAAAGACACCAAAGGTGGAGGGTTCGGCACATCTGTATGTTGGTATGGGCACGATGACGGGAGCTCCCGACGGCTATTCGTTGTGGCCCGCCTTCGAGTTTGGCGTTGGCGGTACGGCCGACTGGCATCCTTTTGGCAAGAAGAACGTCTGGAGCACCGGTCTTCTCTTGGGCTTCCGTACATGCCACGTGAAGAGCAATCGCTATCTGGCGAAGGACGATATGGGCGTGGTGTCGTTTGTTCCTTATGATGCCGCCACGCAGAAGAAAACCCATTCTTCATTGAGCATCTTCAGCCTGCAGGTGCCCCTGCTCTACACCCATTACTTCGATGCCAAGTGCAAGTGGATGCTTTCGGTGGGCGCATTGGTTAACTTCAATGTGTCAACCCGAGCCAATCGCTACTACACGTTCAACGACGAGGAATATGACGTGAGTACCAGCGGACTTGGCCAGCGTCCTGTCACCATCGAGCCCACCGTCATCTTCGATGCACCCTATATCCCTCCACTCTACTGCCGCTATAGTCCCATGACATTCTTCAAGGATGGCCGTGGACCGAAGATGCACCAGTTGTCGTTTGGCATCTGTTTCTAAAGAAGAGGAACCAACGTAACCTTGGCAGCTTATGTATACTGCAGACGAAATCATCAGCTACATGGAGTCGCTGCGCAATGAGGCGCAGCGCGAAGTGTTGATGCGTTTTTTCAAGACAGGACCTGGCGAATATGGCGAGGGCGACGAGTTCTTGGGACTGAAGGTGCCGCAAACACGCGAGGTGGTGAAGGCTGTGAAGGGCGGTATCAGCCTTGCTGAGGTGTCCAAGCTGCTCGCTAGCCGCTGGCACGAGGTACGCCTTTGTGGTTTTCTGTTGCTCGTGAGCATGTTCGAAAAGCTGGCTACAAAGCGACTGGCGAACGATGCCGAAGCGATGAAAAAGCGCGATGAAATCGTCGATTTTTATCTGCAACACGCGCATCAGGCTAACAACTGGGACCTTGTAGACCTCTCTGCGCCGAAGCTGCTCGGTGCCTGGCTGATGCTTCCCACGACTGATGGCACAGAGGGTGATGCCAAAAAGCAACAGGTGATGGACTCTCTGGCCTTCTCCGATGCACAGTCGATGGGTCTTACTGCCCTCTGGCGACAGCGCATAGGCATGGTGAGCACGTGGAAAACCACTCAGCAAGGCGACCCGTCGTGGTGCCTGCGCTATGCTGAAGTGCATGTTCGCCACCCTCACGACCTCATGCAGAAAGCCGTTGGATGGATGCTACGCGAGGTTGGCAAGCGTGTGAGTGTCGACCTGCTGCGCGACTTCCTGCGGCAGCATGCTGACGAAATGCCACGCACCATGCTTCGTTATGCTATTGAACAGATGTCGCCCGACGAGCGCCGCCAGTGGCTTGGAAAGGAGGAAGAACGATGAGAAGACTATGCTGGTTGGTTGTGTTGTTGTTGGTCGTGGCTTGTGGAAAGCGAACGGCTGAGCTGCCTGTGGAAAACAGCGTCTACTTCTGGCGCACCGAGTGGCAACTCGACAGCCTTTCAAAAGCATTCCTTCAGCAGCACGACATCAGGAAAGTCTATTGCCGTTACTTCGATGTGGTCATGACCGATAGCATGCCGATGCCCAACGCCACGATTGCCTTTCCAGAAAAGGTGCCGCAGCAGTTGCAACTTGTGCCCACGGTTTTCATCACCGAAGATTGCATGCATCGGCGGCATGAGTCGCTGGCCGAGAAGATCGTCAGCCGTATTCTTCAAATCAACGAGACCAACGACGTGGGCGGTGTTGAAGAGATACAGATAGACTGCGACTATACAGCCCGCAGCCGAAAGACGTTCTATGACTTCCTTGAAGAAGTGCGGCGCGAGGCCCGTGCTCATGGGCTGCGCCTCTCTGCCACCATCCGCCTGCACCAGCTATCGATGCCCGCGCCACCCGTAGACTATGGTGTGTTGATGCTTTACAACACTGGCGACCCACGGAAGTTCAACGAGCGAAATCCCGTGCTCGATCTGCGGGACGTGCAACCTTATCTGCGCCGCCTTGCCGGCTATGACCTGCTGCTGGCCGCCGCCTATCCCGTCTACAGCTGGCAGCGCACCATCTATGGCGTACACATCGAACATACGGTGACCGTCGAGGAGATTCTCCGTGTGAAAAAAGCCGTCGAAGAGCAGCGTCCCAGCCTCAGCCGTTCCATCATCACCTATCATTTGGATCAAGAAAACATAAAAAGATACAAATCAGAAGACTATGAAGCGATTTATCATCACTAATCTGTTGTTGGCCGTTGCCATTGGCATGATGGCCTGCTCGTGGGTCGACACGCACAACTACTACCTCTTCAGCGTTTGCAGTCATGAGGAGTTCAGCGACCGTTGCAACAAGTTGACGTTGCAAAACTGGCGTGCCTACATGGGCCTCGATGAGGAGTACTATTATTTTGATGCCGACCAGGTCGTCGAGTCAGCACAAAGGAAAGGCGATGCGCTGATGGTGAGCTACGTCAGGCAGCTGCAAAAGTATTTGAAGTGTGCCAGCGAAGCACAGCAAGACACTTGGGACTATCCCACGAAGGCTCAGCTTGCCGACCGCAGCCGCCGACTGCTTGCCATTCGTAGCTACGCCCAGGGAAAGCTGAAGACGCGCCTGCGCAGCCAGCATGCCCTGTTGCTGATGCGTTGTAATATGATGCTGGGCCGCCACAGCGAGAATGTGCGATTGTGGGAGGGCACCACGAGCAACTTCATCAACAGCGTCTATAAGGACATGATGAAGAATATCTATGCCGGTGCGCTGCTGAAGACCGGCCAACCCGACCGAGCTGCTGCGCTGTTTGCAGAGATGGGCGACTGGGCGAGCTTGATGACGATGTACTATGAGCGCCGCTCCTATGCCGCCATCCGTGCCGAATACGAGCGCGATGCCAATTCTGCCGTGTTGCCATTCTTGCTGCAGGACTTTGTGAACAATGCACAAGAGGCCGTGGACGGAAAGAATGACGAATGGGGCTTTGGCGGAAAGCTCTTCATCCGCGACATTCAGGAGAGCGAGGCACGCCAGATGTGTGAGTTTGCCAAGCAGGTGGTGAAAGAGGGAAAGACGCAGACGCCCCAGCTATGGCAGATGGCGAAGGCTTGGCTGGAATATCTTTTTGGCAACAAGAAGCAGGCTCTTGCCGACATCAATGCCGCTGCAACGCTCGCCGGAACACCTCGCATGAACGACAATGCCCGTGTGCTGCGACTCTATATCACTTCCTCACAGTTGGATGCCGACCGCCAATACGACGACTATCTGGCTGGTGAGCTCACGTGGCTCGGCGAAAAGAAGCAGGAGGATGGCTTCTTCAGGAATGCCTACGACCGCATGGTGCATCAGGTGTTGGCCGATCAGTATCTTCGCGCCAATCGTCCAGAGGTGGCTTTTGCCCTGTATAACATCGATGAGTCATACGAATACCAATGCTTTATTGATACTACGGCCGTCGAAGGCTTGAAGCAGTTCATCGACTATGCGAAGAGTCCAGCCGCGACCCCGCTCGAGAGCTATCTGAAAAAGAATCTGACGATAGACGATATGGCCATGAACGACCTGGTCGGCACGAAGTTGATGCGCCTCTGCAAGTGGTCGGAAGCCCTGGAATGGCTGGAGAAAGTGCCACTTTC
Source organism: Bacteroidales bacterium (assembly GCA_017545365.1). Next base: position 17,345 of record JAFWOP010000001.1, read on the forward strand.
CTACTACAACGAGAAAGGCTATCGGCCGTATGCGACACATCGAACGTGGTCGGTGGAGCCGTGGTTGAAGCGCCAGTGGCTGACCGACGCAGAGGCTTATGGCGAGGAGCAGCCGTTGCTCACGCAGAATCCGAAGGTCGCTTTCATTCGTGAGATGCTCGAGTTGGAGAACGGCTTGTCGCTCCTGCAGGGTGAATCACGCTACCAGCATTGCTTCGCTTTGGCGGTGCGCTATGCACAGGCTCATTTTACCGGCGACTGTTGGTACCTGATGCGCGACGGAAAGAGCGTCACCGACACGCTACGAGTGAACGAGGCCGACTTGGCTGGCCGTGCACTCAGCTTGTTGCGCGAGGCTGCCGGAAGCAGCGATGCCACGCTTCGCGAGCGTGCTCTCTTTGCGATGAGCTATGGTGGACTCTATCCTGAGAAGGACCAGTGGAGCGTCTATGAATGGAACGAAGCAGAAGTGGAATACCAGAAAATTGCCAAACCGCAGACCAGTCAGTATCAGGCGTTCCGTGCTTTGGCCGCTTTCGAGGCTCAGAACACGCAAGGCACCAGCCGCTATGTGTCGCGCTGCGATGAGTATCGGCAGTTCAGAAAGCAAGCGGAATAGAACGGTGCAAGTGTAACAGAATAGAGTAGTGCGTTCTTAGCACGATGGTTTGGCTCCAGTCGAATGTTTGTTCGGCTGGGGCCAAATTCGTTTTTGCCGCTCTGCCCCAATCCTTTCATCATTCATTCCCATTGTTCCCATCCTTCATTCCCATAGTTCCCATCATCCATTCCCATCGTTCTCATTATTCAATCTCATTGCTTTCATCACCCTATCTCAATCCTCCCGTGATGCCAGAGCATATCTCCCGTTCAGTAAATTAACTTAATTTGTGCGGTAAATTAACTTAAATTGCAATGTAAATTAACTTAATTTGCTGAGTAAAATAACTTAATTTACTATACAAATTAACTTAATTTACTGAACAAAACAAGTTAATTTGTAAAACAGGCTCATTTCTCTCGTATTTTAAACTCATTGCTCCACTCTCACGAAAGCATTACTTTGATAGCACGAAAGCATGGTTTTTGCATCTCGAAATGAATGAGTTTTTCCAATTCCGTCATTCATTTGCCACACTCTCGACTTGCGTTGAAGGGGAGTGTTTTGTGCCTGCTTCTCCCCTCTCACGCGTATGCGAACTTCTTAAAAAAAGGAAATTTCTTGGCTATGTCGATAAAAGTTCGTAACTTTGCACGCTTTTTCGTCTAATTTTGATTGGCAGTATGTTTTTGATTATTAATTTTCAAACCCAATAACATTTATTGATGAACTCACAAAAATACTTTCTGGCAGCCTTGTGGATACTGCTTTTCGCAGGGATAGTAGTGCCTGCAGAGGCTTCTGGTGGTAAAGAATACAAAAAGGTAACAACCATTACGGAGGGTAAACGATATGTCATTGCCGCCCCGTCGGGTGACCAGCTCATGTTAGCGCTTCCGCTTTCCATGGAACCGGGCTATCTGTCGGCGACACCTGTGACGGCAACCGGCGATGTCATCACGCTGGAGAACGAGAAGCCGGTCTTCACTTTCCGGCTAACATACAGCGACACCTACGACAGCTTCCGCATCGTGGATGCACAGGGACGATTCCTCGCCCACCCGTCGAAAGATGCCAGTAAGTTCACCACAACGACCAATCCTTCGGCCACAGGTACGGAGTGGGTGCTGGACAATAGTTCTGTTGGCCTAGGTCCGGGCCCGGCCACGGGTGACGACACGCCCGTTGTGGGTGATGATCCGGGTGAAGGTGGCAGCAGCGATGCCGAAGGTCTGAAGATAGTGAATCTGTATACGCAGCACTCCATCCAATTCGTTAACTCGTTGTTCGGCTGCTATGACTCTAAGCAGGGCGTGCTGCCCGTGCTCTATGAGGAAGTGACACTTGTCGGCGATGTCAACCGTGACAACGCAGTTACGATTGCTGATGTCACAGCTCTGGTGAATATCCTGCAGGGCAAAGACTCAAAGGAACCCTATCTATACGACCACGAGGCAGCCAATGTCGATGGTATCAACGGTGTAACTCCCGACGATCTGACGGCATTGGTACAACTGCTGATCAACAAAAAGGCGTAAAGTCAGAATCTGGGAAAGAATGAACGTGAAGCAACTCTACATAGCCATCATCGTGCAGACCTTGATGCTCAGCACTGTTTGGGCACAAGGGCCAAACCACACCGGCACCTATTATCAGGCTGCCGATGGTCAGTGTGGTGAAGCTTTGAAGACCGCATTCTTCCAGATTATCAATGGGGAATATCAGGGAGTTAAGTTCAAGCAGATTTCATATGCAAAAGTATGGGGTGCCTTTGCCACAACTGATGTACTAGAAGATAGTGTTACCATTCGCGACCGCTATTCCAACATTACCAGTTATCAACTTTTTGATGGTCAAGCATCTGGAGGAAGCGGCACAGAAGGAGGTGGTGGTTATGCCCGCGAACATTCTTTGCCACAGAGCTGGTTCAAAAATTCTACAGTTAATGGTACAAAAATAGGACCTGGCACAGACCTATATCACTTGTATCCTGTTGATTCAAAGGTGAATGGAATGCGTAGTAATCTCCCATATGGAGAAAACAATGGTGATGGTGACCATTCTGCAAACTATTATAGCAAAAAAGGCGTTTGCACCTTTGAAGGCTATGATAGCTTGTGCTTCGAACCTAATGATGAATGGAAGGGTGATTTTGCCCGGACTTACTTCTACATGGTGACTTGCTATGAGGATGTACAGCCCCTTTGGGAGAGTGAAATGCTCAATAGTACGACCTATCCTTCTTTCTCCGAGTGGGCGTTGAGGCTGCTGCTGAAATGGAGTCGTCAAGATCCCGTTGATAGCATCGAGATCAAGCGCAATGAGGCAGTATGTGTCATTCAGCACAACCGCAATCCATTCATCGACTATCCAGGTCTGGAGGAGTTCATCTGGGGCGATAGCATATTGCAAGCCTTTGCCTATGGCGGCTTCGAAGAGGGTGGCGATAGCATTATCACTCCGCCCGATACCATTGTAGTTGAGAAGGAAGACACCATCTATCTGCCTGCGAAGAAGTACCAGTTCCGCAAGGTGCTCCGTGTGATTGGCGGCAAGCGTTACATCATCATAACCGATGTTGAAGGAAAGTTGCGTATGGCTCAGCCGCTGGCATCAACACAGAATTACGGATACATGAATGCTAAAGACGTTGTTGCACAAGACGATGTCATCACGCTTGACGATGATAAGCCGACCTTCACACTGTTGGCCACAGCCGACGGCTATCGTATACAAGATAGTTCAGGACGCTATCTATGGCAGCAGGCAGAGTTTAATACTTTCAGTGTGACGCCCGATGAGACAGCCGATGCTACGACTTGGTCTATCGATGCTCGTGAGGCCGACGGAACATTTGCTATAAAGAACTTGTCGACACAGAAGATAGCGCAATATAGTCCGAACTATAGCAACTATGCTTGCTATAAGACCGTAAGCGGTCTGCTGCCTAACCTCTATGAGGAAGTGGAGACATTGGTGGGCGATATCAACAACGATGGCAGCGTAAATGTTGCTGACGTCACAGCCCTCGTGAATCTCTTCAATGACAAGAGCCTCCGCGAAGGCGACCGCTTCAACTTGCATGCAGCCGATGCGAACGAAGATGGTGTCGTGACTCGCTCCGACATCCAGTCGCTCATCGGCATTGTACTCGGTAGATAACAATAAAATAGACAACGATATGACGACAAAACGACTTTTCACATCCATCTGTTCCCTTGCCCTCACTCTCACTATGGCTTGGGCACAAGGGCCTAACGGCTCGAATACGTACTATCAAGCTGCCAACGGCAAGAAAGGAGAAGCGCTGAAAACAGCGATGTTCTATATCATTAACATAGATAAAGCTGGTTGGAGTTACGATGGTCTGAAAGAAGCATATAAGACGACCGACAAACGTCCTGATGGTTATCTGCGTGATTGGTACTCCAATGCAACCAGTTACACCCCAGGTTCTGCTTTTTCAGGAGGAACCTCTGCTGAAGGACTAGGATATAATCGCGAACATCTTGTGCCACAAAGTTGGTTTAAGGAAGCATCACCGATGAAGAGTGACATCTGGCATGTTGTGCCTTCTGATGCAAAAATCAACAATGAGAGAGGTAGCGATCCCTTAGGTGAGGTTGGTTCTTCATATTCACAATCAAAAAACGGATATAGTAAATGGGGAATGGCAAGAAGCGGACTTGGCTATACGGGTAAAGTCTTCGAGCCTAACGATGAAGTGAAAGGCGATATAGCTCGTGCTTATTTCTATATGGTGACCTGTTATGAGAATAAGATTTCTACTTGGACTTCAAGTGGAAGTTCCATCTATGTCTTCGATGGTAATACTTATCCAGGTCTTACTAGTTGGTGTTTGACAATGATGATGCGTTGGTCGGCTCTCGACCCCGTTGACGATATAGAGATAGCACGCAACAACGTGATTGCTGCGAAACAAAACCGCAATCCGTTCATCGACTATCCCGGCTTGGAAGATTACATCTGGGGTGACAAGAAGGATGTGGCATTTAGCTACGACCACTACGAGGGTTCGTCGACAGGCAAGCAACCCGTGACGATGTCGTTCTCGCCGACTTCTGTAACTGCAACATTGGGTGAAAGCTTCACGGCTCCCACGCTCAGCACGACGCCTTCCGGACTGACAGTCACCTACAGCAGTTCTAAGACTAACGTAGCAACTGTCAATGCTTCTACTGGTGCTGTCACATTAAAGGCCGTAGGCACCACTACCATCACCGCTTCCTTTGCTGGCAACAATGAATATCATGCCAATTCTGCCTCCTACACGCTCACCGTGAAACAGCAGGGTGGCGAAGAGCCCACGCCGAGTGGTGAAAACCTAATGTGGGAGAGTTTCAGCGGATATAAAGGAACGAGTGATAGCGGAACAGATCTTACTCCGACAACAGATGGCCTTGATTTCGATGGTTGGAGTAGCTTTACTAAGACTTATTTTGGGAATGGTGCTTGTGGCAAAATGAGCTCAAGTTCGGCAAATGGTTCTATGTCAACAAAAACTATAGCATTAAATGGTGATGGTGTGCTAACATTCAAGATGAAAAAGTTTAAAACTGATGCCAGCTCTTTGTCTTTGACTGTTACAGGTGCTGACGCAGACGTGACCAATTTTACACCACAGAGTGATTGGACAGATTTTACGGTCAATATTACTGGTGCAACAGGAAGCGTAACATTGAAGTTTAATGCAACTAAGCGCCTTTATATCGACGATATCAAGCTTGTTTCAGTTGCAGAGGAGCCCACCACCACTCCCGGCGACATCGTGAAGGATGGAAAAATCGACTGGAATGACCTAAAGGCACTGGTGAAAATCCTGCTGGGCATTACGCCTGCAGGTGAAAATATCGACTCCGATGCAGCCAACGTAAATGGTGATGACGAAACGAACATCGCCGATGTAACGAAATTAGTAAATATGATTTTGCAAAACAACAAATAAAAACTGAACTACGAATAGACGATGAAGAGATTACTATTATCGGTCTTGATGACCGCATGGGTTCTGATGATCAGTGCCATTCCTGCCAAGCCAGGTTTGAAGCGTATGCTCACACTAAACGACGGCAGTCGTGTTGAGGCTCGCCTTGTGGGCGATGAGCATGGACATTTCTGGCTTTCAAAGGATGGTCGCGCCTACATGGGCACGAGTCGCAAGAATATTTATAAGTTGATAGGCGACGAACAGCTGAAGCAACTGAAAGCAGATGCCCTAGAGCGCCGCACGGAAGCCAACGAGAACCGCATGGCACGCATGGCTCAGCGCAGAGTTGGCGACGTTGGTAGCAGCTACTTTGGCAAGAAGCGCGGACTCATCATCCTCGTTAATTTCTCCGATGTGAGTTTCGAACGTACTCACACCAATGCCCTCTTTGAGCGCATCGCCAATGAGCGTGGCTACAGCGAAGGAAAGTTCTATGGTTCCATGTACGACTATTTCTATGCACAGAGCATGGGACAGTTTGAATTGGAATTCGACGTCGTTGGTCCCGTCACCGTGTCGAACACGCAGTCTTACTACGGTCGCAACAACAGTCAGGGCGACGATATGCGAGCAGGTGCAATGGCTCGTGAGGCTTGTCAGTTAGCCGATAGCTATGTGAACTATGCCGACTACGACTGGGACGGCGATGGAGAGGTAGACCAGGTCTATCTCGTCTATGCTGGAAAGGGCGAGGCCGACGGCGGTGCCGATGATACCATCTGGCCGCATGCCTGGGATCTGCGATCGGCCACGGGTTCCTCACTCCAACTCGATGGCGTGCGCATCAACACCTACGCTTGTGGCGGAGAACTCAACGGACAGACGGGTGACATCAACGGTATTGGCACGATGTGTCACGAGTTCAGTCATTGCCTGGGCTATCCCGACTTCTACGACACCGACTATAGCGGTGGTCAGGGCATGAGCTATTGGGACCTGATGGACTCGGGTAGCTATAATGGCGACGGCTATTGCCCTGCCGGCTATACGAGCTATGAGCGTTGGGTGGCAGGTTGGCTCGAGCCGATTGTGCTGACCGACTCCATGACGATTGAGGGCATGCAGGCCCTGCAGGATGGTGGCAACGCCTACATCATGTATAACGATGGCCATCCCGATGAATACTTCCTGCTCGAGAACCGCCAGCACATCGGTTGGGACCAAGGCATTCCCGGTCATGGACTTCTCATCCTGCATGTGGACTATAAAGCTTCTGTTTGGCGTGCTAACAGTCCGAACAATGCTCCCAGCCACCAGCGCATGACGTGGATTCCCGCCGACGGCCAGTACGAATCCACAACTTATTACGGTTCACGCTATTATTCCTTCGATGGAATGAAGAGCGACACCTATCCTTCTGGGTCAAACAACAGTTTTGGTAACGAGACCAGTCCTGCTGCTACGCTGTACAATAAGAACCTTGGTGGAACGACCATGCTCAACAAGAAGGTCTATGATATTGCTGAGACCAATGGCATGATATCGTTTTCGTTTGCTGATGAAAATGAAATCTATGACCCCTATCCTATAACGGGCAGTGGTGATTTTGTTCGTGTGAAAAACGATCTGCAGTTCAATGAGGCCGATACTTATGTGCTCGTCTATGAGTCATCAGACTCAACAGCCGTTGCTTTCTCGGGCATGAAGCAGAAAAACTCGTCTACTTATGGGCGTCCCGCAAAGATAGCCATCGACGGATATACCATCGACAATACGGACGGCGAAGCTCGCGAGCTCAAGTTAAAGGCTGGAGGCGACGGAGCTTGGTATGTTCTCGACGGCGACCAGTATCTTACGTTTGAAGGAACTACCGGAACGCTTTCTGAGACCTCTGCCCCTGATGGTAAGCATTCGCTATGGACCATCACCAGCGAGATGATCAAGTGCGCTGCCTATGGCCAGGCCAATATCTGCTTGCAGTATAATCCTTCAGCATCGGTGAACTCCTTTGGCTGTTACCCCAACAACCAGCGTAACCTAGTGTTCTACGTCAAGAAAGCCCCAGAGCCCGTTGTTCTGAAAGATCCTGAACTGGCATTCCCCGTTAGCACGGTTGAGACGGAGGCTGGCGTTGGCGGTTTCAAAGGCCCGGAGTTGCTGAACCCCAATGGCCTGGAGGTTGTTTACACATCAAGCAACGAGTTTCTGGCTACTGTCGATGCAGAAACGGGTAGTGTCTTCATTGGCGACGAGAAAGGCGAAGTGGTGATTACTGCCACATTCCCTGGCGACGACGAATTCTTTGAGGGGTCTGCATCTTACACCATCGTTATCAGCGAGAAGATTGATGCAGCGGTGAACAGGATGGAAATGGGCGCTTCGCAACCGTTTAACGGCTCTGGCTCTGTCTATAACATCTCTGGCCAGCGTGTCTCCGCTCGAACTGCAGGAGAACTCACTCCAACACAGCGTTCGTCTGCAGCAAAGGGCATCTATATCGTAAATAGGAAAAAGATCATATTGAAATAAAATGTGTTTTGATATGAAAAAGAGTCTTCTCAGCCTCGTGCTGTTTTTGATATCGGTGACGGCTATCGCCATTCCTGCCCGACCTGGGCAAGTGAAAACCATCACCCTTGCCGATGGCACCACCATTCAGGCTCGTTTGGTTGGCGATGAGCACGGCCACTATTGGCTTTCTGCCGACGGTCGCGCCTTCCAAGAACAAGCCGACGCCTCCTATTATAAGGAGGTGTCACTGGAGCAGGTGAGGCAGCGGGCTCAGGCTCACCGTGCAAAGGCGAATGCTCGCCGTGTTGCCAGCGCACCCCGCAAGGCTTCTATCGGCCATTTTGGCGACTACACAGGTCAGAAGAAGGGCATCATCATCTTGGTCAACTACAGTAACTTGGAGTTTCGCGAAGCCCACGACAGGGATTTCTTTGAGCGTATGGCCAACGAGAAAGACTTCCATCAGGACAGCTTCCGCGGTTCGGTCTATGATTATTTCTATGCGCAGAGCAACGGAGAGTTCGAACTTACCTTCGACGTTGTCGGTCCGGTTCAGTTGTCGAACACGATGGAGTACTACGGCAAGAACTTTGGCCCAGACAACCTCGATAGCCATGCCGCAGGAATGATTGTTGAGGCTTGCCAGTTGGTCGATGAAGAAGTGAACTTCGCCGACTACGACTGGGACGGCGATGGCGAGGTAGACCAGGTGTATGTCATCTATCCAGGAAAGGGCGAGGCTGATGGCGGTACTTCGTTCACTATTTGGCCGCATGAGTGGGAGTTGAGCGAGGCTGCTCTAAGTGGTGACGGCGATGGATCAATCGAGCTCGATGGCGTAACCATCGACACCTATGCCTGTGGCAGCGAGCTCAACGGCAGTGGTCGCATCTGTGGCATTGGCACGTTGTGTCATGAGTTCAGCCACTGTCTTGGATTCCCCGACTTCTACGACATCGACTACAGTGGTGGAGTAGGCCTGGATGTCTGGGATCTGATGTCGGGAGGATGCTATAATGGTAATGGCTACTGCCCAGCCGGCTACACCAGCTACGAGCGTTGGATGGCAGGTTGGCTTGAACCCATCGAACTGAAGGCAGACACCGTTGTTGCCGACATGAAGTCGTTGCAGGAAGGCGGCGATGCCTACATCATGTATAACGATGGCCATCGCGACGAATATTACATGCTGGAGAACCGGCAGCAGGTGGCATGGGACGAGAAACTGCCTGCTCACGGGCTGTTGATCGTGTATGTAGACTTCGATCTCGAAGTTTGGGAGAACAACCAGCCCAACGACAACCCACGCCACCAGCGCATGACCTGGATTCCTGCCGATGGTAAGATAGAAACCTACAAATTCTATGGCAATACCTATGTCAGCGAAGAAGGAATGAAAACCGATCCCTATCCCTCGGGCGACAACAACCGGTTCACCAATATCTCATTCCCGCCGGCAAAGCTCTATCACGCCAATACCGATGGTCGCAAGTTGCTCAACAAGTCTGTTCTCGATATCGCAGAAGCCGATGATGGCACCATCTCATTCAACTTCCTCAACGAGCCGATGGAGAGGAAGGATCCAGAACTTGCCTTCGATGTCGACACCGTCGCTGTTGAGGCTGGCACGGCCGACTTCCTGGCACCTGAGCTGCGCAATCCTTACGACCTCGAAGTTACATATTCGTCGTCCGACAAGTCGTTGGCTACGGTCGATGTCTTTACTGGTAGCGTTGTCATCGGCGACACACCTGGCAAGGTGGTCATCGAGGCCTACTATGAGGGTGAAGAATTCTATAATCCCGGTTCCGCCTCTTATGTCATCGACATCACCGTTCCTGCAGGCATCGAAATCAGAGAGGTGATGCCTGCTCATGGCGAAGGTCTCTCCATCTACGACCTCAGCGGCCGCCGCGTAAGCAGCAGCAAGATGCCAAAGCAACATGGCAACAACGACTTCTCTGTGCCCTCCGTCTCCTCTGTGTCCTCTGTGCTCCCGAAGGGAGTCTACATCGTGAATGGACGAAAGGTTGTCGTCAAATAATGATTCGACTTTCGTAAGTTTAGGCATAAAGGGTATAAAGGGGAGAAAAGGGAATAAAGGGGCAATAGTCCCGGCTTTCACTCCTCAATAGCACAAAGCATTCGTCCCTTTTCTCCCCTTTCACTCCCCTTTAAGCCCTTTAAACCCTCAGTAAAATATAAATTAATATGAAAAAACTCTTCTTTACCTTTGCACTGGCTGTTTTGGCTCTTACTGCCAGTGCCGTTCCTGCCAAGCCAGGACTCTTCCGCACGCTCACACTCAGTGATGGAACCACTGTGAAAGCACAACTCGTCGGCGATGAACATGGCCACTACTGGCTCTCTGCCGACGGCCGTGCCTATCAACAAATGGATGGCATGGCCTATTTCTCTGAGATCAGCCTCGATGCAGTGAAAACCAAGGCGCAGGCCCGGCGCAGTCAGGCAAATGCCCGTCGTGCTAAGCGACTCGAAGCACCACGGCGAATAGGTGAGGTGGGTAACTACATTGGTAAGAAGAAAGGCATCATCATTCTCGTCAACTTCTCTAATGTTGCCTTCCAGAAAGACAACAACAACGCCCTCTACCAGCGCATTGCCAATGAGAAGAATTTCTCTTACGGCGACTTCAAGGGGTCTATGTACGACTATTTCTATGCCCAGAGCGAAGGTAAGTTCGAACTTACCTTCGATGTGGTAGGTCCCGTCACTGTGTCAAACACGCTGTCCTACTATGGCTCCAACGATAGTGGTGGCAATGATAAATACCCTGCCACGATGGTTATCGAAGCCCTGAAACTTGTCGATTCACAAGTGAACTTTGCCGACTACGACTGGGACGGCGATGGCAAGGTTGATCAGGTATATGTGGTTTATGCAGGTAAGGGAGAAGCCGACGGTGGTGCCGCCAACACCATCTGGCCCCATGAGTGGGAACTCTCTTCTGCAGCCGATTATGGCGATGGCAGTGGTGCACAAACCCTCGACGGAGTGAAAATCGACACTTATGCTTGTGGCGGAGAACTCAACGGCAGTGGAAACATCGACGGCATCGGTACGATGTGTCATGAGTTCAGCCATTGCCTGGGCTATCCCGACTTCTACGACACCGACTACAGTGGCGGTCAGGGCATGGGCTATTGGGATCTGATGGACGGCGGTTCCTACAATGGCGACGGCTACCAGCCTGCTGGTTACACTTCCTACGAGCGGTGGATGGCAGGTTGGAAAGAACCCGTTGAACTCACCACGACAACTCAGGTGGCCAACATGAAGGCGCTGCAGGACGGGGGTGAAGCCTATATAGTCTACAATAATGGCAACCGCAATGAATACTTCCTTCTTGAAAACCGCCAATTCACAGGATGGGATGCCTCGTTGCCTGGTGAAGGACTACTCATCCTGCATGTTGACTACAACGCCTCTGCATGGGCTGATAACACCCCGAACGATATTCCTAGCCACCAGCGCATGACGTGGATTCCTGCTGATAACGAATATCAGTACACTACCTATCAAGGCACGAAGTATTACTCTTTCGAAGGCATGGCCAACGACCCGTTCCCTTATGGTAGTGTTAATGCTTTTAATAAATCTACTACCCCTGCTGCCAAGTTCTTCAATAAGAATACCGATGGCACCTATTACCTCGACTCTTCCATTGAGGGGATTACACAGAACGCCGACGGCACGGTCTCTTTCAACTTCAAGGCCGCTACCAATGTAGCCAAACCCACGTTCTCTCCTGCTGCAGGACGCTACGCAGAGGCACAGACGGTCACCATTAGCTGCGCCACCGAAGGTGTAGCTATCTACTACACCACCGATGGCTCCACACCAACGGTTTCCAGCACACGATACACCTCTCCCATCACGATTGGAGAGACCACCACGCTGATAGCTATTGCGGTGAATGCCGACGGTGAGGAAAGCCTCGTGGCAACAGCGAATTATACGATAAGTAATACTTTGCTTTACGAAGGCATGAGTAATGATGCTACTGAAGCTACAGGGACAAGCGAAATAGACATCTCTAATACCAGCCTAGATTATTCCGATTGGGAATCGTTCACAAAGGTTTTTAAGGGTGGTACGACAGAAGCTTACAATAATGGTGGCTGCTTGAAGTTGGGAACATCAAAGGTAGCAGGTAGCATGACTACCAGAAATATGGGTTTGGTTGGTACAGGAACGTTGTCATTCTACCTTAAAACTTATAGCAAAGATTCTGGTACAATGACAGTTACGGTTACTGGAGCGAAGGCAGACATAACGTCATTCACTCAAACGACAGACTGGAAACATTGCACAGTAACTCTTACAGAGGCTACGGGCAATGTAAAGATAACTTTTGCCACAACCAAGCGTGCATACCTCGATGAGATAGAACTTGTTCCAGGGGCCGTTCCTGTTATCACCAAGGAGAATGTTGTTATGTCTTTCTCGCCCAGCAAAGTGGAACTCACTATTGACGATACATTCACTCAGCCAACTCTAACGACTTCTCCTGCGGGGTTGCAGGTTGCTTATAACAGTTCCAACACCGATGTTGCTAGTGTTAATGCTACTACGGGAGCTGTTACTATCCATGCTGTAGGCACCGCAGTCATCACTGCAACATTCCCTGGCGATGACCAGTATTATAGTGGTAAAGCTACCTATACGATTGTGGTTTCAGAAAAGCAGACACCTGTAGATCCTGACCCACCAGTAGTTGCTACAAATAAGTATGAACTTGTCACAGATGCTTCCACGCTCGCAGTTGGCGATAGCATTCTGATAGTTTGTAATGGGGCTTCATATAGAAAAATCCTCAGTACAACTCAAAACAAGAATAATCGTGGTGCCGAAAAATTTGCCGCTTTTAATGAAGATAACACAATCACGCCTGTTACAGGTTCTGCAATAATTGAACTAGGAGGTGAAAAAGGAAAATGGACATTTTATGTTACAAATGGCGAAACACAAGGATATCTTTATGCAGCAAGTAGTAAAGACAATTATCTAAGGACAGAGAAGAGTGCTGATGCCAATGCTATTGCTACTATTTCAATAGCATCAGGGGGCAATGCAACAATTATATTTACGGGAACCAACACTCGTAATACAATTCTCTATAATACAAAATATGAATTATTTAGTTGCTATTCTGGAATATCTGCTCAAACAACAAGTGTTCAGATCTATCGCCAGGTAAAGACAGAGATTTCTTCTGGCGATGTCAACAAGGATGGCGATGTTTCGATAGCCGATATCACAGCATTGGTGAACATCCTCATGGGTCAGGATGCAGAACAAGTGCTTTACGACCACAAGGCTGCAGATATCGACGGCAACGGCACTGTTGAGGCTGCCGATGTCGAGGCGCTGCTGAATTTGATTCTTGCAAAATGAACTACAACGAGGCAACAAGGCGGTTTGTCAACCTGCATCTTGACGATGATGTGCGACAGCTGGCATTGCAATATAGCGCCCATCGCAGTTCCTCTTCTGACAAGGGAGAGGGTGGGGGAGATGGTGATGTAGACCTGCCTTTTGCCCTCGACCAGATTCGTGGCCGACAGATAGCACGACGAAAGTTGCCAACGTGGGCCGCCATCGACGGTATTCTCTATCCCCCTCATCTCTCCATGGAACAATGTTCCAGTGAGCAGACCGCCCGCTACAAGGCTTCCATCGTCGAGCGACTAGTAAACAACTCCCTCCCTACTGGGGAGGGTCGGGGTGGGGCTTCCCTCCCTACTGGGGCGACTGGGGTCTTTAGAGCAGCCACCGATGTGGCTGCGGCCCCACAAAGGGGAGCGAATCCCCATTCGCGACGGAGAGCAACCTGGGGTTGGGCTTCATTCACCGACCTCACAGGTGGTTTCGGTGTCGATTTCTCCTTCATGGCCCAGGCATTTCATACTACTTTGTCAACCCAGAGTCCAGCAAAATCTTTCTATGTAGAGCGTAACCCGCAACTCTGCGACCTCGCTCAACATAATTTCCAACTCCTCGGCCTCCACAATACAGAAGTAGTTTGCTCAACCACAGAGGATTTCCTCAACACTCTATGGAGAAATAAAAAAGCCTCCCCTGCGGGGGGAGGTTTGGAAGGGGCTGAAGCCTCCCCTACGGGGGGAGGTTTGGTAGGGGCTGAAGCCTCCCCTACGGGGGGAGGTTTGGAAGGGGCTACCATCATTTATCTCGACCCTGCTCGTCGCGACGATCATGGAGGTCGCACCTACGGCATAGCCGATTGCACACCGAACGTCCTAGAACTGCGTGACACTCTCCTTGCAAAGTCCGATTATGTTCTCCTGAAACTCTCACCGATGCTCGACTGGCGCAAGGCTGTCAGCGACCTTGGCGAAGACTATGTCTGCGAAGTACACATCGTCTCCGTTCGTAACGAATGCAAAGAGCTATTGATTGTGATGCAGAAACCAAGCGACAACGTCCTTGAGCAAAAGCAAAAATCATTATTCTGCGTCAACGACCAACAGCTCTTCACCGTCCAATCTCCCTCCCTACTGGATAGTTCAAGTGGAATTCTTTCTCCCTCCCTACTGGGGCGACTGGGGTCTTTAGAGCAGCCACCGATGTGGCTGCGGCCCCACAAAGGGGAGCGAATCCCCATTCGCGACGGTGGGCAAGCAGGGGTGGGGCTTCCCTCCTTACTGGGGAGGTCAGGTGGGGCTCTCTATGAGCCCAATGCCTCTATTATGAAGGCTGGCTGCTTCCATGAACTCTGCGAGCAGTTTGGACTAGTTCCCGTAGGTCCCAACAGCCACCTCTTCGTTCGAAATCCTGACATAGCAGAACCACCCTGTATGTCTGCAGATAAAGATTTCCCAGGTCGTGTCTTTCAAATTTCCGCGATTTCATCGATGAATAAGCGCTCTCTTCGGCAAAATCTGCAAGGTATCACGCAAGCCAACATCTCCACTCGCAACTTCCCATTGAAACCCGAAGAACTTCGCCGCCGGTTAAAACTTCGCGATGGTGGCGACACCTACCTCTTTGGCACCACCCTCTCCGATGGTTCCCATGTGATATTGATTTGTAAAAAGTGGGAGAATCGCTGAGAAATGATAGAATCATTCGTGCTAGCCATTTTCTATTGCCTGTTGTAGGGGCAGACTCCTGTGTCTGCTCGTAGGATTTTGCCCCCCCTTATTTCTCTATGCTTCTTGCGTGATCATTGCCGTCAATTCATCGAAGCTGTTTGCAACGCTGATATAGTCCTTCCAATGTCCTCGAATCATTCCATGCTGCTGAAGGTCATCGAGTAGCGCAATCAGGGTGTTCCAGAAATCACCGATGTTATAGAGGATGATACGCTTCTGATGATAGCCGATGGTATGCGCCGCAGCCACTGTGAACACTTCGTCGAGCGTGCCAATGCCACCCGGCAATGCCACTACCACATCGCTATGTGCCAGCAACAAATCCTTCCGGTCGCTGAGGTTGTCACAAGGAATATGTACCGTCAGCCGATCCGACATCCTTCCACCCCGTTCAACAATACGCGGCACCACCCCAATGAGATTCCCTTTCGCCCCCCTCGAACCAATCAAATCCCTCGAACCATTCGAACTACTCAAACCCCTCGAACCGTCTTGAACACTTGAACCACTTGAACCCTCTTGAACACATAAACCATTCGAACCATTCAAACCCTTCGAACTACTCGAACAGTTTCCCTTCCCTTTTGTGAGGGGATGGGGGTAGGCTCCGAAAGCCTCCGCCACGCATCCCATGAGTCCCATATTACAACCGCCAAACACGATGGAATGGCCGTTTTCTGCACACCAGCGTCCAAATTCTTCAGTGCGGTCGAAGTACTCTCGTTCTATGTTGTCGTTAGCCGAACAAAATATCCCAATGTTCATAATGAGCTTCTTTTGAATTTCTCGTTTGCAAAGGTACAAAGAATCTTCCAACAAAGTTATCTCATCTGAAGAAAAAACAGTGTTTTCCGCAAAATTATTGAAGAACGTCCAAAGAAATGAAATCATTTAAAGCCATGTACATCTTTTAAGGTCATTGCTATACCACTCAAAAAAGTAAAATAAAGAACAAATAAATACTAAATAGAGTATTTTTATATTTTTTATTTGTAAGTTTCAACTTTTTATCGTATTTTTGCAAGCGAAGTAAAATGTAACGACAAAAGGAAATGAATGCACCAACCATAAATGCAAAACCATTCACCCCGTTCCAGATCGAGATGCTCGAACTGGTGTCGAGAGTCTCTTCCGAGGTGGAGATGCAAGACATTCGCCGCTTGCTCGGTCAGTATTTTGCCAAGCGAGCAGAGGATGCCTTAGACCGCCTTTGGGATGATGGAACCCTCAGCGAAAAAGTGATGGAAGAGTGGAAAAACGAACACATGCGCACACCTTATAAGCAGTGATGGATATCGTTCTCGATACTAATTGCTTGCTGATGTCGCTTTCGCGGCGCAGCCCTTATTATCCCGTTTGGAGAGAATTCGTAGACGGGAAGTATACACTATGTGTAACAAATGAAATCCTGTCTGAATACGAAGAAAAACTCATTGAAAAAGTTGGTCAGGAAATTGCTTCTAACGTTATCACGGCCATTCTTGATTTGCCCAACACAAAGATGGTGCAAGTGTTTTATCATCTTCGTCTTATTACTTCTGATCCTGATGATGACAAATTTGTGGATTGTGCCTTTAAAGCAAATGCACGTTTCATAGTCACTCAAGACCATCATTATGACGTGCTTAAGCAAACACCTTTCCCATATATAGATGTTATTGGTATTGATGAATTCATTAGAGTCTTGCAAAAGCAAGATGCAGATTCTTTAAACAGCAGATAACTGGTTTGCGGCATTTATTATAGTCATCGCAAAGCTCCTCAAAATCATCCCGAAGACAGTTTCAAATATTGATAGATATAATAAAACAGCAGCTACAAACTTCACTTGAAGCTTATAGCTGCTGTCGCCTTACACGCCTTCAGGGCTTTACTCGTGCGCAGCACCTTACCCGCTGCATAGCAGCCTTACCCGTGCTTAGCACCTTACTCGTAGCTTTGCTGCTTTACCCGCCCGCAGGGCTTCCTACTCATCCCAATAGTCTGAGCCTTGCCACTCGCGCGCCTCATCAACGAAGATACCGGGTTCTATTGGATCATCGCTAATTCCAGGCGGGTCGTCATTACCAGATTTGCCAAGGATGATTTTCACCAGAGCTGTGATATCATTCTTATTGACATTACCGTTTTTATCCACGTCAGCGATGTTCACCTCCGCGTCTTGGTAAGGGTTAGGAGTGGTACCATTGATGATGTTCACCAATGCCGTCACATCGGCAACGGTTACGCTACCATCATTGTTAACATCACCAGTGACCGGTGTGCCAGCATAAGCTCCAAAAGAGCCTAAGATGAGGCCAACAGATAATATCAATTCTCTTCTCATATATACTATTTTATCACGAGCTAGCACTCAATTTTCACTTACTTCATCACGACCTTGCACTCAGCTTTCTTTCTCCGATAAACTACGAAAGCGCCACCCTTCGGGATGTCGAGCGGCCACTTTTAAGGCGAAGAGGAGAAAGAATCTTGTTCGAGTTCATTCCCACTCGGAAGAACTCGAACAAGTTCTGTTCTTCGCTTACTTCATCACGACTTTCTTGCCGTTCACGATGTAGATACCCTTAGAGGTTCTCTCAACTTTACGGCCTTGGACGTCGTAGACGCTTCCATTCTGGTTCTGCTCGTCACCATTGACAAGGAGGATGCCATCCGTTGTATCATCTTCCAGTGTGATAACAGTCTTTGCTTCGCCATTGAAGAGCGATGCCGGCATCTCAAGATATGCGCGTCCGGCTGTGACACCATTGTGATTGTCCTTAGGAACCCACTGGAACTTACCATCCTTATAAATATAATAACGATATAGGGACTCGTTTGCTGCCACAATTGGATCCAATTCGGTATCAACAAGGACACCCTTCAGGCGATTGTTGTCTGCAACAAACTCTGCCTTTTCACTTGCACCCACAGGAGGCATGAACACATATCCGCTTCCGCCTACCTCGGCTGCTTTCATAATCAATCCGAAACCTGCAGGTATCGTTGCCGTTTCACGATCTCTTGTTGGTGATAATGTCAGCGTTGTCGGGCTATTATTATCGCTCGAATTAAGCCAATACATCACGATGGTACTTGGCATAACCCATTTCTTGCCATTGAACTGTTTTGTAGTGAAAGGAACATCACTGCAGAATGTGCCATATCTATAATTGGCGGGTACCGATACGGGTACGGCAAAGATAAATTCGTTCCAGAGACTATTGCTCTCACGATAGGTCTTCACCATCTTGGCAGGTACATAGATGGCACACTTATTCTTTGTTACATCAGCAAACGGATCTTTCTCCAGCACTGGAGGCACCGCGCCTTCAAAAGTAACCTTGTTCAACAGCGTGCATCCGCTGAAGGCTGCAGCCTTGATCTTATTTACGCTAGCAGGAATAGTGATTTCCGTCAGAGTTGGGAAAGCGTAATAGTTTCCGGCACCAATTTCATTAACCACAAATGTATGTCCGGCATTGACACCTTGAGTCACAAAAAGCTGACTAGGAACGTTAATAGCCGTAGTGGTTTCCGGTGTATAGAAATCGAAGACCTTCACATTGCGATCAGCGTTAGCAATCTCTAGGTTGAGCAGGTCGCAGGCCTCACCGTAGGTAAGATTGGCAATCTCTTTGACCGTTGAGCCGATGGAAATACTCTCATCACTATTGAACACTTTGATATAGTCGGGATTGCTCAATGTGGTCCATGCACGGCTCGTTACTGCCCTCACAGGAACAATAGCTATATCGTCCTCAATATCAGTCAATGCTTGCAAACGTGTATGAGCATCTTCGGTTTCTACCACTTCGTCCCATGCGGGCATCTCATAAGGTTCGTTGGCATATGCAAACTTGATGGCCGGGAAGCGATGCTTCACACTCTCTGGGTTTCCTGCAAAATTATAGGGGTTGAGCATCGAAAGCTGCGCAATCTTGATCTGATTTTGCGAATTATTAGTGATGGCGTGATCGCGGGTCAGATAGCCACGGAACGGCTGCAAGCTGCTGCAGTCCTTCACCGTACTCGAAAGATAGGTGAAGACATTTCCAGGAGTATTCAAGCCGTAGACATAATGGTCAGCATTGTACTTGCCTGCCGTTGCTGCAGAAATGAAGTTGTAGCCAGTGAAGTCCTCGTAAGCCATGCCGCTTACCACTTCGGTATTCTGAGCACTAAACTCAATCTGCTTGCCTATGAGACACCACTTTTCACCAAACTCCCTGTAGTATTCACCCGGCATGCGAATGAGGTAGGGTACATTGGCTTTAAATTCTTTCGCGCAATCGAAATAAAGTGTATGGCATTCCTCGCCGAAGAGCTTGCGCAGCCAGAAATTCTTACCTTCGTCAGATGCAGAGCGGAAGAAATCGATTTCTCTATTCTGAGCCTTGTTCACAATCTTCTCAACGGTGAAAGGCAGGCAGATAGAAGTCCACCCCAAATTGTCATCATTGTTCTCATAGCCATAGTCGAAAGTACGAGTGTAGCTGACATTAGCGGCTGTGAACGTCTGGGGAACGTAAATTCGTCCTCCATCGGTAAACTTAATGTCGGTCACGGCACTGTTTCCTGCAATGACATTCTTCGAACTGTAGTTTGTTAGACGGGTATAATAGGTAGATGAACTTGGGAAGTAGTACAGACAGTTTGGATTGTTGTTGGGAGTGATCTTGCTAGGCACCGTGCTTATGAAACTGATAGCAACAGCATCTTCTGGAACCTTATTGTTGTCTATACTTCCTACAGCGTGAACCCTACCATTCTTGTCCCACCATTTGATGGGAGCACTATACATTGTATATTGTATCTCGCTGACAATAGCACTGCTGCTAACGCCTTTTCCATTACAAAGCGTCAGTGAAACGACGTTTCTATTCGCTAGGCCATCGCCAAAGACATCAAACAGGTCGCTATAGTCCAGACCATCAAAGTCGATTTTAACAGTTCCTCTAGCAGGTATTTTTAATGCTTTTGCGCTACACACATATTTGTTGGCACCGCTATAAGCTGCCGATCCCACATAAATCATCAGCGTAAAGAAGTCTTCGTAGTCGGTGTCAGTATTATTGGTGATGCTAACATAACCATTCAGTTCGTTGCCGTATACATAGTTATACCTTTCATATCCAGGAATAATATTTTCAGCAAACCAGCTATAACTCAAGCTAGGCGTGACCGCAGTCTTTATTGTGAAGGAGTAGGTGGCTTCAACATAATCAGAACTATAATCGCGATCTTTTTGTGCCAAGAACAGCTTGCCGTTACTCTCGCCAGGTGTAAAGTCAAGTTCAACAAAGCCTTCACTTCTTGCTGGAATAAAGAGTTCTTTACTATCTTGCATATCTGAGTTTGCCGATGTCTTGTCAAGATACAACGTGTAGTTATTCTTCATGTTGACGTAGGCGTTATTCTTCGCATAGAAACGAATACCCGTACGCCAGCCGGTGGCACATTGGCCTATCAGTTCTGTCTTGCTATTGTCAAATTGGAGAGCTTTTACCAAAGAGAGCGTCAACTTGTTGCCTGACACCACAGCCTTGATATGAGAATAAAGACCTTTTATCTCTGAATAGTGGAAGATACCGCTATTTGCTTTCTGACTCTTGTTGCGGTGAACCAAATAATATTCGCCGTCGCCATTTGGCAGTTTCAGCGTGTTTGGATCGTAGAAAGCCGCCTTAACGGCATTACGTCCAATGCCTATCATTTGTGAACCGAAAGTGCCAACGATGTTGTCGTTTTTGTCAAGAATAACAAACTCTGTGTCAAAGTTTTCCGTAGCTCCTTCAAGATCAGTGCGGTTCTCCAGATAGGCCCTGAACCTGACATCACCGAAGTCGTAGGTGCCATCGGCTCTTTTTGTGCCAGTTTGGTTGGTGTAGATGAGCGTACTATTCTCGCCTTCTGTAAAGCTGAGGGTGCGAATACCCGTGCAGAATGTTTCTGCGGTTTCAAAGCTCTCATAAGCCTTTCCGCTACCAGGCATCACACGGCCGTCGTTAGGACGGAAGCCAAAGTAGGCAATGACCTCTCTAGCATAGGCGTGAGCTGTTCCATAATTGTGGGCACTGAAGGGTGCTATTTTGAAGTATCCGTCGCAAAGTCCGGCCCATCCCCAGTTGATGTGAAAATATCCGTCATAGCTGTAACCATCGACAACGAAACAGTGTTCTGTGCCGTTTGCTTTTCCATAATACATAACGGGTATACCCTGGCGAAGGTCATTATAAGTCTTGTCTTCAAAGACCGTAGGCTTCATGTCTTTGCGATTCACCTCGTCGATGATGTAATTGAAATACTTGCTCAAGTTTGAACTGGCTGTCGACATTGAGCAATATGTACCTTCTGTTCCTGGGTATGCTTTGGTCGCAACAAAAATATACTTAATGAAATGAGCTATAATGGTGTCTGTTGAAGAACCAGAATAGTAATCTTTTATTTTGCTAAAATCAAATGTTTCTTTTGGCAATCCACTGATTGTTCCTTCAAAAGCATCTCCAGAAGAAGGTGCAGTATATGAAGGTAAGTTATACCTCATATAAGCATATTTCCAGAAGTAAATCATTTGGCTCATAGCAATCGTGCTGCAACCAGAGTAACCCCGCTGACCTGCTTTCGGTCCTTTGGTACGTTTAGGTAGAAGCAGGTTGAAAGGCTGCCCCTGTGTCCATTTCGACGTGGTCAAAGGAGTAACGGGGTGGCGATCTGTTGACATTACCTTACGTGGACCACGCTGTGCTGTTGGGGAGGATGTTGGTTCTGTGATTCCCGCTGCATCGAGTCCTGCGAGTTGTTCGGCGAAGTCCTCAAGATAGAATTGCAGTCCGTCTGGCATGTTGTCAACATCAATAGATCCCTTATCTGCATAGCCGAGGATTTCTTCCGAGCGATCATCACCCGAGACGATGACATAGCCCTGGTTGTTTTCTGCATTAAAAATATAATAAGGAGCAGAACCATTGTTGCCCATGGCCTTGCGAGGTGTAGCACCGGCTTGCAGTTGTGCCTGCGGGTTGATTCCCTGCATGAAGTCTTGAGCCTTCTGCATGGCGGCGGTGCGCCCAATGGGGTTAGCCATAGCAACTATCGTAGCTACGGCCAGTACCGTTGTCAGTAGAAGCTTTTTCATTTTCTCTTTATGGTTTAATTGTTATTATTTGAATTGCAGTTTGATAGAACAGCGTTGTTTCCTTATTTGTAAGTCTCCCCCGTCCTCTCATTCGTCATGATGGCAGCAAGTGTCGTACTGGCGAGTGGCAGGGCGGGGGAAACATAATATAGATTATATCTTAGTCTTCCCAAATGTTATCGGATTCTTCATCATCACCCCAATCGTCGTTTTCGCGAGCTTCAATATCTATCGGGTTTATAGGATCTTGGGACACATTACTATCTGCAATCATTCCCTCTAACGTGATCTGTCGGAGGATAATTTCGGGTGCAAAATATATCTTTTTCATATCCGTAAAGTCTTGTCTTATTAGTTATTTAATAATGAATTTCTTACCATTCTTGATGAACACACCCTTTCCTGGATTCTTCACCTGAACACCTTGCAGATTGTAGAAGACATTGTTCTGTACACTCTTTGTTTCGTGACTTACAATACCCGTTGCTTCTGGGAGTGTAATGGTAAGCTCTCGAGCGTAATTCAAATCTTCCTTTGGAACAAACATCAAAAATGCCTTATGTGCTCCAATTGTATTTCGTTTTTCTCGTATTTCTGGATTAGGATCATCACTTAACTGTACGGGGTGGAACTTGCCACCGGAGAGGGCATAATACACAAAATTGGAAATCTGTACCATTGGCGTAGGCTCATTAACACCTTGGAGAAGATTCTCCACAACATCCAACTCATTGGTCAACAGATTGTTGGGATAGAAGATGTCATACGTATTACCAGTTTCTCCCTTTAGAATGACACCAAAACCATAATCAGACTCAGGATTCTCTAATGGAATCGTCTTCGTCTCTGAGCCGGTACCGGTGATTTCAGTAAGTTCAATGTTGCTATTTTTCAGATCAACATTAGACGCCGTTACATAGTATGCTTTAACATCACCGGCATTCCACGAAGGAGTTTCTGCCGATGTATCATATTTATTGAAGGTGAATGGATGGTCGCTGCAGAAAGAAGTCATACCAGAAGAGGTCTTAATGGGGAACTTCGACGACATGACGAACTGCTTGTACAAGTCGTCTTTTTCAGCATATTTCTTTGCAGAATGAAGGGGAACCTCCATAATGCATTTTGCAACGGTAAGACCAGGAAAGGTCGTTGAGGTTGCAGTTATGAAATTGTAGTTTTGGCCATTCGTGTGAGTATAGTCTTTCAGTTCAGGAGCTTTTTCACCAGTGAAGATGATTTTCTCAAGATTTGTACATCCTCCAAATGAGGCACCCCAAATTATATCTACACTGGCAGGCAGAGTTACCGTTTTCAAGGCTGCACAATTCATGAAAGTTCGAGGTGGAATCTCCTTTATTGGTGATTTTGAATCAAATGTAATTGTCGTTGTTGATGTGTTGTTAAGAAATGCACCATACCCAATACTATTAATGGTTGCAGGAATGGTAACGGAAGTTGGGCGGAACCAGTAAAGCGCTGGGTGAGTTTTATCTACAGTATTGTTCCTGAAGGCAAACATATCTATATCTGTAATATGGAATTTACCATAATCGCATTCATATGTTTCTGGAATGACGTAATCGCCATAAACGTAATGCCTACCAGAAGTTTTGTAATTGAAAACATCATAATCCTGATGTTTATAATCGGTGCCCTCAAACCAAGTACCCTTATCATAAGTATTAATGTCGATATAATCTGAATATTGCACGTAGCCGGCATTTTCCGTCACAGTCTTTTTTATAGGATTACCATTATCATCTAATTCATAGTATGTATCATCATTGTCATATTCTCTTGTCTTACTGAAACCAGTGTAAGTAACCTCGGTACTAGATGAAGTTTGATTGAAATCAGATAAATCGCTTAAGATACCTAATCGATAAACAATTTTGCAATTATACTCGCTATTTTTCTTATTAGCTAAGTCTTCATGAATAACTTCAGTAATCTGAAGCCTAAGGCAGCCGGGATATTGGCTATTATACATGTTAATATCCCAAGCAGGCACAAAGGCCTCAATTGTTTTGCCACTACTTTTCATAGTGTAATTTACTTGTGGAAAACGGTGCTTGATTCCATCACCCTGTGCATTTGCGCCCACCGAGAGCATTAAGCCCATCGCGAGCAGAAAGAATTTTTGAGTAAATCTTTTCATTGTCTTGTTTTGTTTTTATTGTTTATACTTAATTTGTTAGCAACTCTTGGTGCGTCTCAGCAGCTGGCAGCCGTAGGGCGCGGTTTGTTCTCTCTTTAAGTTTGTATTCTTTGGGTTTATATTTTGGTTTGTATATTGGGTTAGTTGAACACTCGATTCCAATTCTCGGGGAGGCATCGCCTCATGAGCGACACGTCTTTAAGTTTTTTGTTATTTTTTTCGCCATAATCGATTGTAGTTTGTAAATTATTGCTTATCTTTGTAGTTTCAATTCAATACCTATAAAACAGTGCGCGCGACATACACATTCTGGGTGTACACACCTCCCGCGGGTAGGTGTGCACGGGCACTAAAGACTTTAAAAAGAATTATGAAAACAAACGATTTTATTATGGCGGCTCATGGAGTCGTGGAAAAAATGAAAGGAACACGGAGCGAAAGTACACTAGCAAACTATTCAACAGCCATCAGGTCACTCGACATCTTCTTCAACGACCATCCGCAGCAGACGCAACTCGACGAGCAACTCTTGTCTGCCTACCAATTTTGGCTTCAGCAAAAAGGAATTTGTCTCAACACCGTGTCTTGCTACATTCGCTCGTTGCGGTCCATCTACAACCTATTGGTTGGCAACACCCTCATCTTCAACAATGCCTTCACGGGTGGGACGCGAACAAGAAAACGATCTCTGTCGGTAGAGGATGTAAAAAAACTTAAAGCATTGAGACTCAAAGGGATGCCACAACTAGAAATGGCGCGCAACTTGTTCCTATTCAGTATCTATGCACTTGGAATGCCATTCGTCGACATGGCCTTTATGAAGAAAGAAAATGTCCAGTTCGACAGCATCTATTATATGCGCCACAAGACTAACCAACCCGTTTTCGTACCACTTGAACCTTGCATGAAAGACATCATCAGAAAATACCAACATTCCGACACCGCTTACCTGTTTCCCATCCTGACAACTACGGAACAGCCCCAAGCATATTTGCAATATCAAAACAAACTGAATAGTTATAACCGCTTATTGAAAAAACTGAGCAGTCTGGCTGGTCTGAATGTAAATCTCTCGAGTTATGTAGTCCGACATACCTGGGCCTCATTGGCCTATAGCAGCAATGTCGAGTTGAATGTCATCTCGAAGGCACTCGGACACACCAATACGAACACAACACAAATCTACATCCGCGAACTCGAAGACTACAGGCTCAAGGATGCCAACCACGTGGTCCTCGGTGCCATTTTCAGCCGCCGGAAACGTCGTTCTTAAGTTGGCACATGGAATATTTATCATCATTTCTATTACACATTACACTCAATCACATGAAATGTCTTTATACAAAGGTGTTTCAAGGAGTGTAATAGACTTTTTCTCTTCCACCTCTCTTACACTTTCAAAGTGCTTCGCACGGGTAAAGCAGCAGAGCTGCGTGTAAGGCCCTGCGGGCGAGTAAAGTGCTTCGCACGTGTAAGGCCCTACGGGGTCTCTTCCCTATCCGTCTTTTCAGTAAAAGCAATGCTGTGTACCATAAGGAGCAGTGCTCCATACCATAGGGAACAGTGCTCTGTACCTATATAGAGCAATGCTCTGTAACCTCCGGAGCAATGCTCAGTAACCTCTGGAGCAATGCTCAGTAACCTCCAGAGCAATGCTCCGTAACCTCTAAAGCATTGCTCTGAGTGTCTAAAGTCAATGCTCTGAGCCTCTAAAGTCAATGCTATTCCACTCCCAAAGCAATGCTTTACGGCTCCAAAAGCTATGCTTTCCAACTCGGAGATGTATGCTTTCCGGCTCCAAAAGCTATGCTTTCCAACTCGGGGATGTATGCTTTCCGGCTCCAAAAGCTATGCTTTCCAACTCGGGGATGTATGCTTTCCGACTCGAAATTCACGCTTTAGAAAAAGTGTAAGAGGAGTGTAATAGAAAAAGTCTATTACACCTTCTGAAACCATAATAAATAAAGATGGTTTGAAAGATTTAGTGTAAATGGAATAGAATTTTAGAAAAAAAGTAGTTCATGCTTCAATATTCGTGCGTAGCAGTGTTTCTGTTGTAGTTAAATAATACAAATTCTCAAGAAAAAGTTGCATGATACGACAACTTTTACTATCTTTGCACCCATGAAACGTAAGATTCTGACATACGGCGGTTATTTTGAGGCCTTCATGGAGACTTTGAAAGAGAAAGAACAGGAAAAAATTCAATATGGACTCCTGTTGCTGAAAACGCAAGTTCGGTTGTCTAAGAAATTCGTGAAACACATTCGGGATGGGGTATATGAACTCCGAACAGAGTATGGCAACAACATCTTTCGTGTGTTCTTTATCTTTGACGAAGGAAAAATCGTGGTTCTTTTTAATGGATTCCAAAAGAAGACCCAAAAGACGCCATCAAATGAAATAGAAAAAGCAATAAAAATAAAGGAGGCATATTATGCAGACAAACAATCACAAAATCGTTGACTACGATGCCGTTCTTGATGCAAAGTTTGGCAAGGAAGGCACGCCAGAGCGGGCTCGGGCAGAAGAAGCCGCATATTCGTTCTATTCCGGACAGATATTGCAGGATGCCCGTAAGGAAGCAAAGATGACTCAGAAAGAATTAGCTGAGCGCACACAAACCACGAAGTCATACATCTCAAAAATTGAGAATGGTGTCATCATACCCAGCGTGGGAGTCTTTTATCGAATCATTGCCGCCCTCGGAATGAGGGTCGAAGTGGTTAAGCCTATCTCTTAGCATTAAAGCGTTTCCTTCGTCGCCGAGTTGGCTCAAAATGGCCTGATGGAAGTTCCCAAGAGGTCACATGTGCCATCTACGATATTATAGCCATTATTTAAGGAGGACCAGACTATGTGCAAAGTAAAAGGAGTAAATGTAGGAATTAAAGATATAGATTTTACCTCTCACAGGGGTAAGATGGCTGTACGGCTGACCGACGGAAGAGAGATTATCATTCCTGTTTCTTTCTTCCCAGACATTAAGCAAATGTCAGTGAAGGAACGCAATAAATGGATGGTGCTTGATGACCAGTACTTTACAATTGAGAACATGACTCGGGTATATTCAATATTCGATTTGTTTAGTGTGGCATAAGCATTCAGTAAACAACAAGTAATATCCATTACGAAAGCGACAGCAGCTGCAGCTGCTGTCGTCACCAAAGTATCGTCCTTATTATATCTTCGAAATCTGCCATTGCGAAAAATTTCGCAACGAAAAATTTCGCAACGAAAAATTTCGCATATGAAGAATCCTTTTAAATACGGCACTTTTGTCTTAACTTCAACATGAATTAACCACGAATTTACAAAAATGGCTATGTTCTTTCTCCGCGAATGCTATGAAAGCGTCTCCTACGTCGCCGAGCGGTTCATGTTGTTCTGGTTGTTTACTTTTATCCACAGATTACGCAGATTCTTTTTTTACACAAAAACATTAAAAACAATTATTCAACCTTCGCATATCTGAGGAGACAAGGAGGCAGAGAGTTCGAGATGTTTTTTTCTGTTTTTGCCTTCATAAGATTGGCTCCAAAGGAGCAACAGTATTAGTAGCAATGCTGTCTGGACACTTGCGTACAAGCAGTATTGCTGCTAATGGTGTTATGTCTCTATTCAAGAGACGCTATCTTATGAAGGAGTTTTTATGGTTTTCGTTTAAAAATCAAAACACCAGGTTTAAAACATACTCGTGATCTTCGAGATACGTGGAGCTGTAATGCACTGGAATACAAAAAGTTGTCACTTGTTTTCTTTGTTGTCTTCCACACCCCTTTTTGCATGAAATAAAAGCGACGTTTGCAAGAATATACAACCAGTCATTCGTTAGGGCCAAAAGACGCTTTTCACCCTCATAAACGGTCTTCAAAAAGCCCTAATGTTAACGGGGTTGTTAAAAAACAATAAAAACATGTAGATTGTTACTATTCTTTTTTGTAATTTCATAGGAAAAGAATAATTTTGCATGGATTATGTATCTAAAGACACGCGGGCGCCACCTACCCGCGGGAGGTGTGTACACCCAGAATGTGTATGTCGCACGCACTGTTTTATAGGTATTGAATTGAGACTACAAAGATAAGTGTTTTTTTACAAACTACAATCGATTATGGCGAAAAAAAATAAAAAGAAGCCCCAAGAGGTGTCTCCTATAAGGCGATGCCACTACGTGAATTGGAATCGAGAGTTCAACTAACCCAATATACAAACCAAATAAAAAACCAGATAATACAAACCTAAAGAGAGAACAAACCGCGTCGATCGGCAGCCAGCTGCTGAGACGCACCAAGAGTTGCAAATAATAATAATTAGTAATAACAATTAAAAAATTAAACAAGACAATGAAAAGATTTACTCAAAAATTCTTTCTGCTCACGGTAGGCATGATCCTATCGGTGGGCGCAAGTGCACAGGATGAGATTACCCATCGTTTTCCTCCTGTCACTTACAAGCAAAGTGCAACTGGAGCTGATTATGTAATTCCTGCATGGGATATCAGAAAAGTTGACAGTAATGACGGCTATATGCGCTTCCAGAAGAAAGCGGATGGTAAGGGTATGATTGTTGCTGCATTGGGTATATTGGAGGACAATAGTAATTACAATGCACAATTTCCTGATCAAGTCTATATTAATGGTACTCAATATAACACTAAGGGATTGAGGTATGGAGATATATTCACGAATATGGGAACAGGAGCCTCTGATGATGGTAGGTTTTACATTTTCCAAGATGAAACAAATACCTTAATGCACCAAATTACAGGAACCTATACTGTTCCTACGTCAATTACATGGAAAGGAGAAACAGAGCCATCAGATGTTGACGAAATCGGGCCTTTTGCCTACGCCAATGCTTCTTGCAATCCAAATTATAGTAAAGCAAAAAGATATAACCGAGTGGCGGCAGAAAAGATAATAATTCCATCTGCAATAACGAAGATCGGCGTAAACGCTTTTTGTCAAGACGGCACTGTTACAGAGTTTGAATTTGAGGATACAGAAGAGAACCCTTGCCAGATTACAGCAATTCCCGCAAAGGCATTCATGAATTGCATTAATATTGGAGGAATTGAATTGCCCATTAAACTGCCCAGTACTATTTCATATGTCGGAGGATGTGCTTTTGGTGGTTGCACTAATCTCCATAAGATTATTTTCGCATCAGACGAATGTCCTGAGTTTGATTATTTGGGCGGCAGAGATATATTTACAACATCATCTACTTCATTAACCGATTATCTTCAGAATCCCAAACCTGAGAATCTCATCATAGAGGTTCCCTTAGGCTCTGCAAATTCATATATGGAATCTAATAATGGATTTCTTGCAGAAAAGAAAATCGCTTTGTGCTCTAAGTTCCCCATAGAGACTACTTCTGGTTTTATGACATATTGTAGCGAAGCAGATTTCACATTCATGAAATATGATACTTCTAACCATGAATGGCAAGAAGGAGATGTGAAGGTCTATTATATAAAGGAACAAGACGTTGAAGTGGAAAATGGAAAAGTGATGTTGACAGAAGTCCCTGACGATGTCATGGTTCCCGGATGGTCGAAGACTGGTGAAGGGGATGATGCAATAATAGAGGATTTCGGCGTAGTCCTGAAAGGAACTGCCAATGAAACATACAACATCTTCTACCCTAACGGCCGCGTTATCACCACGAAATTTGAAGATGAATCTAACTGCCTTCATGGATGCATTACGGCCACCAATGTAAATGCTGGATCTGATGAAAATAATTCTTATTTCATCATGTCTGGCGGTGTGTTCAAGCGCATCACAAAGAATGGTCAGTGCAAGGCCAACAGAGCATATATCAAGATTGCTGGTGGTCCCGACACAGGTGGCCCAGAAACAGAATCTAAAGATCTCGCCCTCTCGTTCCCCGGTGAATCCACTGGCATCACTGCCCATGAGGTGCAGAGTGCTCAGAACGATGCTTGGTACACGCTGCAGGGCATTCAAGTGCAACAGCCCAGCAAGGGTGTCTTCATCAAGAACGGAAAGAAGTTCGTGATTAAATAAGGAGCCCCACCCCTTCCCTCCCCGACTGGGGAGGGGAAAGGAGGCCCCACCCTAACCCTCCCCGTAGGAAGGGAAAAAACGGAATAAAAAACAAAAAAACTAGAAATAACAATGATGAAAAAGGAATATATCACACCGGAAGTGCTTCTCCGCACAGTCGTTTTGGAAGGTTTCATAGCAGACAGTGTGCCACTCATTGACAACCCCGATCCAGATCCGGAGTGGGAAGATCAGGAAGCACGCGAAAACAACCAGTCCTTCGACGTGTGGGAGGATTAAGCGTTGCTAACATCTATCAAGCTATCGTATAATTTTTTATCATATATATAATAATAGTAACATTAAATAGTAATTAAGAGAAAATGAAAAAGCTTCTACTGACAACGGTACTGGCCGTGGCTACCATGGTGGCTATGGCTAACCCCATCGGGCGCACCGCCGCCATGCAGAAGGCTCAAAACTTCATGCGTGGCATCAACCCGCAGGCACAACTGCAAGCACCAGCTACACCTCGCAAGGCGATGGGCAACAACAACTCGGCACCTTATTACATCTTCAATGCCGAAAACAACAAGGGCTTCGTCATCGTATCGGGTGACGACCGCTCGGAGGAAATCCTCGGTTATGCAGATGAAGGCACCATCGACATGAATAACATTCCCGGTGGTCTTCAAGACCTGCTTGACGGCTTTGAGGATGACCTGAAACTTCTTGACAAAGCAGGTATTACAGAGCCTTTGGAAAGAGAGAGCGTACGTGGTCCAAGAAAAGTAGTGGCAAACGGACGTAAGCCTGTTGCACCTCTTCTCACATCGACGTGGACTCAGGGAACCCCGTACAACGATTCGCTACCAAAGCTAAACAACGGTAATCATGCCGTTACAGGTTGTGTCGCAACTGCCATTGCTCAGGTGATAAACTATTGGAAATATGCAAAAATGCTCAGAGCAACAGAAGCATATACCATTAACATGTCGACACCTGAATATCAGGATTTGAATGGTACTGTGATGCCCTCGCTGCCAATTACAGAATTCAATTTTGACCTTATTCTTGATCAATATAGAACTGGTAGTCCCACATCTGCACAGAAAGCAGAGGTTGCTAAGTTCATGCTATACGTTGACTGTGCAATGCATGCAGGTTTAGCGAAGTCCACTTACATCAATCCCGATATGGTGTGTACATATCTAAAAACCTATTTCAATTACAATGGTACCCGTCTGAAGAGAGAAGAGTGCAAACCCTACGATTTTGAGAGGTACATCTATCAGGATCTTAGTCAGGGACTGCCTGTCTGGCTTTGTGGTTTCGGAAGATCGGCTCGTCACTCATATGTTGCCGATGGTTATAGTTATGATGACTTTTTCCATATCAATTGGGGATGGGACGGCCAATGCAACGGCTATTTCAGACTGGCTCCTATGAACGCCTACAATACGTCAACGTCTTCCAGCTATTCGAACAGAATGGTCGGTAATTTTGGTGTTTATCCAAAAGACGGACGTATTCCCACAAAGACAGGTGAGCCTTATAAGTCGTATATACCCAATGCAGATGCAGTAGCCGACTGCTGTGGCTTGGCATTCTATTCTAACAATACTAGCAGCACCAAAGAGATGACTATAAATAGAGGAACGGATGGAAAATTCAATTCCGATGCCAAAGTGGAAGTCGTTCTTGGTGGTTATATAAACAATGGCTTGCATGATGGAACGAGTAGCGGCTATTATCGTACCTATAAGAATGACCTCGCTGTATTTGATGCAGACTATAATGTGACAGGGCAGACAATTGGCGGAATTATTCAGGAGACAGTTGTAGCAAAAACTACTGATACGAAGATTTATTTCGATTTGAAAAACATCAGTCTAGCTGATGGAACCTATTATTTCGTACCTAGAAGCAAAAACGTGGAACCAGGTGAAGAGGGTACCATCATGCATATTGACCAAATGAAAGGTGATTATGCTTATGTAAAGGCTGTAGTAAATGGTAACGAGATGAAACTTTCGCTCGTGAAGTCATTTACTGTTGATAATGCCGAGGTTATAGGTCAAGGAGTATCGGGTTATAGAACTATGTTTAGAGTTTATTTTACAAATAATACTCTACATAAGATGGAAACTACGTACACTCTTCACAAAAATGCTGTCAATAATAGCCCGAGTTCATCTAACGAGAACCTTCAGGACGTTCAGCAACTACGTCTACAGGCTCTGTCATCAGGATATGTTGATTTTGGGTTTGAGCCTGGGACGGAAACTAGCAAGCTTATATTGGCTTGTTATGACTATGACTCTACTCATAAAACTCAGGTGTATTCTTACAATTACACCCCAAATAATTCAGCTACCTCCCCCTCACTCTCCTTCAGTTGGAACATGAACAATTCTTCTGGAAATACTATCTACGGAAATGAATTGAAAGGTACTTTAACTATTACGAATAACGGTAATAGCACATATGAGGACGTTCTTACATTACAGACTGACCTTGGCTATTCTGACTATGGTGGTTCAAAGGTATACAAATATGCCAGTGTGGTTAACGTTGTGAAGATTGAGCCGAGAAAGTCTCATGTCATCAATGTTGGTGATATGAATTATTCGGACTCATTTGACCAATATGGAGATGGCGTAACCCCAGGATCAAGT
Source organism: Bacteroidales bacterium (assembly GCA_017545365.1). The sequence goes on from JAFWOP010000001.1 coordinate 50,517, forward strand.
ACCTTTACCCTGCTGAATGGAAAAGGAAGCAAATTATACATAGGAGGTAGTTATTCTACTTCTAAAACTTTCACGTTTGTAAAAGGGCTTTGCTGGTGGGACCAAAAAGGAATATTACATGCACAAGCTAGCAGCAACAGATTAAGCTTTACTGTTCCTGCTAATGCTGTAGCCGTAAGTATACAAGGTGCTGCCACACCTTATTCGATAACAGCTACCCCAAACAGTAATCCTAATTGTCTCTACTATGTTGATTCAGACAGCGAAGTGACACTTGTCAAGAATGGTGGTGCCAAGAACGTCGTGCAAGGTACGACTGCTGTGACCGATATCAACTTCAACGATAACTACGCAGCCTTTGTGCCTAAGGCATTCACTGCTGCCAAGGTAAGCTACACCCGTCAGTTTACAAACGGATTCGAGGATGACGAGGCCACCCGTGGTTGGTCGACCATCTGCCTGCCGTTCAACGTGCAGAAGATTACTAACGCTGCTCAGGGTGTCGACATTGACTTCTTCCGTTACGAAGGTGACCAGGGAAAGAACTTCTGGCTGCGTCAGTATAAAGGCCATGAGTTCCGCACCCTCTACTTCGATTATCCCGCCTCGTTCGAGGCCAACGTACCTTACATCATCAGCATGCCAGGCCAGACCTACCAGACAGAAGGTGACGAGTGGTGTCTGACGAATAAGAACATCGTTTTCAGCGCTGAGAATGTTGATGTAGAAAAATCTCTTGCCATTGTCGACTGTGACAACTATGACTTCATAGGCACGACTACTGCCACGAAGTACAATGAGAAGAAGTCGCTCTTCACGATGGAAGGCCAAGGCAACTACTTCACTTATCAAAACGGAACTGTAGAGAACTACTCGAACTTCATGCCCTTCCGTGCATACCTCACTAGCGAGAAAGTTCCTGTTGCCAATACTGAGAATTTGGTAAAGGTGGCACAACTTTCACCAATGGATCGCTATGAAGCCCGTGAAATCATTAACCATCGCTTCCCCGCAGTCCAATTCACATACAATGGCCTGACCTATGAGGTTCCCGCATGGGATGAGGTGGTTGAAAGCGGCGCTGTAAACACCCGCCTGCAGTCTCTGCATGCCATTAAGGATGGTGAGACCAATGTTCCTGCAAGGACGGTGACCAACCGTGCATGGAGTATTGATAGCAGTGAGCCTGTGTTTGAATCATTCGAAGGTGGCTCTGCTGACATAACTGTTGGTAATGCCAGTAAGTCGGTCAGCACGCTGACCTATGGAGAGGCTGCCGACCTGCTCGGTCTGAGTGTTGCTGCCGCCGACCGCAGCGTGAAGGTATTCGACTTTGCATCTGCCGCCAGTACGACTGTGACCGTTCCCGGCCAGTACAATGTGACTCAAGGCGTCAATGCCGGACACACCTTTGTGGTGAATGAGATTGGTGCCGGTACCTATTGCAACAACTCGACTTTGACGGAAATCAACATTCCTGCTACCGTAACATCTGTCAAGTCTGTTGCCTTCAGCGGATGCACGATGCTGAACAAGGTAACCTTCGGAAGCGAAGAGCCAGTTGAACTGGAAGACGATCCGTTTGACGGTGTGACGAAGAACAAGTGCGCAATCTATGTTCCTTCTAACATTGTGAAGGCTTATCGTGAAAGCAACAGCCTCTGGGATGAATTCATCTTCGCCGTGCCCGTCGTTACGGCTAAGAAGTTTGTCTCGTTCTGCAGCGACGTGCCTTTTACCACTCGTCAGTTCAATGGAAAGAAGTGGGTTGCTCCATCCAACATTTGGATGTATTGGATTGATAAGGCCAAGAACAACTCTACTTCTATTACGATGACTGCAACAAGAGACTTCGAAACCAAGGTGATTCCTGCAGGTTTCGGACTGGTGATCAAGACGACCGACCAAGGTGCAAGCGGCTACATCTTCATGCCTCCTGTAGGTGCTAATGAGAAGTCAGACCTCATTGCCGACAACAACCGCATGAAGGGTGTCACTGTGAGGACACAGATGGGTGATATTGTAGATGCTAATCCTGACAACAACTACTACATCCTCACGGAGAACAAGTTCCGACTCGTGGAGAGCGGTTTCCTTGGCGCCGGACTGGCTTACCTTGAGTTGCCAAAGTCATTTGTTAGCGCTAAGACCATCATACTGGAAGATGATGTCACGGATGGCATCAAGCTCATCGACGGCGACGAGCAGAATGCTGGTAACATCTACGACATCCAGGGCCGCAAGGTGGAGACTGCCACGAAGGGCATCTACATCGTGAACGGCAAGAAAGTCGTGATTAAGTAAAGAACCCCACCCCTTCCCTCCCCAGCTGGGGAGGGGGAAAGGGGCCTCACTCCTTCCTGCATATAGGAAGGAAGAATAAAACAACAGCAGCTATACGCTTCAACGTGAAGTATATAGCTGCTGTTGTTTTGTATTAGGCATTACAAGCCCCAAAATGTGGAGGTGTCAGTCGTATGTTGACTTCGAGATCAATCTAATGGCTAGAGATTATCACCGATCAGACCCCTTTGGGTTTTATCATTGGGTTGCTGCTGAGGCATCTTCGATATCATCACCATAATTAATCCCAAACCGACATAGCCGATTTGGGATAAACATTTATTAGACTCCAAGAACTACTCTTGCCACTTGTCAGAGCTATTATTGCCTCGAGCATCTACGGGGAGATCACCATCACCTATATCAATTGGTGGGTCATCGCTAATACCTGGGTTGTCTGGGTCGTTATTAATTCCGAGGATGATCTTCACAAGCGCTTCAACGTCGGCACTCGTAATGGCTTCGTCACCATTCACATCCGCAGCGGTCTCGTTATATTCACCAGCTTGATTAAGAAGGATATTCATCAGAGCCGTTAAGTCGGCAACGGTGGTGCTTCCATCGTTGTTGATGTCTGCACTTTGCGCACTCCTCCTGATGACTTGGGCCGGCTTGCCTTTCTGGCCGGTGGTATCATTCGCTGTCACCTCGTCTGCATTTGCACTGGCAATGCCTGAAAAAAAGGCAACAAATGTTATCAATATTCCTTTCATTTTGATGCTGTTTATTTGATTGATAATCCTATTTCACTATCAAAGATAGTGACCATTGTTTACATATACCCTGCAAAGGTATAAAAAAACATTGAGAAAACCAAGTATTTGGGAAGAAATATAGCAGAATAGTTTCTTGTTTCAAGTTTCTAGTATAAACAACAGCAGCTATATAGTCAAAGGACATATATAGGGATACAAATTGCCATATTTTTTGGTAAAACAAAAAATATTCGTACCTTTGCACCCAGAAATCAAAAGAAAGAAGGAAATATGCTTAGGAAATGGTTGTGTGCTGTGCTCGTCATGCTGGGTTTGGGCTTGGCAGAATGCTGGTCGCAGACGACGCCAGAAAGTCAGATGGAGGCGTTGAGTCGCGGACTTGTGGCGGTGCCAGGGAAGTCGACGGGTGTGTTTGTGAGCTGGCGTCTGTTGGGCACGGAGGACAGCGATGCCGTGACGTTCGACGTGTTGTGCGACGGAACGCCTGTGGCAACGGATATCGCTGATGCGACGAGTTATGCCGACACCAGAGGAAATGCCAGTCATGGATATCAGGTGGTGAAGAAGGTGGATGGCGTCGCTGTCGATACCTCTGCCGTTTCGATGCCTTGGTCGCAACCATTTATGCAACTGCACCTGAGCCGTCCTGCTGCAGGCAGCGACTGTACTTATTCGCCTAACGACTGTTCTGTTGGCGATGTCGACGGCGACGGCGAATACGAAATCTTCGTGAAGTGGGATCCCTCGAATGCGAAGGACAACTCGCAGAACGGAAAGACCGGCAATGTCTATCTGGACTGCTATCGCGTAGACTGGCATGCTGGCGGCATGGAACAGAATGCTGAACTGTTGTGGCGTGTCGACTTGGGTGTGAACATCCGTGCCGGTGCACACTACACACAATATATGGTGTATGACTTTGATGGTGATGGACGAGCTGAGCTGATGTGTAAGACAGCACCCGGTTCGAAAGACGGACAGGGTGAATACGTGAACCAGGCAGCTTCGCTGCCCGTTATCCGCAATGCCTCGAACACTGCCGACCATCGCAATAGCAACGGTCGCATCGTTGGCGGTCATGAATACCTGACGGTGTTTGAAGGCCTTACCGGTCGTGCCATTCACACCATCTACTACAATCCCAACCGCGATGCCGGCCTGGGTGGTGCCGCTACAGGCACATTCAACTGGGACGACCGAAGCGGCAAGAAGGACTATGCAGACTATGGCAACCGCGGTGAGCGCTATCTGGCTGCTGTGGCATATCTCGACGGTCCCGAAGGCCGTGCCTACGGCATCTTCTCACGCGGCTATTACACCTATGCCTTTATCTGGGCAGTGGGCTTCGATGGGAAGGAGTTGAAGCAGAAGTGGTTCCATTCGTCGAAGTCGAAGACACAATATAACGTCACCGACAGCCTTGGTAAGACACGCACTTATACCGCTTCGAAGAGTAAGGCCGGCGAAGGTCGTAACACGATGTTTGGCAATGGCAACCATAATCTTTCGGTGGCCGATGTGGATGGTGACGGCTGTGATGAAATCGTATGGGGATCAGCAGCACTCGACCACGATGGCACGCTGCTCTATGCCACAGGCTTTGGTCATGGTGATGCCATACATCTGGCTGACCACTGTCCTGACCGACCGGGACTGGAACTCTTCGACATCCACGAAGACAAAGGCACCTACTCCTGGGACCTGCACGATGCCGGCACGGGAGAGATTATCCATAAAGGAGGCAACAAAGGCGTTGACAACGGACGCGGCATCGCCTCGCAGCTTTCACAAGACCATCGCGGTTCGTTCTTCAGTTCGAGCGACGACCGCAGTCAGCGAAGTGCCGTCACGGGCAACGCGATTTCGGGAGGATCCACGTCGATGAACTTCCGCATCTACTGGGATGGAGATCTGCAGGACGAACTCCTCGACGGCACGAAGATCGACAAGTGGAATGGCAGTGGCACCACGCGCCTTTACATCAAGGGTAAGAACCCTTACGACTACGGTAACTCATCGTCGTGCAATGGTACGAAGAACACCCCGAACCTGCAGGCCGATCTCTTTGGCGACTGGCGCGAGGAGATTATCCTCTGGAACTCGGCCGATGCTGCTTCGCTGAACGTGTTCACTACAGCTGAGCCCACCACCTATCGTGTTCCTACGCTGATGCACGACCATACCTATCGCATGGGTGTAGCCTGGCAAAACGTGGCCTACAACCAGCCACCACACCTAGGCTACTATCTGCCTGACCGCTATGCCCCCAGTGTGAGCTTGGTGGAAGGGTCGCCTAAAGAGCAGACCATCCTGCTTGGTCAGCCTATGCAGCCGGTGACGGTGGTGTACAATGCCAACACCCAGGCACTGAACGTCGACTCCACCTATACTCCCAGTAGTAAGCGCCGTGGACTGCTCACGACGGAGTTCACGCGTACCAATGATTATAAGCAGCGCCAGGTGACCTTCGAGGGAACTCCCACTGAGTTGGGCGATTATACCATTGTTTTAAAGGCAACCACGAAGCAAGGTGACTGTGTGGGTCCGCGCTACGAACGCTTCACCATTCATGTGACCGATGAGGCCGACGGCATCGCAAACCCTTCTGAATGCCCTGCAGGCGACATAGATGTTTATGACCTGCAGGGACGGCGGCTGCCGGAAGTTACAAAAGGAGTCTGCATCGTACGGCAGGACAAACGTGAAGCGAAACTTGTGAAGAATTAGTTAATAAGAAAAATAGAATAGACATTGAAAACATTTGAAGAACTTGGTGTCAGCGAATTGATTCGTCGCGCCATCAGCGAGTTGGGCTTTGAGCAGCCCATGCCAGTGCAGGAACAGGTGATACCGTATCTGTTAGGTACGAGCCCCATTCCCGGAGAGGAGATTTCAGCGGGAGAAAGCCCCGTCTCAGACATTCCCGACAGGGAGGGCGACCTCATTGCTTTGGCCCAGACGGGAACGGGAAAGACGGCCGCCTTTGGCATTCCCCTGTTGCAACGCCTCGACACCGAAAACCGTGAGACGCAAGCCCTGATACTCAGTCCCACACGTGAACTGTGTCTGCAGATTTGCGACGACATTCGCGATTTCGCAAAGTATATGCCGGCAGTGAATATCGTAGCAGTCTATGGTGGAGCCAGTATCATGCAGCAGATACGCCAGTTGCGTCGCGGCGTGCAGATTATCGTGGCTACACCGGGCAGACTGATTGACTTGGTGAACCGTGGAGAAGCCGACCTCAGTCAGGTCAGCCGCGTGGTGCTCGATGAGGCCGACGAGATGTTGAACATGGGCTTCTCGGAGAGCATCAACGAGATATTCGAGCACCTGCCTGAGGAGCGCAATACGCTGATGTTCTCGGCAACGATGAGCCGCGAGATTGAACGCATTGCCAAGACCTATCTGCACAACCACCGCGAAATCGTCATCGGTTCGCGCAACGAGGGTGCCGAGCACGTCAACCACATCTACTACCTCGTGCATGCCAAGGATAAATACCTTGCCTTGAAGCGCATTGTAGACTTCCACCCCCGCATCTTCGCTATCATCTTCTGTCGTACGAAGATAGAGACACAGGAGATTGCCGACAAGCTCATCAAGGACGGCTACAACGCCGAAGCGCTTCACGGCGACCTCTCACAAGACCAGCGTGACCTCACCATGCAGAAGTTCCGCCAGCACACCGTGCAACTGCTTGTGGCAACCGATGTGGCAGCTCGTGGACTTGATGTCGATGATCTCACTCACGTCATCAACTACGGACTGCCCGACGACATTGAGAACTACACCCATCGCTCGGGACGTACAGGTCGTGCCGGCAAGAAGGGCACCTCTATTTCTATCATACACACGCGCGAGAAGAATAAGGTGCGCCTCATAGAGAAAGAGATTGGCAAGGAGTTTGTTGATGGTACGCTGCCCACACCGCAGGAGATTTGCACGAAGCAACTCTATCGAGCCATGGATAAGATAGAAAAGGTGGACGTCGACGAAGAGCAGATTGCACCTTTCATGGACGACATCAACCGCCACTTCGAATATTTCGAAAAGGAAGACATCATCAAGAAGATAGTTTCGATGACCTTCGGCCGTTTCCTCGCCTACTATGCCGATGCACCCGAGATTGAGAAACCTGTCTCTGCAAAGAGAGGTGACAAGGAGGGAAAAAGACAAGGAGGAAAGGAACAAGGAGCGAAGCGCAAGCCTGAGAAAGGCTATGAGCGACTGTTCATCAACCTCGGTAAAACCGATGGTTTTTATCCTGGCGAGCTCATGCAGATGCTCAATCGCGAACTTGGAGGCCGACAGCAAGTGGGACACATCGACCTCTTCTCGAAGTTCAGCTATTTCGAGGTGCCGAAGCAGGATGCACAGCGCGTCATGCAGCGACTCACGGGTGTAGAGTATAAAGGTCGTGAGGTGCGCTGCAATGCCGCCGACGACACACCAAAGGATGGAAGCCGAGCATCGGCAGGCGGTGCAAAGGGCAGGTCGTCGGCTGGCCATGATGGTCAGCGTGGACAACGACGCACAGAAGGGCGCCGTGGAGCTTCACGTAATGCTAGAGACAAGTATCCTGCAGACTTTACAAAGCCTGCCAGAAAATCAAAAAAGCGCGATTTCATCGAGGATAATGGTGCAGATACTGGCGACTGGCGTGAGTTGATGAAGCCGAAGAAATGGGACTTCAAAGACTCCGAGCCCGACTTCTCGGAAGAAGGATGGGCACTCCGCAAACCACGTAAGAAGAAGTAATTCCAGTTATGGCGCAGGAATCGCCAGTGATGGAGGTTCACCCATAGGGACGTAACGTAGCATGCATATTTTTCAGAAAAGCATGAAAATAGGAACGATTGATTTTGGCGAACGGCCGTTGTTTCTGGCACCGATGGAGGATGTCACGGATATTGGCTTCCGTATGCTCTGCAAACGGTTTGGGGCAGCTATGGTCTACACCGAGTTTGTGTCGGCCGAGGCACTGGTGCGCTCGGTGAAATCGACGGTTAGCAAGCTCACGATCAGCGACGAGGAGAGGCCAGTGGGCATACAAATCTACGGGCGTGACGTGCCGCAGATGGTAGAGGCAGCGCGAATTGTGGAAGAAGCACGTCCCGACGTCATCGACCTGAACTTCGGCTGTCCGGTGAAGAAGGTGGCTGGGAAGGGTGCTGGTGCGGGTATGTTGCGGAATATTCCGCTGATGCTCGACATCACTCGTGAGGTGGTAAAGGCGGTGAAGACGCCCGTGACAGTGAAAACACGCCTTGGCTGGGACAAAGAAAACCTAATCATCACCGACCTGGCAGAGCAATTGCAGGACTGCGGCATACAGGCCTTGACCATTCATGGTCGCACTCGCTCACAGATGTACACCGGCGAGGCTGACTGGACACTCATTGGCGAGGTGAAACGCAATCCACGCATCCATATTCCCATCATCGGTAATGGTGATATCACATCGCTCTACGAGGCCGACCTGGCCTTCGAGCGCTATGGCGTGGATGCGGTGATGATAGGTCGCGCCACGTTTGGTCAGCCGTGGTTGTTCAGTCGGAAACAGCTCTCGCTTGATGAAAAGATTGATGTGTTGAAGGAACAGCTGACCATCAACATCAATCGCATCAACGATATGAAAGGCAATAAGGAGGACGGACTGCGCAAGCATTCTGCAGAATATCGCGGAATCCTGCACACGCGCCGCCACTTGGCAGCGTCGCCCGTCTTCAAGGGTATTCCCGATTTCCGACAGACACGCATCGCCATGTTGCGTGCCGAGACAGCCGAGGAACTTATCGAAATACTTGAGCAGTGTCGCCAAAGGCTGAAGTACGAGTAAAAGTGTAAGGCACTGTGAGCGTGGAACGCTTCACGAAATTATATTGGCCCACAGATGGCACAGATTACTCAGAAAAACTCAGGGTGCTTCCAAGCAAGAAATTATTCACTGATTCCACAGATTCCGCAGATCTGCGGGCTTCTCAGAAAACTCTGTGGCTCTGCGCGAGAATGTAGGAAGTGGAGTTTGCGAAACGTTAGTAAATCTTATTTCTTTTTCCTGCTACATTCCGGGCAGATGCCTCTAACGATGTAGTTGGCAGCGTGCATTTCGTAGCCTTCGGGAATGGGGATGGGCGGAATCTCCGTGTTGTCGAGGCAGAACGTGCGTCGGCATTGCTCACAATGGAAGTGTGGGTGCTGGTCGTTGTCATGGTCGTGATCATTGCTGTGGCAGAGTTCATAGCGCAAGCCATCGCCGTCCTCGATGATATGCACGAGGTGTTTCTCTCGGAAGAGCGTGAGGGCACGGAAGATGTTCGACTTGTCGATGGTGCCGATGGCATGTTCAAGTTCGATGAGCGACATGGGTCGCATGGCCGAGGCGAGCGCCTTGACGATGACAATGCGATTGGCTGTTGGCCTGATGTCGTGAGCGTTGAGAAGTGCGGAGTAGTTCAATGGGAGTTGAGAGGTTGTTTATGTCGGCAAAGTTACGAATTAGCTGCCATACGGCAAAGCGAAAACCGAAATTTCTTTGTAGAGTAGTCAAAAAAAGTCATCTATGAGAGAGTCTATAGTTGAAGAAGATAGCTCAAGCGAGGCTCTCAACTTTGATAAAAATGCAGTTACGTAGTAACTTTTTCGCTGTTGGGTATTGCTTTTTGGAGAAAATTAATTAATTTTGCGACCAAAAGGCAAAAAACCTGTGCAGCGATGATTAGAACCCGTATAAATCGTTTGGTTGAAAAACATGGAGAGGCGCTCATCGTCACGGCGGCAGCGACGCTGCTCTTTGTGACGCTGGCTATCATCTACTGGTATTCTTACTCTAGCATTAAAAAAAGCATATCGCGCAATGCTGAAAGCGAGTTGCGTGAGAGTAGCCTGAAGGTGAATAACGTGGTGAGTGTCATGGAGCTTGCCCTTCGTAACAACGTATGGGCGGTGCCGAAGAGTGCCAACTCAATCAAGCAGGTGGAGGAGATGGTCGTACATGTGGTGGAAGACAACCTGCATGTAATGGGCTGCGGTGTTGCCTACCGGCCAGAGTTGAACAACGGCCAGCAGATGGGTGTGTTTGCCTATGATGTAGTGCCTGACAGCACCGCTGTGGTCTTGTTGAGCTACATGAAGTACGACTACACGAAGCGCGAATGGTATGCGAAGGTCGTGCAGGATGAGCAGCCGCATTGGGCAGATCCCTACGTTGGCCTCACCTCCCATCGGTTGTCGACAAGTTTCTCCATGCCCGTCTATGACGACCAGAATCGATTCATCGCCGTGTCGTTTGTCGATGTGGCACTCGACTGGTTGTATAAGGTTGTTCATCAGGAAGATGTTGCCCCGAACACGGCGAACCTGCTCTTATCGCATTCTGGCGAGTTGCTGGTTTGTCCCGACAAGAGTATGCTGAACACGCGCAACTTTGTGCAGGCCGTCACGGGTCAGACTTCCAATGCTGAGGCTAAAGACGTTGAGCAGCGCATGCTGAATGGCGAGCGTGGCTATGTCTCGCTGAAGGACAAGGACGGCGAGAAGCTGCACGTGTTCTTCGCACCGGTTGACAAGCGCGTGGGCTGGTCGATGGCAGTGGTAGCCAAAGACAAGGTGGTGTATCGCGACCTGTTCCGCACGAGCTTTAAGATGTTGTGTCTGGCCCTGCTTGGCTTGGCCTTGCTCGCCTTCATCGTATGGAATGTGAGAAAACAGGCAAAGCGCTTGCAACAGATTGATGCCGAAAAGGAGCGCATCGGTAGTGAGCTGCGCATTGCCAGCGAAATACAGCAGTCGATGATTCCGAAGGTGTTCCCACCTTATCCCGACCGCGACGATATAGATGTCTACGGACTGCTGGAACCTGCGAAATATGTGGGTGGTGACCTGTTCGACTTCTACATCCGCGATGAGAAGTTGTTCTTCTGCATTGGCGACGTGTCGGGAAAAGCCGTGGCGGCATCGTTGGTGATGGCTGTTACACAATCGCTGTTCCGCACGCTCTCGGCCCACGAAGCCAATGCGGCACGCATCATGGACCTGATGAACGAGTCGATGTCGAATTCCAACGAGTCGATGATGTTCGTAACACTGTTCCTCGGTGTTCTCGACCTGCCGACTGGCCGTCTGCGCTATTGCAACGCTGGCCATAATGCTCCGCTGATCATTGAGAATGGAAACACCGCCTCCACTACCAATGCCTCGACTCAAAATGTTCATGCACTGCCGGTGGTGTCGAATGTACCGCTGGGCATCATGCCCAATCATAAGTTTGAGGGACAGGAAACAGTCATCAAACCACATAGTGTCATCTTCCTCTATACGGACGGACTCACCGAGGCTGAAGACGCCAACCTCAAGCAGTTTGGCAAGCAGCGCATGCAGATATTGGCTGAGGCCTATCAGCAGAATGAAGGTGTGCAGGAACTCGTTAATAAGATGACGAGTGCCGTGAAGGAATTTGTGGGCGATGCCGAGCAAAGCGACGACCTGACGATGTTGGCCGTCGACTATAAAAAGGTACAGCGGAAGGTTATGTTGAAGCGCTCGCTCACGTTGCCGAACGATGTGCAGACCATTCCGCAGCTCGCAGAGTTTGTGGAAGGTGTCGGTGAGGAACTGGGCTTTGATATGGAGGATACCATGGGCTTGAACCTCGCCTTGGAAGAGGCTGTGGTGAACGTCATGACCTACGCCTATCCGAAGGGAACCCTCGGCACTGTGCAGATTGATGCTGAAGCCAACGACCAGCGACTGAAGTTGGTCATCACCGACCAGGGCTCGCCTTTCGACCCCACGGCGAAAGAGGATGCCGACATCACGCTCTCAGTGGAAGACCGCCCCATTGGCGGCTTGGGAATCTTCCTGGTGCGCCAGCTCATGGACTCCATCAACTATGAGCGTGTGAACGGCAGCAACGTGCTCACGCTGCGAAAGAAACTCACGGGGAAGTAGGGCCTGCGGCCGTTCAAAGGACCTGCGGTCCGTTCAAGGTTCAAAAGGCCTGCGGCCGTTCAAAAGGACCTGCGGCCCGTTCAAGGTTCAATGCGCTTCGCGCGGTTCAAAAGGCCTTCGGCCGTTTAAAGTTCAAAGTGTGAAATAAAAGCAAAAGTAATATAACTCTAATTCTGAAATTGCAACAATGATCGTTCTCGGACTAAGCCTGAAGGCATGGGTGACCATCATCGCGATACTGAGTATCTTCGTGGTGATGACTCGTTCGCACGTTCCTGCCGAAGTGGCTTTCCTCGGTGCACTCACGGTACTACTCGTTACGGGCGTGGTGACTGAAGAGGAAGGCATGGCTGGCTTCGGGTCCGAGCCCGTCGTGGTGCATGCAGCGTTCTTTGTTGTCATTGCAGGATTGATGCAATCGGGTGTGCTCTACTGGCTGACACGGCACGGGTTAGGCGATCCGAGCAGCTATCGGCGCGCCATCATCAAGCTGATGCTGCCCGTGGGCGTGCTCTCTGCCATGCTGAACGGCGTGAACGTCGTGGCGATGTTCATCGATGCCGTGAAGATTTGGGCACGACGACTCGAGATTGCACCCTCGCGACTGCTGCTGCCGTTGAGCTATGCAGCCACGTTGGGTGGCACCTGTACGTTGCTGGGCAACTCGTCGAACCTCGTCATAGCAGGTCTCTATATGGAGAAGACTGGACACTCGCTGAGCCTCTTCCAGCCTCTGGTGCCCGGACTTGTCATCACCTTCGTGGGTGTGATACTGGTGGTCATGCTCAGGCGTTTCATTCCCGAGCGCGAGTCGCCGGAGCAGTCGTTCGAAACCACCAGCGACTATACCGTGGAACTGCTCGTTCCTACCGACAACCAAGCCGTAGGACTCACCGTGGGTGAGGCTGGGCTGCAACAGGTGAAGGGTGGATCGCTCATCGAGATTGTGCGCTTCGACAAGGAAATCATCATGCCCGTGCCCGACGATGAGTTCATTCTGGGCGGCGACCGACTGATCTATGCCGGACAGATTAACGAGATTCTCGATCTGAAACGTTCGCATGGCTTTGTGGCTGCCGACCATCATGTATACAACATCAGTGAAATAGACAGCGACCGAAAGTTGCGCACAGCCTATGTGACCTTCGGCAGCGACCTCATTGGAACATCGATGACCGAGAACGGTTTTGAGCGAGCCAACGATATGGTGCTCGTTGCTGTGGCGCGACAGGGAAAGCGTGTCGACGGGCAGCCACGAGAGATACGCTTGCAGGCAGGTGACTCGTTGTTGTTGGAGTGTCCGCCGAAGAGCGACGACCAGCTGGAGCGCATCAACCACCGAAACCTGCGGTTCTTCGATTCGCACTTCGTGCCGCAGATAGGACCGCGCACCGTCACGGCAGCAATCATCCTCGTGCTGATGTTCTTCATCTCGTCGTTCCACGTGCTGCCCCTGATGGCAACCACCATGCTCGCTGCAGGAGCCATGCTGATGACGAGGTGCTGTCGTATGGACCGCGTTGTGAAATACATAGAATGGGAGCTGTTGCTCGTGCTCGGTGCCACGGTGGTGTTTTCGATAGCCATCACGAAGACTGGTATCGCAGAGGTCGTAGCGAACCACGTACTGAATATATGCGGCACGAATCCCTATGTCGTCATGGCGGTGATGTGCTTGCTGGCATCCCTCGTCAGCGAGTTCGTTAACGATGTGGGTAGTAGCGCCGTGTTCTTCCCTATTATCTGGAAGCAGGCTGAGGCCTTGGGCTGCAATCCCATGCCGTTCGTCATCTCGCTCATGCTTTCCGTCACCATCAGTTTTGCATCGCCCATCGGCTGCAGCACACACATGCTCATCTATGGTCCTGGTAGCTTCCGCTTCTCCGACTTCGCACGCTTGGGCATCGTCATACACCTCGTGTTGCTGGTGGTGCTGATACTTGTGGTAAACCTGGTGTACCCGATTTATAGTTGATAGTTGAAAGTTGATAGTTGATAGTTTTGATTACTCTACAAAACCGCGACGCAGTCGCATCTTAACATATCTAAACTGCGCATAGCGCATCTCAACGATTCTAAACCGCGACGCAGTCGCATAAGATATAAAACCGCGCATAGCGCAATAAAATAAAAAGAAAATGAATACGACACTTAAAGAAGAGAACAACTACTATGTGATGTACTTCGACGGACGGCTCGACACCGCTGCCGCCCCCGAGGCTGACAAGGCCACACAGCCGCTCCTCGAAAGCGAAGGTCATGACATCATCCTCGACTGCAGCAAACTGGAGTATATCTCCTCCAGTGGACTGCGCATCTTCCTGAATGTTCTCAAGAATGTCAAGGGCAAAGGCCATCAGGTCTTCATCCGTGGCATCAACGAAAGCATCCAGAAGGTGTTCAAGATGACAGGTTTCTACAATCTGTTCAAGGTGATGGAATGAGTAAATAACTCTTAACCGCGCCTCAGGCGCATTGAACCCAACATACCCATTGAACTCAGATTTTGACATTCACGAGGAGCGACTCTCGCAGGGTGAAAAAGACTTCGAGAACGCGCTACGCCCGTTGAAGTTCCACGACTTCAGCGGTCAGCAGAGCGTCGTAGAGAACCTCGAGGTGTTTGTTGAGGCTGCAAAATATCGTGGCGAACCTCTCGACCACACGCTGCTTCACGGCCCTCCAGGACTTGGTAAGACCACCCTGTCGAACATCATCGCCAACGAACTCGGCGTAGGCTTTAAGATTACCTCCGGTCCTGTGCTCGACAAGCCTGGCGACTTGGCTGGTATTCTCACCTCGCTCGAGCCGCGCGACGTGCTGTTCATCGATGAGATACACCGTCTTTCGCCCGTCGTCGAGGAGTATCTCTACTCGGCTATGGAAGACTATCGCATCGATATCATGATCGATAAGGGTCCTTCGGCACGCTCCATACAAATCGACCTGAACCCCTTCACACTCGTCGGTGCAACCACGCGTTCTGGCTTGCTCACGGCTCCGCTGCGCGCACGCTTCGGCATCAACCTGCATCTGGAGTACTACGACCCGCTGACGCTGCAGAAGATTATCCGCCGCTCGGCAGGCATCCTTGGTGTGCCCATCGACGACGATGCAGCTAACGAGATTGCACGCCGCTCACGTGGTACGCCCCGTATTGCCAATGCCCTGCTGCGTCGCGTGCGCGACTTCGCACAAGTGAAAGGTTCCGGGCGCATCGACCAGCGCATCGCTGGCATCGCCCTGAAGGCTCTGAACATCGACCAGTACGGCCTTGATGAAATCGATAACAAGATTCTCTTGACCATTATCGATAAGTTCCGTGGCGGCCCCGTCGGTCTCAGCACCATCGCCACCGCCATCGGCGAGGATACTGGTACCGTCGAGGAGGTCTATGAGCCGTTCCTCATCATGGAAGGCTTCATCAAGCGCACGCCCCGCGGCCGTATGGCCACTCGCCTTGCCTACGACCACCTCGGCCGCAATCCTTATAATGGCAACATCATGGAACCTAATCTGTTTACAGATTAAACAACCGCCGGAACGCCTAAAAAGGTAACGACATCCCAGATAACACATAATGCGTGCCTTTAGTTACGCGACACAAACTGATGTGTCTTTCCTATAGCGTAACTAAAGGCACGCTTTTTACATGCGTAGAGCATTACTCCTGACCTCTCAAAGCATTGCTCCTGTAGTCTAAAAGCATTGCTTTGGCGTTCTAAAAGCAATGCAGTTGGAGGCTCAAAGCAATGCAGTTGGAAGCTCAAAGCATAGCTCTGGCGCTCTCAAAGCAATGCTTTTGGAGACACAGATCATTGCTTTGGCTTTTGCGCAGCATAGCTGCGTAAGTTGTGCAGCACTGCTGCGTAAAATGTGCCGCATTGCTGCGTAAAATGTGCCGCTATGCTGCGTAACAAAAGACACACTCTTATTGAATTCCGTCGATGACGAAGTCTTCATCTTTTTGAATGACACGAATCTTATGAGAGCCTTTGATTCCCATGTCATAGAAGGAATAATGATACCAGTTGTCGCCCAGAGGTTCTACACTGATAACCTCATGCTGGTCGCTGGGACCATCTTGGTAACCGCTGCGGAAATCCCACGAGGCTAAGCCGCCACCTTCGTATTCGTAGTCGTCGGCAAGCTTTTTCAATACTTCTGCTGAACAATGCTTTTTCAAAAACTCTTCGTTTTCAAACTTCTTGCTGTTGTAGAAGTCCGTAATGAAAGCAATGGTAGCGTCGACCTGTGCCGTGCTATCTGCTATAGCATCATTGCTGGAGTCTGCAAGGGTGGTGCTGTCCTGCGGCTCCTGTCCTGCCTTCTGAGCGGCATTATTGCCACAAGAGGCAACCATCGTAAGAGCCATCAAAGCCAATAAATAAGTTAATTTTCTCATGATTCTTTTCAATTTAATGATACATTATTTATTCATCTTTTACGTTTCATATTTTATGAAATGCAAAAGAAACATTTTCCTTTGAATTCATCAAATAATCTGACCATTATTTTTGAAAATAAACCAGATAGAGATAGAATTCCATATTCCCAATGATTCATAAGAACGGAATTATGGGCGATTTTTGGACAGACGTACAGAAGAAAAAGGAACTGTAGTATTATTAGTTCCTGTAGTTATTCAGGAAGGAGATGTTGTCGAGGTCGCACTCGTCGTGAGCACGAGCCCAAACAACTTTGGTGGTGTCGGAGAGGGTCAAAGAGACATGGTAGACGCCAAGGAAGACGAAGTTGGAGTCTACGAGATTTTTCATGAAGCAGAGGCGCACTTGATTCTCTTTGATCGCAGTTAAGAATCCTTGCTTATGCATCGCGGCAAGTTGAGCCATCGAGGCGGAATCGGTAGGCCAGTCCTCGGGATGATAGTACTCAGTGATGGTTGGCATCAAGCTATCGGGATTGCCGTCGTTGTGATAATAGGGGTTATGGTATTCTGGTGACCAAACAACGATATGCTCTTCGTCTGGCACGAACTGATAGTGGCGGCTCTCTGTGGCATCAATGCCGAATAGCGGCAGGAAGTCGTCATAAGAGGCGAAGACCTGACCTTTCTTTAAGATACGATCATTGTCAGCAGAAGTGTTAGTCGTCGGGCGGAGCAAGAAAAACAGCAAAGTAGCGACTATGGCGAGGAGAAGCCCCACTCCGGCCTTCTTCCATAATAGCCCTACCTTTGGCCCCTCTCCCTCCCGGAGGGGAGTTTTCGAGGGTGCCTCCTCGGTCGTGGTGTCTTCTTGCTGACGGGGAGTGACCCCCGTCCCTACATTTGAATTATCGGATTCGGGAACTTTATCTGTCTCAAGGCTAGCACTGAAGGCATCAAAGTCGTCATAGCCTATGAAGCGAGCCAGTTGGTCGAGGGTGTATCGGCGAGGGGTGACGCCTTCTGAGAGATAGCCCCAGATGCGCTTCAGAGTCGTGGTGCTTATCTTGGCATGCGTTTGGTCATAGACACTATCCGACAGACAGTCGAAGTCCTTGTTCGTCTGCATTTTCCTACCTGCTTTGCATTCTACGGCTAAACGCAATTGTTCAATTGCCTGTTCAAGTCCCTCCATAAATGATAGCAAATTTGAGTATCAGTATGCAAAGGTACGAATAAGCGAGCGAAATGCAAAGCAAAAATCGAAATATTTTTGCTTTCATTTCCGAGAGAAAGTATCTTCGGTGCTAGCCAAAGTACGAATAAGCGAGCGAAATGCAAAGCAAAAATCAAATTATTTTGCTTATATCATATAAAAGAAGCGGATGCTGGCGGACTATAAAAGTCTCTACCTGCATCCGCAACGCTATTTCATAACCGATTGTTTTTTTCTATACACGAGGCATCAGCGTCTTTGTGCGCTGTGCCAGTTGTTTTTCTTTTCCGTTTGCAAAGATATAGAAAAGAATGAAAGAGTGTTCAAAAAAGCTTGTCCATTTGCTTGTCCATTTTGTCCATTTTGATTTGATGGGTGGAAAGGTCCGATGAAATCGGTGTTTTTTGAATCTTTTCTCACACCAGCGACGTGGCACGCCGCGTCACTACATCGGCTCACAAACGAAAAAAACAGCATCCAACCTGATGTGGTGGATGCTGGCTATTATGGCTACGAAAGCCGATGATGTGGGTTTCGTAGGTGCTTACTTCGCGTTGATTTCCTTCAGCAGGCGGTCGGCGTGGCCCCACTTGTCCATCATATAGAGAACGAAGCGGATGTCAACACCAATGCAGCGGGCGAGGCGAGTATCGAAGTTGATGTCGCTGGAGAGCGAGTCCCAGTTGCCGTCGAAGGCGAGTCCGATGAGCTGTCCCTTACCGTCGAACATCGGTGAGCCGCTGTTGCCGCCCGTGATGTCGTTGTTGGTGAGGAAGCAGAGCTGCATCTTACCTGTGGTCTTGTCGGTGTAGGCACCGAAATCGCGAGCCGAGAGCAATTCGTGCATGATGGGTTCAGCGAAGTATTCCACGTTCTTGTCGGCCTGCTTCATCTTCGCGACGATGGATTCGGCAGTGGTGTAGTAGCCCGACGGCTGACCAGCGAGGTCGTAGCCACCCACCTGACCATAGGAGAGGCGCATGGTGAAATTGGCATCGCTGTAGTGAGGCAGGTCTTCCTCCATGCGCAGCTTGGCGGCGCAGAGATAGCGTTCCTGCAGGTCGATGCTGTCGTAGGTCTGGATGAGGTTGGCACGCAGTTCGCCGAGACTCTCGATGAGGTCGATGCCGAATTTCACGCCCGGATCCTTGGCGTAGCTCTTCTTGTTGATGTAGAGTTTGCGACCCTTCTTCATAATCTGCGACTTCTTGTAGAGGAAGTCCACATAAGCCGTGTAGTTGTCGTGGAACTTGTTGTGGATGGTGTTGTAGAAATCAGGCAGATAGCGTGCGTCGACATGCTCCTTGTAGTTCTTCAGCAGGGCGGCAAATACCTCGCGGTCGAGGGCCTCGTCCCATGCGTCGCTGTTGTCCTCAAATTCTATGTACTGCTTCTTGGGCTTTGCCTCGGGACCCTTCACTTCCATACCGCGACTCAGACGCATCGCACGCGTGCAGAACTCATTGGTGTTGCCGAACGTCTCCACCCAATACATGAAGGCACGCCGGTCCTGCAAACGGTTGGCATACATGCGAGCCATATCGTCGAAGTTCAGTTTGTCCTGCAGATAACCCGTCGAATCCTGCCACTGGCGGATGCGTGCCTCGTATTCCTGCTTCTGGGTGATAATGCCGATGGAATCGATACATTTGTTCATACCGATGGAGTTCTTCCAGTAGTTAGATGACTGTGCGTACTTCGAGTCGTACTTGATGCGCACGGCCTCGTCGGCACGCATGTGGCGAATCATGATGTCCTGCTTCACGCCACGCACCTGAGCGCGGGTAGCGTTGTCGGCATCGCGCATCTCACGAATACCATAGCTCGAGAGATAACGCTCGGTGGAGCCAGGATAGCCGATGGTCATTGCGAAATCACCATCCTTATAGCCTTGCATGCTCACCTGTGCCCAACGCTTCGGGTGGTAGGGCACGTTGTTCTTCGAGTAGGCAGCTGGACCGTTGGTCTTCGGGTCGGCATAGATGCGGAATACGGAGAAGTCGCAGGTCTGGCGCGGCCACATCCAGTTATCGGTCTCTCCGCCGAACTTACCCATCGACTTGGGCACGGCGAACACCAGACGAACGTCGGTGAAGTCCTGATAGGTCGTCGCATAGAAGCGGTTGCCCTCGTAGAAGGGTTTTACTTCCAGGCGCAGCGTGCTGTCCTGTGCCTTCACGTCCTGGGACATCGCGTTTTCCAGCGAGTCGATGAGCATTTCCTGCTCATCGACGGTCATCTGTTCGAAGCCGAGTTTCATCACTTGGTCTGTGATGTCCTTCTGCTCAATCATGAACGAAACGAACATGTCGGGATTGGGCAGCTCCTCCTCGTATGAATTGGAGATGAAGCCATTGAGCATGTAGTCGTGCTCCACGGTGGAGTGGGAGCGGATGGCTTCGAAACCGCAGTGGTGGTTGGTGAACACCAAGCCGTTGGGTGAGACGACGACGCCCGAGCAGTAACCTGAGAAGTTTACGCAGGCGGCCTTCAGCGACGTCGGACCGTAGTAGAGGTCGTTGTACGTCATCTCGAAGCCTTCTGCCTGCATCTGCTCATAGACAGCCTGCGGCAAGTTGTAAATGGTCCACATACCCTCGTCGGCATGCGCGGTGCCCAAGCCCAAGAGGGCGATGAGCGAAAGAATTGTTTTCTTCATAGTTGTTGTTATTTTTATTGAGATTTAAATATTCTAGGGGTTGTTAGGGGAATTAGGGAAATTAGGGGGATTAGGGGGTAGGGTGACGGTTACCGCTTGTGTATGAATTTGCAAGTTGTGATGTGGCCGTTACCATCGGAGAGGCGGGCAATGTAGCAGCCGACGGCCAGTCCGTCGAGCGACAGTTCGGCATAGCCACTGCTCAAGTCGATGGGCTGCACGTCGACCGATTGGCCTGCTGTGTTGTAGATGCTGATGGATGCTGCAGAAACAGGCGTGCTGCTACGAACCACCAAGCGACCGGCGACATAGCGGAGGAGGATGTCGGCCGTGTTGTCGGCCGTCAAATCGCTGATTCCATCGATATCTGGCTGGCTGACGTTGATGGTATAGCTGCCGATGATGTTCGGTTTGTCGATAGTCGGCACGTTCATGGTGAAGACGTCGCTGCTGCCGTCGGGATAGCGGCCAACGGTCTCGTCGCTGTTCATCGCCGTGTAGGAAATGCGGTCGCTCCAGCTCTCATCGGCAGCCGTCAGCAGTACGTCGCCCCCTTCGGCAGCCAACTTGAAGGTGGCATGTAGCTGAGAAAGAGGATCGAGGTTGTCGCACCACACAATCAAGAATCCGTGAGCCGGAATGATGGTAGAAACACCGTCGGTCTTCTCAATCTGATACTTGTTGGGTTTCTTCACGTTGTCGCTGAGATACATGCCTTCAACGTTGATATCCTCGTCGGTGGTGTTGTAGAGTTCAATCCAGTCGTTGCGCTTGAAGAAGTCGTTGACGAAGATGCCGTTGGCAGCGCTTACCTCGTTGATTCGTACGGGAGTGATGCCATTCTTGCTGAGTTCCTCTTCGGTGAGCGGGGTGAAGGTGGCAACGAGCATATTACTGCCTTCGGGCAGGGATATCTCTGCTTCGGTGCTGAAGGTGGCGTTGTTCCGCTTCCATCCTGCAAAGCGATAGCCGGCAGGCGCTTCTGCTCGCAACAGGACAGGGGCAAACAGCTGACCTTGGAAGTCGGCGTAGGGCACATTGATTCCGTTCACATAGAGGCGGGCACCCTCGGTGTCGGCTTTCAGGCTGACAGTTTGTGCGGTGACGTTGCTGAGTTTCGCGTAGGAGAAATTCTTCAGATGACCAGTCATCTTCGTGGAACGTCCTTTCAGCTTATTCTTAATCGTGGTGGCCGCACGATCGGGGTCGTGGCCATCGTTGATGCCTTGTTGCTTCATCAGCTGGCACATGGCTTTCACGTTGTTCAGCAACTCATCGACAATCTTTCCTGAGCGGGTCGGCTCGAACACACTTCCTGCTACAATGCAGAACGTGTCGATGAACCGGCGGCGGAACTCATCGTGTCCCATTAGATTCAGGAAGAGATTGACGATAGCTTTGTTCCAGTTGCTCTCTCCTTTCACGGTGTTGGCGGTTTTGAATTCCAGGAAATAAGAGAACGGGTCGTCGTTATGTGTGTTGAAGTTGCGCAGGGCAAAGGCGTAGTCCAAGTCGAAGCTAACGAAGCGATAACGTCCGTCGTGCTGACTGCGATAGGCCTTCATATTGTTGTTGGGCCAGTCGTCGTTGTCGAGGAACATGGTGACGGCCATGTAGTTCATGAACTCATCGATGTCGAGCATGGTCTTCAGTTCGTCGTAGTTGCCGGCGTTATTGATGTTTCGGGCCAGGTCGAAGATGATGTTCAGGACGGAGTCGGAACCGTTCTTCATCACCATATTCTCGAAGGCATCCAATTCATCGTCGTCATAGCCCCAGTTGGCATAGGCGAAGCTGTCGTTGTTGGGCTCACGCAAATTGAACACGCCGCGCAGCTCACCGTTAACATATTCTATAACGGGCTGGTACGACTGCACGTCGAGGTCGATGCCCGAGCGCTGGATGATCGTCTCTAAGGCAGGATCCATAAAGCGGGCATTGTGAACCCAGATGTCGTTGCCGCCGTTGCGCAGGAGGATGGTCTTGTTACGGGTGTAGGGCTTCTGTGGGAAGAAAGAATAGTCGAAGCGGTTTTGGCCGTCGAACACTTTGCTCGCCTTCAGCTTGAACGAACGGAAGCGCTGCGAACGCGTCCAGCCGCCCGATACCTTGATATTTGCATCCTGGTTGAATAGCATCTCACCTTCGGGAGTGAGGTAGCTGAAGTTTACGGGACGGTCCCACGGTTGGTTATAGTTGCGTGGCCAGTCTTGTCCGTTGCCCGTCTTGCCATTGGTGCCGTCGCCGTCGCAGTCGAGACCAATCTTCGGGTCGGTGAAATACTTCTTGTCGCCCACGATGGATACGACGGGCAGCGTGTACTTGTTGCTGGTCTGAATATAGCTGCGAGTGACGGGAGGGCTCGGCAGGAATCCGTCCTGATAAAGGCGGAAGGTGTAGTTAGTGGTTTTGTTGACAGTGAACTTTCCGTCGGCACTCTTCTGAGTATGATCGGCGTAGGGGTCGTCGCCCGTATAAAGCTTCCACGATATGTCGTCGAAATAGAAGTTGTTCTCCTGTCGGTCACCGTTCAGGTTGAAAGCGATGGTCTGCATGTCTTCCACCGTCTCCTGGCCTCCCCACCAGCCTCCGCCTTGCTTGCCTACCTGGTCGTCGGTGATGGTGCCTTCGTAGACAATCTCCTTCCACTCGGTAGTGACATCGTAGCCACCATCGAGGATGCTCCAATAAATATAGTTGTGGGGTGTTGTATGCGTCTGAGCGGTGATGTGGGCTTTCTTGTCGGCACGCACTTTCATGCTGAAGCGGTATTTCTCACCTGAGCGCCAGATGTGGTCGGGTGTGTAGACGAACAGCTGGGCATCGTAGTCGTTTTGCGGGTTGGCGATAGCATGTACGCGGATGCCCCTGCTGCCGTTGTAGCCCACGCCGTCGACGATGCGCTCCACGTCGCCGCTACCGTTGGCATCGCGGCTGATGAGGCAGCTGGCATCGCCGCCCTCGCAGTCACCGTTTCTGACAAATTCCTTCCAGAGGTCGGCCCCCTCGCCGTTTGCATTCGGTGTCGAAGGCAGGCTGCCGTCGGTGGTATACATCAGCGTTGTACCCTCTGGAATGTCGACGTTCAGTTGGAAAGAGCCCGTGAAGAGCTTGCTGTCGACGCTGACGACAGGCTTCGGCAGGCGTTGCGTGGCGAAGGTGGCGGTGGCATTGCTAGCGCCTGGAGTGGGAGTAGACGTCCATCCCCACTCGTCTTTACCGTCGGCCGTACGAGCATAGGCGGTGCGGCTCATCGCTTCCGGATAGCTTACGCTTGCGATGAGTGTTCCACTCTTGTCGCTCAAGCAGATAACGCCTCCGTCGCAATCCAGCTTGAAGGGAGCCTGATTGCTTTTGATGTCGTCGGAACCCAACCATACCACCAAGAATCCCTTGGCAGGAATCGTGCCGATATCGTTGGGCATCTGCCAACGAGTCAGGTTTGAAGGGTCGTCGCTCAGATAGTAACGGGCGAGGTTGATAGCCTGGTCAGAAGGGTTGTAGAGTTCTATCCAACTATCGAAATTGATGGCGGGACTCATCACGGAGCCCGTATTCGATGCCATCACCTCATTGATGACAATCGTCGTAGCGGCACGCACGGTTGTCAGGGTCAGAGTGGCCAACAAACCAACGATAAGTTTCTTCATTCTAGTCTAGTTATTTTTTGAATTTCTTTCCGATAATGGGGAGGCTGCTGAGCGGCAGGTCGCGCTTGATGATGACGGCCACGAAGACCAGCAGCAACAAGGTGTTCACCAGCAGGGCAGCCCAAATAGGCAGGTGGGCGTTGGCCTGCGTCATTAAGGCGAAGAGCACGGCGGCAATCAGGAAGTAGAAGGCTATTGACTTCAGCGGATAATTAACGGGGAAGTACTTCTGTCCGGCAAAATAAGAAATGACCATCGACACGCCATAGGCTGCAAAGCCCGCCCACGCGCAAGCCATGTAGCTGAAGCGCGGGATGAACAGGATGTCGATGACGATGAGCACCACAGCACCGATGCCTGAGAAATAGGCGCCCCAGATGGTTCGGTCGGTAAGCTTATACCAGAACGACAGGTTGAAGAAGATGCCGAACATGATTTCGGCAGCCATCACGATAGGTACGACGCGCAGACCTTCCCAATAGCTCTCGCCGATGAGGAGGTCACGAAGGATGTCCATATAGCCGATGACGGCGAGGAATGCCAGCAACGTGAAGATGATGAAGAACTTCATCGCCTCGGCGTAGGTCTCCTTGCTGTTCTTATCCTTGCTCTTGCCGAAGACAAACGGCTCGTAGGCATAGCGGAACGCCTGCGTAATCATCACCATGATCATCGCAATCTTGATGCATGCACCATAGATACCGAGCTCGGTGTGAGCCTCCTCGGTCGAGCCGTCGTAGAAGTAGGGGAACAGAATCTGCGATGCGGCTTGGTTGAGCTGTCCGGCCAAACCCATCACAAGCAGTGGCCAGGCGTAGCTGAGCATGCGCTTGCAGGCTGTGCGGTCGAAGCCGAAGCGGATGCCCTGCAGTTCCTTCCAGAGCAGCAGCATTTTCACGAACGAGCAGAAGATGTTGATGTAGAACACCCACACCACCTCCAGCGTGAACTGCGAGTCGTAGATACCGAAGGGATTCCATTCCAGCGCGGGCAGCACAATGAGGTAGAGAAGGTTCAGCACGATGTTCAACGCGATGTTGAAGATCTGAATCGATGCGAACTTCACGGGCTTATGCAGGTAGCGCAGATAGGCCATCGGAATGGCGACGAAGGCATCTATGTCTACAGTGATGAACATCACCCAGACGTACTCCGGATGGTCGCCGTAGCCCATCAGATTGGACAGTGGCTGCAGGAATACGCTCACAACGGCGGCAAACACCAGCGATGTTGTGGCGACCATGCGAAGCGTGGTGGAATAGACGCGCTCGGGATTCTCGCCTTCCTTGCTCATGAAACGGAAGAAGGTGGTCTCCATGCCGTAGGTGAGCAGGATGATGAGCAGCGACACATAGGCATAAACGTTGGTGATGATGCCATATTGCCCGCCTGACGCCGCAAACCGCTTCGTCTGGATGGGCACCAGGAAGTAGTTGATGAAGCGTGCCACGATGCTCGAGAGACCGTAGATGGCGGTATCTTTGAGAAGGCCGGAAAGAAGCCCATGAGACCCACCTCCAGCCCCTCCCGAGGGGAGGGGGGCTTGGTTACTCTTGCTATTTGTATCGTTATGATTCGTATCCATATAGTATTAATCAATTCTTTAGTCCTATCAAGTCTATTCAAGCACCCTCTTGTAGGGGGCAGACCCCGTGTCTGCCCGTTCGATATATAAACAGGTGAATTCGTTATTGTTCGGGCAGACACGGGAGTCTGCCCCTACACGTCACATCCTCCTGGCTATTCACACTCCCCTCCCCGGAGGGGTCGGGGGTGGATTCCCTATCCAAAGAACATATACGCGATGCAAATAGCGGCGATGACGCCAGCGAGGTCGGCGAGCAGGCCGGCGGCTACTGCATGTCGCGTGTTGCGGACTCCCACCGAGCCGAAGTAGACGGCGAGAATATAGAACGTCGTGTCGGTGGAGCCTTGGAAGATACAGCTGAGGCGACCGACGAACGAGTCGGCACCAAATTGCGTCATCGCGTCGACCATCATACCGCGTGCACCGCTGCCCGAAAGGGGTTTCATGATGGCGGTGGGAAGGGCGTCGACAAACTCTGCATTCGAACCCGTGAGCCCCACCAGCCATTTGATGGCACTCATCAGCCAGTCCATCGCACCGCTGGCGCGGAACACGCCGATTGCCACGAGGATGGCGACCAGATAGGGGATGATGCGCACGGCCGTCGTGAAGCCTTCCTTTGCTCCTTCGACGAACGAGTCGTAGACGTTCACCTTCTTCCGCATCGCAGCAACGATGAAGCCCACGATGATGGTCATCAGCAGAATCGATGCTGCCGACACACTCACCGTGTTCATCAGCACCGAGTCCAGACGACTGAAGCCCCAGATGATGGCGGCTATGGCAGCACTCATTCCGCCCAGCGTAAGCAATATCGTGCGGTTGAGCAGGTTGATGCGCTGATAGAGCGAGGTGATGATGATGCCCGCCAGCGTGGCGAAGAACGTGGCCAGCAGAATGGGCACAAACACATCGGTGGGCTGGGCGGCACCCTGCTGCGAGCGATAGGCGAGGATGGAAACCGGGATGATGGTCAGTCCACTCGTGTTCAGCACCAGGAACATAATCATCGGATTGGTGGCGGTTTGCAACTGCACCTTCGCCTGCTCGTCGGTGAGCAGCGAGCGTTTCCGGCGCTCCTCGGTCTTCTCCTCGTTGAGCTGCTGCAACTGCTCCATTGCCTTCAGTCCGAGTGGAGTGGCGGCGTTGTCGAGTCCCAGCATGTTTGCTGCAACATTCATGAAGATGCTACCCGTAGCCGGATGCCCTTTGGGGATGTCGGGAAAAAGTTTAGTGAACACCGGTGACAAGATACGTGCCAACATGTTGACGACACCACCCCGCTCACCAATTTTCATGATGCCCAGCCACAGGGCGAGCATACCCGTGAGGCCGAGCGAAATCTCAAAGGCGGTTTTCGAGGTTTCGAACGTTGAGTTCATAATAGCTGGGAACACCTCGGTGTCACCGAGGAACACCAACCTGACTAATGCGATGACGAATGCAATCAGAAAGAATGCAATCCAAATGTAATTCAATACCATACAGCCTGCAAAGTTACGAATAAGTGAGCGAAATGCAAAAAGAAAACTCGTTTTTCTTTTTCATTTCCGAACGAAAGTAACTTCGGCGAAGCCAAAGTTCACGAAAAGTTGAGAGCAAAACAAAGAAACTTGTTTCTTTTTTTGCCGAAACGCAGTAACTTCGCGACTTTTGTCGCAAAGTTACGAATAAGTGAGCGAAATGCAAAGGAATTATTGATTATTTTACCCCGCTTTATAGCCGCCCCTTATCAAGGGGCTCAAAATCTTTTTCATTTCCGAACGAAAGTAACTTCGGCGAAGCCAAAGCAATGAATAAGTGTGGGAAATCCCAAAAAAAGTTTTAGGTTTTGTAGTGATTATCCACATTTATTTCTTATCTTTGCCGCATAAACTAACAATCTATTGAAAATGAAAAGACTTTTTTTCCTGATTAGCATCGTGATGCAGGCCATGCAGATGACTGCGGCCGCCACATTTCCCGAAGTAAGCACCGAGGGCAACGAACACTGGTACTACATACAGATGCAGCGAGGTATGACCGTGCTCACGTCGATGGGCGAGGACAAGAACATGCAGACCGCTGAGGCTGTTGCCGCGAAGAAAGACGTGCAGCTGTGGAAGGTAGAGGCCGTCGACAGCAAGCACTACCGACTGACGACACGCGGCGGACAGGTGATGTTCTACAGCCCGTCGGCAGGAAAGTTCCAGACGGCAGCTGCTCCCACTGATGGCTACACGTCGTTTCAGATTGTGAGCACCACCAACAGCACCTATGCCGGCAGCTATGAAATCTATGCCGACCAGAAAACCGACAGCTATGCCTATCTGAACCAATGGGGCGGCTTCGGTGCGGGTCGTGAGCTGGGCCTCTACGCAAAGGGCGACGTCAACAACCCTTTGCAGTTTGTGGCTGAGGCAGAGATGGCGTTCAGCGATGTCGTGCCCGATGCCGTGAGCGAGGTTTCCATCAGCGGCATCACCACTTGGAAACCCGAGCACACCCACACACTCTGGTACACGAAGCCCGCTACGGTTTGGATGACGTCGACGCTGCCGCTGGGCAACGGTCAGTTTGGTGCGTGCGTGATGGGCGGCGTGAAGCGCGATGAGGTGCAGTTCAACGAGAAAACCCTTTGGCGCGGACATGTAGGCAACGTTGTCGACAACGGCTCCTACGGGTCGTACCTCGACTTCGGACATCTCTTCATCACCGACCTCGATGCCAGTCTGACGAAGGCTACCGACTACCGCCGCTGGCTCGACATCGAGGAAGCGCTGGCGGGTGTGGCCTACGAGGCCGGGGGCGTCGGCTATTCGCGCGAATACCTTGTGTCCTATCCTGACCGCGTGCTCGCCATTCGCTACACGGCTACCGCGTCGGGCAAGATCAGCAAGAACCTTATCCTCTATAATGCCAACGGCACCGCACCCAGATACAGCATCGCCGACGGCATCGGCACGGCGGTGTTCAGCGGTGAGGCGAAGCGCACGGGAACCAGCCAGAATGAGGCGTTCTATTGCATGATGAAGGTCGTCGCCAAGGGTGGCAGCCTGTCGCAGCGCGCTGATGGCAGCCTCGACGTCACGGGTGCCGACGAGCTCGTAGTCTTCCTCTTTGGTGGAACCAACTTCTCGCCCGACAACGACGACTACGTCTATCCCGCCAGCCAGCTGCCGCCCATCGTCGAGGGGAGCGTGACGGCGGCCGTCGCAAAGGGCTACGACGCCATCCGCGCCGATCACATCGCCGACTACCGTTCGCTCTTCGACCGCTGCCAGCTGAGCATCACCACGCAGCAGAACACCGTGACCACGCCCACGCTCATCAGCAACTTCGCCCGCAACAACGCACAGAACCTGCTGCTCGAACAGCTCTACTTCAACTACGGCCGCTACTTGATGATTGCGTGCAGCCGCGGTGTCGACCTGCCGAGCAACCTGCAGGGCATCTGGAACAACAGCAACTCGCCCGCGTGGAACTCCGACATCCATTCGAACATCAATGTGCAGATGAACTACTGGCCCGCTGAGGCCACCAATCTCGGCGAGCTGCATCTGCCCTTCCTGAACTACATCAAGCGCGAGGCCTGCGACCGGTCGCAGTGGCGCAAGAACGCACGGCAGATAGCCGGTCAGTCGAAGGGCTGGACGCTCACTACCGAGAACAACATCTACGGCTCGGGCTCGAACTGGATGCAGAACTACACCATCGCCAACGCCTGGTACTGCATGCACCTCTGGCAACACTACCGCTACACCCTCGACACCGACTACCTCTGGCAGACGGCGCTGCCGGCCATGCACTCGTGTTGCGAATACTGGATGCAGCGACTCCGCTTGGCCAGCGACGGTACCTATGAGTGTCCCAACGAATACTCGCCCGAGCACGGTCCCGGCTCCGAGAATGCCACCGCCCACTCGCAGCAGCTGGTGTGGGACCTCTTCAACAACACCCTGCAGGCCTACGAAGAGTATGGTCGTCGCACGGGCAAGGACTACATGACGCCGGAACTCAGCAAGTTCCTCGACGAGCTGCGGACGAAGTTCGAGAAGCTCGACAAGGGCACCGCCACCGAGGTGGTGAACGGGAAAACCCTGCTGCGCGAGTGGAAGTACACGTCGCAGAACAACGTGTCGTCGTATAACTCCCACCGCCATCTGTCGCACCTCATCGGTCTCTATCCGGGCAATCAGATTGCCGAGGACATCGACCCCGTCATCTATAAGGCTGCCGTGAACTCGCTGAACGTGCGCGGCTATGAAGGCACGGGCTGGTCGATGGGCTGGAAGGTGAACTGTCACGCCCGCGCTCACGACGGCGACCGCTGTCAGAGTTTGCTCGCCACCGCCCTGCACATTCAGACCTACACGGGCAACAGCGAGGGTGGCGGCGTCTATGAGAACCTATGGGATGCCCACACACCCTATCAGATTGATGGAAACTTCGGCGCTACGGCCGGAATGGCGGAGATGTTGCTCCAGAGCCACACGGGGAAGCTCGAACTGCTGCCCGCCCTGCCTTCGGCGTGGGCCGACGGGTCGGTGCGCGGTCTGCGTGCCGTAGGAAACTTCGCTGTCGACATCAGCTGGCAGCAGGGCAAGGCCACCGAGGTCATCATCACCTCTGATGGCGGTGAGCGCGCTGTCGTGAAATATCCCGACGCCGCAGTGTGCTTCACCATCACCGACGACAAAGGAGAAACCGTTTCCTACGAGGTTGTCGCCGACAACGAGATTGCCTTCTCCACAACCGCCGGCACCACCTATCGTCTGCAGAACAACGGCGAGACCATCCCCGCTCGCTGCGACGACATTGCCGATGGCGACTACTACATCACCCTTCCCGCTAAAGAAGGAGCCGAGGTGAGCTATCTCGTCATGCAGTCCGACCGCACGGGCGACGTAGCGCTCACCGCCGATGCCGACGCACAGGGCACCATCTGGACCATCAGCGGCTACGATGCCGCCGACTATCCGAAGTATGGCTCCGTGAAGGCTTGGAATCTGGAAGGGCGTGTGTATTTCATTCGTAACATCGACTTCGGCAACGGCATCCGCAATCGCTTTCTTCGCACCACCACCGTCAGCGCACAAGGCCTGCATCCCATCTTTCTGAACCGACAGACGCAGCTGCTCGCCATTCGAGCCAGCAACCTCGACAGCGACCAGAACAACCTCGACGGCTGGTATGGTCTCGACGATGCTTCAGCTCTTTCCGCCACGCTCCTGCAGCCCGCCTACTGTTGGCAGTTGCAGCCCGCCGTCAGCGGCATCAGCAGCCCGTTTTTTCAGAAGGGGGAGGGCCGTGTCGTCCGCACCGACTACTACACACCCAGCGGCGTGTTGGTCGCGCACCCAAATGGCAAAGGGCTGTTCGTGTGTCGCCAGCAACTTTCGGATGGCGCAGTTCGAGTCATGAAAGTTAGTCCCCGCCCCTAATCGTAGCCCATCATTTGATGGGCATTTTTATGATCAAGAATTAGAGAATTTTGAAAATGTAGGGACGCGACGTGTCGCGTTAATGGAGTGGAAAGGCAAATCAAGTTGTTTGTCCAAGTTGCTCCAGTAACGCGGCACGCCGCGTCCCGACATATCATCCGCAAAAACCCCTTGTTTTCTTATGTTTTTGGGTTTTCATTTGTTTTTTTAAAGCCCGCGAAGCGGATTCCCTACTGCCTTCACTTTTCGTTTTTCACTTTTCACTTTTCACTTCGCGCATCGCGCGGACTTTCTGCAAACTCCTTGGGCGACATGCCGAAGTGGCGGTGGAAGAGGGTGGAGAAGTGCGAGAGGTTGGAGAAGCCCACGGCGTAGGCGACCTGCGTGACGTTGATCTTCTGTTCGCGCAGCAGGCGGGCTGCCTGTTCCAGTCGGATGTTGCGCACAAACTCGCTGGTGGAGAGTCCCGTCATCTCCTTCATCTTTCGGTGCAGCTGCGTGCGGCTGATGCCCACCTCCTGCGTCAGCACGTCGACGCTGAAGTTGCTGTCGTCGAGGTGCGCGTTCACCACCTTCATCAGGCGCTCCATGAGTTGTTCGTCGTTGCCCTTCGGCATCGGCGCTTCCACGCGCTCGCGTTGCTGCTGGGCACCCGAGTACTTCCCTTTCAGTCGCTGGCGCGTGCGAATCAGACTGTCCACCGTTGCGCGCAGCTCCGTCATATCGAACGGCTTGTTCATATATCCGTCGGCGCCCTGCTCCAGACCTTCCAGGCGGTTGGCGACATCAGTCTTCGACGTGAGCATCACCACGGGAATGTGCAGCAGGTTCATGTTCGTCTTAATCATGCGCAGCATCGTGAAGCCGTCCATCTCCGGCATCATCACATCGCTCACCACGAGGTCGTAGTTGTTCGTGAGCAGCTCCTTCAGCGCCTCCTTACCATTTCCGCAGACGCTGCAGCGGTAGTGGTGTCCCAGCTCCGAGGCGATGTAGTTCGCCAGCTCCAGGTCGTCGTCGACGACGAGCACGCTGTGCTGATAGCCGGTTGGCGGTGGTGTTGTTGCAGGTTTCACGCGTTCCTCTTCCTTCAGGTGAGCGCAGCCCAGCGGAATCGTCACCACGAAGCGCGAGCCGTGAGTGTCGGTTCTGTTGTGAGCCTCGATGGTGCCGTGATGGAAGTCCACAATCATCTTGCAGAGGTTCAGGCCGATGCCTGTTCCGGCCGAGGAGTTGTTCTGCGAGTTACGACCCTGATAGAAGCGGTCGAAGATGTGCTTCAGCGTGTCGCTGTCGATGCCCATGCCGTCGTCCGTCACCTCGAAGCGTGCCGAGTCGCCCGTAGAGCTCAGCGCTACCGACACGTTGCCTCCGTCGCTGCAGTATTTGAATGCGTTGCTCAGCAGATTTGCCAGCACCTTGTCGAACTGGTTGCGGTCCACCCATGCCTCGAGCGAGCGGATGCCGTCGTGGTCGAACGAGAAGTTGATGTGTCGCTCCTCGGCGTTATAGTCGAACATCTTGCACACCCCCTTCGTGAATGCCACGAGGTCGGTGGGCTGACAGTGCAGATGCATCTGCTGCTTGTCAATCTTGCGAACGTCGAGAATCTGGTTCACGAGGTTCAGGATGCGGTTGGCGTTATGCTCAATGGTGTCGATGTCACGCATCGCCTCCTTCTGTCCGCCGCCGAGGTGTTGCTTCAGCTTGGCCAGCGGATCCATGATGAGCGTCAGCGGCGACCGGATGTCGTGCGTGGCGTTGATGAGGAACTTCATCTTCTCCTCGTCCATCAGGCGGCGCGTGCGACGGCGGTAGGTGATGGCGGCGCCAGCCAGTATCAGCAGGAACAGCAGGGCATAGAGCAGGCGAGCCAGCGTGGTGCGATACCACGGAGCCTGTATCGTCACCTCAATGCTCTTCGTGGGCGAGTAGGCGCCGTCGGCCAATGCTCGCACCTCGATGTTGTAGGTGCCGGGTTGCAACTGGCTCAGCGTGATGGTGTTCGTGCCGTAGTTGGTGTGCAGCCACGGTCCTTTGTTGATGCGGTATTCGAAGGCAACGTTCGTGGGGTTGGCGAAGTTCAGCTGCGAGAACACCAGTGTGAATGTGTTGTCGAGATACGACAGCCGGAACTTGTTGCTCAGCGGCACCGCCTCCTTCGTGACGCGCACGCCGTTGAGCTCGGTGAGCGTGTTCACCGACACACCTTCCACGATGAAATCCGTGAGCAGCAGGGCATCGGCTTGCTGTTGCATCGGCTTGATGGTGGCGGGCATGAATGTGGTCAGACCGTCGTTGGTGCCGAAAAAGATGCGGTCGCCCTGCGTGTGCAGGCCCACCCCATAGAGGTACTCGCGGTTGTTTAGGCCGTTGCCGTTCACGTGGCCGATGAAGCGGTTCTCCTGGCGGTTGTGTTGCCAGATGCCCATCGACGTGGAACACCAGAGGTCGCCGTCGGCGGCCTGCACGATGTAGCTGATGGCCTTGTCGCGCAACTGTTCGCTGCCGGGGTAGGGGGCCACCTGCCGCGACTTGCGGTCGTAGAGGTAGAGTCCCTGCTCCGTGCCGATGGCAACATTGCCGTCGCTCAGCTCGCACAACGAGAAGCACACCGTGCCGTTCAGTAGTTGGTGCCAGCCGTGCGGGTGGAAGTTGTCGGCCTTCGGGTCGTAACACGACACTCCCGACGCTGTGCCCAGCCAGATGAGTCCGTGGCTGTCGCACTGCATGCACATCACCCAGTCGTTGCAGAGGAAGCCGCGCACGGAGTCGCGGTTCGTGATGCTGTGGTTGCGCAGCTCATGCGTCAACGGGTTGTAGCTGCAGAAGCCGCGTGAGTAGGTCGAGAAGTATAGGTTGCCCTGCTGGTCGGTGGTCATATCGTTGAACATATCGCACTCGAAGCTCACCTCGCGTCGACTCTGTCCCGACAGCGGGTTGTAGGCATACAGACCGTCGTCGGTGCCCACCCAGTAGCGGTGCTGGCGGTCACGATAGATGAACTCCACGCCACGCGGAGCGCTGGGATGTTCCGAGAGGCGGCCCTGGGCGTCGAAGCCGTATACGCCCACGCCCTGCACCGTACACCACGTCATCCCGCCGTCGCCCTCGCACACCGACGACACATTCGAGCCCAGCCGTACGTTCTGCATGCTGAAGTTCCAGTTGGCAAACTGCGGCTGCTGCTGTGGAATCATCAGCAAGCCCTTGTTCTGCAGACCCAGCCAGAGATTGCCCTTGCGGTCGAACAGCATGTTCAGCACCTTCGTCGTGTTCAAGTCGATGCCGTAGGTGGCCACCTGCACGCGCTCCAGGCGATAGGCCCCCTCGCGCTTCGTCAGCTTCCACAGACCGCTGCCGCGCGTGCCCAGGTAGAGCGTTCCTGCCCCGTCGGCAGCTGCTGCGTCGAAGACGATGCTCGCGTCGCCGCCGTCAGGGCCGGGCTGTGCTGTGACGGTGCTCACACCCTTGCCGTCGTAGACCATGATGCCGTTCTGACCAACGATGTACACGTCGCGGCCGGCATCGACGATGCTCACCACATCACCCACCGCTGACTGGAACGCCTGCTTGCGCTTTCCCTGCGTCACGGCAAACGCCTTGTCGAAGCTGTATTTCCACACGCGCCCCTGACGGTCCACCACCAGTCCGCGATAGTAGCCGTCGGCCTCGCCAACACCATACTCATGGGCATAGGCAAGCACGCTATCGGGGCTGTCGCCTATGTTGTAGCGGAAGGCACCATAGCCCGATGTGCAAATCATGATGCTGCCGTCCCGGAGGCGGGTGATATCGGTCACGCGCGGTTTCATCGTACCCGGGAAGCGATAGTGGCGGAAGCGGTTCGTCGCGGCGTCGTAGTAGTCCAGGCCGTGATTCGTGCCCACCCAGAGGTTGCCGCCCTTGTCGCTCAGCAGCGACACCACGGTGTTGCCCATGAGCGTCGTGCTATCGGCATCGTTGTGCAGAAAGGTCGTGAAGCGGTAGCCGTCGAAGCGGTTCAGACCGTAGTCGGTGGCTATCCAGATATTGCCATAGTCGTCCTGGCACATGTCGCTAAGCAGGCTGCTTGAGAACAGACTTGAGGGAATATAATGGCCAATCTGTGCGCCCACGGGCATACACAGACAAAGGAACGACACAAAGAATAATACCCAACGTCTCAGCATGATCGTCAGTAGTTATGATAATGTTTTTGTAATCTTGCAGGCAAAGTTACACATTTTTTTTCGATACCGACAAATTTTTCCGCCACTTTTTGCATTTTCGTTTCGCAACAGCCCCGCCAGTCATCGTGTTTTCGTGTGTTGAAAAGTAGTGACCAAATAAGCAGGGAGCATGCATCTAATGAGGCGATAAAAAACATGATACTTGATAAAAGCAATGCTTTGTGGTTTTTAACTCAATGCTTTTGGGCTACAAACTCAATGCTTTTGGGCTGCAAACTCAATGCTCTTGGGTTCTAAACTCAATGCTCTTGGGTTCTAAACTCAATGCTCTGAGGATGCAAAGTCAATGCTTTTGGGCAGTAAACTCAATGCTCTTGGACAGCAAGCTCAATGCTTTGTGACAATAGGCTTGTGTGTGATATAAAAAAGTGCAATGCGAGGGCATTGCACTTTGCTATAAGTATGGTGTTTTGTAATGAAAAGCAGCTGATGCTGATGGGGTGAGGCACCCTTTTACTCAATGCACCTTGCGGCTGTGCTTCGTGCCGTTGCCGTCGATGTATTGCTGGATGACGATGCCCTGACGGGGATGAGGGGTGGTGAGGCGACGGCCGGAGAGGTCGTAGGTGGCGACGGTGGACGGAGCGGTGCTGGTGGGCAGGGCGACGGCATCGGGGTCTTGCTTGGTGAACTGCCAGGCGTCGAACTGCACATTGGTGGCCGACGTGAAGACGAAATAGACGGTTTTCACTCCACGGAACACGGCGGGGTCTACGTCGATGACGTGGTCTTCGAACGTGGTGGACGAGAAGTCGAGGGTGGCCGATGCCTTGGCGGTCTTGCTGTTCAGGCGCAGCTCGAGGGTGCCGGTGCCCTTGGCGCGCAGCATGAACGAGGTTGCTCCGGGC
This sequence comes from Bacteroidales bacterium, assembly GCA_017545365.1. The sequence goes on from JAFWOP010000001.1 coordinate 86,531, forward strand.
GATGAGAAGTCTACCTTGCGGAGCTGAGTCCATGCGCCTGCCGCCATCTTCACCTGCAGGTTGCGCGAGGCGTCGTTGCCTAGGGTGTTGATGCTGGTGTTCTTGCTGATGTTGGTGAAGTTCTCGTAGCTCACGCCGCCGCTGGTGGCCATTGTCTCGGCCTGCTGCAGGGCATAGGGGTCGAGGTTGCGAATGGCGCTGACGCCCGACTTCGTGAGTGTGAGCTTGCTGATTTTCTGTGTGCTCTCGTTGACGATGGCTTTGTTCACGCCGATGGAGCGGTAGCCGGAGGCATCGCTGTTCATGGCGCCGCCGTTCTTCATGGCCTGCTCGAGGACTGTGGAGTGATAGAACAGATAGTATTCGCCCTCGTACTTATGCAGGTGGGTGTGGTTGTTTCCCCAGCCCATGCCGAAGTTGCCTTCGTTGGGCACATACTCGCCGCGATACTCCCATGAGTCGGGGTCGAGGGGTTTGTCGGACACCATGTAGCACATGCTGCATGACGACGGGGCGGGATTGCTGCCGCGCTTGGCGAACTTGCTCCAGTCGTTGCGGTCGGACCACGAGGTGTTATAGGTGTAGACATAGCGGCCGTTCATCATGTTCAGCTCGCTGGCCTCGAAGAGATAGGGTGCGGGCATGTTCACGGCGCTGCCGTCGAGGGCAATCATGGAGGGCTTGAGCTTCGCGATGCGCGAGTTGCCGGGCCAGAGATTCGAGCCTGTGGACTGTGGGTCGCCGCCGCCGAAGGCTATCCAGCCGGTGCCGTTGTCGTCGATGACGACGCCTGGGTCGAAGACCCAGTTGCAGGGGTCTACGCCCGGCATGCCGTGTCGGATGAGGGCGTTGCTGAGTGGCGACTTGAACGGTCCGACGGGCGACGAGCCTTTGATGACTCCCACGCTGCCGCCTCCGTTGGCGAAGTAGACGAAGAACTCCTCGCTGCCGTTGGCGGTGGTGCGCCATACGGCCGATGGTGCCCACGACTGTCCGCACCAGGAGCCGCAGATCTTGCCGACGTCGATGGTGCCGTGGAAGGTCCAGTTCACCATATCGTCGGTGGAGAAGACCACGAGCGACTTGATGTTTCCATAGCCGTTGCTGCCCTTCTTGTTGTTGCGGATGTACTGCTGATGGTCGTTGGTGCCATAGACGTAGAGTCGTCCCTGATAGTCGATGGCGGTGGGGTCGGCGCAGAACACGCTTGCGCTGATGGGGTTGCCTTCGCCGATGGCTTTGTAGTTGGTGGCCATTGTCTGTGCGCCGGCTTGCAGGGTGATGGCCAGGAGTGTGGCCAGGAGTGTGATTCGGTGTTGCATGTCTGGTTGTTTTTGAAAGAAGGCGGTTGCCGATATTCACATACAGGCAACCGCAGATTACTGTTTTTATATTACCATAACTAACTAACTTATTTCTAAAAGAGTTTAAAGGGTTTAAAGGGGAGTGAAAGGGGAGAAAAGGGACGAATGCCTTGTGGCCAACGGTAGGGGTAAACCCTTTAAGCCCTTTTCTCCCCTTTATACCCTTTATGCCCTAAGGAAGAGGCAGATACCAGTTCTTGGGATCCATGAGGAGGGACTCGAGGGCGGCATCGACGGTGCCGGAGCGGCGCGCAACGGGCTTGGCCAGATAGGCGGGGTCGTTGCGGCGCAGGGCAACACGCATGAGGTCGTAGTAGCGGTAGCCCTCGAAGGCTCCCTCGAGTGCCATCTCGTTGATGATGAGGTCCTCGACGAGCGGAATCTGATACTGCACGGTGTCCTCACGGCTGTTGAGTGCGTGGTCGGGCATGGGCAGCTCGTAGAAGGCGTTGGCCTCGCTGTCGCCGGAGCCTAGGGAGTGGATGCCGAAGGTGGTCTCCTTGGTGAACGTGTTGGCATCGAAGGAGATGAGCTGTCCGGCCTTCTCCTGCTCGAGGCTGTCGACGTAGTTGACGACATTCTCCGGGCAGAGTCCGTACTTCAGGATGGCGAATGCCGACTGGGGCAGTCCTGCGCGGTTGAGGGCCTCAGCGTAGCGCAGGTAGACCATAGAGCGGCGATAGGTGATCACGCGGTCCTCGACAATCTTATTGATGGTCTGTCGGAGCGATGAATACTCGGAGTAGGGGTCTTGTCCGCCGGCTGACGTCATGCGGTAGTTGGCATAGAGGCGCAGGTCGCCGACGAGGATGTCCTCCTGCAGGCCGACAGTGGGAGCGTAGATGGTGTCGGTGTGCGTGTCGGTCTTATACTCCATGCAGTAGGTCTGTGCTGCCGAGATCTGTCGCATTGCTGCGGAGGGCGTGAGCTGATAGTAGTAGTTGTTCTCGTTGGTGGAGTCGAAGATGTTGCGCAGGTCGCTGACGACGCCGTCGAAGACGCGGTTCTCCATCGGGATGACGCTCAGCACCTCGCTGGAGCTGGTGAACGAGTAGCCGTTGGTGGGGCGCAGGAACTCGCTCACACTGGGCCAGGTGATGCGATGCGGACTGAGCGTAATGGGGTTCTGCTCGTCGTTCAGATAGTCGTGATACCAGCGTGCTGCCTCCTCATAGCGTCCTGCCCAGAGGCAGAGATCGCCGAGCAGGGCTCGCATGGGGATGAAGAAATCCTTCGAGTCCCAGTTGCCGATGGTGCCGAACTCCGGCAGCTCTACGCGGGCATAGGGTGTGAGGTCGTCGATGAAGTAGTTGCAGATGTCCTGCAGCGTGGAGTGCTTCATGGTGAGCGCCTGCTGTGCCTCCTGCTCGGTCATGACCGGCTGGAGCACCAGCGGCACCTGTCCGTAGGCTTGTGCGAGCTGCAGGTAGGTCCATGCGCGGAACGCCTTCACAGCAGCATACTCAGCGCGGAACAGGGTGCGTCCGCGTCGCTGCAGAGCGGTGTCGACATGTGCCAGATAGTAGTTGCAGTTGTTGATGACGCCATAATAGTCGCTCACAGCATTGTACTTGTTAGGCTGCGAGAAGTCGAAGGCGGCCAGTCGCTTCAGGTCGGCAGAGGCGGCATCGGTGACCTCAGCGAGGTCGCCGCGCATTTCGCCGAGCAGGACCACACGGTCGGCGATGAGCTGCATCTTGTTGACGATGCCCAGCACGCTGTAGACGGAGTCGGTGGGGTGGTTGAGGGTGTTGTCTTTCTCGAACTCCACGAGGTTCGACTCAGTCTCGAGGATGTCGCTGCAGCTGGTCAGCGTTGCTGTGATGAAGCAACACGCTGAACAGGCGAGGAGATATTTAACGAGTTTGGTAATCATAATTATTAATTTTCAATTATCAATTATTAATTATCCATTATAGATTGATGTTGAGTCCTACGGAGAAGGAGCGTCCCGTGGAAAGCAAGCCGCGGTCGATGCCCTGTGTGAGGACGCTGCCGGCGATGGAGCAGTCGGGGTTGCTGCCGAGGTAGCGCGTGACGGTGAAGAGGTTGTCGGCGCTTGCCCAGACGGTGATTCCCTGCAGGTAGGTGCTATGCATCGGCAGGTGGTAGCTCAGCGTGATGTTGCTCAGGCGCAGATAGGAGCCGTCCTCGATGAAGCGGTCGCTGAAGCGACTGTTGCCCATCGTGTCGAGATAGGAGGCACGCGGGATGTCGGTGACCTGACCTTCAGTGGTCCAGCGGTTCTGCATGGCTGTGGTCTGGTTGACGAACAGCGAGCCGCCCTCGAGCAGCGAGCGCTGGTAGTTGAACACGTCGTTGCCCAGTGAGTAGTTCACAACGGCCTGCAGCGAGAGGTGCTTCCACGTGAGGCGTGTGAAGATGTTACCATAGATGTCGGGGTTCGGGTCGCCGATGACCACGCGGTCGTCGTTGTTGATGAGGTGGTTGCCGTCGACATCGAAGAAGCGGGTGTCGCCAGCCTGGAAGTAGGCGCGCTCACCGTTTTCCTTCAGCAGGTAGTGCTGGTCGGCCTGTGCCTCAGCATCGGTGGAATAGACGCCGAGCGCCTTCCAACCGTAGAACTGTGCGACGGGCTGACCGACCTGGGTGAGCATGGTGGCACCGAAGGCCTGCGTCTCGAACGAGCGGTTGCCAGGCAGGGCGGTGACCTTGTTCACATAGTGGCCTGCCGAGGCGCCGAGCTCCCACGAGAAGTCCTTCAGCGCGAGCAGACGGGCGTTCACCGAGAAGTCGAAGCCTTCGTTCTGCAGCTTGCCGTCGTTGCTCCAGTTCTGCTGCAGACCACTGGTCCACGCCAGCTGCTGCAGAGAGAGCAGGTTGGAGGTGTAGCTGCGGAAGTAGTTGAAGCGTGCCGAGAGGCGGTTGTTGAGGAAGCTGCCCGTGAGGCCTGCCGTGATGCGGCTTGTGGTCTCCCACTGCAGCTCGGTGTTTCCGATGTTTCCGATGGACTTACCGCTGGCTGTCTCGCCAAGCATGCGGTGTGCCACGAAGTAGGTACGCGATGCGGTGTACGACACATCGTCGTTGCCCGTGAAGTCGATGCCGACATTTAGGCGCAGGTAGTTGATGCCCTTCAGCGTGGAGAGGAACTTCTCGTTGGTGAGCACCCACGAGGCCTGCAGCGACGGGAAGAGGCCCCAGACAACGCCTGCCAGCTTCAGACCCGACACCTCGGGACCGAAGCGCGAGGAGCTCTGTGCGGAGAGTGCTGCGTCGACGTAGAAGCGCTCTGCAAAGTTGTAGTTCGCCTGTGCATACCAGGTGATTTCGCGTGTCTTGTCGTCGGCACCGGAGGTGTTCTTGAAGCGCAGCGACGAGTTCATGTTCGGTGTCTTGTCGTTGGCGGTGTTGTAACCCATCTGTGCGGTGAGGTTGTACTCGTTGCTGATGTAGCGCATGCCGCCGAAGACGCCGATGGTGTGCGGACCGTACTGGTTGTTCCAGGTGAGGCGCGTGTCGCTCTGGATGGCCGTCTGGCGTGCTGCCTGGCTCTGTGCGATGTTCTGCAGCGTGGTGCCTTCGTCAAGACCCTTCACGACGAATGTCGGAACACCCTGTATGGGGAGGTAGTACTGCTCGTTGGTGTTGACGAGACCCAGCGTGAAGTGCTCGCTGATGGAGAGTCGGCGGTTGATCTGGTACTTCGGTGTGACGGCAAACATGACCAGTCGGTTACCGAAGGAGTTGCGGTTCTTGCCTTCACCATTGGTGAGGATGCTCACGGGGTTGGCCAGGCGGCCGCGTCCCTGGAAGAGGCCTTCCAGATAGTCGTCGGCCTCGGCGAGGTAGTGGCTCAGGTTGCCGTACTTGTCGAAGGCATAGGGTGTGAGGAACGGAGCCTTCGCCAGCGCGAGGAATCCCGGAGCGGTGATGACGGTGGCCAGCGGCTCTGCGGGAGCACCGTCGTCGCGCAGGCTGCGGTCTACATCGCTGTAGGAGGCGTCGAAGCGTACGTCGAAGCCCTTGAAGACGTTGATGTCGGAGTTCAGTCGCATGTTGAAGCGCGAGTAGTCGTTGTTGCGCAGCGTGCTGTTACCGAGCGAATAGCCTACCGAGAGGTTGTAGGATGCCGCATTGTCACCACCCTGCACGTTGATGCCGTAGTTCTGCGAGAATGCGTTGTGATAGATTTCCTTCGTCCAGTCGGTCTGGTTATGATACTGGTTGTAATAGTAGTAGTCGGGGTCGCTGTTGAGATACTTCATCTTTCCGAGCTGCGAGGGATTGGTCTTGCTGGCCAGCAGATCGGTGGTGTAGAGGCGGTAGTCGTCGGCGTTCATCATCTCCGGCAAGCGAGGGATGAGCTCGTAGCGCGTGTTGAGCGTGACGTCGATCTTTGTGGCCATACTCTTGTTGCGCTTGGTCTTGATGAGGAGCACGCCGTTGGCACCCTTCGCACCGTAGAGAGCGGTACCGTTCTTCAGCACGGTGACGGTCTCGATGTCGTTGACGTTCAGGTTTGCCAGCAGGTTGTTGAAGTAGCCGTCGTGGAGCATGGTGCGCGTGTACTGCATGTCCATGATGACACCGTCGATGACGACGAGCGGCTGGGCGTTGGCGTGCAGGGAGTTGATGCCCTGAATGAGCATGAAGTTACCTAGGCCGGGGATGCCTCCGTGGCTGATGCTGCGCATGTCGGCACCCAGTTGCTGGGCGACCAGCGGGTCGATGCTCAGCTCAGAGTTGTTGTCGAAGCGGTTGGCCTCGGCGCTGATGGTGGCATGCGTCGTCTCGGCATACTGACCGGTGAAGTCCTGCGAGTAGAGCTTGGCATTGGCCACAGCGTTTCCTGTGCCGTCAGCATTGTCGACGATGGCGTTCTGCTGGAGGCAGAAGCCTTCGAGTCGCATGGTGACAGACCGTGTGTAGTCGGGCACTTTCAGTTCGTAGAGTCCCTGCTCGTTAGTCATGGCGCTGTAGCGTGGATGTCCGTAAGCCACGACGATAACACCCGCCAGCGGTTCTCCTGTGGCGGCATCGACGACGGTGCCAGTGACTGTCTTCGTGTTCTCCTGCGCCATTGCCACAGCCGAGCCGAAGCAAACGATGAGCGTCAGGACGAGATATTTGATGCTTTTAGTAATCATATATGTGTGATATTGAGAAGTTCTTTCTCCGTTTCGCTACGAAAGCGTTGCTTCGCGCCGAGCGGAGAGGTTGTGAAGTTAAGTTATTTTCGCGGACGGAGATAGATGCAGTCGAGATACATTTCGCGGGCGTAACGCGAGGTCTCGCGGGCGAGAATGGAACATTGCAGCTTCACGGTGACCTTGATGTCGTTCTGGTCGTAGTTGCAAGCAGGGAACTGGAATGCCTCGGCAAGCACGACGGTGTCGACGCGCAGCGGATCGTTCTGGAACTGCGTGTTGTTGCAGTTGAAGGTCTGCGTGGCGCCCTCCAGGTCGACATAGGAGATGGTGGCCTTGAACTTATTGGGCTTCAGGTCGGGATTGGTGGGGTTCGACACGGCCTTCGGCAGAATGATAGCGCACACGTCGTAGGTGCCGCTGAGCGTGTTGTTGACACGGAACGTGAGCTCCCAGTTGGAAGTTGCAGTGCGCGGGATGATTTGCAGATAGCCCGACTCAGAGATGGAGTCGGCAGCCAGGCGGCGGATGTTGTAGGAGCAGTCCTTATCGGTTGTGATATACTGGATTTGCTCTGCCTCGCTCCACAGCTCACGGAAATAGGTTTCGGTGGGTGTGAAGGGCCACGTGTTGGTGGTGTAGAGGATGCCGTTGCTGCACGCGATGGGTGTGGTGTCGTAGAAGATTCCACCGGGCATGAATGGCTTCAGGAAGCGGTGGAACACCTGACGGTGCGTGGTGTTGTAGTTGCGGTTCAGACGATAGGGCACCGAGACGAGCGAGTCTTCGGGCGAGGCCTGTTCGTTGAGGTTGAAGACGGCATCGTCGAGCAGGGCGCGGAGCGACCAGAACTGCTGGATGGAGTCGCGCTTCAGCACTTTCTCGTCGTACTGGAAGTACTGTGTGGCCTCGTCGTAGGCTTTCTGCCAGGCCTGCTGCGTGGGAGCCAGAACCCAGTAGGTGGAGTCTTCGGCGTCGATGAGGCCGATGCGCTGCAAGAGCGTGTTCTGCTCGATGACGACGGAGTCGACGTAGACGGGCACACCTTCAACGATGCCTGCCGACACGGATGCATCGGGGTCGAAGCGGTCTTGCTCATACTGGCGAAGCATAGCGCCGATGGTGCTGAGCTGCGGCATGAGCGAGAAGGCCTCGTAAAGGTTCTGCCGATAGGGCAGGGGTCGCGACGTGATGTGCAGGATGCCGTTGCGGGCATGAATGTTCGGTGTCGTCACGCTGACGCCTTCAATCTCATGGTTGTCGCCCACGAGGTGCTTGGCGTTGAGCATGAGCAGCTTCGAGGCTGCCGAGGTCGTTCCGAGCGATGTGGTGGAACGCGACAGATGGTTCATGACGAACGTCTTTTCAACGATGGAGTCGCCCTGATTGGTCTGTACGAGCTGCAGCAGCGAGTCGCGGTTGAACGAGCCGTTGACGGGTGCCACGAGGGTGAAGGTCTGTCCCTGGTCGAGCAGGTCGGCATAGCTCACGGCCGTCTTCTTATGGTGACGGAACACCTTGGTCTGCTGCAACACCTGGCAGAAATCGCTGAGCTGCGGGTTCTGCTGCAGTTGCTTCCATAGCGTTTGTTGTGCAGCTGCTTCCTGTGAGGCGGAGGGATTGTAGTGGTCGTCCCATTCGGCACAGGAGTTCAGTGCTGCTGCGATGCAGCAACACACTGAACAGGCGAAGATATATTTAACAAGTTTGGTAATCATATTTTGATGTTGTGATGTTGAGTTGATACTTAACCAGTGTTGACATTCAACTAGTGCGTGTCTTCACCCTGTGGGCTGCCATAGATGCTCTTCGGACAGAGTTCGATGTAGTCGAACGACCAGTAGCGGTCGGGATCGTCGAGAACTTGACGGAAACGCAGGTAGTAGGTCTGCTCGGGAGTGAGGTACTGAGTGGTGAGCACTCGGCGCAGATTCCAGTTGTTGCCGCGAAGCGGATGGTCGGCATCCCACGGGCGGTAGCTGTCCATACCCTTCATGTAGCCACGATTGTGCATAGCCTTGTCGTTGGCGGTGTTCTCCTCGGGGTCGTCGGTGTCCTCAGTCCATCCGATGTTGGGATCGGGACCGTAGACGCGCAGGTCGACGGGAATGCCGCAGGGCTCGTTGTTCAGGTAGACCTGGATGACGCCGCGCTCCTCACCGACGGTGTAGCCGAGACGGATTTCGTAGGTTCCAGAGGGAACGGGCGGCAACTTGAATGCTACGTCGAACACACCCGAGATACACACGGCGTTGGCGCAGTAGGAGTTCCAGTAGCCCACATCGGAGTGTACGCCCACGTAGGTCTCGGGGCTTACCTTCCAGTCGGTGATGTACTGGTTCTTAAATCCGGTGAGGATGTCCTCGCCATAGCGGCCGCGGCCATTGCAGTTCATGAAGTCGGGGCTGAGCACGGTGGCATCGATGCGGATGCGGCAGTTCAGCACCTTGTCGCGCACCTCAGTGGTGTAGGCGAGGATGTCGTCGAGGTAGTGGTAGACGCCGTTCAACGCGTTCTGGTCGATGCTTCCCGACTCAGACGGCGACAGCACTTTCACACCTCTGACGCTGATGTTGTTCTGCAAGCCCTTGCGGTTGATGAACAAGCCTGCGGGAGGGCCGGCAAAGCGCATGATAGTGCCCGGACACATCGTCTCGTAGAACTCCTCGGGGTCGCTCAATGAGGTGTACCAGCAGTGCTCGCGCAGCTCGCCCGACTGTACCCAGCTATTGTACTGACCGATGCGCGGCAGCAGATGGTAGCTCACGAAGCGGTTCAGCGGGTTCTTGCGATGCTTGAAGTCATCGTCATACAGTCCGGCGTCCTCGGGGTAGGTCTGGTCGTAGATGCGCTTGGCATACGCCTTCAGGTCATCGAGGTTGTTGATGCCGTGGGCACGATAGATGGAGTCGGGCTCCACGAATGCCGTGTACTTGAAGTAGCGCTTCTCGGGCCAGAACGAACGGGTGTAGAGAGCCGAACCTGACGTACAGCGCACCATCACACCCGTGTGGACGGAGTCCTCGCTGCAGTGGTAGCCCTCGTCGAGATAGCGTGTCAGCGAGTCGCACATGCCCGTGAGCTGCAGGGCCTGCGAGAAGATGGTGAGCGTGCTGTCCTCGGCAATCTTGTCGGCCAGCAGCAGGCTGCTCGACGTGATGACGTTGTTCAGGACGTGTACGACACCATTCGTGACGGAGTCGTTGTAGTCCACCATGCGTGCGTTCTTATTGATATAGTATACCAATGCGTTGTGGTTGGCAACATCCGAGTCGCTGGAGAGGACGATGTAGCTGTCGTCCATGTTCAGCTCCGGCAGGGCACCTTCGTCGATGTCGGTGGTGAAGAACGCACCTTTCTTGATGATGTGCGTGCGTGCGATGGTGTCGCAGGTGGCGGTGGGAATACCGTCGATGTCGCTATAGCCCATGCGCTTCAGATAGCGCTCGATGCCTTCGTTGTTCGGGGCAAAGAGGGTGTACTGGCCATAGGTGGCGAGCATCGAGAAGTAAGGTGTGCGCTTCAGGATGCCGATGAACTCGCTGAAATCCTCGGAGTGCTCCTGCAGGAATTCTGCTGCGGTGAGCTTCGTCGACGAGTAGTAATTCTCGGGGACGTCGTCGTTGTCGACGCACGACGTCAGCAACCCGCTCACTCCTCCAACGAGCATCACGAGCCATACCAACAGCTTCTTTATCTTTTTCACGTGTGTTGCAATCATTCGGCAACATACAGAACTTTTGCTAATCATATTGGATTCTGATTTTATGTTTTAACGAATTAATTTGTCAACTCCGAGTCTTCACCCTTGTTGAATGCAGGATTCTGCTTCAGCAGCGGGTTCACCTTCAGTTCGCTCTTGGCATAAGGGAAGTAGATGATGTTCGGGTCGGCAAGCTTGATCTTCAGGGCGTTCACGTTCTCGATGTACTTACGTGACGTCAGCGAGATGAGTCGGGTGTTGTTGCCGTCGCGGCGAGCCATGCGTACGAGGTCGTACCAGCGCTTGCCCTCGAACATGAATTCGCGCTGGCGCTCGGCCATCAGCAGCTCCTCCATCGATGCCTTCGAGTTCACGTAGTCGCTCATCTTCAAGGTGTCGGTACGGGCGGCGGTGGTCACGTCGTTAGCGCGCTTGTTGACCTGGTTGATCAGCATGAAAGCACGCTCGTAGCCTTCTTCACCACGCTCGATCTCGGCTTCAGCCTTGATGAGCATCATGTCGGTGAGGCGATAGAAAATCCAGTTGGCATCAGCACCGGAGCGACGAGTGCGGCTTGTGTTCAGGTCGGCCTCCTTGGTGACGTTCTGCGTGGTGTAGCTGATGGTACGCAATGCATATTTCGTGATGGCATAGCGCGAGTTGTCGAGCATCGACGCCTCGTAGACGCGGCCATCGGTTTTCTTGAATATCGTGTTGGTGCCCTGTGCAGCATCCTTGCAGAGGAAGTCGGGAGCGGTGAGGCGGCCGGTGACGTTGTTGGAGTTGCCGTAGAAGTTGCTCACCCAAGTGTTGGTCTGGCTCTGGTTGGTCTGGAAGTAGAGCTCGAAGATGCTCTCGAAGGAGTTGCCCGTTCCGAAGATTTCGTTGTAGGCATTTCCGCAGACCGTGCTGCCGATGGGCTTTGTCAGGATGAGAGGAATGTCGCCAAACAGTCCGATGTTGTTCACATTACCCTCGCGCTGCAGCATTTCTTTGTATTGTTGGCGCTTGTGGTCGATGACCAGGTCGCAATAGCGGATGCTGTTGTCCCAGTCGCCCTTCCAGAGGTACAGGTCGGCCAGCAGGGCATAGATGGCCCAGCGCGTGATCTTGCTCGTGTTCACATAGGCGTTCGGGCTCTCGTCGGTGTAGTAGCGTCTGACGGCGAGGTCCTTCACATTCTCAAGGTCTTTGATGAGCGAGTCCAGAACAGCCTCGAAAGGTGTGGCAGGCAGCACGTAGGGCTGCGTGTCGTCGATGCTGGGCTCGGTGGAGTAGGGTACGTCGCGGAACGTTCTGATGAGATAGAAGTAGCACAGGGCACGCAGGGCTGTTGCCTCTGCGATGTTGGCCTTCATCTCTTCCTCGGTGTAGTTCGGGTCGATGGCCTGCACCTTTGGTGCATAGTGGCAAACGGTGTTGCAACGGTTGATGGCCTCATAGAACTTCGACCAGTTGCAATAGGCGTTCGACGGCAGGAGGTTCTCCTTCAGGATTTCGTTGATTTCGTTGGGGACATTTGCACCCAGTCGCATGTTATCGCTGCGCAGCTCGCCCCACACGGCCATTCGTGCCAGGCAGTCGCTGTGCTCCAGTGTCTCGTAGCAGCTGTTCATGACACTCGACACGTCTGCCTTCTCGGTCCAGTAGTTCTCCAGCACCACTTCATTGGTCGGCAGGATGTCGAGGAAGTCGTTGCAGCTGGTGAGGGTTGCTGTGATGCAGCAACACACTGAACAGGCGAGGATATATTGTTTGATTCTCTTGGTAATCATAATTATCAATTGTTCATTATTCATTATTAATTATTAGAATACCACTGTGATACCTGCGGTGAACGATTTTGCACGAGGAGTCTTTGCCCCGTCGGTCACCACGCCCATTGAGCCATAGCCTACTTCAGGATCGGCACCAGAGTACTTCGTCAGGCAGAAGAGGTTGTTAGCAGAGAGATAGAAGCTCAGCTGCGTCAGACCAATCTTCTTGATGACGCGCGGGTCGAACGAATAGCTCAGCTGTGAGTAGTTCAAGCGGATGAACGAGCCGTTCTCGACGAAGCGGTCGCTGCCCAGCCAGTTGTAACCCGTCTGGCGCAGGGCACGCGGGATGTCGGTGACGTCGCCTTCCACACGCCAACGCCAGTTCACGGCGCGGCTCTGGTTGTTGTTCGAATACATGTTCTCAGCTCTCATGCGTGCGGCATTGATGATCTTGTTGCCGTAGCGGAAGTTGAACTGGTTGTTCCATGTGAGGCGGCCGAAGTTCAGCTTGAAGCCGAAACCACCAGTGAACTTAGGCAGTGATGAGCCCAGATACACGATGTCGAGCTCGTTGATCTGACCGTCGTGGTTCACGTCGTCGTATTTGGCGTCACCACCGCGGAACTCGTAGTTCACCGAGCCGTAGCAGAACGTCATGGGCTTCGTCATCTGGTTCTCGTCGAGGATGACGACATCGTTCTCGTCGCGAACGACAGGAGCGTCGGGGCCGCTGACGCCAGGAATCTCGGTCGGCGTGTAGTCAGAATACTGATAAACGCCTTTATATCTGAAACCGTAGATGCTACCCATTGCACGATTGAGCTCCACGCGCGAGAGATACGAGCCGTTGTTGCGGTCGAACTCGTGGTTGAGGCTGGCGAGACAGGTCTCGTCCATGCGGGTAATCTGGTTCTTGTTGTTAGCAAAGGTAACGTTCACGTCGAAGCTGAACTTCTTATAACGGATGATGCGATTGCCGTTCAGGTTGAACTCCCAACCGATGTTCTTCATGTCACCCACGTTCTGATAGGCCAGCGTGGAATAACCCGATGAGGTAGGAATGCCTCGGCTGGCCATCAGCAGGTCGGTGGTGTACTGCCAGTAGAGTTCCACATTACCCGTGATGCGCTCGTTGAAGAATCCGAAGTCGGTACCGAGGTTGTAGGTTTCCTTCTGCTCCCACTTCAGGTTTCGCAGCTGGATGTTCTGCGGGTAGATACTTCCTTCGCCGAGATAGCCGCTACCGTTACGATACTTACTGAAGAACAAGCCTTCAGAGCCCGGCTGGCGGCCGCTGATACCCCAACCCGGACGGATGGAGAGCATCGACACGAAGGGCAGTGCCTTAATAAACCAAGGCTCTTTGCTGATGTTCCAACGAAGGGAGAATGCGGGGAAGTTACCCCAGCGCTGGTTGTCGCCGAACTTCGTACAACCGTCGCGACGGACGGTGAAGTCGGCCATATAGCGTGCCTTGTAGGCGTAGTGTGCAGAATAGGTGAAGTAGATGCTGCGCCACTGTCCGCTACCGGTGCTGATGTCCTGAATGATACCTTCGGCAGCAGGGCTGGTGATGCTTCCTGAGGGCAGACCCCAAGAGACGGTGCGCTGGTCGGAGCTGGTACCGCTGGTGAGCTGTCCGCGAAGCATCATCGTGAGCACGTGGTCCTTGTTCTTGAAGGCCGGCGTGAAGGTCAGCGTGTGCGTGGTGGTCACACCCAGGCTCTTCGACGAGCTGGCCGTTGTGCGGTTGCTCTCGCGGTTGTTGGTGTCGTTCCATCCGCGTGTGCTGAGTGACAACGGCATGAACTGGTCTTCGTAGCGGTTGAAGATGTTGAACACCACCTTGCCTTCATAGGCCAGGCGTGTCTTGTCTTCCTCCAGTCCCAGGAGGTTATAGCGCAGCTTAAACTCCGGCGTGATGTTATAGCTGGTCTCGTCGTTGCTGGCCAGATGGGCGAGGGCGACGGGGTTCTTATGGTCGAGCTGGTCGCGCAGCTGTGAGGAAACCGTAGGCAGCATGGAGTAGTAGTCCTCCAGGTCGTTGCCGTTGCGGTCTTGCTCATAAACCGAAAGGTTCGGCATGCGGACGTAAGCGATTGACAGCAGGTCGCCGTTGTTCTTCTTGTTCTTGGTGTAGGTAAGGGCGATGTTGGTCTCAATCTTGATGCGGTCGCTGACGAAGTAGTCGAGGTTCACACGCGATGTGAAGCGGTTCAGCACCTGCTCGATGATAGAACCCGTCTCATGGTCGTAGCCCGCACCGATGCGGAAGTGAGCCTTCTCACCACCACCGGTCAGGGCGAGGTAGTGGTTCTGTCGCCAACCCACCTTCTTCACCTCCTTCAACCAGTCGGTGTTGTTGTTATACATTTCATACTCCGAGAAGCTGGGGTTGTAGTTCAGCTCGGGAATATCGCTCGATGCATCGCTCAGTGAAGGATTGAAGTATTCCTCCTTGAGCAGCATGGTGTACTCGTCACCGTTTAGCATCTCGTAGCCGTTGGGCTGATAGGTGCCAGTGAGACGGTAGCTGTAGTTCACACGAGTCTGACCACGCGTACCACGCTTCGTCTTAATCTCGATAACACCATTCGAACCCTGCGAACCCCAAACGGCCGTTGCGGCGGCATCCTTCAGCACCGAGATACTCTCGATGTCCTCAGGGTTCACGTTCAGAAGTTCTGCGAACTTTTCTTCGTTGGCCGACTGGAAGTCGAAGTTGTTGGTGTTGGTCTCCCAAACGTTACCGTCGACGACGATAAGCGGTTCGCTCGAACCATTGATACTCGACACACCACGCAGACGCATCGATGTACCGCTACCCAGGTTACCTGAGTTGGCCACGATGTCAAGTCCGGCAATACGTCCCTGCAGGGCCTCGTCGACGGTGGTGATAGCCAGACCGTCGAACTCCTTCATGTCGATGCTCTGACGGGCAGTAGAGATTTCGTCGAGCGGAATCTGCAGTCCGGCGCCATCGGTACGACGACGGGCGGTGACGGTGACTTCGCTGATTTGCGTGGCATCGACCATCGTCACCTCGTAGTGAGTGCGGTCGAAGCGGAACGTTTGTGTCTTGTAGCCGACGAAGGAGATGCGCAGCTTGTCCTTCACGTTCTTCACACGGAACGAGAAGTTACCGTTGATATCGGTGACGGTAGATGCGACGATACGATTGGCGGCATCGATTTCAACGACGTTCGCCATCACAACAGGTCCGAAGTCATCGACGACGGTACCGCTGATGACATCGCCTGCCTGTTGGGCAAATGCATTGATAATTGACAATTGACAACTGAGAATTATCAATCCTAATATTCTATATAGTCTGTTACTCATCATTGTATTTCAGTTTTCAATGATCAATTACTCAATTAATAAGGGTGCATCGATGAGATGTACAACGGCCGACGAGCTGGTCTCAATCATGCTGGCGCTGGCAGCATCGCGTGTGTTGTACTGATACTCGCGGGCCACGCGGTTGAAGAGCTGCGGGTCGGCGGTGAGTACGCGGCGGTGGTTGCCTGCATGGTCGGTGAGGCTGATGCCATTGGTGCCGAGCTCGGCATGCAAACGATAGAATCGACCTGTAGAGGGGTCGAGAACTGCGGTCTCGAAGTCACCGGTCTCCTCCTTTGCTCCGATGAAAAGGGCGTTATCCTGGATGTGATAGCGCAGGAAGTTCATAATTTGCAGCGAGTCGCGGGTCTTTCCGGAGAGGTTGCCGGCTTCCTCAAGCTCTTCCACCCGCTCCCACGATGACAGCTTGCCTGCCTTCTGCATGGCCTCGATGCTCTCGTTGGTAGGCACGTAGATGGTGTAGTGATAGGTGTTGAAGACGCTCAGGTTGTCGCCGCCGCAAGCGTTACGGCTGTTGTGGATGCGCTCGAAGAGACCGCTGCCGTCCATCAGTTCCAGGAACTTGCTGTACTGATCGTTGCTAGCCAGCACGTCGCGCACCGTCATACTTGTTCCCAGAATGGGTGCGTTGTCGAGCACATAGCTCTTACCGTTACCGCCGTCGGTCTGGTCGTAGATGAAGTTAATGCCGAGGGGCTCGCTCTCATTGGTCTGATAGCTGCCCTGCACGGTCATGCGCTCGGGTGTGGAGGTGTTGGTGACACGAATCTCCGTGCCTCCCTTGGTACGATAGTATTCCTTGCCGTCCTCCACGTTTCCAATCACGATATGGGTGTCGAGGATGTCCTTCAGGCGGTTGCGCATAATGGCAGGATCGGTGATGCGACCGATGCTGTCGCCAACCTCGCCCGTTGCCTCGTCGTAGTTCCAAACGCTCGCCCACACACGTTCCTCTTTATTTACTTTCGAAGCATCGTAGTGGAAGCGTAACAGCTGGCGCGAACTCTTGCCGTAGCTGCAGGGATCGAGATACGACAACAGGGCGTTGTTCGTCGGGATGAAGAAGCTATAGTAGGAATTGAGCGAGTTCAGGTAAACGTTGTACTGAAGTTGCTCGATGCCCCAGTACATGATGCGCATCGTCTCGTTGATCAGAGCGGGGAACGACACGCTCACGTAAGCTGTGGGCGAATAGACGCGGTTGGTGAGATAGATGGCGCCGTTGCAGCCCAGCCAGACAGAGTCGATGGCCGAGATGTCGACACCCATCGGGTCGTTGGCGTCGTTGAGGATACCATCGAACTTAGAGGGAACCGACGAAACGAACGAACCCAGCATGTTGTTGTTGATGAGCTTCGAGATGACCTCGTCGGGAACAGCCTCCCAAGTGCCGTAGTAGTCTTTCAGCACGCGGCCGGCACCGTTCTCCCAGTATTCGTTGAGAGCCTCGTCGCTCGGCACCATCATCACGGCCATGTCGCGCTGGAGCACGATGTTACCGTCCTGGTCGTTCAGACCTGAGTAGTAGGCATTCCATTCCGGGTCGAACTTCAGCGTTCCGTTCACGGGACCACCATACGGCGTTGCCGTCAGAGGCTCGCCGCCTTGCGACTTCTCCGAGAAGAAACGCTTCTGGAACACCGTGTCTACGTTGGTGCCATAAAGGAAATTATATTGTCGTGTGAGTTCTTGAGTGCGGTCGGGATAGGGAGCACAGAAACGCTCTAACAGCTCGTTATAGAGGCGTGTGTTCTTCTTCTGAGCCAGCAACTCTGCCATATTCGGCAGCGGAGTGATCACTTCTTCCATCTTGTGGATGAAGCCGTTCGAGCACTTGATGTTGGGTTCTTCCACGCGAACGCCGTTCACACTCGACTCACCCGACTGGCGATGCGTGGTGCCGTTGTAGATGAAGTCGTAGTCTTCGTTGGTGATGCGCTTGTTCACTAGCTGCTTTTCGATGAAGTGCACAAGTGGCACGGTCGAGTTGTCGGTCATGCACACCATCGGTGCACTTCCTTCGCGATAGCGGCGCCAATAGGGATTGTTGGGCATTTCCGACGGTTTCATCACTCGCACGGAGTCGAAGGCCGTGCTTGAGGCAAAGCGGCGCATGCACTCGCCTTCACGGGGAGGCGTGCCTTCCACGCTCGACAGGCTGTTCAACTGCATCGAGTTGTCGATCATGCTGCCGAAGAGCAGCAGCTTCTTCTGCGATGCCGACAGCTGCTCATAACTTCTGACGCCCCAGGTGTTGTTGCGATAGAATCGCTCGAAGGCTGCGTCGTCGGCTACAAAGAGCGTCTTCGAACCCGTCTTACCCAGCACTTCTCGATAACCCAGATCGTCGATCAGGCGAACAGTGTTCTGATAGTTGCCCTGTTCCGCCAGCCAACTGTAGATGCTCGAACCCCATCCTTCGGGAGTGCGCTCATCCAAATCATACTTACTGCACGAACTCAGAACCCCAGAGCCGACCAGCACCGCAGCGGCGGCAGTCAGCATCCAAAGTCCCAGACTTCTGCAGGAATGTCTTCTGGTTTTCATTCTTTGACTGTTTTTGTTCATATTTTTGTTTTTGGATATTTCGGCTTTTTTGCGGCAATTGTGTTTCCACGGTGCAAAATTACATAAAAAATACGCACGTGACATCCTTATATGTTCACACTGCTTTGCCTTCCGTTAACGGGGGTTTTCTGTATGTTCCAGATGTTTTGTTTTTCGTTCCAGCCCCGAAGTTCCTTACAAAAACGAAAGCCATTGGAACATTTCACATATATTATTTTAAAAAGAAAAACCTATCTTTGCAGCGTGAATCGCCCCGATTTCATGGCAATCGCCCCGATTTCACAGCTTTTGAACAAACCATAACATTTATCAACCCATAATTTTAAACTTAACAACATGAAGAAAACTTACAAACTATTCCTTGCGCTGATTGTTGCCATCCTCGGTAACTTCAATGCCAGCGCTGATGAGTATGTTCCGCTAACACCGGAAATGTTCTTCTCATGGGACGGATGGGGAGCCGACGCTCAGAAGACTGGGCAGGCCGACTGTACCTACGTCCTTGGCGAATCGACGGGCCAGCCCTATGGCGACTCGCAAGTGATTAACTACGCCGACCTGACGCTCTATTCGAAGCTGGTCGTTGTGTGCACTGAGGGTACACCGCGTTTCCTCTTCAACCGTACCATCGACGAAGGTCAGTGGAACGAGGACGAGGCACAGTCAAACCTCATCGACAACACGAAGGGTGGCTGGAGTGCCAAGTACTTCTCGCAGGACGGTGATACCTACACCGTTGACCTGAAGCAGATGGTGAAGGACAAAGGTTTTGCTCACCTGCACGCTATCAAGGGTGCCAACTGGGCAAACGTCACCGTGGAGAGCATGGATCTCGTGCTTCCCGGTAAGGCTCAGCAGATTGGCTGGACCGAACTGCTCACCAATGGCGACCTCGAAGGCGACGACGTCAGCTGCTTCTTCTCCAAGGAGAACGCAGGCGCACCCTTCCCCTCAGTCATTACTGATGGCGTAGGTGTTGACGGAAGCCGTGGTATCATGGTTCATTCTGCAGCCGGTGCTGCTCAGGACTGGGACGCTCAGTTCTGGATCAACCTTCCTGAGACGCTGCCCGAGGGCACGAAGTATCGTCTGTCGTTTGCTTATCGCGCTAGCATGGATGCTTCTGCCGACACGCAGGCTCATGCCGATCCTAGCGACTACATCCACTATGAGATGATTGGTTCGCCCAACTTCACCACAGAGTGGCAGACCTACAAGATTGACGAGGCTACGATTACAGCCGCTCAGGCTGGTCCTAATGGAAACGGTGGCCTGATGCACTCCATCGCCTTCAACCTCTCGAAGGACAAGGCTAATGACATCGACTTCTTCTTCGACAACCTGAAGTTCGAGGTGTTCAAGGTTGGTACGATGGCTCAGTTCAGCAACGACGTCATCCTCATTAACTTCGGCTTCGACACCAACATGGCTGACCTCGTGAAGGCTTCTGGCAAGAAGCGCTTGATGTATCCTCTCAACGTCGCCAGTGTGAAGGTGAACGGTGAGGCTGCAAACATCTACTCCATCGAGGGCTTTGAGGACGGACGCTTCTATATCTTCCTCGAGGAGCCTTGCGAAGACGAGGATGTGGTTGAAGTTACGTTCACCAACCCCAGCGATGCTGCTTACCACCTTATTTATACGTCAGGTCCTGGTGGCGACGTAGGTAACTTCTCTGGCATCGCCGAGTGCGACCTCGACCGCGAAATCGAGGACAACGACGGTTTCCCGTACGCATACCTCACTCCGGTTATCATGGTTGCTGATCCTGAGGACGGCTCGTTCAACCTGCCCACCGACATCAAGGAGTTCAAGCTCACCTTCGACAAGAAGGTTGACTGCGCTGCTCTCGTGGCTAAGATTGACAACGAGAAGCTGAACGTAACGCCCGCCGACGGCTTTGCCGAGCAGGTGACTCTCGTTGCTAACGGTGCCGTTGCTGAAGGCCAGCACGAAATCAGCATTTCGAAGATCTATCCTGAGATGCGCATCGACGACAGCATCTATGGCGACACCATCATCAACATCAGCGTAGGTAAGACCGACGCCGATCCCGACGATGTGCCGAAGGACATGCTGCCCGACTACTTCGCTGAGACTCAGAACGGTGGTATCCCCGTAGGTTACCTCGTCATCTTCGACGGTGAGGAGCGTGTGGCTCCCAACACCTATAGTTCTGGTGCACGCCTCTTCGACTTTGCTGCCGGTGGCGACTTCACCAAGGGTCTCTACTTCCGCAACAACTACGTTGAGTATGGTGGCTTCGCAGAGTATCCGCTGCCGCTCGAGGCTGGCAAGCGCTACGACATCCACTTCAACGCTGCTGCTTGGAAGGACAATGGTCCTTACATCAGATTCGAAATCCTGAACGATGCCGACGAGGTTCTTCATACTTCTGTAGTGAAGACGAATCCTAACGTGAATGGTAGCACGGGTGTTGTCAACGGTTCCACCAGTTTCGACATGAAGTTCGTGCCCGAGACCGACGGCAACTTCAAGCTGCGCTGGTATCCTGCCACCAACCAGAATGGCGACCAGGGTGACTTCACCGAGGTTCTCCTTGCTAACCCGCGTGTACGCTACATGCCTAACACCGCTGGTGCTGAGTGGATTCAGCTCGTGAACACTGCTCTTGAGAACGCTAAGAGCACGCTCGCTGACAATGCCAGCGATCGCTACGACGGCGCTGCTTACGATGCTCTGAGAGCTGCTATCGACAAGTATCAGGCTGAACTGCCTACCTACACATCGCCCACGGCTTGCAAGAACGCTGCCGCTGCTCTCGATGCTGCTACAAAGGCTATGAAGGATCACCGCACTCTCTGCGACACCTACGATCCGCTGCCTCGTAAGGCTCAGGAGATCCTGGACAACAATGCTGAGAAGAAGTTCGCTAAGACCGACCTCTACAACCAGCTGAAGGTTGCTACCGCTAAGTATGTGACCACCACCAGCGAGAAGCAGCTCGATCCCGAGACGATGGAAGAGGTTGAGGTCTTCACCCATGAGTTCAAGGAGCTGAAGGACGACAATGAGCTGAAGGCTGCCATCGAGGAGCTGCAGTATCTGGTTAACACCACCGCTCTGCTCTTCACGGAAGGTGCTTCGATGACTTCTGACACGGGTGTGAAGGTACTCGTTGAGCGTCTCCGCCTCGGTGCTGAGTCGCTGAAGAACCTCGGCGTTGAGGACGACGATCCTCTCATCGTTGAGTTCAACAACACACTCACCGACGACGATGCTCTTGCCGAAGGCATGAAGAACCGCCTGAAGCTGATCATGTACGAGCAGCTCAAGAACCCGTCCAACACCCTCTTCGAGGAGAAGATCGACGAGAACACACTCGAGCCGTTCACCGACACTTACGACATGACCGTCTTCGTGAAGAATCCTAACGTCTACAAGCAGCAGGATAACATGAACTTCACACCGGAGAATGTTCCTGGTTGGATCACTCCTGAGGGCTATCCCGCTCCTGGACTGAGCGTTGGTTGGGGTCAGCCGCGCGGCAACAACGAGATTGCTGAGGACTGCATGTTCCAGACTTGGGGCTCCAGCTATCGTGTTGAGCAGGCCATCACCGACCTCCCCGTTGGTGTCTACACACTGAAGATCGGCTTCGGCGAGCGCATGAACGACGACGAGGCTAACATGGTCGACAGCTACATCTACGCTAAGACTTCTGAGACTCCCGAGGGTGAGGACGGCCAGACAGCCGACGTCATCGGTATCGGACAGTCGTTCCCCTATGCTAACACCGTTATCGAGAACATCGCAGTCGTTGACGGATGCATCACCATCGGTGCTAACGCTGGTCCTTCGTCGCACACCTTCTTCAACGACGTACGCCTCCTGATGGCTGCTCCTGTTGAAGGCTTCGACTACGCTTCGGCTTACGAGGAAGTGCTCACCGGCATCGGCGAGACCGTTGCTGAACCCACCGTGCGCAACCTGCAGCTCTTCGACCTCAACGGTCGTCGCGTGCTCACCGCTCGCAAGGGTATCTTCATCGTGAAGAAGCAGATGTCTGACGGTACCATCCGTACTGAGAAGGTCATCGTGAAGTAATCATCGCTTCGTGAAGTAATCATTGCGGTCATCCGCAAGACAATAGCCAAAGGGGCGCAACCATCGTGTTGCGCCCCTTTTTTGGCTCATAACTGGATGGGAGCTTGTAGCACATAGTTGCTCTAACCAGTGGGCGAAACACGTTCCATGAACGGCTGAAGCATCACTTACGTAAAGGTAAAACACCGCTTTCATACATCCAGGCCACAGCTTTCGTGCTGCTATCTCAATGCTTTTAAACATCTGGAGCATTGCTCTCGTGTTGCTACCTCAATGCTTTTAAACTTCTGGAGCATTGCTCTCGTGTTGCTACCTCAATGCTTCCATTCAGTAAATTAACTTAATTTGTTCGGTAAATTAACTTATTTTACTCAGTAAATTAACTTATTTTACTTGGTAAATTAACTTAATTTACTACACAAATTAACTTAATTTACTTCATAATTTAAGTTGATTTGCAAAACAAGGTCATAACTCCAGCATTTCGGGAGCATGCAAACAGAGAAATGAAAAGATGCCTTTAGCGACACGAAAGCAATTCAATCATCAAAGAACAGTGTATGGATGTATGGACGCGACGTGTCGCGTTATTGGTGGAGGAAGTCCCTCTTGTCCTCTAATCATCAAAAAAAGGGAACTTGTGTTTCAGTTGCACAAGTTCCCTTTTCGGGGTGTATAGAAGCGTGAAGCATTGCATTCCTACATATAAATAATGTGTAATGGCGGTGATACGGCAGTTTGAGGCAAGACGGAAGCCCTTTTGCCGTATGCTTCGCAGACGCTATCTGATGAAATTCGTGAATGTGGGTCGCTCGTCGCGCTGCGGAGCTGAATTGCCGTCGGCATGTATCTTCTGCAGCAGGAAGGCCATATTGGTGGCGAGGGTACGCATGGTCTGCATGCCTTCGGCATCCTTTTTCACCTCGCCCTTGCCGGCTCCGTAGGCGATGTTCCAATATTGTGACGTGACAACAGGCATGTTCATCATTTCAAACATCATATTCATGGTCTGGAGTGTGGCTGTGGCACCGCCTCGACGGCAGACAGCCAAGGCTGCAGCAGGCTTGTTCTGCACCAGATGTCCGGCTGAGAAGAACAGGCGTTGCATCACGGAGAGAATGGCACCATTGGGCTGTCCGTAATACACAGGCGTACCAACGATGAGGGCATCTGCCTCGGCCATCTTCTCGGTGATTTCTTTGCAGGCGTCGTCGTCGAACACGCAGCCGGCACCATTGTTGCGCCGACATCCTCCGCAGTTGACACACATGCGAACGGGCCGACGGCCTATCTGCACGATTTCTGCCTCTATGCCGTGCTTGGCGAGCTGTTTCTCTATCTCTTCCAAACAGCAGAATGTGTTACCATCTGTGCGTGGGCTGCCATTCACCAATAGCACCTTGAGCGTCTTTCCTGCGGCTATGCCGTTGCTTCCGTCTGCCGCATCACGACCATTTGTGCTTGCTGATAGGCTCTCGCTGCCCTGTCCGCCAAGGATGGCGGATGCTGGCGATACCACAGCGGCAGCAGCTGCAGCCGCCATTGTCTTTTTGATAAAGTCTCTTCTATCCATCATTTATTTCTTTTTTAGCATTTTGTAAGGAGGCTTCGAGGATAAAGAAAGGAGTCATTTTGTTGTCCCCTCCTCCGGGGAGGAGGGGCAGGGGTGGCGAAGCGCGAGGAGGGAGCGATGAGGGGAGCGCAGCGACGGGGGAGGCGACAAATAAGGTTTATTCTATCACAAGTACCGTGATGGAGTAGGGGGCCAGCGTCATAGCAAACTGCTTACCCACTTTCTGCGTCGATTCCTTTGGAACGATGTTGCGAGGATTGTCGGTGCTGTTGGTATCCTCTGGGCGTGCAGACTTCAACTCTATCTTCTTCGCCTTCGACTTCACCTTCTTTGCACCCGCGAGCTTGATGTTCAGCTTTTGCGCATTCCCCACGGCATTGACGAGTTTCAGGTAGGTCTTACCCGTTGCTGCATCGGTGGTGGCGGTATAGAATACGGCATTCGCCTCGTCGTTTCGGTCGAGGGTCTGCTTCGGAAGGTCGGTGGCTTCGACGGGGACGATCTTATTACCCAGATACTTCGCAAACATCACCTGTGCCCAATACGACGGTGAGCCGTAGCTGTTAAGCACGTCATAGCCTATCAGGTCGCTCTGCCACTGGATAGCACCGGGCTCTACGTTGACGAACAGCGGTGCATAGCACGACATGATGCAAATATCGGAGTTGCGCTCCATGCAGCTCATCCAGGCTGCGTCGCCAAGGGCAGCATTCATATTCGTTGTCGGCGTACCCTCGCGTGTTGCCCATTCGCCACAGAAAATCTTCGGACCGGTGCGGTCGTAGCGGTCATACTGGAAGGCATTGCGGTACATGTCGAAGGCGTTGCGATAGTAGTGCTCATCGATGACGTCGACGACTGGATTCTGTATGGCCTTCGACTTCAAGGCGTTAAAGCCCACCGTTGAGATAATCTGCAGCTGCGGATAGCGAGTCTTGATGGCCTCGTAGAACATCTTGAAGCGGTTGGGATAGCTGCCGCTGCGGTCGAAGAAGTCTTCGTTGCCAATCTCCACATAGTGAAGGGGGAACGGAGCCGGATGGCCGTCGCGGGCACGAATGGCACCCCACTTGGTCGTTTGGGCATCGCCGATGATGTATTCTATCTCGTCAAGGGCATCCTGAATGAAGGGTTTCACATAGTCGCCGTCCAGGTGATCGCCGTTCAGTACATACCCGGCAAAGACACCCACCACGGGTTCTCCGCCGATGTCCTCTGCCCACTGCAGGAACTCAAGCAGGCCCAGGCCATCGGTGGAGCGATAACCCCACGGGCTCTGGTGGCCGGGACGCTCGTCGGGATTACCGATGGTCTGCTTCCAGTCGAAGCGGTTGGCGAAGTTGCTGCCTTCCAGGTAGTTACCGCCGGGGAAGCGCAGGAACTTAGGATTCATCTCTACCATCATCTCCATCAGGTCGGTGCGCAAGCCGTTCGGACGGTTTTTGAAGCTGGGTGCAAACAAGGTCACACGAGTCAGCTCGATGCTTCCTGCCTCGTCGGCGATGAAGAACAGGCGTGCATCCTTCGTGTCTGCCTGCGTGGCTGAGGTGGTCAGCTGGTAGTCCAACTTCTTCCAATCACCCGTGAAACCGCTGACCTTTGTCTCTGCATAAGTGGTGTTGCCGTCGGTGCTCTTCAATGCAATTTTTAGCGATTTCATCGGCGTTGGTGCTGCACTTCCGTCATTCGGTGCAGCGGGTTGCTTCACATAGAGTGAACCCTTGAAAGTGGTGTTCTTTCGGATGGGGAATCCCCAATAGCCTTCGCTCACAAGGGCGAGACCGGGCTCGTCGAAGTGGACAACCAACGAGGTGGAATTGGCGCTGTTGATGCCTCCCTGCCGGTTCTGTCGCACCTGAACCTTTACCGTGTCGGAGAGTTGCCAGCGGTCGGGGCGTACCGTGTAGCGCGGAGCATTGCCGCTGGGACGCCTTCCGCGACGACCTCCACTGGGATTAAACATGTCGGCGAACGACGGATTCGGAATCAGTTGCGTGTAGAGGCCTCCTTCATACGAATAGTTGATTTCCTCGGTCATCAGTCCATAGAGCATCGGACTCACCTCCGTTTCGGCCTTGTCGAGACGGAGCGTTAACTGTTGCGCGTGGAGCATCATGGCGTTCATGCTCAGCATCGCGACGATTACCAATAGTTTTCTCATACGTTTTTAGCTAATAGTTTAAGTTAATAATGTTGTTTTTGTCGGTTCTTGCACTCCGTGGGTGTGGGCAACATGTCATTCAAGCCGCTTTCAAGCCTTTCCTTTCATGACTTCAATGACTTGCATGTCGGCCGGCAGCCATTTCATGCTGTCTAAATCCTCTATCGAAAGCCAGCGGGCGGCCTCGTGTTCGTTCAGATGTAGGGCCTCTGTCAGCAGCGAACAGAGATAGCAATGCATGGTGATGTGGAATGTCGGATAGTCGTGCTCCACCGTACAAAGGAACTCGTCTACGCTGATTTCCGTCGACAGCTCCTCGCGAATCTCCCGTTTCAGCGCATCTTCGGGAGTCTCACCCGGTTCCATCTTCCCGCCAGGAAATTCCCATCCTGCTTTGCCTTCAAGGCGAGCTTGCTCGCATTCGGCAAGGTTCAAACAGTTTTGATCCAACCCTTGCCTAACTGAAGCCTTCCCTTCGCCACACCCTCTTAGCGTGGCGAAGATCCTGTCTCCTTTGCGAATAATCGCTGCAACGACTTCTATCCTTTTCATATCTCTCTGCTTGCAAATGATAGCGCAAAATCGTACCATTTCGACTGAATACTGCAAAGATATAAAAAGTTTGTTATACTTTATTGATTATCGCTCCATTTTTTGATTTCTTTAATACGATAATGCGTCCCTCATCTTGCTCCTTCTGCTAATACGCTTTTGTTTCAAGAATAACCACTACCTTTTTTTGTTTACGCATTGTTTACGCGGAATTAAGAACCATTGGCAGTTTTGCACTCACAATAAGAAGGTCATACGACTAAAAAAGCCATCTTAATCTTGGACAAATGTATATTCTAAGCCATTCTAGCATTGGAAAAGTGTAAAAAAACATATATAATCACCTTGGAAAAGTGTAATTTGTTTACGATTTATGCTTGGTAAAAATGTCGGGCTTGTTGACTCGTTTTAATAGAAAAGCCGTAATTTTGCACTAAAATAATACAGACATGAGTGGGGCGACAAAATATTTATCACCCTCAGTGCCGACTTAAAGGATGCTTTGCCCGGAGTGTCAGGCTTGTCGATTCGTAATTTGCAATATATGAGGCAGATGTATAACACCTTTATGCCCCTCTTTGAGATTACGCCACAAGCTGTGGCGCAAAATGAAAAGGATATTACGCCACAAGTTGTGGCACAAAATGTACTTGACAATATTTGTAGTATTCCTTGCCCTTCAGGATATAGAGGCCGGGGGCGATGTCGGCAGGCACAAGGCCATAGCTACGGACATGGACGGTGCATGTAATAATGAGAAGGCACGATATTACGTGAACATCGTGCCTTCCTCCTAAACAATTATTACCTAACTAATGTATGAATCTAAAAACAATCCTTTTACTGGCAATTTTGTGGCAGCTTTTTCACTCCTTTCAAGTTGTCTTTTGTTGCTGGTACGATGCTGATGGCATAGCCGCCGCCAGCTGCCGCCGTTAGTTTCAAGACCGATTTTGCAGTTACCACACCTCGCTTAATGACATAGGCCTGCGGGTTCGTCTTGTAGTGGGCCGTCTTTGCATCGGCATAGACGGTGGCGACATACTTTCGGCCAGCGTCCAGGAAGTCCAGTTTCAGATTTGAGGTGTGTGCCTGCTCGCCGCTGACGCACCCAACAAACCAGTTGTCGCTACCCTTGGCGCGGCGGGCAGCAGTGATGAACTCCATAGGCTCGGCCTCGAGGTAGAGAGACTCGTCCCAGTCGCAGGCCACATCCTTAATGAACTGGAAGGCATCCGGGTGCTTCATGTAGTTTTCGGGGAAGTCGGCAGCCATCTGCAGCGGCGAGTACATCGTGACGTACAAGGCCAGCTGTCCGCAGATGGTGGAGTTGACGTGAGAGCCATTGGCGCAGTCCATCTCGAAGATGCCCGGCGTGTAGTCCATCGGTCCTCCTTGCAGTCGGGTGAAGGGCAGGATGGCTGTGTGGCCGGGACGCGTGCCGCCGAAGGCCTGATACTCCGTGCCGCGTGCCGCCTCGTTGCCCACGAGGTTTGGCCATGTGCGGCAGAGTCCTGTGGGTCGCACGGCTTCGTGGCCGTTCACCATGACGTGGTAGTCGGCTGCGCGCTGCACGGCGTGCAGGTAGTGGTTGATCTCGAGCTGCGAGTAGTGGTGCTCCCCGCGAGGGATGATGTTGCCCACGTAGCCCGACTTCACGGCATCGTAGCCATAGTCGCGCATCAGCTGGTAAGCGCGGTCCATGTGCTTCTCGTAGTTCATCACCGACGACGAGGTCTCGTGGTGCATCATGATGCGTACACCCTTCGAGTGGGCATAGTCGTTGAGCGCCTTCAGGTCGAAGTCGGGGTAGGGTGTCTGGAAGTCGAACACATACTCCTTGCTGTTGCCACTCCAGTCTTCCCATCCGATGTTCCAACCCTCCACGAGCACCTCATCGAAGCCATGTTCGGCGGCGAAGTCGATGTAGCGGCGCACGTTCTCGTTGTTGGCCGAATGGCGGCCCGACGGGCGAGCCTTCGAGTAGTCGGTCTCGCCCAGCTTCACCGTCGGGAACTCGTTCGTATACGCCCAGTCGCCTTTGCCGCTGATCATCTCCCACCACACGCCGACGTACTTCGTGGGATGAATCCAGGAGGTGTCTTCAATCTTGCAAGGCTCGTTGAGGTTCAGGATGAGGTTCGAGGCCAGTATCTTGCGGGCATCATCGGCAATCATGATGGTGCGCCAGGGCGACTGGCAGGGTGTCTGCAGGTAGCCTTTCGCTCCCTGGGCGTCGGGAGTGAGGTGGCTTTGGAATACGAAGGGGTTGTTTAGTTCCAGGTGCATGGCGGGATAGTTCACCAGCGCAGCCTCATGCAGGTTCAAGTAGATGCCGTCGTCGGTCTTCAGCTGAAGCGATGTCTGCACGGCATGGTCGGAGAACACCGTCTGCGAGAGGTTGCCGCTGACGGCCCCACGCAGCAGGCCGGGGATTTCGCTCAGGCGTGAGCGGGTGTACTCATACTCCTGCGTGTCGTAGTCACCGGCAATCCACCAAGCCGTGTGGTCGCCAGTCATGGCAAACTCCGTGCGCTCTTCCTTCACGACGAAGTAGTTCAGCCTTCCTTCCTGAGGGAACTCATAGCGCAGGCCAATGCCATCGTCGTAGACGCGGAAGCGAATGTTCATCAGTCGTTCTGTCTGCTTCTGCTCCAACTTTACCAGCAACTCGTTGTAGTGGTTGCGTATGTCGCGTGTCTCGCCCCAGACGGGCTGCCACGTCTCGTCGAACGTTGCGGTCTCCTCTGCCTTCAGCGTGAAGCCATCGAGCAGATTGTCGGCATTCCGCAATTCATAGCCCAGTCGGCTGGGCAGAATGATGTCCTGACCCCGGAAGGTCACACTATATGTAGGCACCGTGCCTTCAAGCGCAAAACTCACTTTCACTTCGCCATTCGGCGATGCCACTTCGCCAGCACTCGTCGTCAGTGCCATCAGCAGGCTGATTATTGCAAATACTATCTTCTTCATATCGTTAAATCTATTAACCTATTAACCTAATTCCGTTACCTTGTCAACATGACAACCTTGCAGCCATGAGCGGGCAGCGTGGCACTCAGCGTGCTGGTAGTGCCCTCGTCGGCATGTTGCCACAGGTCGCGCACCTTCCACTCGCCACTGATGCCGAGGCGGCTCAAGGCGATGCTCGACGCCTGCTGCTGGTCACTGCGATTGAAGAGAGCCACGACATGGTTGCCGTTGGAGAGCGAACCGAACCACACTTCGCTGTCGCCGTCGCCGAGCTTGTTGCTCAAGGGCTGGCCCACGAAACCATCGCGGCGCAGCTGCAGCAGCTCATCGTTGGTGTAGAAACTGAGGTTGCCGCCAATGGTCGACGGCTGGTCGGCCACCGCCACCGGACCGCCTGCCATGAGCTGCAGCGACACTGCTGTCTGCCGCTCCGCATCGGTTTCATAGCGGTTCAGTCGCAGGAAGTCGCCATCCAGAATCACCTTGTCGCGACCAGTGATGTGCGACCAATAAGTAAAACCGTCGAACTGATTCATGCAGTTGGGCCATGACGTGTAGGAACGGCCTTTGTCCTGAGCCGACGTGTGCCACCAGCCGCCACCACCCGTGTCAGCCACGATGCGCACCATGTTGCCATAGCGGGCCTCCACCTCAGCATCGTTGTTCAGGTGGGGCATGACGAGCGAGGTGAAGATGCCATACTTCTTTGCCGATTGGGCGATGTAGGCCAGCGCATGGGCGTAGGCTTCGCGACCATAGCCGCGACCAACGGTGCCCATGCCGCGGTCCTTGCCATCCTCATACCATGAGAGGAAATCCATGCGGATGAAGTCGACACCCAGCTCCTTGTAGTGACGGAAGAAACCGTCGATGTATTCCTGTGCGCCTTCCTTTTCGCTCACCACCCAGGTGAACCACTGGTCCTGAGCCGCGGGGTTCAGCACCTTTGTCTTTCCATCATAGACCAGGTCGCCGAAGGTGCAGCTCGTACCCTCGACGGGCGTCGAGAGCGGGCCATGTATCCACAGCGGATTGTCGTAGACACCCAGACGCAGACCCTTGGCCTTACACTTGGCGGCAAGGTCCTTCAGTGAAACCGAACCGTAGTGGGTCATGTAGCCCGAACCGTCCTGAGCCAGCATAGGAATGAAACCGTCCGTGCACACCATGTCGTAGCCGTGGGGCTTTAGGTTTTCGGCCACCCAATTGATGACCTCATCCCATTGTGCTGCAGTGAAATCCATGTCCGAGCCGCTCACGCCAGCTTGCTCCTGTTCGTAGGCATATTCGTAGATGCTCCAGTAGAGAGGGGCCTTCTGCCCGTCGTGGATGCCCTCCACGACAGGCAACTCGGGCAGTTCGTACTTCGGCGGATAGCGCATTTCGATATCGTTGGTGCAGGCGCTGAGCAATATCATCATCAGGCCTGTCAGCATAAATATTGTCCGTTTCATATACTTAAACTTTAAACTATAAACTCTCAACTTTCACCGTCCAAGCCTTCAGGTCGAATGTCAGGCGGTACTTTCCTTCCTCCTCCACCTGCCACTTGTCATCGGGCGAAGCAGTGAACACGAAGTTTGGACTCTCCACGCCGTCCTTGTCAATCTTGCAGCCACCGAACGTGGGGCGGATAAACGGCACATCCCAACTGCCCGTCTGCGTGCAGGCCTTCAGCTCGCCTTTCGTGAGTTTGCCTTCGTAGGAGAACACGTACTGCGATTGCTTCTCCAACTGCGTCGGAGCGTCGATGCTCCAGCCGTTGGGCGTGGCATCGCCCACGATGTAGACAGACTCAGCCTCCAGCGGCTCTTTAGCGGTGAGAGGTTCGGCGGTGATGGTCCAGTTCTTCAGGTCAAACGTCAGGCGATATTGTCCTGCTTCCGTGACCTGCCACTTGTCGTCGGGTGAGGAGGTAAAGACGAAATCTGCGCTTTCCACGCCAGCGAGGCTTACCTTGCAACCACCGTACGTTGGACGGATGAACTGTACGCCCCAGTCGCCCGTCTGCGTGCAGGCCTTCAGTTCGCCAGGCACCAATTCTCCTTCGTAGGTGAAGACGTACTGTGACTGCTTCGTGAGCTGTGTGGGTGCGTCGATGTTCCAGCCGTTCGGCGTGGCGTCGCCAACAATGTAGACGGCTTCTGCTTCCAATGGTTGCTTGTCGGGATTGGGAGCCTCGCCCAAGAATTCAACCTGTAGTGTCCATGCCTGCAGGTCGAAGGTTAGGCGATATTTTCCAGCCTCCGTCACCTGCCACTTGTCGTCGGGAGCAGCGGTAAAGACAAAGTCCTGACTCTCCACGCCATTCTGGCCAATCTTGCAGCCGCCAAATGTCGGACGGATGAATGGCACACCCCAGTCGCCCGTCTGCGTGCAGG
This sequence comes from Bacteroidales bacterium, assembly GCA_017545365.1. The sequence goes on from JAFWOP010000001.1 coordinate 118,108, forward strand.
CCTTCAGTTCGCCAGTCGTGAGAATGCCCTCATATGTGAAGACGTACTGCGATCGCTTCTCGAGTTGAGTTGGTGCATCGATGCTCCAGCCGTTCGGTGTGGCATCACCAACGATGTAGACGGCCTCAGCCTCGATAGGCTCAATGACGGGCGCATCGGGCTCGCCTAGATATTCGGTCGACATAGTCCAGTGGCGCAGGTCGAACGTCAGCCGATACTTGCCTGCATCGGCAATCACCCATTTGTCGTCGGGGTCGCCAGCGTGCATGGCAAACTTCGCATTGCTGATGGCTGTCTTCGTGATTTGCGTGCCACCCACCTCAGGACGGATGAACGGAGCATCCCAGCTGCCCGTGGTCAGGCAGAGCTTCAGTTCACCTTTATAGAGTTGGCCCTCCCATGAGAACACCAAAGCATCGTCGCCCGTTGTCTCAAGAGGTGTTGGATTGCCGATGTCCCAGCCATTAGGCGTGGCATCGCCTACCATGTAGAGCGTCTGCGTCTTGATGGGCAGTTCGCCCTCGATGATGTTCAGGTCCTTCTCGCTGTCGCACGAGGTGAGACCCATTGCCAGCACGATGCCGGCTATTGCGGAAAATAATCGATTCGGTTTCATATCCAATAAACTAGAAACTATAAACTATAAACTCTTAACTATTATATCCTGGGTTCTGTACCAACTTCGGGTTGGCATTCAGGATAGGTCGCATGATGGGGAATATCTTCGTGTGGCCATCGCCATCGGGCGTCTTGTCCCACCACGTGCCGCTCGTGAACTTGTCGAAGCGGATGAGGTCGATGCGGCGACGACTCTCAGCAAAGAACTCGCGGCCCCACTCGTTGAGCATCTCCTGCATGTCGAGGTTGGCGCTGCCCTCAGGCGTGTAGAGCGCATCCTGCAGGTGGTTGGCATCGTAGTTGCGGCGGCGAACACTGTTCAGCAGGCGCGCAGCCTCAGCCTTCTTGCCCTCGCGCAGGCGGCATTCTGCCAGTGAGTAGATGATTTCCGGCAGGCGAATCTCCGTGTAGTCGCTCTCCATCTGGTGGGCATCGTCGTCGCTGTAGAAGGGATATTTGGCAAAGTGCCAGCCCGAATTGTGGTCGCCATCGCGCAACGTGCTGCTCGCGGCTGTCAGCCAGCGGTCGGGCGCCAGGCTTTGGAACTTGCCTACGGCATCGCGGATGTAGAGGTCGTAAGGCACCTCAGGAGCCTGCACACGCTTGGTCTGGCCGCTCTCGTCCTGGTATTCCAGATAGCCGAAGAAGAACATTCCCTCGCGCTGGCTGTTGCCAAGGTTGCGATAGAGCTTCAGACGCACGTCGCCATCATACTGGCGGAAGCGCTCGATGGGCATGCCCAGCTCGAAGTTGAGGCGTTCGCCATTGGGAGCATAGCTTGGCGAGGCAGCATACTTCGTGTTGTGGTCGCCGGCCTTGCACTTGGCGTCGTTCAGGTAGTAGCGTGCACGGGCAGGAACCGTCCACCAATAGGTGTCGCCCTGATAGTGCCAATAGCTGTAGCCGGGAGCAGCGGGGAAGCCGAAGATGACCTCGTCGCAGGCGTCGTTGTTCCAGTCGAAAGCGGCATCCCAGCGGTCGGCTACCTGGTAGCGGCCGTACTGGCCGTCGAGGATGGCCTGTGCCATGTCGGCACATTCCTTATAGCGGTCTTCGCCAATATAGACCTGAGCATTCAGATAGAGACGCACCAGGAGGGCGGCTGCACCAGCCTTCGTCCACTGACCCTGCAGCGCGCCGTTGCCGCCCAGCGACGACTTCTCGGCCAGCAGGGGCAGACATTCCTTCAGGTCGCTCTCGATGAAGTCGAAGACCACCTTCGGCTCGACCTGCGTCTCAGTGTTCTGGCTGACGTCGCCGAAGCTCACAGCCAACGGTACGTTGCGGAATCCGTCGAGCAAGCGCAGGTAGAACCAGGCGCGCAGTACGCGGCACTGTGCCTTCAGGTTCTGGAACTCGGCCTCAGTGAAGCCGAAGCGCGAGGCGTCGAGCCCGTCCAGATCCTCAATCACGTAGTTGCATTGCATAATGCCCTGGAAGCAGCCGTTCCATTCCGACTGTGCGTCGCCACCGTCTTCCACATTCCAGTCGTGGTAGTGCAGGCGGCGCCACTTGCCACCGTCGTCCCACCAACCGTCGCGAGTAGGGGTGATGAGTTGGTCGGCCGTAAGCTCGTTGAGTACGTGACGGCTCTGGATGCTCCAGAAAGCGTGTTCGAACGGACGGAACACGGCACGCACGACGTCGCTCTTCGTGTTATAGTAGTTCTGTGTGCCCACCTGGTCGTAGAGCGTCTCGTCCAGGTCGGTGCAGCTGGTGAGTGTCGAGAAACACAACGCTGCAGTCAATATATAATAATGTATAGCTTTCATATTGTGAACTTTGTTACCTTGTTACTTTGTCACTTTGTTACCTTGATTAGAAGTCAACCTGCAGGCCAACGATGAACTGGCGCGTAGAGGGGAAGTAGGTACGTGAGCCTTGGGCGCCTGGTGTCAGTCCGTTCACCTGATAGGTGGCTGGGTCGACGCCGCTGAACTTTGTCAGCGTGAGCAGGTTCTTGCCCGTGGCGTAGATGCGCACGCGGTCGAGGAAACGCCAGTCCTTCGGTTGGAATGTGTAGCCCAACGTCAGCATGTCGAGTTTCAGGTAGTCGCCACGCTCCAGGAAGTAGTCACACACCACGGGGTTGGCCGTGCCGGCAATGGGGAAGTTCTTGGCATAGGCCTTCTGCAGGCGGTTGCCGGTGAAGTTGCGGGTTCCGTAATAGAAGTCGTGGATGTTGAAGATGTCGTAGAAGAAGGCTCCGCGGAAGAACAGGGCAAGGTCGAAATTCTTATAGCGGAAGTTGTGACTCGACGAGAGCGTGAACTTCGGCATACCGTTGCCCACCACGCGGCGGTCCTCATCGCTGGCCTGCGAGGCGCGGATGATGTCGCCATCCTTGTCGTAGACAAGCCATTCGCCCTCAGTAGTATGACCGGCATATTCCCACATATAGAAATTACCGAGCGACTCGCCTTTCTGAATGCGCTGCAGGTTGTAGAAGGGATAGGGATCCTCGGTGCCGGCAACGTCGTAGAAGTCCTGGCCAACGTACTCTGAGTTGCTGAAGTCAACGAACTTGTTGCGCATGGTAGTACCGACGAGGCTGATGTCGTAGCCAAAGTCCTTGGTATTGACGGCGCGGAAGTTCAGGTCGAACTCGAAACCGGTGTTCTTCATCGTACCCACGTTGACGAAGGTCTCGTCGAACAGATAGGGAGGCACGCTCACCTTATAGTTACCAAGCAGGTCTTGCTGGCGGCGGCTGAAGTAGTTAATGGAGCCGTACAGACGGTTCTTGAACAACGAGAAGTCGAGACCCACATTCCAGTTCTTACCCTTCTCCCACTTCAGGTCGGGATTGACATTCTTCGACGGGCCCCATACCTGGAAGTAGCGGCCGTTATAGAAATAGTAGCCGAATCCTGTCATCGTGTTCAGCGACAGATAGCTGCCGAAATCCTGGTTGCCGGTGACACCATAGTCGGCACGCAGCTTCAGGTCGTTCACCCACTTGACGTCCTTCATGAACTTCTCCGACGAGATGCGCCAACCGGCTGAGACGGCAGGGAAGTTACCCCACTTGTTGTCGGCACCGAACTTCGACGAACCCTCGTGGCGCAGCGAAGCTGTGAAGAGGTAGCGACCATCGTAGTCATAGCTGACGCGGCCGAAGAAGGCTATGAGCTTGGCATCGTTCTTATAACTGCCCATCAGCACCTCGCCTTCCTCCTTGGCATATTCACCCGAGCCCAGATTGTCGGAACCCAGACCGTCGTTGGGGAAGTCTTTGTTTTCGGCATTGAAGCCTGAGTAGCGGGAGTACTGGTAGCTGTAGCCTGCCATACCCTTCACGTTGTGAAGGCCGAAGCTGCCCATGTAGTTGGTGAGCCACTCGGCCACATACTGGCTCTCCTTCGCATAGGAGCGGCTGGCCTCACCGTCACGACCGTTGTTCACGGCTTGCGTGCTTGTCGACGGCCGGAACCAACTGTTGTCGTTGCTGTACTGGTGGTCGGCAAACATCACCTGCGTGGTGAGCGTCTGGTTGCCCTTGTCGTTCTTGGCCAGCAGGGGCAGCAGGTTCAACTTCACGGTGCCATCCCAGTCGAGGAGCTTCGTGTCGGCGTGGTCTTTCTCCAGCTTCTGACGCTCCACGGGGTTACTGCCCACGACCTGACCTTGGAAGTTATAGTAGCGAACAGGGTCGTCGGGATCCATCAGTGGTGTGGTGGGATTGGCCTCGATGGCATCCTTGAACACGCTCCAGTCGGCATTGTCGCGATAAATGACGCGCGGAGCCACGTTGGCCGTAATCGTGAGGAGTCCGTTCTTGGTGGTATGCATGATGGCAGCACGTGCACCATACTCCTCGCGCTTCGAACGCAAGTCGATGCCGTGGGCATTGCGGTAGTCGGCACTCACGCGGTAGTTACTCTTGTCGTTGCCGCCGCTTAGGGTGAGCGTGTGCTGCATTGTGGCACCGGTGCGGCTGGTCTTGTCGAGCCAGTCGATGTTGCCACCAAGGTCAACACCCGTGTCGCCCCAACCGAGGCGCACGTCGCGAAACTCCTGGGCGTTCATCATCTTCAACTCCTTGTTGATGACGTCGAGCGACAGCTGGCCGCTGTAGGACGTATGCACCTGACCGTCCTTGCTGCCTTTCTTCGTGGTCACGACGATGACGCCGTTCGAACCGCGCGTACCATAGATAGCGGAGGCGGCACCGTCCTTCAGCACGTCGAAGGAAGCAATGTCGTTGGGGTTGATGTTGGTGAGGTTGCCACCAGGCACACCATCAATCACGATGAGCGGACCGAGGCCTGCCGAGCGCGAGCTGACGCCACGTATCTGGATGCTGGCCTGGTTGTTGGGGTCGCCGGCACCGGTATTGGTGATGGAGACACCTGCCACCTTGCCCTGAATCATCATCGAGGGGTCGAGTGAACTCACGGTCAGAAAGTCCTTCTCGCCCACGTGCGAGATAGCAGAGGTGAGCTCCTTCTTGTCCATCGTACCATAACCCACGACGACAACCTCGTTCAAGGTCTGGTCGTCTTCCTTTAGGGTGATTTCCAGCTGAGTGCGCCCGCCAACGGCTATCTCCTGCGTAGTAAATCCAATGTAGGAGACCACCAACGTGGCTTTCGAGGGAACGGTCAGCGAGAAGTTGCCGTCGATGTCGGTGACGGCCCCATTCGTGGTTCCCTTTTGCATTACAGAGGCACCGATGACGGTTTCGCCCGTCTCGTCCTTCACAACGCCTTGCACCTTGATGTCTTGTGCAAGCAGGCCCAGTGGCATCAGCAGCGTCAGCAGGCTAAGCACCAGGCGTTCTTTCAGAAGTCGCTTCATTTTGTACATGTTAATCGTTTTGTCGGGTTAGTTATCATTTTAACTGCTGCAAAGGTAATCATGATTTCACGTGGTTGTAGCTCATAGTAAATGTTTGGTAAATTGAGGAGAAACTAAATTAATCGTATCTCATTGGAAATCATTGATTTATAAATGTTGTTAAATATTCAGTAGTAAATTTCCGAAAACCAACAATTATAATTATCTTTGCCATGATGAAGACCCTATTACTCATATTTACCCTCTTCCTCCAGACAGGAATCGGTCGTGCCGACAACAGACAGTTGCTTCACGAACTAGATCAAGTGATTAGCGAAAAAGGCAACTACGTCGGTCAAAAGGAAGAAACGATTGCAGCCCTGAAGCAACAGTTGGCTGCAGAACGCGACAGCGACCGTATGATGAAACTCACGGAGGACATCTTCCGTGAATACAAAGTGTTTAAATTCGACTCGGCAATGGTGTATGCCAACCGCGGACTCGCCTTGGCACGGCAGCGGCGGGATGTCAGCTACGTGGCGCAGTTCTCCATCTGCCGTTCTGAGATTCTTGCCATCGGCGGCCTCTATACCGAGGCGCTTAGCAATCTGGAGCAGGTGGACACGACAGCACTGAGCCGACAGCAGTTGTTCTTCTATCATCAGGCACGCTTCAATATTTATCTGTATTGGGCCAACTATTGCAACGATCGCGAGTATGCTCCCCAATACATGGCGAACGCCTCCCATTTCCTTGCGCATGCCATCCGATACCTCAATCCCGGTGACGAATTCTACAATTACTTTCTGGGCGAGTATCACGTTTTCGTTGAACCCGACACCAAGAAGGCACGCCACTATTATGAAATGGCTTTCAAGGGTAGCAGCGAGCAGTCGCGAGTGCATGCCATGACATCGTTTGCACTGGCAGGCAACTATTTGGCATCAGGCGATCAGGACCGCTACGAGGAATATCTCATCAAGGCTGCGCTGAGCGACACGAAGTGCTGCACGATGGAGAACATGGCGCTTCAGACACTGGCCCTGCGTTTGTTTGAGAAAGGCAACGAGCATATCAAACGGGCAGAACAATACATCAACACGTCGATGGAAGATGCCAAGTTCTACAACAACCGCCTGCGCATCCTTGAAATTTCTCGCATCATGCCACAGATCATGTCATCTTATCAGGACCGCGTGGAGCAGCAGAACCGCGGGCTGCGCTACTCTGTTTTGTTCATCTCGTTGCTACTCATTGGTCTATTCATTACATCATACTTCATTCATCGGCAAAACCGGCAACTCTCGGCACGCCGACACGAATTGGCAATACTAAACGCCGAACTTGCCACACTCAATACGCAACTCTCACAAACCAATACACAGCTCTCCGATGCCAACACGCTGCTCTCCGACACCAACACGCGCCGCGAGAATTTAGCCAGCATCTATATCGACCTTTGTGCCAAGTACATCGACAAACTGGGGCGCTACCAGACGTTAGTGAAACGAAAGATTAAGGCCAATCAGGCTCAGGAACTGCTGCAGACCATCTCTTCAACACGCATCTCCGAGGAGGATGCCGCTACGTTCCTGAACCGGTTCGACAAGGCTTTCCTGGAACTCTACCCGTCGTTCGTCGACGATTTCAACGCCCTGTTGCAGGAAGACGGCCGCATCCGGCTGAAAACGCCCAACACGCTAACCACCGAACTGCGCACGTTTGCCCTGATCCGCCTGGGCGTAAAGAATACCACAGACATTGCAGGCTTGCTCTTCCTCTCCACCCAGACAATTTATAATTGTCGCTCTACCACCAAAAGCAAAGCTATCAATAAAGACACCTTTGATGAGGATGTACAAAAACTGTGTACAGTTATTAGGAAATAGTGTTTATGTTGAAAACACTGAAACAGCAAATATTTGCACAAAAAGTCTATCTTTGCTACGCCATGCAATATCATTGCAATCGTAAAGATTGCAGGAAACTTCACATCATAACTTTTTTGTCACGAATTTCACCTGAATTTCACCAAAAAGAAAAAGAGAGCCGCGAAATATTCGTAACTCCTTGATTTTCAATGTGGACCAGCCAGGGCTTGAACCTGGGACCTCCAGATTATGAGTCTGTTGAAATATAATTTTTCAGGGTTTTATAAAATTTTTCTTGCCTTTATAAGTTGTTGTCTCACAATTATTTTGTAACTTTGCAGCGCAAATATGAAATTTTATAAAATCTCAAAAAATGTGCTTTGGTGTTCGCACGGTGTTCGCATGGTGTTCGCAAACTTAGCAACAGACCTCAAGAAAGGAGTAACAGATTATGGCAACGAAAAGCGTAAAAACATCCATCAATTGCAATCCTGTAGATAACTGCTGGATAACCCTCGTTTTGGACAAACGCACAAATAAGCAGACTGACGAATACCCTATGGCTGTTTGTTTTACGATAGAAAGAAAACGATATTACCATAAACTTCCTGGTATGGCTTACCAGAAAGAGAAGTATTTTAATGAAGTGTGTAGTGTGACAAGTTCACGCAGTGCACTCATGGTTGTTTACAAGGAATGGCAGAAGATTCTTGAAGTTTACCGAGAGAAAATGGTGAAATTGAATAAGACACAGTCTCTCACAATAGACGTGATTCGAACCTACCTTACAGGCGAACAACTGAATGGAGAGGTTAGCATGTCATTTGTAGGGGTATGGGAGAGCATTATCCAGCGGATGAAGGCCGAAGGACGTGTTGGCACAGCGGAAAACTACCAGTGGGCCCTTAATTCATTCAACAAGATATTAGGAAAAGTGACTGGTTTCAAAGTCGATAAGAATGTCATTGCAAAGTGGAACGATGGGATGAAGAACGGTGTGAAGATAGATGGTGTGTTGACTGGAAAAATTGCCGATGCCACTCGTGGCATGTACCTTCGAACATGTCGTGTGGTATGGAATGAGTGCATCCGTCAAGGTTATCTGACAGAGGACAAATACCCCTTCTCCAACAAGGACAACACGCTCATCTCAATTCCACGAGGTAAACGTCGCCAGCAATCATACCTTAGCATTGATGAAATGACGGAACTATATAAAGTCTTTGTTGAGAAACGCTACCCCGAAGGATGGGATCCTGCTTATAAGAAACGTGCCCATGATTCTTTGGGCCTATTCCTGGCACAATATCTGTGCAATGGATTCAATCTTGCCGATGCAGGGCGTTTGACCTACAACCGTACTTACTTCGCAGAAGGTGGTCGTGCTTTTGAGTTTATGCGAAAGAAAACATCGGCACGAAGTAACAACATGTCGGTGGTTATCGTTCCTATCATAGAACCACTCAAAGTGATCCTTGATGAAATCGGTGCAAAACCAGAGAGAGATGCATACGTGTTCCCACAGATTTTTAATGGAGCCACAGATGAGACCTTGCGAAGGAAACTGACGGTACAAGTAAACTCCAACATCAAAGACCGCATGAACCGTATATGCAAAGAAGTACTTGGGTGGGATAAGGTGGTGTCTGGAACATGGGCGCGTCATTCCTTTGCCACAAATTTGAAGTTGGCGGGCGTAGAGGAACTATACATTTCTGAAAGTATGGGGCACTCGCAAGGTAACGATGTCACCAGCGGCTATCAGGACATGTATCCTCTTGAAATCCGATTCCGAAACAACAACAAACTACTCAATATCGAAAAAGAGGAAGACCCCATCGACATCGATAGTCTATCACCAGAACAGATGAAGGAGTTGCTAAAGAGAATGATGGGAAAATAGCTTTTATTGCTGAAAATGATTGAAGATAATGCAAAAAACAGAACTAATAATTCAAATGGGTAAGATAATCCTTGCGAACGCAGAGGATTTACTTCCTAAGTATTTTGCAATTTATAATTATTTGGAAAATGAGGAGTGTTCTTTAGAGCAACCTCAAAAAGAATTTTGCATGCAAACAGTATGCATACAAATGTTTGTAAACTATTTCTACTCTGTTTATTTGGTTTCTATGTCGGGTGCATTAAAGGCTACAGATAGAAGGGAACAGCAGGCTCATCTCAAATATGTAAATTCCTACATAATAGAAGGCTATAAAGCCCTTTGGGGCTATAACAAGCCAGGAAGGAGTATGTGGGGTAAATTTATTAAGAAGTATTGGTTAGTTAAAGAAGATAATGTTTTCGACAGTGATATTGAAGCCATTACAAATAGACTTAAAGAGTATGAAAGAAGTGCTCTCACCGATAAGGATGAGAGGGATTTGGCAATGCATTATCAAGTTGATAAGGGTAGTAATCCGCGAGAATTATTAAAACTTGAAGATATTACTATTGAGAAAGAACTTGAGCGATATGAACAGTTCGGGATTATCTTTAGAATGATGGGGAATTGCATTACAGAGATACTGGATCATTACTTGGTTCAAAAGAAAAGGGACGAGTTGATGAAACTACATCCCATACTTCCGCCTCTGTTTCCTTTTGATCAATATGCGTGGGAAAGTAAATTAGCAGAAATGAATGTGGTAATGACAAGGAATATTGCTTGTCAATCTAAAACCTTTGGCGATTGTAAAGAACAATTATTGAAATGGCCAAAAATTTTCAAGAAAATCCAGGCAGAATATAAGATAGATTTATCTGATTGTTATGATATATTACCTACTTCAGAAGCCATGCTTGCTATTACGTATATGTCGTTAGATTTATGTAGTACACTTAAACTGTATTTCAACTCTTCACTTCCACTTGAGCGAGCTATTGCATTGTCAAGAATGAATATTATTTGCTATTCCATTATCGATAGAGTTTACGGCTATACTTCAAGGGTTGGCTCTTATTGGGAGAGATACCTAACAAAGCCATATGGAGAGGATAATCTTCCAAATGTTTTATTAGAGATAGGGCATGTTATGGAAACCTGTATAAATACCAATCTTTACTCCAACGAAAAGCGATTGGTCTTTGTTCATTTGAAGAAAGAAAACTTTATACCTGCTATTAAGATGTTATATACACAAAATCCTTTAAAAGAGATTGAAAATAGTATAGCAATAGTTAAGGTGTTGCCTAAAATTCAAAGAGCAATAAAAGAAAGTTTGGCTCAGATTGATAAGAATATTAAGAACCGTAACGCAAAGAAGTATCAATGGGTAGATGGGTACATAGAGAAGTTTGCACCTTACAAAGACAGGTCCGGAATGAACACTATTTATCTATCTCTTCTCGAATTGAAGAAAGGAAATGTATTAGAAGCCCTAGATATTGTTAAGAATTCAGAAATCGGTAAATAACAATTGATACATTTGAAACAATTTGTGTAAACTATATTGAGATATTATTTGGCCTTGTTTTTTTATTGTAATTCTACTACAATCAACCCTACTTTCAATGCTGTTTTTCAAAGTTCTGCACACAAAAGCCCGAATGGTTACTTACAACAAGAGATTCATTAGGGCTTTTGTGTCGTTTTGAGATTATCTTCCTACACTTTGAGCCTTCTTTCGAGATGAAGGCTTTACCATTGCGGCAGCTGTAGCGATACAACGTACCCACCATTGCTCATCCTCTTCGTCTTTATTTCTTCCCCATCCAGACAAGTTAGACACACCACCGCCACCACATGACTCTGCGTAAGAGGTGGCCAGCTTGACATAGTTGAGAGCAAGCAACATGGCACAGCAACTAGCATGTTGCGCGTTTTCGGTAAGGTCATAAAAACCATTCTCTCGTAAGATGTCTCGTTGCTTATCGTTTAGGGTTGGGATGATTTCCTGCATAGTCTTAGCCAGCATCATATTGTAGGTACTGGTGATTCCCATACGGATGCGTGCTGCTTCCCTATCAATATCATCACCTTCTCTTTCCAAGGCTCTTTGGTGCTCTTGTTTCAAAACAAAGAGTTTTTCTCGGATATTCCGAACATTCGCTCTCGTTTCTTCCAGCATCTTGGAGCGTTCAGCAATTTTGCTGTCAATGTTTTCCATCTGTTGGCGAAGGCTCCTAATACGTGCAGCCAAAACAATGTTGTCCGTACCTTCCTCACCTAAACTACGGGCTATTTCGTCAATCTCCAGTTGGATGGATGCTCGACGCTCCTGAAGATTGGCCATCATTGTTGTCAGGCTTTTCAGTTTGCGTTCCTCTTGTTTGATGTCAGCAGCCAAACTAACCTTTCGGCTTTCAAGCTGGTTCACGTCATTAACAAGTTCCCGCTTGTATTCATAGGTAGAGCGGTGACGGGCACCAGTTTCTCTGATACTGTCGCCACGTTCCAATCCCCACTTCATGCCGACCTCTTTTGAGAACTCGTCATGCAGTTGAGAGAATAGCTGCCCCATCTCATGCCTGTTTTGGCCAAATATAGAACGCCAAGAAATGCGGTTCTTCTCCTGGTCTAATGGAATAAGTGTACAATGTGCGTGAACATTGGTCTCGTCAAGATGGACGTAGAAGCTAACGATGTTCTCTTCGCCGAAGCGGTGGGCAACAAAGGCATACACATCTTTTGCCCATTCCTCGATGTCATTGTTCCTTGTCAAGTGGGAGTTATCGGCACCCTTGTCAAGGCTCAATGTCTGGTTTCCAAAAGCGAGTTCGTTCATACGTTCTCGGCTCCCACCAAAAATAAATTGGGCCAGCGTGTTCTGCCGACGGTGGACATTCTCTCGGGCATTAGGGTCTTTTATTCCACGTGCTGCAAGATTGTCTGCCATCTTCTGCATGATGGACTTCGACTTGTCGATTGGTTGGACGATGCAACTACGAGCCACCTCAAAATTCAGGTGTGTTCGTGTCGGGTCATAGTTCGCCATCGGGTCATTGGATTTCTTCCAGAGGAAGTCTTCACTCCAGTTTCGCTGTTGTTCGTTACTCTCTGCCTGGCTAATACCATCAGAGTTTGGACGTATGTCCATTACCTGTTTTTTGTTCATAATGTTTTCCTTTAAATTGTTTGTTATTGGTATTATTATCTGAGCTTGCTCCCCGAATGGGATAACAATTATGTTCTCACCTACTCGCGTTAATGGA
>JAFWOP010000010.1 GCA_017545365.1 Bacteroidales bacterium
GCCGGGTTGTTGGTCCAGCTCAGCGTCAGGCTGTTGGGCTGCACGCTCCCAGCCGTCAGGCCCGTCACGTCGGGGCAGGTGGCGGCGGTGAAGGTCACCGTGTCGCCCCAGTCGCCCAGGATGTTGTGGGCCGAGCCACACAACGGGCGCACCGAGGCATTGTAGGTCACACCGGCGGTGAAGCCGCTCAGCACCACGGGATGGCTGCTGACGGTGTAGGTGGAGTCGAATCCGGCGGTGTTCCACACATGGACGTCCCACATGGTCTCGTAACCGAAGGGCTGCCAGTCGAAGGTGCCGTCGGCGTTGGTGATGTCGGTAATCGTCAGGCTGTCGGGAGGCAGGCAGGGAAGGCTGTCGGTCACGACGGTCTCCAGAACCCACTCGCTGTAGCCGATGCTGTCGGTCGTGCAGTCCTTACGCACACGGACGGTGTAGCTCGTGGCGGGCTGCAGGCCGTAGAAGGTGTAGCTGTTGCCGACCACCGGGATGTCGGCACCGGTGAAGTCGGGAGCAACACTCTCCTTGATGTTCACCTCGTAGGCCGAGCCGTCGCCAGACCAGTTGGCGGTCAAGCTCTCGTAGGTGTGCGGAGTGCCGGTGATGGTCGGAGCCATGCAGACAGCACCAGTAGAGGTCACCTCGATGTTGTCGATACAGCAGGAATAGAAGGAAGTAGTGTAGACCCACTTGAAGGCAATATACAAGGCGGAGTCTGGGACGTTCTCGAACGAGACAGTGTCATAAACACCGACTCCGGCAGGCTGGGGACCGTTGCCGTTGTGATATGTAGCACTTGAAGCGGGATGGGAGACGACAGGCACAAAGTCGGTTGTGTAGTCGGTACCCGTCATGTACCCCACGGTAAGAGTACCATTGGTGCTGCTTTCGGTGCAGAACCAGTAGCTCATTGTAATGGTACTGATTGGTGTGGCAAATTGTGGCAGACGGACAAACTTGGTGTCGCCGTAAGTAGCGCTACCGCTGGTCAATGTGATAGGATTGCCAGTGATAGAGTAGGAGTAGGTGCTGCCATCGGTCACATGCGGCATGTAAGCAGTAGAGGTGCCGTTGGAGTAGCCATCCCAGCACGGAGGCAATTGTCCGGCAGTACTGTAGGATGTGCCAGTCACAGCGTCGAAATCCTGAAAGTATGGCGGCACAATAAGGTCGCAACTGGTAAAGGCTGAACCAGGTTCGCTCCAGCGGCCGGTATCGGTGGCAGCGCAGATAGGACGTACACGGACTTGATAAGCCGAGGCAGGCGTAAGGCCCGTGAGGGTGGTGGGATGTGTCGAGACTACGGTAGTAGAGGTAATGCCGTTGCCTGTGTACATAACCTCCCATGCATAAGGCGTGCTGTAGTCGGTCCAGTCAATAGTGATGGACGTAGTAGTGGCTGCTGTAGAATGTACGTTGCGAGAGGCAGGACAGGATGGGATATAGTCGAGGTCGAAGTCGTCGACATAGGCATACCACGAGCTGCTGGGACGGAGGGCACGGACGGCCACATACTGACCACTGCCAGTGTATCCATTCAAGGGTATCTCGAACAGAGCCCAGTTGGTATTGCCAGCTATGGTTACAGTGTCGAGCGATACAAAAGTGGAGGGGCTGTTGGGGTCGGTCATCACACCCACATGGAAGACCGGGGTGTACGAGGTCGACGAGGCCTTAGCCCAGAAGGAGAGCTGGAGAGAGTCAACGCTGACAGAGGGGTCGACCGGCGGGAGGACGACAATCTGGTAGTCGCCATAGGTGCCGGTAGTGGTGGTGTTGTACCAGTAGAGTCCCTTGGAGCCTCCCAAAGTGTGGTTGTAGGTACTACTGCTGGAAACGTAGGGGTATCCACCATAGCTGGTGCCGTTGTTGAGGCGGGTCCAGCAGTTGGCAAAGGCACTGCCGGTAGAGGAGCTGCTGGTGGTTTCGGACTCGAAGTCCTGAGTGTAGGGCAGGGTGATGTAGCCGCAGGGTGTGCGGAAGTCGTAAGCTAACCAGAAGCTGGTGTCGCCGCCACCGCATACGGAACGCACCTTGAAGGTGTATGGCGTGTTGGCGGTGAGGCTGGTGAGAGAGCAGCTGGTGTCGTAGACTGTGACGATGGGGCCAGAACCCAGCTGGTACTGCCACTCGGTGGAAGTGCCAGATTCGTGCCAGGAGATATCGACGCTGGTCTGTGTCAGGTTGCTGAGGATGATGTTCGTGGGTCTAGAGCAGGGACTGCGCATAATGAACACATTGTCGATAGCAGGTGGCGGCATGGTGCCCACTGAGGCGTCGCAGCGGAAGCCGAAGACCAAGTGATAGACACCGGCTGATGGGACCGTAACCACATCGGTTCGGTTCTGCCAGCTGCTCTGCAGGTTGAGTTTGCTGCCGCCGTCGAGGGCTATCCAACCAGCAGGCAGGGATGATGTGCCATAGCCTGAGGGGACAGACGTGGCTGCGGCGAGCGTGACTGAAGCAGGGACGAGGGCGACACGTAGATAGTCGAGCGTAGTTTCACCGTAACATTTCCAGTCAAATGAGTAGCCATAGTCGCCAGCAGAGTCGAGCAGGAGGTCGACATAGGCCCAATCCATCGTGGACGACGAGATAGTGTAGTTGCACGAGACACCATTATTGTCGGAGATGTACATGGCGTTGGTACCGCCGTTATTGGTAGCAGAGCCAATATACCACTTGTTGGTATTGGAACCGTTTTCAAGTGTCCAAAGGGCATTCTGGGCGGCGTTCTCGAAGTTACAAGAGAAGGGCAGACCAATATAGCTGTTGGCTGTGCGGAAGGTTCCCATCACGGTAGCAGCAACACCACCAGAGCAGTCGGGAGTGATATAGACATCATACTCGGTGTTGGGTGTCAAGCCTGTGATGGTATAAGAGTTGGTAGTAGCGATGACGGTAGTGCCGGAACCGACAGTGAAGCCATGGAGACCGTACTCGATATTCCACGAGGTGGCGGAACCGTTCTCAGTCCATGTGACGGTGAACTCATTGCTGTCGAGACCAGCCAAGGCGACGTTGGTCACAGGAGGACAGTCGGGTATTTCTTGGACACCGATATCGTCGATGAAGAAGTAGTTGGTCTCTGAGGCACGATGGAACCTCATGGCAATGCGGTTGCCAGTGCCAGTATAGCTGCTCAGATAGGCAGTCTTCAGCGTGTGTATGTCGCCAGCCACCGGGACAGTGTCGACGGGCACGAAGGTCGTCTCGTCGTTGGCGTTGGAGATGACACCTACCTCGATGAAGCTCGACGTGGTGGCCGAGTTCATCCTCACCCAGAACGAGAGCTGCAAGGTGTTGATAGGATAGATGGTATTATCAATTGGAGGCAGGATGGTTATAATCCAGTCGGCATGGGTGCCTGTGGTGAGGGGGATATAGTAATAGAGGAAGTTGTCACCGGTGTGCGGACCTGCCGACCAGGAAGACCTAGTGTTGATGTAGCCGAAGTGGTTCTGACCAGCATTGTCAAGACGGCCATAGCAAGGCACTTCATACACCGGGGAGGTGCTGGAACCTGCGGGCAGACCTTCGAAGCTCTCGAAGTAAGGCAGGGAGGTGATGGCACCGCAATCGGTACGAGCAGTGTAGCTGACAGGATAGCTGGTGTCGCCAGCACCGCAGATGGCACGCACGGTGAAGGTGTATTCGGTGTTGGGCGAGAGACCGTCGGCTATGTAGGTGGTGTCGTAAACGACAACGGTGACCGAGTCGTAGGAGACTTCCCACTCAGTCTCGAAATCGCCAGGAGCCCACTGAAGGATGATGGTGTCACCAGTAGCATAGGTTGAGGTCAGGTCATCAACACTGAGGCAGGTCGGAATCGGTCCAAGCATCAGGTCGTCCAAATAGCCATACTCATATTGGCTTGAGGAGAGCGGCTTGGGGAACAGGAGCGTGACACGGCCATGAGGACCGGTGTAACGGTTGAGGTTGACCTCGTGATAGGTGTAGGTCGTTGTGGAGGAGAGTATGGTGTCGTAGGGGATGAAGGAGTACTCATTGGTCGGGTCGGTCATCACACCCACAACCACATTGTTAAAGTAGTTGGAGGATGAGCTGCTGCCACGCAGCCAGAAACTCAGCTGCAGGTTGGAGATTACATAATCGTTGGAATCAAAGATTGGCAAAATGAGGTACTGGTTGGAGTCGCCCGAAGAGTTGTACGAATAGAAACGTATGCAGTTCGAACCGCTATGAGAATAGGTGGAGCTGCTGTAGACATACGGTGAACCCTGATAGTTCGAACGGGTGCCGTCGTTGTAGTAGTCCCAGCAGGGAGGCAGGATGTTAGCCATGCCCGAGGTGGCGGTGCTGCCGGCAATGGCATCGAAGTTCTCGATGATGGGCAGCGTGGCAAACGAACACTCAGTGTGGAACTGATACACAAACGACCAGTTGCTGCTGTCGCCGCTGCAATTGCCGCGAACATAGACATCGTACAATGTGCCGGGGTTGAGACCCATGATGTTGACAGAGTCGTCGTAGATGGTGTTGATGAATGTGCCTGCGCCAAGGGCGAAACCTGCTGGGCCGTACTGCACATCGTATTGATCGGCGGTGGTGGCACTCCAGCCGATAGTGACGTCGGTCTGGGTGATGTTGCGAGCCTCGACATCGCCCACACGCGGGCAGGTGGGCGCACGCTCAATAGTCATATCGTCAACGTAGGCATACCACGAACTGGAGGGACGGTTGGCGCGAAGTGCGATATACTCGCCAGTGCCGAGGTAGGGATAGAGAGGTACCTCAAAGAACTGCCAATCGGTGGTGTTAGCCACATTGACCGTGGCCACACTCTGGAAGGTGCTGATGTCCTCGGGGTCAGTCATCACACCCACAATGAAGACGGGACTGTAGGAGGTGCTGCTCGGACGAGACCAGAAGGAGAGCTGCAGGGTGTTGACCGGCGTTACAGAAGCATCCACACGGGGCATGACGACAACCTGGTAGTCGCCATAGGTTCCAGTAGTGGTGGTATTATACCAGTAGAGGCCTTTGGCACCGCCTGGTGTATGGTTGTAGGTCGAGCCACCCACATAAGGATAACCGTAATAGGTGGAGCCATTGTTGAGACGGTACATGCAGTCGACGAACGAGGCACTGGAATTGGTGCCCGTGGCTGCGCTCTCGAAGGTCTGTGTGAAAGGCAATGTGATGCCTCCGCAAGGGGTCTTCACCGTAATGATGGAGGCCATGTCGGTGTCGGTGCAGTGGGCCGTGATGCGGATTTGGTAGGTGGTGTTGGCAGTCAGGCCTGTGAAGGTGTAGCTGGTTCCCGTCTCGGTAGACGCTAATGTCCAAGTGCCTGCGGTGCCTTGGCGGTACTCGACATCCCACGAGGTCTCGTCGGCACCGGCAGCCCAGCTGACCGCTATCTCGTTCTCGTTGGTAGAGTCGACCACCACAAGCGGTGCGGCGCAGGTAGCATACTGCAGACATCCAGAGACATGCAACTTCATATTAGGACGGTAGGAGACAGCAGTACCCGCATCAGGGGAACTGACGGAATAGGGGTTGCTGTCGTTCTGAACATAGCGGCCCATGGGCGATGGTGTGTTATGGGCATTGAAAATATAGGAATTGCCATCATAGTCACCTGAGTTGTCATGTATCATGATGAGCAAGTTGCTGGTGCCATCATACAGGAACGGGGTAGTGAAGTTGAAGGTGTTCCAACCGCTGGTGCAGTTGAGGTTGCCCATATAGACTGGAGTGAACGACGCATTATACGGCACAAAACCCGAAGAGAGGTCGCTGACCGAGACGTTGGCCATATAAATGGTGCAGTTGGTCTTTACGGTCGATGCCGA
Source organism: Bacteroidales bacterium (assembly GCA_017545365.1). Next base: position 5,820 of record JAFWOP010000010.1, read on the forward strand.
AGAGTAGCCATATTGGAATTCGATGCCCGTGATAGTGGTGGCACCACTCATTTCAGAAGCAAGAATCAGCTGTTGGGTATAGCTGTAATTATAGTAATTGCCAACCGGGAGGTAGTAGGTGGTTGTGGAGCCGGTACCCGTGTTGAAGGTCAATACCGTGGAAGTGGTGGGGTCGCTCTGGACGCAGGGCAGCGGGCTGGTGCTGAATACCAGCGGGTCGCTCCATGCACCATAGCCGTCGGTACCACAGTCGGCACGCACAACGACCGAATACTCGGTACCGCTGGTGAGACCTGAGAGGAGCATTCTCATCTGGTCGGTAGCAGTGAAAGTGAGGGCACTGGAACCCGGAGCGGTGGGCGTGGCCTCAATCTCATAGCCTACGGGCACCCCTGGTATACCCTGCTGGAACTCCCACGAAATGAGGGCGCCAGTGGTACCCACATTATCGAGCGAAACCTCAGTAATCGAGGGGCAGATAGGAGCCGTCTCAAGGGTGAAGTCGTCGGTATAGGCATAATATGAACTGGACGGACGGTTGAGGCGGACAGCCACATACTGGCCATGGCCGGTGTAGTTTCCTAATCCCACAATATACTCATCCCATGAGGTACTGCCAGAGGGGACATTGACGGTGCTGACCAACTGGAAGGTGGTGATGTCGCCGGGGTCGGTCATCACACCCACCTGGAACACGGGGCTGTAGCTTGTGCTGCTGGGGCGCGCCCAGAACTTCAACTGAAGAGTGTTGATGGCATAAGTATTCGTGTCAACACCGGGGAGGACGACAGCCTGATAGTCACTATAGGTGCCCGCAGTGGTGCTGCCATACCAGTAGAGGTTGCGACTGCCACTGTGGGGTGTGGTACTGCTCACGTAGGGATAGCCGAAATAGGTCGAACCGTTGTTGATGTGGTGCCAGCAGGGAATCTCTGGACGCACGGAGGAAGAACCGGTAGAGAGGTCTTCAAAGCCGTAGCTGTAGGGCAGGCTGTCGAGCAACACACAGCCAGTGCGGATAACCCCTTCGATAAATGCACTGGTGGAACTGATGCACTCGGTAGCCACCGAATAGTGGTAAGGCGTGTTGGCCGTGAGCCCGGTGAAGGTATAGCTGCTGTCCATAAGGTTGATGACCGTGTCGGTACCCAGAATGACAGTGAAACTGGTGCCACCGTTGGTATTCCAACTGACGGTCACCTGGTCGGTACCAGAAGTGGCAGTGACATTAAGCGGAATGTTGCACCATTCGTCGGTCAGGTAGATGTCGTCAATGCCCATATAGGCAGTGGACGACGTGCGCGGGCATTTGATGGCAATGAAGTTGCCATAGCCAGTGTAATTGGCAAACGGCACCTCATACATCATCCAGTCGGTTGTAATAGCCGTGTTGGAGAACGTATAGACCGGCGTGAAGGTGCTGGCATCATTGGGATTGGTCATCACACCCACAATGGGGGTGGGATGGTAGCTCGCCGAGGTGGTCTTGGCATAGAATGCCAGCGTAAGGTCGGAGATGTTGTAGACCGTGGTGTCGATGCCCGGCAGCACAGCATACTCGTTGCTGGCATAATCCGTAGAGGTCGAGAAATACCAGTACATGCCCTTGCTGCCGTTGTGCACATAGGTGGCAGTGGTGGTAATATAGGGATAGTAGTTGTATGTACCCGTGGCATCGTTGATACGCGTCCAGCAGTAGGGGAATGCCTGGGCATAAGTAACGGAACTATAGTACGGGTCATCTTCGAAGCCGTTCTGATATGGCAGGGAGTCGATGAAAGAGCAGGGGGTGCGGAACGCGGTGGAAAGCCACCTACTGGTGTCTGTCCCATCGCACAGCGAAGCCACTCGCACCGTGTAATCAGTGTTGCTGTAAAGGCTGCTGACGGAATATGTGGTGTCGGAAGCCATATCGGATACCAAATTCGTGCCAGCCGAATCGATTTCGACTATCCATGAAGTGGCTGTTCCCGCTTCAGACCAGGAAAGGTCAAAGGAGGTGGGGGTAATGTTTGCAAACTGCATATTGGCCGGACGGGGGCATGTGGGCTGTTCTAAAACAATGTTGTCGATGGCACCCGGAGGTGTCGAGCCGCCGCTGGCGTCGTTGGCCCAGGCAAACACCAGTTTATAAGAACCCGCCGTAGGCACTGTAAATTCGGTGAAGAAGTTCTGCCAACTCGACTGGAGGTTCAGTTTGTCGGCGCCACACAGGCTGATACAGCCAGTCGGCAGTGCCGCGTTGCGCCAGGAATAGGCACTGTTGCCACCCGAGGGGTCCTGGCCAGCTGTCAGTGAAAGGGTCGCCGGTGCCAGAAAAACACGGATGTAGTCGTAGTTGCCCTCACCATTGGCTTTCCAGTCGTAGGAGATGACATGGCCGCCGGCATCCAGCGTTAGTTCCTGATAGGCATAGACGAACGTGACGCTACTGGTTGTGTAAGCATTCGACGTGCCGTTGTTGTTGGAAATGTACAGGCTCTTGCTGCCGCTGTTGTGAGTGGCGGTGCCGATGAACCATTTGTTCGTCTGGCTACCGTTCACAAACACCCAGCCGGCTGTGTCGGAGTCGCTGTCGAAGTTGCAGGTGTAGTTGAACCCCTGCCCCTGTGCTACCCATGGGACGACCATCATCGCCACGATGAGTAACAGAATTTTTACGTGTTTTTGCATAACATGAGTTTTTAATTAATATAAATGGACTTTCACTATTTTTAAATCAACAACCACCCTCGTCCCCATTACATGGGGGTACTGCCACAAAAAAACAATGCAAAATTACGAAAGAAACTAATAAGAACACTTATTTATGTGGCGAAAGTACCAAAATGTGGGGTAAAAAATCGAAAAAGGAAGATTAAATGTCTTTTTCAGCTTCTAAGCAGCAAGTGCAAGCGGGCGAAAAAACATCAACAAATCAAAATACGGAGACTTTTTTCATCCCGGCGGCATCTCCGTCTCAGAATGCCCAACGACGGCCCTCCCCTACCCTGTCGGCCTCACGCGCCCGCTGCCCTCCTCCGAGCCTCCCGACCAAGAGCCGCCCCCTTGCACCCCATACCCAACCACACTCCTCCTCCGCAACTTCTAAGAATCTTCTAGAACAATTCTAGGATACTACATCCTAAAAGGAACCCTAAAAGCAACCATTTTTAACCCCAAAGGAGCGAACTTGGGTATAAAAAGAAGGCGGGCGGCCCTTGGGCCGCCCGCCTGACTATAGTATCCTAGGAAAGCCTAGGACTGCCTAGGATTGCCTAGGAATGCCTAGTACTGCCTAGTACTCCTAGAATTTCACAATCAGTTTCTTGACCATGTTGACGTTCTCGCCGGTGATGCGCACGAAGTACGCGCCCTGGGCCAAACGTTCCACATCCATCGTCTTCGTGCAGTCGCTGCTGCATTCCAGCAGCTCGCTGGCAACGGTGCGGCCGTTCATGTCAACCACCGC
>JAFWOP010000081.1 GCA_017545365.1 Bacteroidales bacterium
AATGCTCGCCCCGATGGAGGTCTACCGCGGCGCGGCACCCGGCAAGAACCTATGGAAAAACAAAAAAGATGACATCAATTGAAAAAATAGTCGTAACTTTGCACCGCCAAACAGTCAGGGTGGCGACAGCTTTAGGCCATCGTCATCCTAAAAGTCGGACGGGGCATCGAACCCCGCCCCGACTTTGCCAAACAGTCAGGGATGGCTCTGCATTATCCATTGTCACCACCCCTGTCAAGCGATTCAGTACGGCACCAGATAATTTGACAAGCTAATCGGTTTAACCAGCAAAAATCTGTCAAGCGATTTCAGGAAAACACAGGTTTCACCCTCCTCCGTCGAAAGTTCGTCGTAGGTTCGTCGTAGGTTCGATTCCCCGAGCGAGGACACAACGACACATTTCAGCCGTTATCTAGGCCAAAAAACGGGGTAAAATAGGGCGAAATGGGGTGTACAAATGACTTTGTAAAGATACGAATAACATTTCAAATAACGGATTTTCAAGATATTAAATAAGTTTAAACCACCCATCATTGTCATACATTGTCATTGTCATCTTGTCATTAAGCTTTTGTGGGTAGCCATTTAAGCCCATATAATTAAGGCAACTTCCAAAAATTCTCTTTTGAGAGCGCGTCCCTCCGGGACGCTGTTTCTATGTTGCTTATTTTCCCCACACATAAAATGGAGTTGCTCCCATCCGGTCGCGACCCATTTTATGCGGGGTTATTGAGAGTGTGCCTCTTCGAGGCAATGAATAGAAGTCCCCTAAATCTATTAGCTATTTTACCCCCCATTTCCGATGTTCTTAATGACAAGATGACAATGATGACAACAGCAAGCCAAGTTTTTTTGCGCAAAAACTTGACATTTTTTTATTTATCATGCCTATAGTAACGATTAATAATCTCACCCCTTCGGGGTAATGAATGGTGATCTCCTTCATGCGCATCAGGTATTCTTATTATTCATGGCATCGTTCTTTCTTGGACACGAATTGCCATTAATTGTCATTAATTCTTGGTTATGCGTGATAATTCTTATAAAGTGTTTATGTTGTTCTCATGTCGCGTCCCTGTCGGGACGCAGTTGCTTGATGTCTGAGTGTCATGGCACTGCGCCTTCGGCTTGTACCGTGTTACTAATAATCTTACCCCTTCGGGGTAATGAATAGTGATCTCTTTCATGCGCATCAGGTATTCTTATTATTCATGGCATTGTTCTTTCTTGAACACGAATTGCCAAATCGTTACCGAGTTTCTTTCAGGATTTGTGGGGTGTTATACTAATCTTTCTTGTAAGGGAAGAGCGATGAAGTTAGAGGTCGCCTTTAGTTTTTTTTCATAGGATAGCGTATGTTTCGAGAATTATGTGTAAATTTGCAAGATAATTGATTTAACCTATATGGAAGCAACTAACATTAACACATGCACTTGTGAGCATTTGAACAGGTATGGCGAGATATATGCTGCGGCATTTTCGGGTGAGCCATGGAACGACCACTGGTCGGTAGAGGATGCTACGATACATGTGGGGGAGATATTAGAAAGCAGACAATCCTACGGCCTGGAGTATGTGGTGGACGGTGAGGTGGTGGCTTTTGTGCTGGGGGCTTCGATGCTTTTCCACTATGGCAGGACTTACGAGATAAACGACCTGGCTGTGATGCCCGAACATCAAGGGAAGGGTATCGCCTCCCTCCTACTCGATAGGTTAATCGCTGACCTAAGGAAACAGGGTATCAAAGGTTTTCACCTGATAACCGCGGCAGAAGGCTACCTACCATCGTTCTATGAGAGGCATGGATTCAGTAAGGAGACAAGGGTGATGCTGATGGGAATGGAGTAATACTTTTTTTTGACACAAATTCTATAATTAATACAAACAAACACTATGATTAAACAACGTTTTATCACTATGCTGACGCTGGCAGTGGCGGCAGCTGCAATTTTCACAGGATGCAAAAAGGTTGAAAGTCCTGAGAACGAAATCCCCGACACAGACACTGTGGTGGCAGACACGGTGCCGGTGGAGCCTCCGGCAGACGATATTTACCAGTTCAAGGTGCTGGACGGGAACGGCGACAGCGTGTCGCTAGCCGACTACCGTGGCCAGGTGCTGTTGGTGGTGAACACTGCCACCGAATGTGGCTATACCCCTCAGTACAGCGACCTGCAACGCATCTACGACAATTACAAGGACCGCGGTTTCGTTATCCTCGACTTCCCCTGCAACCAGTTTGGCGGACAGGCACCGGGGTCATTCGACGACATCCACAACTTCTGCACCAGCCGCTACGGAATCACCTTCCCCCAGTTTGCCAAGATTGATGTGAACGGAGCCAACGCCTCGCCCCTATATGTGTGGCTGAAGAGCAAACGCCCCGGCGATATCCAGTGGAATTTCACCAAGTTCCTCATCAACCGCAAGGGTGAGGTGAAACGCCGCTTCGAGCCTAACAGCCCCATGTCGTCGGTGGAGAGCGCGGTGATGAATGCCCTCTAAACAATTCTCAAGATGAAGAAATATAGCTTTTGGATGGCTGCCGCTTTTATTATTGTCTGCGGCATCATCACTTCGTCGTGCAAGCAGAGCAACCAGATGGTCGCTGCGGAAGAGGACAGGTCACTATTTGTGAACATCACTGATGTGGTGCCCGACGTCATACTAGAGATTCGCTATTACAGCACGTACAATTTCCTCGGCGCCCGCGTGGACGGCTATGAGGAGCCCACGGCGATGCTGACCTGCGAGGCTGCCGACAGCTTGAAGGCGGTGAGCGACGACTTGAAAGCGCAAGGCTACTGCCTGAAGGTTTACGATGCTTACCGCCCACAGATGGCCGTAAGTCATTTTGTACGCTGGGCAAAAGACCTGGGCGACACAGCCACAAAACCCTATTTCTACCCCGATGTGGACAAGTCGCAGCTTTTCGAGTTGGGCTACATTGCCGAGAAGAGCGGCCATTCGCGCGGCTCGACGGTAGACCTCACCCTCGTGGACATGGCCACGGGCAAAGAGGCGGACATGGGAGGCGTGTTTGACTGGTTTGGGGTGGAGAGCCACCCCGACTGCGGCGGCAATCCTGAGACCATGGAATACCGCGAGAACGACACCCTCACGGCAGAGCAGTTCGAAAACAGAATGATATTGAGGGCCGCCATGTTGCGACACGGATTCAAACCTCTGGATAGCGAATGGTGGCACTTCACCTTGAAGAACGAACCCTACCCCGACACCTACTTCACCTTCCCGGTGAGATGATGCTTGGGTGCTTGAATGTGTGAATGTGTTAGTCAATTATTCTTAGTTCTAACTTCTTAATTCCAAAGTAGGCTACCGCCTTGAGAATGTAAAAGGAAAAAACTAAAAACTAAAAAGTTGGCTGCCACGGTTAAACCCAAATTGGTCTGATGACCGATTTGGGTTTATTATTCGTAGCGGATGGCCTGGATGGGGTCGAGGTTGGCGGCTTTGCGCGACGGATACCAACCAAAGAAGACACCGATGAGGGTGCAAACTGCGAACGAGACTATCAGAGCGTTGCCATTGAGGACAAAGGGCATCTGCGGGATTAGGGCAGTGGCAAGACCATAAAGCCCCATGCCTAGGAGGATGCCTATGGCACCTCCTACGAGGCTGAGTACCACACTTTCAACCAAAAATTGCGACATGATGCTACGTTTGCGTGCGCCTATCGCTTTACGGAGGCCTATCTCGCGGGTGCGCTCGGTGACGGTGACATACATGATGTTCATGATGCCTACTCCGCCTACCACCAACGAGATGCCTGCAATGAGGGATAACACCAATACAACAATGCCCAGAATGTCGTTGAGCTGTTTCATCACATCCTGCGACAGTTCGATGCTAAAGTCGGGAGCATCGTCCTGACTTAGGCCATGGGCCACCCTCAGGACACGGTCAATCTCGGCAACGGCTATCTCGTTGTCTGAAAGACTTCGGCTCACACAGTCAATCTCGTCGATGTCGTTTGTGCCCACAAAACGCTTCATAACGGTTGTATAAGGAGCCAGAACCCTGTCGTTTATGTCTATACCCATGAACTTGTCCAACGGTTCCAAAACGCCTATCACCAGCATAGGAATGTCGTTGCAACGGATGGTCTGCCCGATGGGGTTCTCACCTTGTGTGAATAGCTTCTCAACGACGGTGACACCCAGGACGCACACTTTGGCAGAGGAGGCGATGTCGTCGGCATCGAACATGGTACCCTTGCTCATCCTAAGGTTGCTTGTAACAAGCACATCAGTTGATTCTCCTTCCAACATGGCACTATGGCTATTGTTGCCAAAGACCAATGCGGCACCCGTAGTCACACTGGGGGTGACGGCAGCGAGATGGCGGCATTGGTTCTTTATGGCTTCATAATCGCTCTGTTCCAGCGGGTGCATGAGCGACCACATACCCCCTTCGCGATTCCATTCGGCCCTGACGGCGATGACGTTGCCTCCGATGGTGGAAAAGCCTTTCTGCATATATGAGGTAAGGCTGCTTCCAAGGCTCATCATGATGATGACGGAGGAGATGCCGATGATGATGCCCAACATGGTAAGCAGGGTGCGCGTCTTGTTGCGAAGCAAGGCACGAAGAGCCAGTTTTATTGTGTCAAGAAAGCGCATGTTTTGAATGTGTTAATGTGCGAACGTGTTAATGTGCTAGTCTTTTTTTGCGTTAGCCACTAACGAATTAACATGTTTTGAATGAGTTATTGTGTGAGTGATTTGACCATCTGCTGTGCAGAAAGGGGTGTGTTGGGGTGGTCTTCGACCAACATCCCATCGCGCAAACGGATGGTGCGGCTGGTGAACGAGGCGATGTCGGTCTCGTGGGTGACAAAAGCAATGGTCTTGCCCTGTGCATGCAATTCTTGGAAGAGGGCCATAATCTCATAGCTTGTGCGGGTATCGAGGTTGCCCGTGGCCTCATCGGCAAGAATCAGCACGGGGTTGTTGACAATGGCACGCGCTATAGCCACACGCTGCTGCTGCCCGCCGCTGAGTTGGGCACTGGTATGTTGCATCCGAGATTCGAGTCCCACCAGTTTCAACGCCTCGATGGCACGCTCGCGTCGTTCGCGCACCGACACCTTACGATTATAGAACAATGGTAGCTCGACATTCTCCAAAGCCGTGGTGCGGGGCAAAAGATTGTAGCTCTGAAACACAAAACCAATCTTGCGGTTGCGCAGGTCGGAGAGCGCGTCTTCATCCATAGTGGCCACATCGATGCCGTCGATACGGTAAGTGCCCGATGAGGGAGTGTCGAGACATCCCAAAATGTTCAGCAACGTAGACTTGCCGCTGCCCGATGTGCCCATGATGCTGACAAACTCACCCACCCCGATAGCGAAAGTGACATTCTTCAGTGCTTGCACCACTTCACCGCCCACAACAAAGTCGCGGCAGAGAGAGTCGGTTTCTATGATATTAGAATGGGCCATCGCTACGATCTTGTTGCTGTTTGGTGACATCCACAACCGAACTCACTACCGTGTCGCCCTCCTTGACACCGCTGACGGCAATGGCATGTACCTTGTCCTTTACACCAAGGGTTACCTCTACCTGACGGATTGTCTTGCCATTTTTCAACCAGAGATAGGTGCCATCCTCCGCCTTGTGACTGACCGGGTGCACCTCATACCCTTCGCGAGAGAGCGACAGGCTGTCTACGGCCACTTGGGCGCCATAGCTTGGAACCACAAGTCCTTTGCCTTTCTCAACAATTATTTTCACGTTGGCAGTCATACCAGGGAAGAGTTTCTCTTCAGGGTTGTCGGCGGTGATGATTACGATGTATGTCACCACATTGTTATTTATCTGTGGTTCCATACGTATCTGCTTCACACTTCCAGCGAACTGGTCGTTCGGGAATGCGTCAACCTTAAAGGTAACCTCCTGCCCTACTCGTACCTTGCCGATGTCGGCCTCGTCCACTTTGGCTTCCACCTGTATCTCGGTCATATTCTTAGCAATAGTAAACAGGTCGGGCACGCTGTAGGAGCCTTGTACCGTCTGTCCCTCCTCTACCTGACGGCTGATGACAATGCCGTCGATGGGAGAATATATTTCGGCGTACTTGAGGTTGGTGACAGCATTACCGTAATTTGCCTTAGCAGTAATCAGCTGGTTGGACGACTGGTCGAGTTCGGCTTCGGCCTGGTCGTACTCCTGCTGGGTGGCAGCCTGCTGGTCAAAGAGCATCTTGACGCGGTCGAAGTTCTTCTGAGCCAGATTTTTTTGACTTGTGGCTGCCGACAGTTGTGCACGGGACACGTTCAGTTCTTCCTGCAACAGCGACTTGTCCAACTCAGCCAAGAGGTCGCCGCGACGCACCTTGTCGTTATAGTCGGCATAGAGGTGTTTGACGATACCGCTCACTTGAGTGCCGACCGTCACCTTGTATACCGGCTGGACGATGCCCGTAGCCGTCACTTCGGTAGTGATGCTGTCGCATACCACCACCTCGGTGTCTATTAAGTACCTGCCGTTCTTATGTCCGCCCAAGGTGAGACGTAGTAACAACACCACCAACACAACAGCCACAACGGCCCATATCCATCTTTTCTTCTTTTTCATAGATATTGGATTAATTTGAATCTCTACCCAAATATATCTTGAGTATCTTAATGCTCAGAATGTATGTATACTTATTTTGTAAATAGTCGTTTACCGAATTCAGATAGCTCTCTTGCTGGCGCATCAAGTCCACGGTGCTGATGCTTCCTGCCTTGAATTTAGCTTGCATGACACGGTAAGTTGACTCGTTGGCCTGCATCATGCTGCTTGATGCGGCATAGTTATTACGTGCCTGTAGTGCCGAATAATAACGTTCCTCCACGGCCTCCACAAGCTCACGCTGGGTTTCCTCGTGCTGAAGAACAGCCTGCTGCAATGACAAACGGCTCTGCTTCACCTGCATACGATTCATTCCTTGCTGTAAAATAGGGATGGAGAGGCCCAGAGATATGTTGGTATTCAGTCCTCCATTAGTAATCAGGAACCCACTGCCGTCGGTGCGCTGGTTGTCGCCACCGAAAATAGAAGCATAGGCATTCAACCCAAGCGAAGGCAGATAACCGCCTCGAGCCATCTTTAAATCGTACTGGGCTTTCTGGACTTCGAGCTCGCTGATGCGCATTTCGGGCATCCACTTTAAGGCATCTAACGCCGGTAATACGAGAGCCATCGTGTCCTCTTCTACTAGTGGGAGCACCGCTATGACGATATTGGGTTCCACCCCCATCAGTTTGCGTAATTTAGAAGTGCTCAGGGTGATGCTGATTTGTGCATTTTCCACATCACACTGCGCCCTCCGCAGGCTGGCATCAAGCATCTGATAGTCGCTAGGCAGGATGGACCCCGCTAGCATCTTGGCGTTCCCATCTGATAGTTGTCCCTGCGCACTTTCCAACACTTGTTGCAAATAAACCAGCCGTTCACGATTGGTGAGAATATCGAGATAGGCACTAATAATTTGTATCGAGACATCCTTGCCAGTTTTTATCCACTCATACTCGCTTTGGACCAATTGGGTCTCGCTTTTTCGATAATTGTTGTAATTTGAAAGGCCGTTGAAAAGGGTGAGACTGCCACCAGCGCCTATGCTTGTGCTAGGTGACACATGACCTCCATAGATAGAGATATCTTCTGCCAGCGATGCCGACAACGATGGGGTGAACCGTAACATAGCTGCCTCCAACGCAGCTGCAGACTGCTTACGCTGTAAGTCTGCGCTGAGGATTGAAGCATTGTTTCCTATGGCATAAGAGATACAACTATCAAGCGATAGCCACATCGTATCCCTCTGCCCATAAGAAAACAATGTGGAGCATAGCAGGAACAAGCAAACGACAATTCTATTCTTCATATTGTAATAACGACATTTTCGTCATTTTACTAAAGTTTGACAAGTAAATTTTGTTCAAAAAAAGTGACATAACTGATTTGCGCAAATGACTATTTTTTAGTATCTTTGCAATGTCAAATCAAAAAACAACCAATTATGTCACGTTGCAAATATACGAACTTTTTCTCAGAGATTGGAACTTTTTTCAAAAAAGTGGCGACAGTGCGCTACAGGCCATCGCAAACGCACTACAGGGCATAGGTCTGACCGACCGCAGCCTCGGCCTTTCGACCAAGGGCAACGCCTCGCGAAAGACCTCAGAAAAACTGCTCGCATTGCTGCTCCTA
>JAFWOP010000011.1 GCA_017545365.1 Bacteroidales bacterium
CTTTCCCATTGTCGCGTCCCTCCGGGACGCTGAGTAGTAGGGTTTTCGTTGACCCCACACTGCGTTCCTTGTGTGGGGTTATTGAAATTCAGCATCTTCGATGCTGTTAAAAAATCAGTCTTTTATCAAACTAGAGCCTTAAGCAATTTGTCGAACCTCGCTTTTATTATATAAGGTGCAAAAAATGACAAAACCTGACATCACAATGAAAAAAATTCGCTCTTTTGCGACAAATGACTGATTTTTGCTCACTATTTTCAATGTCGCATCTCTATGAGACGCTGAGTAGTAGCTTTATTACCTACCTCACACACGTCATTCGTTGTGTGGGGTTATTAAGATTCAACCTCTTCGAGGCTGTTGAAAAATCAGTCATATATTGCATAGGAGCCCAAAAAAAACTCGAACGGCTCTTATCGCCTGGCAATAAGGGCGATAGTATTTCGGTCGTCAGGGGCTATGCCGGTCAAGATGCCGCAAGGGCACTTCATGGCTCTTAGCTCCTACTTCTTACTTTCCGCCGCCCTCTCCCCCACCCTGGCGGGCGGATGCTGCTGCCTGGGTGCGCACGGTGCGGCGGGGGCCTTATTATTCCATCCCCTTCTATTTTTCTTTCTACTTTTTTTATATGTTGCTTCAGCTCCCGAAAAAAGGGGGAGAGAAAGCAGTGTCGTTATGAAAAGAAGCGAGTGCCAATGGTGCGAAGGTGCTTACTCCCCGGCACCATGTTGGTCGGTCTTGCGGCTGGTGTCATCTTCGAATTGGCGCACCTGCTGCTGAAAACGGAGGTTGGCCTTGCTGAGGGCATCGTCGGCGTTGATGTGGTGGTCGTGCGCCCAGCGTACCAGGTCGAAGAGGAGGTTGCCAAACTGCGTCTCGTCCGTTGTTTCGTCGAGGGGGCAGGAAGGGCTGACGGAGGGGCTATAGCCTATGCCTGCGGCTTTTTCCTGCAGCCTTACGGCCTTGACCAGCGGCGGGAGGCTGGGGGGGACACCTTCGAGGACTGACTTGCGCCCTTCGTGCATCTTGATTTGTTCCCAGCTCTCACCCTCGTAGTCGTCCTTGCGGTAGATGAAGGGGTGGCGGTCGACGAGTTTGTCGCTGATGGCGTTAAAGACGTCGGCGGTGGTGAAGCGGCCTTCCTCTTCGGCTATCTTGGAGTAGAAAAGGAGATGCATGAAGAGGTCGCCCAGCTCCTTCTTGAACTCGGTATCGGCGGCATTTTGAGCTGTCGAAGAGGGGGAGCCTTCGGCACCTTGAGTCACTTTGAGTACAGCCTCGCTGAGTTCGTAGGTCTCCTCAATGGTGAGATAGCGCAGGCTGCCGAGGGTCTGCACCCTGTCCCACGGGCACTGCTGGCGCAGGGTGTCGAGTATGTCGCTCAGCCGTTCGAAAGCGTCAAGAGTCTCCTGGGTCATAGGCGGCGCACCTCCTCCACGCCTTTCAGCCCTTCGAGATTAGAAATCAGCTGGTTGAGGTTGTCCAAGTCGAGAACATAGAGCATGATGATGCCACGGACTATGCCCTCGACGGCTTCGAGGGTGACGGCCCGCATGTTGAGGTTCATCTGCTCGGTGACGATGCGTGTGATTTCCTGTAGGAGGCCTTTGCGGTCGATGGCCGTGAAGACGATGCCCGAGAGGAGGGCCACATGCTCGCCCGGCCGCCAACGGGCACGGACTATGTGGTTCTCGTGATTGGCCATCTCGTCCATGGCCACCTTGCAGTTGGTGCGGTGCACCATGATTTTGCCGTCGGTGACGATGCCCACCACGTGGTCGCCCTGCACGGGTTTGCAGCAGGAGGCCGGCTCGGTGGTGTAGCGTTCGTATTCCTCGTCCAGGAGGAACGAACGCTGGCGTTTGCCCTTCTCGCTACGGTCCACCGAGTTGTTATAGTTGATGGCCGTGCTGTTCTTGTCGAACAGGGAGCTGTATTCGCCCATGAAATAGACATTGTGGCCGGGTGTGCCCACTTTGAAGCACTGCCTTATCTCGGCCTCGCCGATGATGCCCATGGCCAGCTGGAAGTAGAGGTCCACATAGTTGGTTATGCCCAAGAAGTGTTTCAATGCCCCGATGTTGGCGGCATTGTTGCGGATTTTCAGCTTTTCGAATATCTCCTTCAGGCGCTGGCTCCCCTCTTCGCGGTAGCCTTTGCGCTGGTCGCGGAGATAGGTTTTCAAGGCCTCCTTGGCGCGCGTGGTGTGGACCATGTTCAGCCAGTCGTCCACCGGGTGGGTCTTGCGGCTGGCAAGCACCTGCACCTGCTCGCCGGCCCGCAGCTTATAGCCAATGGGCTCTACCTTGCCGTTTACCTTGGCCCCCATGCAGTGAAGGCCCAGATTGGAATGGATGGCAAAGGCAAAGTCGAGCACGGTGGAGCGCGCGGGCAGCTTTATCATGTCCCCCTTGGGGGTGAAGAGGTATATCTCCTTGGTATAGAGGGTCTCCTTGAATTCCTCCACCAGGTCGAGCGCACTTTTCTCGGTGTTCTCCAAGGTGCTGCGTATCTGCTGCAGCCACTCTTCCACGGGGCTGAGCTTGATTTCCTCTTCGGGGTGGGCCTCTTTGTAGAGGAAGTGGGCGGCCATGCCCTTCTCGGCTATGACATCCATGCGCTCGGTGCGTATCTGTATCTCCACCCACTGGCCTATGGGCGTCATCACCGTGGTCTGCAGCGACTCGTAGCCGTTGGTCTTGGGCTGCGAAATCCAGTCGCGGAAGCGGGTCGGGTCGGGAGGGAACTCGGAGGATATGAGGGAATAGACCTTGAAGCACTCCGACTTCTCGTCGGACAAGGGGATGTCGGACAGTATGATACGCATGGCATAGAGGTCGAATATCTCGTCGAACTTGACACCCTTGCGCTCCATCTTCTTCCAGCAGCTGTAGACCGACTTGATGCGTGTTTTGATGGTATATTTATAGCCGTTCTCATCGAGCATCTTGCACACCTTCTCGACGAGGCACTTCTTCAGAAGGACCTCGGTGCCGGCACTCTTATTCACCAAAGCGGCTATCTCCTTGTATTTGTCGGGGTTGGTGTATTTCATCACCAGTTCTTCCAGCTCGGTCTTGATGGCATAGAGGCCCAGGCGGTGGGCAAGCGGTATGTAGAGGTACTGCGTTTCGGACGAGATTGCGAGCTTCTTGGTGTCCTTCATAGAGTCGAGGGTGCGCATATTGTGCAGACGGTCGCACAGTTTCAAGAAGATGACGTAGGCATCGTCGCACATCGACAGCAGTATCTTGCGGTAATTCTCGGCCTGTTTCGAGTCGGTGCCCTGCAGCAGCTTCACGTCGCCGATTTTCGTCACCCCGTCGACAATCACAGCCACCCTCTCGCCGAAGATGGTGCGTATCTCGTCCAGGGTGATGTTGGTGTCCTCCACCACGTCGTGGAGCAGGGCGCACACCACCGCTATGGGGCCCAGCCCCACCTCCTTCACGGCAATGAGGGCCACCGCCAAGGGGTGGAAGATATACGGTTCGCCCGATTTGCGGCGGGTGCCGGCATGGGCTTTCTTGGCTAGAGAAAAGGCACGGAAAATCTCCTCTTCCTGCTTCTCGGTAACAGGGTATATCTCACGGCAAGCGGCCAATAACTCATCGTATTTGGCTTGTATCTCTTGCTCTTCCCGTTTTTCGTCAATCACGTAGGTCATAGTTTATATCAAAAGGATTAATGTAGAGAATAAGAGGCTGACGGACAATCCGATACCCACGGTGACAAACACCCTGTCGAAGTCGGTCATCACACCTATGGTGCCACTGGTGTAGCAGAATTTGCCGCTCCTGTCCGAATCGGCCAGGCGGATGCCCACTTCGGCAGCCGGGCGCAACGACGACGGCTGGGTGACTGGCTGACAGATGCCGGCACTGCCATAAAGGTGCCAGTCGAGACTGTTCCAGGGCTTCGACAGCCTGTACTCGGCCCCGGCCACCAGCCAGCGGCTCCGCCCGTCCCAATAGCCCGACAGGTGCGCGCCCCAGACTTCGGGCAGATAGGTGTAATTCAGACCCAGCCCCAGGCTGCCATTGCCATACCCTACCTTCAGCTCGGCAAAATGCTCGCAGAACGGGCTGCCAAAGTAATATATCGGGTTCTTCCGAGGGGCACTGTATACGACACTGTCGTAGCCGGTATCGCCGACCCACACCGCCGAGTCCGTCTGTGCCGCCAAAGGATACAACGACAGTAACAACAACGATATAATCAGTTGCCGCTTCATTCCTGACGTGACTTATCCATCATCGCCGCACGCACCTTCTCTTCCAATTCGTCGCACAACTCAGGATTGTCGCGCAGCATCTGTTTTAAAGCCTCGCGTCCCTGCGCCAGTTTCGACTCACCATAGCTGAACCACGAGCCGCTCTTCTTTATCACATTCAGCTCGACACCCATGTCGATGATTTCGCCCAATTTGGAGATGCCCTCGCCAAACATCAGGTCGAACTCGCAGAAGCGGAACGGCGGGGCCACCTTGTTTTTCACAATCTTCACCTTCACACGGTTGCCGATGTTCTGGTCGCCGTCCTTGATGGCCTGGATGCGGCGAATGTCTATACGCACCGAAGAATAGAACTTGAGGGCATTACCGCCGGTGGTCGTTTCGGGGTTGCCGAACAGAACGCCTATCTTCTCGCGCAGCTGGTTGATGAAGATGCAGCAGCAGTTGGTTTTGCTGATAGTGGAAGTGAGTTTGCGCATCGCCTGGCTCATCAGACGTGCCTGCAGGCCTACCTTCGAGTCGCCCATCTCACCGTCGATTTCGGCCTTGGGTGTCAACGCCGCAACCGAGTCCACCACCATGATGTCGATGGCACCCGAACGTATCAGATTGTCGGCAATCTCCAGCGCCTGCTCACCATTGTCGGGCTGCGACACAATCAGATTGTCGATGTCGACACCCAACTTCTTGGCATAGAAGCTGTCGAAAGCATGCTCCGCATCAATAAATGCGGCTATGCCGCCCGCCTTCTGACACTCGGCTATAGCATGGATGGCCAACGTAGTCTTACCCGACGACTCAGGGCCAAAAATTTCGATGATACGGCCCTTCGGGTAGCCTCCGACACCCAGGGCGGCATCAAGACTTATACTTCCCGTGGGTATCACCTCTACCTTGTCATTCGAGCGTTCGCCCAATTTCATCACAGCCCCTTTGCCGAAATTTTTCTCAATATTGTCCATCGTGCTTTGCAAAATCTTCAGTTTTTCGAGCCTCTGGGCTGCTGCGTCGGTCATTTCTTTTGCCATAATTTACAATTGTTTATATTATTATTACTAGTTTCTTTTGCACATGATTATCGGACTACAAATATACTATTTTTTTTTTTATTCGGGCAAATATCAAAAAAAAGTGTGTAACTTTGCAAAATGAAACTATTCCAATAATCCCCCTTTTCCAAGGGGATATATCATTATTGGATTGGCTTTCAGCAAAACTTGTATCAACAAATAACAGTACGAACATGGAAATATTAAGCAACAGAATCCTGAACATGGCCGAAAGCGAGACCCTCGCCATGACAGCTAAAGCTCGCGAGCTCAAGGCTCAGGGCAAAGACGTTATCAGCCTCTCCATCGGCGAGCCCGACTTCAACACGCCCGAGACCGTTAAGGAAGCCGCCAAAAAGGCTATCGACGACAACTTCACCCACTACCCCCCCGTGCCCGGCTACGCCGACCTGAAGGAGGCCATCTGCCAGAAGTTCAAACGCGACAACAACCTCGACTTCAAACCCGAACAAATCGTTGTCTCTACCGGTGCAAAACAAAGCATCTACCAGCTGGTGCAGTGTCTGGTCAACCCCGGCGACGAGGTCATCATCCCCACCCCCTTCTGGGTGTCATACAAAGAAATCGTCCGCGTGGCCGAAGGCAAATGCGTCTATGTGAAGACTAGCATCGAGAACGACTTCAAAGTCACCCCCGCACAACTCGAAGCCGCCATCACCCCGCGCACCAAACTCATCATGTTCTCCAGCCCCAGCAACCCCACAGGCATGCTCTACACCAAAGAAGAGCTGAAGGGCATCGCCGATGTCGTTGCTCGTCATGAGAACATCTTCGTCATGGCCGACGAAATCTATGAACACATCAACTTCGTCGGCAAACACGAAAGCATCGCCCAGTTCCCCGAAGTCCGCGGCCGCGTCATCACCGTCAACGGCGTCGCCAAAGGCTTCGCCATGACCGGCTGGCGTATCGGCTTCATCGGCGCCCCCACCATCATTGCCAAAGCCTGCAACAAACTCCAGGGCCAGGTCACCAGCGCCACCTGCTCCATCGCCCAGAAAGCCACCGTCCGCGCCATGCAGATGGACCCCGCCACCAGCGAGGACATCATCAACATGCGCAACATCTTCCGCCAGCGCCGCGACATGGTGTACAAGCTCCTCTGCGACATCCCCGGCCTCAAAGTACGTCTGCCGCAGGGTGCCTTCTACTTCTTCCCCGATGTCAGCAGCTACTACGGCAAGAGCTTCAACGGCAAGAAGATTGAAAACTCCACCGACATGGCCTTCTACCTTCTCAACGAAGCCAACGTGGCCACCGTCATGGGCTCGGCCTTCGGCGACGACGACTGCATCCGCCTCAGCTACGCCACCAGCGAAGAGCTCCTCAAAGAAGCCCTCCGCCGCATCAAGGAAGCCATCGCAAACCTCAAATAACGAATACCGACCCAACACCCAAAGCGAGACCCCGTGGGGCCTCGCTTTTTTTATTTCGTAACTCTAAAGATAGGGACTATAGATACTATAGGGTTCCATTGATTTGTGAAGGTACAATTATATGCCTTATTATTGGAAAAGACTCAGCAACAAGCAATGAAAATAAGAGAAAGTGGCACCCGCAAAAAGCAATCCGATGATATACGGCATTGGAAAAAAGCTGCCGAACATTAAGGACGAGATGGCACCGATTTAAGAGAGGGATGGGGGGAGCTATAGTGCCCATAGCTTCTATAGAGGGAGAGGAAGTAAATATCATGTTCTATGGGAAGAAGGTGAGAAATGAGCAGGATTTTTATCGGAAGGGGTTAAAAAAGCTCAAATTGGCTTCAAATATCTTGTTCCATGGTATTTGGAAGCCTATCCCTCACCCTTCCCCTCTATTCAAAAAAGCTTTGAACTTGAAAGTAAATGAAGGCAGTTTTTTCTAAGACGGAGAGTTGCTGGTAATCTTTAACCCTTCAGGGCAATTATTAGAAGTGTGTAAGAGTACGGCACTACTTAAAACACATGAACCATGTATTTTAAGAGCTCTGTTTCTCGTGAAACAGGGGCTAGTGTTTTTGGAAATATATCAACAGAACTGAGACATCGGCGGGCGAGACTCCGCTGATGCGAGAGGCTTGGCCAATAGTGGAGGGCCTCATCTTTGACAACTTTTCCCTCGCCTCGTAAGATAGGGCTGGGAGTGAGAAGTAGTCGAAACCAACTGGTAACTTCACATCTTCGAACTTGAGAATCCTGCTAGCCACTTCCTGCTCTTTCTCGATATAGCGCTGGTACTTCAACTGTATCTCTGTGGCGGTGACGACATCCACACGTACTTCTTTGGGAACAGCCTCTACCTCGTCATGAAGACCCTGAGAAATCTCGAAGAGGTTATCCATGCTGACTTCGGGACGCAGAAGCACATTGAGGAGCTTGACCTTTTGCTGCAAGGCTGGCGTACCCAGCTTTTCCAACACTTCGTTAGCTTCGCTCGGAAGCACCGAGGTGGATGAGATATACTGGGAGAGCTGCTCAGTGTAACGCATCTTCTCCCCTACCCTACGCATACGCTCATCGCTGGCCAGGCCTATCTCATGAGCGAGCGGCGTGAGACGCACGTCGGCATTGTCCTGCCGAAGCAGGATGCGATACTCAGCTCTAGAAGTGAACATCCGATATGGCTCGTCAACCCCTTTGGTTACGAGGTCGTCAATCAAGACACCGATATATGCCTGCGTGCGATTCAGCACAAACGACGGACGCCCCTGTATCTTGAGCACGGCATTGATACCAGCCATGAGGCCTTGGCAGGCGGCCTCCTCATATCCTGTTGTTCCGTTGATTTGTCCAGCAAAATAGAGGTTCTCGACGAGCTTTGTTTCAAGGGTGTAGTTCAACTGCGTCGGGGGGAAATAGTCATATTCAATAGCGTATCCCGGCTTGTAGATGCTGGCCGATTCGAATCCAGGAATGGTGTGCAGCGCATCGAGCTGCACCTCTAAGGGGAGCGATGAGGAGAAGCCATTCAAGTAATAGGAATGGGTGTTCCACCCTTCGGGTTCGACAAAAAGCTGATGGCGGTTCTTGCCCGCAAAGCGGACTATCTTATCTTCAATCGACGGACAGTAACGAGGGCCATGGCCTTGGATGCGTCCCGTATAGAGGGGCGAGCGGTCGAAGCCGGTGCGAAGGATGTCGTGTGTGTGCTCGTTGGTGTAGGCAAGGAAACAAGGCTTTTGCTGACGGAGTGGAGTCGTGTCGGTAAATGAGAACTTCTGAGGGTTGGCATCGCCAGGCTGCTGCTCGAGCAAGTCAAAATGGATGGTGCGGCCATCGATTCTGACAGGGGTACCCGTCTTCAGACGCTCTACCTCAAAACCCAATTCCCTTAGCTGGTCGGACATACCGACAGCAGACCTCTCCCCTATCCTACCGCCTTGCCATTTCTGTTCGCCCACATAAATGATGCCGTTCAAGAAAGTGCCGTTGGTCAAGATGACAGCCTTAGAGACAATGTCGATACCCATTCGGGTTCGGACACCGCAAGCCACGCCATCGCGAACCAATACGGAGACTGCCTCGTCCTGCCAGATAGAAAGATTGGGGGTATTCTCCAGCTGTCGACACCAGTTGAGGGAGAACTGTATTTTATCGCACTGGGCACGTGGGCTCCACATAGCTGGGCCCTTAGAAAGGTTGAGCATACGGAATTGAATCATGGAATGGTCGGTGATGATTCCCGAATAGCCGCCCATGGCATCAATCTCACGTACTATCTGACCTTTGGCGACACCGCCCATGGCCGGATTACACGACATTTGACAAATAGTGTCGATATTCAGCGTCACCAGCAGAGTCCTGGCACCCATGTTGGCAGCAGCCACGGAAGCCTCAGCACCAGCATGGCCACCACCCACAACTATTATATCAAACGATTCGAATATCATAGCATCAGATTATATTAACAGAGTAGGGGAGAAGAGTGTAAAAATAGTACTGTTTCACACGGAACAAATATATTAAACTATTGTATTCCACAAAACTAATGCATCCTCTTCCTTTTTTCTCATTTGAGCAGCCTCTAATTCCGACTTATCTTTTTGTCCCAACAGGTGAAGGATGCCATGGATGATGACGCGGTGCAATTCTTGTTCGAACGAAGTGTTGAACTGCGAAGCATTCTCCATAACGCGTTCCACACTAATCATGATATCACCAGAAATAATATCACCCACGACATAGTCGAAGGTGATAATGTCGGTATAGGTGTCATGGTTGAGATACTCGCGATTGACCTGAATTAAATAAGCATCATTACAAAAGAGATACCCAATCTGTCCCACCTTTTTGCCTTGAGCTTTCACAATCTCAGATATCCATTTTTTAACTCTAGCCTTATCTTCTAGTTCGAAATCGAGATTTTCTGTCGAAAAACTAATTGCCATATCCTTCTTTGTATAATTGATGATGAAATTGAGAAAAAAAGTAGGGGAGGGGCGATTCTACTTTTTTAGGGGGAGAAGATTGAATAAAGCTAAGCCCATCATTTACCTCTACAAATCAGTTGTTTAAAAGCTCGTTTATCATCTTTTTCCTCGTTTTCCTTGTCTTAAAAACAAATCCGTGAGGGATTGCACTGCATGCAAAAATCTCATTGACTTATCCGACAAGAATAAAGTGTCATTTAAGCATAGACCTTTTCGGTTGAGGCCACCTTGTAGAATTGATTCAACACCGCCACCCGACGGGATGCCTCAGCGGCATCGATGCCCCTTACCGAAAAGAACAGTTGAACCCTGGACTTGTTGTCAGAGACGACAACCTTATCGGCCAACATGGAGGGGAGTTCCATCGACTCATTGCCTATATTGAAACACCCGGTGGAATTTACAATTGTAAATAAGATACCAAAAGGACTATAAGCAAAGTCTATCAGTACATTATCATCAGAACCTGCATTGGCTTTGGACGATAATGCCACCTCGATAGATTTCGTAACGGCAACAGATATCGTAGCGTAATAATTGTCAATATGGCATTCGTCGCAGATGCCTCTTATAAAGGCATCGACAGGCATCAAATTGACATTATCTTTCTGTATAACAATTCTTTCCATGGTTTCAGCATGCAAATTCCACAACTACAAAGATACGAAATATTTTTGAATTTTTAAATAATGGCTAGAATTTATAGAAATAATCATTGACTTTGGACTTATAATAAGGCGAAAGGGTAGGGGGTACAGAACGGAAAAGCTCCATATTTTTGTCCTGAAGACGCTGGAATTGTTCCAAATCGGAGGGTGAGGGTTGGTGGCGTTGCTCATTGCCTTCACGGCTTTCCCTACGCTCCTCTTTCTCGCGCTGCATCTCGGCCTTCTCATGCTCCAGCATACGCGACATAATCTGCTGCTGCCGCTTGATTGTCTGCTGAGAGATAACGCGGTTAACCAAGTCTGTTTCAGTCTGTTCCATCTGACGCATCATCTGGTCAATTTCTTTGGCCAACTTGGCATTCCCAGCATCACTCTGCTTCATTTCCTGACCATATTCCTGCATCATACGACGTATCATCTCCTGTTGGGCAGCCATACGGGCAAACTCCTCGCTCAACTGCATACTGCCACGGTCGCCAATTTTCTTACGACCATTGGGAGAATTCTTACCTTGTTTGTCGAGCTGTTTCTTGAGAGCCTCCATCTGTTTGTTGAGTTCTTGTTGCATCTGCTTCATCGACTTAGCAGAAGGCTTTCCTTTGCCGGGATTGCTACAGTTGCCCTGCTTCTTCATGCCTGGATTTTTGCAACTCCCGCTCTTCTTCTGCTGCTGATTCTGACGCATCTGATTCTGCATCTGGTCGAGAGACTCAGCCAAGACCAAAGCCAGATTGTTGAACGACGTCATAGCGTATTGCATTGAAGATGAGGCTTGAGTGTTTTTATATGTCCCATAGAACGACTGATTCATATTCAACAATTCAGACAGGGAACGGGCTATACTGCTATTGACATCTGCGACATTCTTATTAATTACCCTGGCGACACTCAGCTGCCGTTTGGCTATGGCGCGGAGAGAGTCTTCCACGCTGTGGAAATCATCCTTGATTTTGTTCTGCTCAATAATAATAGACTGATACTGCGGGTCTTGAATGAGGATGTTACGCACTTTAGAAATCAACGATTCCTGGTTGAAGGAGAGACGCACCAGATTCTTCAACAGCTGTCTTACCATCTCGGCATCTTCGGCCAAATCCTGCTGTTCGATGTCCTGTTGCGCTTCGGCTAACTGCTCAGAGAGTTGATTCAACTGGTCAGATGCATTCTTTTGCTGCTTGGAGGCATCCTTTGACTTACCCTTATCAAGACTCTTCTCAGCACCTTCCTGGTTCTGGTCAATCTGATCCATCAGCTGCTGGTCTAACTTGAAATTCAAGTCTTTATCAATCTCTTTATAGTCCTTTTGTATTTGGTTGAGTTCCTGACGCAACTGGTCAAACTGATTGGACAAATCCTGCTGCTCCTTAAGCATCTTATCCTTCTCATCCTTGGATTTTGCATCCTGCGTACGCTCGGAAAGCTCGCGTTGCCTGTCGGCCAGTTGCTCAGTCTTCTGAACGGCATCTTCAACCCGTTTCTCCATCTCAAGACGCTTCATAAGCTCGATGTTTTGGTCGAGCTGCTTTTCCAACTCTTGGTTGTCAAGTTTCAATTGTTCAAGCTGTTCCTGCACCTTGTCCTTATCCAATTCCTGCATCATCTTCTCAATCTCTTGCATCATCTGCTTCATCTCATCATTCATCACCTCGTTCATCAGCTTATCCAGTTCGCGCTGTTTCTCCATCAGCTTCTCGCTCTGGTCTTTATACTTCTGCTCAAGCTTTTTGTTCTCGTTCAGCTGTTGCTGCATCTGTTGGAGCATCTCTTTCACCTGTTGCTGCTTCTTTGCCAACTCCTGCAGGTCTTTCTTATCCTGCCAGTCAAACTCTTTCTTATCGACCAATTTGCGCATTAACTCATTGATGTCCTCTTGCATACGTTTGAGTTCGGACATTGACTTCTGGGCTTGTTCCTGAGCCTCGTTGCTATTCTGAGAGAGGATATTATCCAACTCTTTCTCGGTGGGTACTTGCAACTCAAAATGCTGTGAAGTGGCTGACTTGGGGCCATGAATACCATCATTGTCCCACACCTCGAAATAATAGGTCATCCTGTCGCCAGGGTTCAATACGAACTCATTGAGGTTGAACGAATAATTAAACTCTTGCACCGTCTCCTTGCCCAGTGCGACAGGGAAACTGACAACCTCCTTCAATGAAGTGTCCGACTGATTGGTTTTCACTACTTTAAACTCAAGTTTGGTGAATCCATAATCATCCTTAATACGGCCATGAAAGAAAAGGCGGTCGTCCATACTGGTGTCGCGCAATTCGACTGCCGCAATCATCGGAAAAGCATCATCGACGGTGGTGATGGCATATTGCAAGGTGTCGGAATGGGGGGCATAGTGGTTGACGGAGGAGAAACCATAGGAGAAAGTCCGCAGGGCTCGAAGAGACAATTCCACACGTCCGTTAGCATCAGGGGCAAGGGCTTTAACACCCTCATCTATAAAGAAGTATAGCGTATCCACATCCCTTGTCTGAAAGAACCATTTGACCGTTGTTCCTTGAGGAACAGTCATATCGCCCTCGTTCGACAACACTTCGGAGGGTTTATTGATATAGGCAGGGTAGGAGAGGTGTGCGCGGAAATCAACCACGGTAGGCTTTGGAAAAACCTTCAGTTCATACTGCACCGAAGTGACTTCTGGAGCTTGAAAATTGAAGGTACAACTACGCTGGACTGTCTTGAACAGATAGGTATAGTGCGACTTATCCACCTGCTGCATTTTATAGATAATACCCTCGATATTGATAAACGCCTCGGCAGGAACAGCGTCGCCCTCGACAGACACTCGAAGCTCAAAATCCTCCTGTTGAGGCACTTCCAACGAAGGGTTGTCAATAACAAAGCGGTAGGGCGCGGGTCGTTCGAACTGAGTGTTATAATGTGTGATACGATGTGAGGACTCGGTGAGCATTTTGGGGGAGATAAAAAGCACCACAAGAATCAAAACAACAGGTATGAGAAGGTATTTCAAATACTTGTGATTTGCTCTTAGGTCGATAGCCTGATTGAAAGGTACAGGTGTCAGCTGCGTGGTTTTCTGAGTAATGGCGGCAGCAAGAAGGTCGTTGTCCTCATCCTGACCACGCTGCTGTAACTGGAGGAGGTTGAGTAACTTGTCTTGCACTTCGGGGAAGTGACGGCCGATAATTCGGGCAGCTTCCTCGTATGAGATGACCCTGCCCAAACGAAACATCTTTGCCAAAGGGACAAAGACGTAATAAGTGAGCAACAGAAGCCCCAACAACAGATAAGTCCAAAAAAGAATGGCGCGAATGACGGAGCCAAAATAACCGAAATGCTCCAATACAGCCATCACAAAAAATAGGGATAACAGGAGGGTCAGGGCATAGATAATGCCTTTTATCATCCTGTTCTTGTAGTATTTACGGATGAACTGGTCGAGATGCTGTCGTATGGTGTCCTTTTTCTGCACGCGAAAGAATTAATTTGCAAAGATACGACCTTTTTTTGGCATAACACAAAAAATAATTACCAACCAGCAGGGCAGACGCATCAAAAATCGGTTGTGATGTATGCCGAAGGCTCATATACGATGTGTTGCAATGCGCCTCCTACCCCAACCCAAAAGGCTGGAACATACATAACCTAGGGCAACGCCCTTCCAGAAACAAAAGAATCGTTATTGGGAACTTCTACAAATTGCCCCGAAGGGGCAAACTCACAATAGCGTTGCAAACGTCGAGAGCAGAGCAGGTTCCACTTGCTTTGCCAAGATGTAGCACCGTATTGTAGAACTCCCACATTTGTAATGTGTGGATTATCCGATAAGTAAGTCTGGACGTGCCGGAGAGACGCCCTCTCAAAAATGAATTAATAGAACCCATCTATCATATATTTGATGCGTTTGCCCTGCACCAACCAGCGAGAGGAACCCGTTGAAAAGTGAAGAAAGGACACTTCATCCACCCTGTATGACTCTACTGAAGCGGCGACTTCGCCTTTTATATGATAAATTTAGAACCTATGCAAGATATTTTTTAGGATATATCATCCTAAAAAAAGGGTAAAATTGTGGCAGAAAAGGCGGAAGAAAGGCGGAAGAGGGGAGGGGGAGCGGCTGAAAAACAGATATTACGCTATTAAATAGCAGCGGAATTGAGAATTATTCGTATCTTTGCAGCCGAAAAATAACTGGTAAAATGGGCAAAGTAATTATCATCACGGGCGCATCATCAGGCTTTGGGAAGGCCATCGCCGAGCGGCTGTCAGAACATGGTCACACGGTCTACGGCATCTGCCGTCGAGAGATGCAACACGACAGGATTCACTACCGACAGGGCGACATCCGCGATATGGAACGTATAGAGCTATTAACCAAAGAGATATACGAAAATGAAGGGCGCATCGACGTGCTCATCAACAACGCCGGAATGGGGTTGGGGGGAGCCTTGGAGCTGACCTCG
Source organism: Bacteroidales bacterium (assembly GCA_017545365.1). The sequence continues at coordinate 14,820 of JAFWOP010000011.1, forward strand.
TGGGAGGAGATACGTCTACAGATGGAGACCAACTTTTACGGCTGCGTGAACGTGTGCCAGAAAGTGCTGCCCTACATGCGGCGGCAACGGCAGGGGAAAATAATCAATTTCAGCTCTATAGCGGGTATCGAGGGCATCCCCTACCAAGGGTTTTACAGTTGCTCCAAATTTGCCATCGAGGGTTTCTCTGAGGCTCTGAGTGCGGAGGTGAAACGATTCGGCATATCGGTATCGCTGGTGGAACCAGGCGATTTTGCCACCGGGTTTACAGCAGTGCGCGTAAACTCGGAAACGACGCTCAAAGACCCCGATTACGGCCCTGTTTTTGCCAAGGTGAGGGAGAGGTTCGAGAAGGAGGAGATAGACGGTCTGAAGCCCGAATATATGGCCAAAAAGGTGGAAGGAATAGTGGATGCTCGCCGCCCACGGCTGCGTTATTGCGTCGCCAATCTGGAACAGAGGCTCTCTGTAGTGCTGAAACGCCTGATTCCAGGCAATTGGAATGTGGCTATTTTGCGCAGCTACTACGGAAGCTGACCTCCTCTGTTAAAGATGAGGCGTAGGAGTAGTTGAGAACTACTTATCTGACTGCATATCTATGACATGCAATCTATATCTTCTTGCGGAATACGGCCCGCTTAATCATCGGGGTTGACTGATAGGTGGTCTCCCAGATGCGCTGCGCCTCGTTGCCGATAATCTGCGGGTTGCTGTAAGCCCAACGGAGGTTATACTTGATGGCGTTCTTGTTCATCTCGGCATAATAGATGGAATGCACACCGCGTTTCTGCCAGTCGGGATGCACGCCATTGAGCAGCAAATCGATGTCCTTAAACCTACGCAAAGCCTTGAGGATATGAAACCAACCGAAAGGGAAGAGATGTCCGTTGGCCTTCATATAAGCGTCGTTTAGGTCGGGGATGCTGAGGCCGAAAGCCACCAGGTTGTCATCCTTGTCCACTACAAAGTTGGCAAACTCCAGATTGATGAAAGGAAAATATTCCTTGATGTACACGTCGATTTCCTTGTCAGTAAGGGGGACAAAGTCGTAGAGGTCTTTGAAAGCAGCATTGATGGCCAGGAAGAACTTACGGGCATAGGGGTATACCTCTTTGCGCGATTTGAATTTCAAGAGCCTCAGTTGGTACTTCTGAAGAATCAGTTCGTTGATACGGTTCACCTTGTCGGGTACGGGCTGCGAAGCAGGTATCTGATACTGTGCCCATTGGCAGGTGATTTCCAGTCCTGCACGTTGCACAAAGTCGATATAGTATTTGGGGTTGTAGAGCGTGCTGATGTTCTGGCGCTGGTCGAAACCCTCGATTACCCAGCACTCTTTATCCATATCGGTGAAGCCGAAAGGACCCTCAACCTGGTCCATGCCCTTGCCTTTTCCCCACTCCGACACGGTGTTGAGAAGCTTGGTGAAAACATCGTAATCTTCGACGAAATCGAACCATCCGAAACGCACGGCTTTCTTGCTCCAACGCTCGTTGACCGAATGGTTGATGATGCCGGCCACACGGCCCACCACCTCCTTGCCACGACAAGCGAGCCACAGCTGCAGGTCGCAATGGTCGAGGGAAGGGTTTTTCGAGGTCAGGAGTGCCCGCTCGTCGCTCATCAGAGGCGGAATATAGGTGGGCACATCCTTGAACAGACGGTTGGGGAACTTGATAAACCGGCGCAACTGCGCAGATGATGTAACTTCGGTGATAACAATATTTTCCATAGGCAATATTATTGAAGTTAAGCGTTGAAAACTGAGTATTCTATGGCTGAAGAAGCCTCTTTTTGACTTTTAATTCCCAGCTTTATAGAATTTCCAACTGTTTGAAACACTTGTAAATCTTCTCCACAGCGAAATCAATCTGCTGATGGGTGTGGGTGGCCATGAGGGCAAAACGAATCAGCGTGTCCTCGGAGGGCACGGCAGGCGGGATAACCGGGGTTACGAACACGCCCTCTTCGAAGAGCATATGGGTGAGGATGAACGTCTTGTCGGTGTTGCGCACAAACAGGGGGATGATAGGAGTTTGTGTGTTTCCAATTTCGAAGCCCAGGTCGCGGAACGATTTCATGGCATAGTTGGTGTTGTCCCAGAGGGCTGCGTTGCGCTCTGGCTCGCTGCGCATGATGTGCAGAGCTGCCAGAACCGATGCCGTTGCCGACGGCGGAATGGAAGCGGTGAAGATATAAGGCCTTACATTATGCTTCATGAAGTTGATAGTTTCCTTGTCGGCAGCGATGAAGCCGCCCACCGATGCCAAAGACTTAGAGAAGGTGCCCATCACCATCTCCACGTTTGGCAGGAGGTTGAAATGGTCGCAGGTGCCGCGACCCTCACGACCGAACACACCCAGCCCGTGGGCCTCATCGACCATCAGTGTGGCTTGGTATTTTTCGCACAGTTCCACCATCTTAGCAATCGGGGCCACATCGCCTTCCATGGAAAACACGCCGTCGGTCACCACCAGTTTCGAAGCCTCCAAGGGGCAACGTTGCAGCACGCGCTCCAAATCCTCCATATTACAATGTTTGTATTTCAACGTGGTGGCAAAGGTAATCAGCTTCCCCTCCATAATCGAAGCATGGTCCAACTCGTCGTAGATGAGGTAGTCGTTTCGACCCACCACACAAGGGATTGTGCCTGAATTAGCCTGAAAACCAGCAGAGAAGAGCATAACTCCATCCTTACCCATAAACTCCGCCAACTCGTCCTGCAGCTGTATGTGTATGTCCAACGTTCCATTCAAGAAAGGCGATCCGGCACAGCCTGTGCCATACTTGTCGATGGCGGCTTTGGCAGCCTCTTTGATTTTCGGATGATTCGTCAAACCCAGGTAAGAGTTAGAACCGAACATCAGCACCCTCTTCTGACCCACCAGCACTTCAGTGTTCTGTTCCGAAGAAATAGGGGTAAAATACGGGTATATGCCCTTGGCCTTAGCCTCCTGGGGGGCAGTATACCTTGCTAGTTTAGATTGGAGTGGTTTCATCTATTAAAAACAATTAGTATTAAGGATGCAAAATAACAAAAAAAATCCCACATTAAGAAAAACTCACTGTGTTAAAAAAGAGAAAAGTTTTTCAGTCAGTCGGCTGGCACCAATTCTAAAAAACTGGTTGCTAATATATTCTATACCCATAATACGCTCAGTGAGCTGATAGTATTTTAACACTTCATCGGGTGTGGAAATACCGCCTGCGGCCTTGAAACCAATCCTCTTTCCCGTCTGCTCATAATGTTTTTTTATAGTCGTGAGCATTGCCTCAGCAGCTTCTAAGGTAGCCGAGATGGCTATCTTACCTGTCGATGTCTTAATAAAGTCTGCCCCTGCATCAATCGCCAACTCTGAGGCCTTCATGATATTCTCCGGTGTCTTCAGCTCACCCGTTTCCAATATGACTTTTAACGTTCGGCCTTTGGCAATCTCGCGTATTGCAGCAATTTCGTCGGAAACTTTGTTATAGTCACCTTCGAGGAAAGAGCCTCTGGATATAACCATATCTATTTCATCAGCACCTTCATCAACAGCATACTTCACCTCATGCAGCTTCACCTCCAACGGCGACTGCCCAAAAGGGAAAGCCCCTGCCACAGAAGCCACACGTATACCACTGTTGCTAAGAATCTTGCATGCTTGCCGTACAAACACAGGATAGACACACACGGCTGCCACATGGCCTACACCACGAGCATCGTCGTGAAGTTCCATCGAGCGATGGCACAGTTGTTCCACACGCTCATGAGTGTCGCTGCCTTCGAGCGTGGTGTTGTCAATACATGTGAAAACTCGTCGCAACCCATCTTGGATTTCGACAGAAGGACTTATTGTTGACATTTGTAAAACTATTGCTTTAACATACTAATTTTTTCAACCCTCCGCTGATGCCTTCCACCTTCGAAATTGGTGTTCAAAAACTCGTCCACGATTTGCAACGCAGTGTTTTTATCTATGAACCGCGCGGGCAACGAAATCACGTTACAATCGTTGTGCTGGCGACCGAGATGGGATATCTCAGGAGTCCAACAAAGGGCACAACGCACATGAAGATATTTGTTCACGGTCATCTGGACACCGTTGCCGCTACCACAAATCACGATACCGCGACGGTATTCACCCTTATTGATGGCACTGCCCAACAAGTGCGCATAATCGGGATAATCGACACTTTCAGCACTGTCAGTGCCGAAATCTTTCACCCCAAAACCCTTATCCTCAAGGTAGTGTTTTACTATTTCTTTCAATTCATATCCTGCATGGTCGCAAGCCATAGCGATTATTTCTTTCATAACCAAACATGTTTAAAAAAACTTTCCATTTGCAAAGATACAACAAATACGTAATACACTCAATTTAAAAACGATTTACTTTTCCACATGTTTTTAACCGTCAATATACAATCAAGAATATCAGGCAAATAAAAATATCAACACAAAATGTTGAAAAGCATTTGAAAACAATGTAGATAAAAAATGAAAACATAAATGGCAGTTGAAAATGTTGAAAAAAAAACAATTTTTCCATCTTTTTCAACAAAAATAAGATGCCGTAACGGCACTTCGCATTCTTAACAAAAGGCTGTTTGCATCGATATCAACATGCAGTTAAAAAACATCCATAATCTTATCCAGAAATGATTTGCAGCCAAATAAAATGTTCATTACTATTGAAAACTATTGAGATTAAAACATCCATTAACCTAGTTACTAACAAAACTGACAATAAAAGATAAAGAAAAATATTTTAAAGGAATAAAATAAAATTATTCTATAAGAGCCACCATTAGCATGTATAGAACATTGGAATGGTTATTTAAGCCCATCTATGTCACACATATTTAGGTTAAAATGTCTTTAGACATGAAATAATCCGATTATTTTTCGTATTTTTGCATTTTAGAATAATTCATTCTCAATGGTGAATACTTTATAACGGACACAAAATCTACAAGATATGGATGATGTTTTTTTGAAACAGGAGATAATCCGTTTGAAAAAGGAAAAGAATGCTGTCATTTTGGGACATTATTATCAGCGTGATGAGATACAAGAGTTGTCGGACTACATAGGCGACAGTCTTGCATTGGCTCAGAAGGCGCAGGATAGTGACAATGACATCATTGTTTTCTGCGGAGTTCATTTTATGGCTGAAACGGCTAAAATCCTTAACCCTTCGCGTAAAGTGCTCTTGCCCGATATGGAAGCCAGCTGTTCTCTGGCTGAAAGTTGCGAGGGGGAGGCTTTTGCGCAGTTCAAAGCTCAGCATCCCGACCATATAGTTATTTCATATATCAATTGTTCGGCTGAAATCAAAGCATTGTCGGACTTGATTTGTACTTCCGGAAACGCCGAGAAGTTGGTGTGTTCCTTACCAGAAGACCAGAAAATAATATTTGCCCCAGATAAAAATCTCGGGGGTTATATAAACAGCGTCACGGGTCGAAATATGTTGTTGTGGGACGGTGTGTGTACTGTCCACGACGCTCTACAGGCGGAAAGCGTGCTCAAGTTGCGTCAGCAACATCCCGATGCTTCTGTGATAGCCCATCCCGAGTGTAACGGAGCCCTACTCAAGGTGGCTGACTTTGTTGGAAGCACCAAAGCAATGCTCAACTATATTCAGAATTCAGACAAAAAGAAGTTCATCGTGGCTACCGAGACAGGTATTCTGTATGAGATGCGTAAAAACAATCCCGACAAAGAGTTTATCGTAGTGCCTTCGGGAGACAGTTGTAGCTGTGCCGACTGCTCATATATGAAGCTAAACACTTTGGAAAAACTATATCTGTGCCTCAGAGATGAGAAGCCCGAAATAGTGATGTCGCCCGAACTCATTGACCGCGCTAAGAAGCCCATAGTGAGGATGCTTGAAATGTCGAAACAATTAGGCATCATCAAATGAGGGGACAACAACAAGTTTATGACTATTTGTCAAAACTAGGTATTCAGTTCGACTACTACGAACACCCTGAAGCACCAACTATCGAAATTGCGACGCAATTTTATCGAGGCGAAGGGACAGTGTTGTGCAAAAATCTTTTCTTTAGAAATCATAAAGGAAACCGCCATTACTTAGTAATAATGGATTCTCGGCACAGCATGGATATTCACGACATAGAGCACAAACTGCATCAAGGCAAGTTATCATTTGCCTCACCAGAAAGGATGATGAAGTATTTGGGTGTGAGGCCGGGTTCCGTGTCGTTGTTCACTTTGGTGAACGACGTTAATCATGAAGTCACTTTATTTGTGGACAATGAATTACGTAAAGTCGAGAAGGTGAGTTTTCATCCGAACGACAATACAGCTTCATTGGTGATAAGCAATGCCGACATGATGAAGTTCATAGAGAATATAGGAAACCCTTATGAGTTTTTGAATTTGTATGAGACGGAGGAGTAGGGGAAAAGTGATGGTTGATAACTCGGAGAATAATGTTGATAACCTATAAAAATGAATGTTTCACGTGAAACAAGTAGAATACAAGGTTAAAGCCCAGTGCATGCTCCTTCAATTCTTGGTGGAACAGATGCCTGACAGTAGCCGTTCAAAGGTCAAAGAGCTTTTGGCACACAATGTTTTTGTGGACGGAAGACGTGTGAGTCAGTATAATTACCCCTTGCAGGCGGGCATGGTGGTCGCTATCAAGAAAACAGGGTTCAAAGAACGTTTCAAACCGCTCGATTTGGATATTGTGTATGAGGACGAACACCTGCTTGTGGTGAACAAACATGAAGGGTTGCTTTCGTATAGCAAAAAGCCAGGCGACACTACGGTCATCTCAGTCTTGAACCATTATTTGTCAGTGACGCATCAACGTTGCACTGCGCATATCGTCCATAGGCTCGACCGCGACACCTCTGGTTTGATGGTGGTGTCCAAGTCAAAGAAAGTGTCGCAATTATTCGAAGCCGATTGGAAAGGCTTGGTCAACGACAGGGCATACGTGGCAGTGGCCTGGGGCAAAATCGAACCATCCGAAGGCACCATCAAGTCCTGGCTTACCGATGGTGAATACTGTGTGCTTTCTTCACCAACCGACAACGGGGGGAAACTGGCTGTCACACACTACAAGGTGATAAAGTATAGCAGGCGCTATTCTCTGCTAGAACTAAAGCTAGACACCGGCCGAAGAAATCAAATCAGGGTGCATCTTCGCGAGGAGAAACATCCAGTGGTGCATGATCCCATGTATGGCTACAAAGATGATATTTCTCCCATCAACCGTCTGGCACTTCATGCCTTCAGGTTGGGATTCAAACACCCGGTGACAGGCAAGTACTTGAAGTTTGAAACGCCTTATCCGGCACCGTTCAAAAAATTAATGGAGTTGTGAGTACAATAAAATACGCGTACGCACGTTACATTATAATCTGACTAGAAAAATAGTGTCATGAAGAACAGGAAAAAATATCAAATAGGGGTGCTGCTGCTATTCTTTTTGGCGGCGGCCGTGCCCTCAAGGGCGCAGTGGCGGAGCCAAGCCGACACAGTGACCCTGCCCAAGTGGGAACCCCATCTGTCGGTCAGCACCGGCTTCGTAGGCAGCAGTTATGGCGACAATCGTCTCTACACTTCCGTAGCGCCCTCGCTCACTTTCCGACCCAACGACCGTTGGACTATCAATGCCGGATTTCGTATCACTACCGATATGGGGCTCAATCCGAACTATATGTTTTCTTCTCCGACCAAAGATCTCGCCCCCTATAAGCATCGCAACGGCGGCACAGGCATTGCCTCGGCTCATGTGGCAGCGCAATATCAGGTAACAGACCGTTTGTGGCTGGCAGCATCAGTCTATCATCTGGGCGGCACCTACGCCCCAATCTACGGCTTTGGCAATGGCAGCAGCTTCGATGTTTCGGCCACCGCCGTGTCGGCTGCGGCATCATACCGTTTCCGAAACGATAGTTTCCTCCACCTCTCATTCACCTATGTCCGCGACGAGTATGGCACCATGCCCTACCTCTTCTACGATACGTGGATGCATGGGGGCTGTGGCCCATGGGGCATGTGTGTTTCGCCTACCGACTATTATCGCATGGCATCACCCTACAGCCCCCTGTTTTTCGGAGGTTGTTATTGATTAATTGTATTGACAGAAGTAAAAAGAAACTTTTAATATTGTAAAATGGAATATAACACACAGCGACCAAAACTCAAGATTAACGACTACGGGCGCAATATTTACAAACTGATTGAGTATGCCAAAACAATAGAGGATCGTGACAAACGTAACAGTATGGCGGAGGCTATAGTGGATATAATGTCGCATAATAGCACCGATCCGAAGGATTCAGAAGATTACAAACGTAAATTTTGGGTTCATCTGATGATTCTTTCCAATTGGGAACTGGATGTGGATATGCCATACGAAATATCGCGTGAGGAGTCGGTGGAGTTCACCCCACGCCCATTGGGATACAACCAAGGAAAAACCCGCTACCGCCATTATGGTTCAGTGATGGAGAGCATGATAAAACGGGTGGCAGATTATCCCGAAGGGGAAGAACGCGACGAGTTGGTCGGCCTCTTGGCACATGCTATGAAACGCGATTATCTGCTTTGGAACCACGACTCGGTGGAAGACCAGCTAATCAGCCTTCAGCTCGAAGGCATCTCAGGTGGACGGCTGCATGTGCCGGAGGACTTCGAATACCATGAGGTACGCGAGTATCTGGCTGGCACCGACGACGAGCGTCGCAACAACGGTACCCGCAAGAAGAAGAAAAAGAAACAGAAACAACAGCAGTTCTGATTATAAAAGGTTAGAGATTAGAGCTGAAAGGTTAAAGTCGGCCGCCTCACCCTCTTGAAGTAAGAACTAAGCATCGGCTGCCGCCCCCAGACACCTACCTAATAACCCCTGACCTCTAACCAAAAACTCTAGAATAAAGAATATGTCATCGTTCGAAATAGAAGGAGGCTACAAGCTGCATGGCGACATTCAACCCCAAGGGGCCAAGAATGAGGCCTTGCAGGTACTATGTGCTGTGTTGTTAACTGGCGAACGTGTGGTTATCGAGAACATCCCCGACATCCGCGATGTCAACAAACTCATAGATTTGTTGCAGCTGTTAAGGGTGAAGGTGCGTAGGCTCAACGAGGACAGCACCCTTCTCACCGACGGCCGCAACTATGAGTTCCAAGCCGACGAGGTGAATCTCGATGCGCTCGAGAGCGAGGAGTTTGCCCATCAGGCCACGGCCCTGCGGGGTTCCATCATGCTCGTAGGTCCGCTGCTTGCTCGCTATGGGCGCGCTCTAGTGCCGCAGCCAGGAGGTGACAAGATAGGACGCCGAAGACTGGACACCCACTTCCTAGGTATGGAAAAGCTGGGTGCCACAGTCAGCTATCGCCGTGGTGGCTACCGCGTGGCGGCCGAAAAACTCCAAGGATGCTACATGCTGTTGGACGAGGCTTCGGTGACTGGCACCGCCAATATCATCATGGCCGCTGTCTTGGCCGAAGGTACCAGCACTATCATGAATGCCGCTTGCGAACCCTATGTTTACCAATTGTGCAAGATGCTCAACAGCATGGGTGCCGAGATTGAAGGGGTGGGTTCCAACCTGCTGACCATTCATGGGGTGAAGTCGCTGCGGGGCTGCCGTCACAGGTTGCTGCCCGATATGATTGAGGTGGGCTCGTTCATAGGCATGGCTGCCATGACCCAGAGCGACATCACTATCCGCAATGTGGGCATCGAACATCTGGGACTCATACCGCAAGTGTTCCGCCGCTTGGGCATAGAGGTGTGGCAGAAGGGCGACGACCTTTTTGTCCCGGCTCGCGACCACTACGAGATTGAGCGTTTCATGGACGGCTCTATCATGACGGTGGCCGATGCCCCGTGGCCCGGGTTCACGCCCGACTTGATAAGTATTGCGCTGGTGGTGGCCACGCAGGCCAGGGGCAGTGTGCTGATTCATCAGAAGATGTTCGAAAGCCGCCTCTTCTTTGTGGACAAGTTAATAGACATGGGCGCGCAAATCATCCTGTGCGACCCTCACCGTGCTACCGTGATAGGCTTGGATTGGGAACACCGCCTGCGCGGCGTGCGCATGTCGTCGCCCGATATTCGTGCCGGTGTGGCGTTGCTTTTGGCTGCCCTCTCGGCCGACGGCAGGAGCCGTATCGACAATATCGAGCAGATAGACCGTGGCTACCAGCATATCGACGAGCGTCTGCGGAAGCTCGGTGCTGTTATTGAAAGAATAGATTAATTAAAAGTATAGCATTATGTTTAACATATTTAAATCAAAACCGAAGGTGGCACGGCCTATTTTCGCGCCGTTAGGCACCGATATGCACTGCCATCTGCTGCCCCGTGTGGACGACGGGTCGAAGAGCGAGGAAGAGACGGTGACCTGCCTTCGGGTGATGAAGGCAGCGGGGTTTGAGAATGTCATTATCACCCCCCACTACCAGATACCCCGTTTCCCCAACGAGGAGGGGGATATCCAGAACCGCTTTGCCGACCTGAAGCTCGACATTGCCAGCCATGGCAATTATGACGGCCCCCATCTGGCGGGAGTAGCTGGTGAGTATCGTGTGGATACGGGCTTCAACGACAGGATTGCTTCCAGCAAGTTTCTCCTGGTCGGTGGCAAGTATGTGCTGGTGGAGTTCTCCCTGCACCAGCAGGTGCTGGGTCTCGACCAGGTGATGTTCGACCTCCAGATGAAGGAGTACGACATCATACTGGCCCACCCCGAGCGTTACCCTTATTACAGCTCTTCGTCCCATGTGTTGCAGCACCTGAAGGATATGGGCATCTATTTCCAAATCAACATCCTCTCCCTTTCGGGCTTTTATGGCGAAGGTCCCCGCCGTAAGGCTTTCGAGATGATTGAGAACGGATGGGTGGAGTTTATGGGCACCGATATGCACAACACCATCTATGCCCAGGCACTAATCGACGCCACCCACGACCACAAAATCGAGCGGCTGCTGGAGAAGCACACCTTCATGAACAGCCAGCTGCTGAATGCCACCGACGAGAAGGACAAGAAGTTCTGAAATGAAGTAAGAACTAAGAGTGGGCTGCCACACCTGGATAAACCCTAACCTTATAGTCTTTAGTTCACCATTATAACCTCTAACCTACAATAACCATGAACAGTCTGAATGCTATATCACCTATAGATGGCCGCTATCGTAGCAAGGTTGAGCCCCTGGCGGCCTATTTCTCCGAGGAGGCTCTGATACGCTACCGCGTGCGTGTGGAAATAGAGTATTTTATCGCCTTAGGGAGCCTGCCCCAGCTGCCCATTAAAGGCCTTTTGGCCGAACGCCCCCAGCTGCCCGACCAGCTGCGTCAGATTTACCTCACCTTCGGCGATGCGGAAGCTCAGGAGGTGAAAGAAATAGAGAAGACCACCAACCATGATGTGAAGGCGGTGGAGTATTTCATCAAACGCCGCTTCGATACTTTGCAGCTGGAGCCCTACAAGGAGTTTGTCCATTTCGGCCTCACCTCGCAAGACATCAACAACACCTCGGTGCCACTGTCGCTCAAGGAGTGCCACGAGCAGGTGCTGCTGCCTCAGTATCAGACGGTGCTGGAGCTGCTTGAACAGCGTGCTCAGGAGTGGAAAGATGTGCCCATGCTGGCCCACACCCATGGCCAGCCCGCCTCGCCCACCTCGTTGGGCAAGGAGGTGATGGTGTTTGCCTACCGTATGCGTCGGCAGATGGAATGGTTCAAGATGCCTTTCTCTGCCAAGTTCGGCGGTGCGACAGGCAACTTCAACGCCCACCGGGCGGCATTCCCCGAAGTGGACTGGCAGGCTTTCGCCAACGACTTTGTGTCCAACCATCTGGGGCTCGAACGCCAGCAGTTCACCACCCAGATTGAGAACTACGACAACATGGCCGCCTATTTCGACAACTGCAAGCGTCTCAACGTCATTCTCACCGACTTCTGCCGCGATATTTGGACATACGTCTCAATGGAGTATTTCAAGCAGAAAATCAAAGCTGGCGAGGTCGGCTCCTCGGCCATGCCCCACAAGGTGAACCCTATCGACTTCGAGAATGCCGAGGGCAACCTGGGCCTTGCCAATGCCATCTTCGAACATCTGAGCCATAAGCTCCCCATCTCGCGCATGCAGCGCGACCTCACCGACTCCACCGTGAGCCGCAACATCGGCGTCCCCGTCGCCCACACGCTCATCGCCCTGGCATCCATACAGAAGGGTATGGGCAAACTATTGCTGAACGAGCAGGCGTTGTACGACGACCTGGAGGCCAACTGGGCCGTGGTGGCAGAGGCGGTGCAGACCATCCTGCGCTCCGTGGGATACCCCAACCCCTACGAGGCCTTGAAGCAGCTGACCCGCACCAATCAGAAAGTCACCGCACAGACCATTGCCGAGTTCGTCGAAACGCTGGATGTGTCGCCCGAAGTGAAGCAACGCATCCGCCAGATAACTCCTCACAATTATTTGGGGTACACATTGCAGTAAGAACTAAGCGTTAAGAACTAAGGGGTAGGGTAGAAGCCATACACCGACTGCTTAGTTCTTAACACTTAGCTCTTAGTTCTTAACACTTGTTTCACCATGTCGTTCACTATGCACTATATGCGACCTTATGCTGCCCGCTTGGGGGTGTATGGGTTATGCGTGGTGCTGTCCGTGGTCTTCACCATGGCCACGGCGTTGTCGGTGGCCGACTTTTTGAAAATTCTCTTTCCGCCCAACGATGCGGCGGCCATGGTGCCTTCCACCGGGGGCGGGAGCCTGCTCTCGCAGGGGCTGCAGGAGCTCTATCTCTGGCTTGCCTCGTTCGGCCCTCGAAGGGCGCTCGTCTATTTCTCGCTGGTGCTGTTCGGCCTCTATGCCTTCAAGAACATCTTCAGCTACTTTGCCCTGACACAGATGGCCTCGGTGCGCAACCGCGTAGTGCGCGACATACGCAACGACCTTTTCCATCAGGCCATGCACCTGCCCCTGAGCTATTACCACAACAGCCGCAAGGGCGACTTCCTCGCCCGCTTCGGCAGCGACATGACCGAGTACGAGGAGAGCACCCTCAACTCGGTGCAGCAGCTGGCGACGGCCTTGGTGAGCATGCTGCTCTATCTGGCCATGCTCTTCTACATCAGCCCGCGGCTCACCCTTTTTGTCCTCTGCATGCTGCCCCTCATCGTCTTTGTCATCTCCGGCATCACCCACCGGCTCCGTCGCAGCTCGCGCGAGCTGCAGGAGCGGAATGCCTTCCTCACCTCCCTAATGGAGGAAACCATCATGGGGCTGAAGGTCATCAAAGCCTATACTGCCATCGACTTCTCCAACCACCGCTTCCGCGAGTCCAACGCGCTTTACGCCCGCCTGCGTACCCGTGTGTTGCGGAGGGTCGACCTGGCGTCGCCCGTGAGCGACTTCTTGGGCAACTGTGTGGTGGTGGGCATCCTGCTCTTTGGTTCCAGCATGGTGCTGCAGGGGGGTGGCTGGCTCACCCCTGAGCTTTTTGTCTCGTATATCATGCTGTTCGTCCTAATGATACCCCCTTCCAAGGAGCTCACCACCGCTATATCGCAGATGAAGAAAGGGCGCGCCTGTGTCGACCGGCTGAAGGACATCTTGTCGTTGGACAGCGAGGCGGACTGTGTGCTACAAGTTGCTGGCTCCGTTCCTACCGGCAACCCCTCTGCTGAAAAGCCGCCGCTGGTGGAATTCCGCCATGTGGGCTTCCACTACGGTTCGGGAGCCGAGGTGCTGCACGATATTTCTCTTTCCATACCCAAAGGCAGCACCGTCGCACTGGTAGGTGCGTCGGGTTCGGGCAAATCCACCATGGCCGACTTGCTCATGGGCTTTTACAATTGCACCAGCGGCGAAATCTTCCTCGAGGGGCAATCCCTCTATGCCCGTCCGCTTGCCGAGCTCCGCCGCCGTGTAGCCGTCGTTTCGCAGGAGACGGTACTCTTCAACGACACCATCCGAAACAACATAGCCTTCGGCCGCCCCGATGCCACACCGCAGCAAGTGGAGCAGGCTGCACGCATGGCCTGTGCCCACGACTTCATCATCCAGCAGCCCGAAGGCTACGACACCCCCGTGGGCGACGGCGGGCAGCTTCTGAGCGGCGGCCAACGTCAGCGCCTCAGCATCGCTCGTGCGCTGCTTTGCAACCCCGAAATACTCATCTTCGACGAGGCCACCAGCGCCCTCGACACCAAAAACGAACGGCAGGTGCAGCAGGCTCTCGACGGCCTTCTCGCACGCCGCACCTCCGGCCAGTCGCCCATCACCGTGCTGATGATTGCCCACCGCCTCTCCACCGTCCAGCATGCCGACACCATCGTAGTCTTGGAGCAAGGGAGGATAGTGGAGCAGGGTTCCCATGCCGAGCTGATGGCACACGACGGCCGCTACCGCCAGCTTGTTCAAATGCAGTCGTTACAATGAAACAGTTCCCACACCTCATGCTCCTGTTCTTGCTGCTTGTGGCTGCAAAACCCCTGTCGGCACAGCCCTTGGCGTTCACCCAGGCCGTGGTGCTGGACTCCCATGTGGGGCAGCTGGGTTGGAACCGGCCTAGTGGCGTAAGCCATTTCCAGCTCTACCGCCAGATGCCCGACGAGGAAGTATTCGTGCTCGTCGCCTCATTGCCCGACACCTTCTATTTCGACACCCTCCACCGCACCCTTTGTGGCGACACGGTGAGCTATTATGTCGAAGGCCTCTCAGACACCGCCACCCTCCAGTCCCCTGCCGTCGGGCTTTTCTTCCAGGACAACCAGCCCACGTCGCCCTGCTCGCTGCGGGTGTGCACTGTCGATACCCTCTTGTCGCAAATACGGCTCAGCTGGTATCCCAGCCCCGACACCGACGTCATGGGCTACTACATCTGCATGGGTTCTCCCTGCAGGGATTACGACACCGTGTGGGGCCGGCTGAACACCACCTACCTCTGTTCCGAAATACTGATTGACAGCGATGCCCACGAATACAACTTCCGCATCCTGGCTTTTGACAGCTGCTTTCAGGCCAGCCCCCTGACCCCCTATTACCATAACCCCCATCTCTCCCTCTCGGCCATCCCCTGTTCGCGTCGGCTCCACTGCTCGTGGAACCGCTACATCAACATGCCCGACAGTGTCGGGGGCTATACCCTCCATTATCAGTTCGACGGCGATACCACCTGGCACGTGCATCATGTGGGCGCCGACGGCCCTTTCGACTTCGACACCCTCATCTCCGACCTCTCTATCTCCGCCCTCCATGCCTATCTGACGGTGGACAACAGCACCGACACCCTGCATGCCCTCTCCTCCATCATCTTCTTCCAATTCGACGACTTCGACACCGCCGACTACCTGCGCATCTCCGACCTGCAATACGACGGCCGTGTGCCGTCCGTAACCCTCACCATCGATACCGACCCCCAATTCACCGGCAGCCATTGCTATGTCTATCGTGCCAAAGGCGAAAACGGCGCGATGGAACAGATTGCCGAACTGATGCGCACCACGCCCTTGCTTACCTTCACCGACTACGACATCAGCCGCGCGGCCGAACGTTATGTCTACAAAATCGGTGTTCCAGACCTTTGCGAGTTATGGATGACCTATTCCGACACCGCCCAGCTCCTCCTCCCCGAACTCCAACCCCCAGCAGCCTATTTCCCCAACGCCATCGTCTATGGCGACCCCGACCTGGGGCAGTTCTGCCCCCATTTCGTGTCTGCGCTGAGCGAGGGCTACTCGCTCCAGATTTTCAACCGTATGGGCCAGCGCGTATTCCAAACCACCCAGATCGACGACTGCTGGGATGGCAAAGACCCTCTCGGCCACCCACTGCCCCAAGGCGTGTATGTCTATAAGTCCCACTGCCACCATACCGACGGCACCGAGAAGGTATACGCCGGCACTGTCCTGTTAATGAAATAAACACATATAGCCCTTTTATTATGAAGATTGCCCTCTACATCCGTCAACTTGATGCCGCGCTGAAACCCCAACTACAGCAGCTTGTCGACACCCTCCACCGTCATCAGGTGGCCACCGACCAAGTGTCGGACCATCTGCCCGACAGCCATTACGACCTCCTGCTCTCCATCGGAGGCGACGGCACTCTTCTTAGCTCGGTGCATCTTATCGGACATAGGGACATACCCGTGCTGGGTGTCAACTTCGGCCATCTGGGCTTCCTCACCACGGCAGGACGTGAGGACATCGACTCCTTGGTGGACGACATCCTGGCACGCCGTTACAATGTGGAACCCCGCACCCTCCTCCATGTGATTTCCAGCCATCCCACGGCCCCGCTTACCGCGCTCAACGAGGTGTGCCTGCATCGTCTGGACGACGGCCCCCTGCTGCGCACCGACCTCTATGTCGACGGCGACTTTGTGGCCACCTATGCCGCCGACGGCCTCATCGTTGCCACGCCCACAGGCTCCACCGCCTATTCCCTCAGCTGCGGTGGCCCCATCCTCACACCCAACAGCGGCTGTTTTGTGGTCACACCCATCGGTGCCCACAACCTCACCCTCCGCCCCATCATCGTGCCCGACACCGCGCACCTGCGCCTGGTCACCCATCCCCAGCAGCAGCTGTTCAACCTCAGTGCCGACTCCCGCAGGCTCCACCTGCTCTGCGGCACCGAGGTCACCCTCTCCCGCGAGGATTATACCATCCGGCTCGTCCGTCTGCACAACCAGACCTTCTACACCGCCATCCATCAAAAGCTGGGGTGGAACTTCTAGTTCACTCCCTCTCCAGCCCTTTGTCGCTTCGTTGTCACTCCTCCTTAGGCCCTTCTTAGCCATCTCTTAGCTCGTTGTAGGATGCTGAATCCTAAAAATGTCCTATTATTATCTTGTTTTTAGGGTAAAAAGGGCGAAGGCGCGGTTTAGGCCGCTTTTCAACAATTTCTTACTATTACAGTGCTGTCACCGTTGGCACAATTGCCAGAAGGCCACCGAGGCGGCACCGGCCACGTTGAGGCTGTCCACGTGGTTGGACATGGGGATGATGACTCGGTAGTCGCATTGGTCTATGATGTGGCGCGAGAGGCCGTCGCCTTCGGTGCCAAGCACTATGACCAGCTTTTCTTCGGCCATCAGCCGTGGGTCGTTGATGGCGATGGAGTCGTCCACCAGGGCCAGGGCGGCCACTTTGTAGCCGTTGCGGTGCAGGAAGTCGATGCCGCCGTCGAAATAGGTCCAGGGGATTTGGAACACGGTGCCCATGCTCACGCGCACGCTGCGGCGGTTCAAGGGGTCGCAGCAGGTGGGGGTGAGGAGGAGGGCGTCGACGCCCAGGGCGGCGGCGGCGCGGAAGATGGCGCCCGTGTTGGTGCTGTTGACTACGTTGTCCAGCAGGGCCACGCGGAGGAGCCGGCCAGCGGGGAGGACCGACAGAATCTCTTGTGCCGGGGGCAGCTGGGGGCGGTGCATGGCACAGAGCACCCCGCGGGTGAGTTCGTAGCCGGTGAGCGAGGCAAGCAGCTGGCGGCTGCCGGTGTAGACGGGCATATCGGGGCAGCGGGCTATGATGTCGGCGGCCTGGGTGTCGAGGAATTTCTCTTCGGTGAGCAACGAGAGAGGTTGGCAGCCTGCGTCGAGTGCTACGCGGATTACCTTGGGGCTTTCGCAGATGAAGATGCCCTTGTCGGGTTCCAGCCGGTTGCGCAGCTGGGCTTCGGTGAGGCGGGCATAGGGTAGCACCCCAGGGTGGTCGAGGTCGGTTATGTGTATTATGTTCACGGCACTAAGATGTTTTGGGAGTCGGTGTTGGCGCGGAATTCGGGAGCGTAGACGCTTTGCAGGGTGCAGATGCCGTTGGCAAAGGTGCCGCTGTGGCGCACCCACAGGTCGTACTCCACGTAGTAGTGTTCGGGGCCGAGGTGGTCGATGTAGCAGTCGGTCCACTCGTCGCGCACGTCCACATAGTAGCGCAGGCCGTCGTTCCACTGCCATCCGCTGGTGGTGCTGGCGGGCTCGAAGGTGGCGGCACGCTGGTCGCGTAGCACCATGTTGTCGAAACCTTGCTGACAGTCTATATCGATGTGTACGCGCACACGGTCGCCCACATGCAGTTTGTCGCCGGGGTTCAGGAGGGTGAGGCTGCCGTCGGAGTTGACGCGGCTGAGGGTCTTGCGGAGCTTCATGCCAGTGCCGTTGTACTGGATGCTGTCGATGGGGGTGTTGTGGCTGTGGAACAGGGCGCCCCAGGCGGGGTAGGGGGAGGAGTTATTTAGTTGAAAGTTGAAAGTTGAAGGTTGATAGTTGGTTGACACATTTGTGTATTTTTCAACGTCTATTGTTCCGCTTTCAATTTTTTGATTGTTGCATTTGATAGTGACGGTACCTTGATTGATAGTTGTGCTTGAAGGTTGGCGTAGGAGGGCGCGGAGGGCGCGGGCGGTGGACATGTCGGTGTGCCATGTGGTGCCTCGCTTGGAGGCGAGTATCCACTGCTGGATGCGGCTTACCGACTCCCAGTCGTGCAGCACGTCGGCGAAGACATCCACCATCAGCGCGGCGGTCTCGATGGGGCGGTCGTACCAGCCGTAGCCGCTCACGTTGCTGAGCCAGTACATACCTTGGTCGTCGCTGGTGTGGGCACTCTCCTTGATGCGGGTGGCAAGGCTGACAGCCTCGGCGGTGTCGCCCATGTGCAGCATTAGCAGGGCGAGCTGACCCTGGGTGTGGAGCGATTTGGTTTCAAGGCTACGCATACGGCACAGTTGGTAGTAGAAGTGGTAGGCCTCTTGCGTGATGCTGTCGCATTCGCTGAGGGGTTTTGTATTGGAGTAAAGGCTGCGGGTGTAGAGCAGTGAGAGGTGGTCATCGCTGGGCGGCGTGGTGCGGTTTTTGTCGGCAACATGCCTCTTGTAGGCATCGACGAGCATATTGTCGAGGGAATTCAGTGCTCTGAAGATTTTGGCATGGGGAAAGTCGACTAAGCTTTGCAACACCGCCTCGGTCACATATCGGTTAGGCTGACCGCCACCAGGCATCCAGCTCCATCCGCCGCGGCCACCTTGAGTGTTGTTTAGTTTGTTCATATCGCTTTTGGCGCGGTTGGCTGCTTGCTGGCGTTCCTTGTCGGAGATGGGGGAGAGTTGCGAGATGAGGTGGTTGACGTATATGCTGTTGGCAAGGTAGATGTTGCCCGGCATGAGGAGGCGTTTGAAATGGGGCAGTGCCTCGATGGCGTATTGTATGGGGTTGGCGGTGAAGGCGAGTGTGGTGCTGTCGCCCGGCGCGGGAGTGGGCAGGGCGATGTCGAAGGTGCGGACTATCTCTTTCCCGTCCACGCTGCCGGGGACGTAGATGAGGTGGCTGGTGGTGATGCGCTCGCGGTTGGAGAGGACGGGCAGCTGGCCTTGCTCGCCGTCCGAGTGGTGTCCGCCAGAGGTGGTTTTATAAGCATAGACCTTGTAGTCGGCCACATGCCAGTCGACAGGGACGGCAAAGCGTGTGGTGCTGATGGCACTGCTGTGGGGAGAGACGGTTAATTGAGAATTGGTTGCCGCATCCGGATAATTCTCCATTCCTTTCAATTCTCCATTCTCAATTCCAAATCCTACCTGCACCTCCATCACGCTGTCGGTGAGGTTGGAGACTTTGGCGCGGATTTCGATGGTGTCGCCCTGCCGCAGGAATCGGGGCATGAGGGGCTGTACCATCAGTTCTTTCTGTGCCTGGATAGTGCGGTTGAGGGTGCCTACTTGGAACTGGTCGGTCCATGCGAAGCCGTACAGCTGCCACCGTGTGAGGATGTCGGGCAGGGTGAAGGAGACGGTGGCATACCCCTCCTTGTCGCTGCGCAGGGCAGGCTCGAAGAGGGCAAGGGTGCTGAGGTTCTTGCGCACGAAAGAGGCCATATCGGTGGCAGTGCTGCCGAAATTAAACATGGGGGGTATCTCGGCAATGGCCTCTTTGGGTACATTCACGCCGGTGCGTTTGCGCACACCACCCTGCATCGTAACCATGCCGTTTTCGCCACGGGCATACCCCACGCCGCCGACAGAGGCAACGATACTCTCAACAATGGTGCCGGGCATGTGGGCGATGTCGTCGGCGGATATACGGGCACCACTTTCGGGAGCGCCTATCTCAATGACGGGAACCTTGCTCTCAAGTATTAGGACTTCTTCTAATTTCGTGGCGGTAGGCGACATCGCGATGTTCAGCACCCTCACACCATTACTGGGAACGGTGATGCGTTGTTCCAGTTTCCCGTATCCGACGCAGGAGGCGATAAAGGTGTATTCGCCTGCGGGCAGCCATTTCATGACAAAGTTGCCGTCGAAGTCGGTCGTGGTACCTTTTACCGTGCCATTACCATATTTGACAACCACGTTGACGAAGGGTATGGGCTCTTGGGTTTTAGCATCGATAATGGTACCTATGATGCTGGTACCCAAGCTGGCAATCAGTTGCTTGTGGTAGTTGGCTACTTCGGGTAGGGCAAAGCCTATGCGGGGCTGGCCGACGGTGGGATTGTGAGGTAGTAGGGGTGTTTTAACGGTGTAGCTCATGCGTTTTGACTTTATGTAGGGTCGCGTGATTTGGAGGTCGTTGTAGTATTCCTGCCGCCAGGGCCAGAAGCCGTAGTTCAAGTGTCCGTATTCCTCCAATGCGAGGTCGTACATGGTGAGGCTGAGGTTGGATTCGATACCTTTTGGGAGGGTGTCGCCCTGCGTGACACGCAGCCGCCACTGCTCCTGTTCGCCGGGCTGCATACGGTCGCGGAAGGTCTCGATGCCTATGTCTAGCCGCAGGTCGGGGCGGAGCACGTTAATTGCATAGCGTATAGCGAAGGTACGTCCCTCGCGCATGGCAGCCAGTGTCACCACACAGCCATCCAGCATCCGCTTGGTGATGGGGATGACGAGGGTGGAGGTGTGGCTGCTGTCGAGCACCAGCATGCCACGGCGGTAGCATTTGGCGGCATGGTCTATGCGGTAGAAGAGCGGTTGGTTGCCGTAGGGGCTGCCCAGTTCGATGCGCACGGTGTCGCCCACGTGGCAGGAGAGGGTGGGGAAGTATGTCCAGTCGCGTTGGGGGGTGGTGCGCAGCCACACGATGTCGTCGCCCGTCACACGGCCGTTGGGGGCTACATAGTTGATAAGGGTGTCGTGTTGGTTGCTGTCGGGCGTGTAGAAGGTGACGCGGTAGAGCCCCGAGGGGAGGTTGGGGATGTCCAATTTGCGGGCTTCGGTAGTCTGGTCGAAGCGTGTGGCGATGACAGGCCAGGAGTGCTTGTCGCCCTCCTCGCGATTAAAGGCACGATAGGGGAAGAGGTGTTGAAACTCCTCGCGTGTGCCCACCCAGCGGGCGTCGGGGTACTTCTTCATCAAGGTGTCGAGGGTGAGGATGGTGTCGGGTTGCCGCAGTTGCTGCAACACCACGCGCACAGCTCCCTTCAGCGGCTGGTGGTCGAAATTGTTGTAGGCAAAGGTGAGGTGGCTGAGGTCGTCGCCAGTGGGCATGCAGTAGCCGTCGGCATCCGACACATGGAGCGAGAGGTGCTGCTCGTGCAGCTCGCCGTCAGCATCAATGGCGCGGACATAGGCGGTGTAGATGCTGGTTTCTTTTCTAGAATTTCTAGTATCACTAGTACTACTAGTATTACTAGTGATACTAGTGTCTCTAGTTGGGGTGAAGGAGAATTGGAAGTTTCCCTCTTCGTCGACCGTGAGGCTGTCGCTGAAGGGGAAGTCGTTGGCAACGGTGTTGGCTTGCAGGGGGTTGGCCAAGGGTTCGCAACTCACCTCCCATTTGATGCGTGTGCCAGTCATGGGGGCACCGCTGTAGCTTGCCACATTGCCGTAGAACGTCACGGGCTGGCCGAAGCGGCGAACGGCGGTAGAGTCGGCGCTGTCCTTGGTGGTGGAGAGCGATAGCATGAAATGGGGCTGCTTGTAAGCCTCTACCTTTATACTTTGATTATCGTAGTAATCTGGGTCACCCCAGTAATCTTCGTCGGTCGACTTGACGGTGAGGTAATGATACCCATTCTGTCCATCTGCAGGGATGACAAACTCGCCCCAGCAGCGGCCGTGGCTGTCGGTGACCAGGTGGAGGGTGTCTTCGTTGTCGTCATATCTATTGGAAAAGGTGGCTATCAGCTTCACATTCTTGGCAGGGCGTAGATGTGACTTCCATTCCTTGCCGCGACTATGCTTGAGGTAGGCGACGCAACTGAAGTGCACGGTATCGCCCAAACGGTAGACAGGGCGGTCGGTCATCACTATGTCCAGCCGTTTTGGATTTTGATGGTAGGCATGGCCAATGAATACATCATAATAGCCTCCATACTCCGTCTCATACCCTTCTACCCGAGCGGCCAGCACTTCTGGTTCGGTAAGCACGTAGCGCAGCGACGAGGTGGGGAAGCGGAAGAAGCCCTCGCTGTCGGTGCGGCGACGTAGGCGGTAATGCAGGTCTGTTATTTCACCATAGGAGTGTAGCGTGACCCGCTTGTAGGCGAGAGGCTGCCCCGTGGTGCGGTCTACCAGATGTCCTTGCGAAGGAGAGAGGCCAGAGTGTCTGCTCGGCTTGAGGGGTGTATAGTAGGCGAAGAAGGCGGCATCGGCACTTTGGTACTCCTCGAAGCACAGCGAGCTGTCGGTATATGCCACCAGATAGTAGTCGCCCTGTGGCACGTGGGGCAGGGCTATCAGATAGGAGTGCGTCAGGTGGTCGCCCGGGTCGGGCAGCGGCTGCTGCCACTGTGCCACGGATGGGAGCCGCAAAAGGGTGTCGGCGTGTTTCTTCCAGCCCCGGCTGTCCTCAAGTAGCTGCTGCGACACTATCTTGAATTTGAGCAGCGATGTGTTGCACGCCTCCACCACTGCCATACGGTGGCGTTTCGACGACTCGGTTTGGTTATAGTGCAGCTCATAGCGCTGCTGGCAGATGTCCCTCCGCAGCTGTCGGCAGAGGTAAGCGCCGTAAGTGTTGGGATAGCGTCGCTCCGTCTCGAGGCAGAGTTGCTCAGCCTTCACCCTCTGCCTGTTGAAGTCGAAATTCTCCGCCTGCCTTAGGCACAGCATGGCACGCATATCGTCGGTGGCAAGCAGGGGGCGGTAGTATCGGACAAGGCTGTCGAGGGTGAGGAGTTTGATATTGCTGCTGTAGCACACCTCGTAACGTTGCAGGTCGAGCCACAGCCTCGTATCGGCAGGGCTTGAGGCATAGAGCTCCGCCACCCGTCGGTGTAGCGAGAGGGGGTAGGGATAAGTCAGCGTGTCGTGGCAGAACTGCGTCAGGGGCGACAGCACACTCTCCCGGTGTGCCGGGGTGAGTTTGGCGAGGTCGATGCGGTGTTCCGAGGGCTCGAGCAGTGTCTGCACCAATATGCCTAGCAGGGTAGTGTCCAGAGGTGGAAAGGTTGTCCCCTCTTGAGAGGGGTGACTCGAAGAGTCGGGGTATGTTTCATTGTTTATATAGTTATGGAGCAGGCGACGGTAGGGATGTGTGTCGGCCTTCCGCAGTGCGTCGGCCTGTGCCAACACATGGTCGGCACATACCATCAGCGTGTCCTCCATACGTTGGCGGTGCCATCGGAAGTACTTTATGTTGGGGTCGTCGGAGGGTTTGTTGCGGTCCAGACGGTAATTATATTTCGAATACAGGCTGTTGTAAGTCTGAAAGAGGAAGGCGTACGCCACGGCGCGGTCCACGCCCTGCAGCCTGCGTGCCAGATGGCTGTAGCGCATCAGGGCCGAGTCGGCGGCATCTTTGCTATAGGCATAGTCGAGTGCCGTGAGGTAGAAGGCCGCGGTGAGGCGGTCGGCACCATTGCCGTTCTGCTCGGTTTGTTGCCAATATCGTTGAGCGATAGGGTAGGCGGTGGCATATTGCGCCTTGCTGATAAGGGTGTCAAGACGGTCCCATTGGTTGTTTTGTGCTGTGGCAGTCAATGCCGTCAGAGCAACGAGGCATAGAAGAAACAC
Source organism: Bacteroidales bacterium (assembly GCA_017545365.1). The sequence continues at coordinate 38,754 of JAFWOP010000011.1, forward strand.
TCTTTTTATCACGGTATACTCGTATGGGTTTTTAAAATGCAAAGTTACATCTTTTTTCTTGAATAATGAGAAAGTCATCGTTGGACAACCAATTTCTTAACACAGCTGCTTGTAGCAGTAGTGATGCGGACGAAGTAAGTGCCCGATGGTAGTTGCAGGTTGAGCATGGACTGTTGGGAGTGGAGTGTGGTTGTCAGGAGTACCCGTCCTGCCATGTCGAAGACCGTCAGTTTGGCGGTGAGTGACGGTGTGCTGATAACGACGGTGCCCGATGTCGGATTGGGGTGGATGGCAAATTGAGAGGCATTTGTAGTATTCTGGCGGATGCCGAGGCTGGAGGTGTCGGGCTCGAAGTAGGCGGTGAATATAGCGTCAGTATTGACTACCACTTGCCGTATGGGCAAGGTGTCTCCGTCGTTCCAATGGGTGAAGTGGAATCCTTCGAAGGCGGCGGCGGTAATCGTGACGGTGTCGCCCACGAGATAGGTGCCGCTGCCAGAGGCGGTGCCCATGGTGCTGTCGGCACTGGCAACAGTAAGGCTGTAGTAGACTAGGTTGCTTTCGAAGTAGGCGGTGAAGAGGGTGTCGGCGGTTACCACAATTTGCCGCACGGCATGTGTGTCGCCATCGTTCCAATGGGAGAAATGGAAGCCTTCGAAGGCTATGGCGGCCAAGGTGGCGGTGTCGCCCTCGAGATAGGTGCCGCTGCCAGAGACGATGCCCATGGTGCCCATAGCACTTATGGCATTGACCGAATAGTAGGCAACGACCTGCACAATGGCGGTAGCAGTGTCGGCTCCGAAGGGGTTGGTGGCTATGGCGGTGATGGTATCTACGCCGCTGGCCAGATAGGTAGTTGAAAGGTGGGCGTTGGAGGTTGAGAGATGGGCCATGCCATGCGCGGCCATGGTGGAGTGCCAGCTGTAGGTGAGGCCTGTGGTGTCGCCGGTGAGCCGACGGGTGGTAAAGAGGGCAGGGGTGCCTACGATGGCGGTGTCGGGAGCCGTCATGGCGATAGTGGGCGGCAAGCCCTCCTGTGAGGCAGGGAACACGTCGATGTCGTCAACCAGTATGCTGTACCATAGGTATGTGTTGTGCCACCGTAAGGCAATGTGGGTGGCGCTGTCGGGCACATTGGCAAAGTTCACCGTGTCGCGTCGGCCGCTGCCATCCACAGCGGGCAGTTCTTGGATAGGCACAAAGAGAGTGTCGGCCATATAGCCCACGGTGAGGGTGCCGTGGAGGACATGCTCGTGCGTATGGGTCAATGCGAGGGAGAGGCTGTAGAGGCTGTCGGCAAAGCGGGGCAGCACCAGATACGCCACAGTGTCCCATCCTTGTTGCGAGCCTGCCATCATAAGTGCCGCCTGGCTCGGGTATAACCCGAAGGGGTTGGACTGTGGTGTGAGCACATGTGGTGCATAGTTGTCGCTCGCGTTCCACATATAGCTCCAGCAGTTAGGCAATAGGCTTGGCCGGTTGAACGCTGAGCCCGTCAGGCTGTCGAAATCTATAGAGTAGGGCACAGCATAGGCGTTGCAAGCATCCACGAGGATGACCACTTGCTGGGTGTCGGCACCATATATGTTGCTGGCGATAAAGGTAACGGTGTCTATGCCTCCGCCGAGATAATAGATGTTGAACAGGGTTTCACTTGTTGTGGTGCGAGCCAAGCTAGCCGCCGCCATGCTGGAGTGCCACGAGAGGGTCAGTCCCCGCTGTGAGCAACGGTTGAGAGTAGCCCTCAGCGCCACCCGTCCCCGGGCGTAGGAGCTGCTTGGTGCCGTGAGGGCTGCCTGTGGTGGCAGATTATTGTAGGCAATACGCACGCTGTCGAGTTGGTTGCCCGTCGAGTAGGCGCTGAAGAATCCCACGTGGATGCGCTGTCCGGCGAAAGCGGCCATACTGAACCTGTGAGAGCCAGGAGTGCCCGTATCGCCAGAGAACAGGGTGGTGCCAAAGTCGGCGGGCTCGAAATAGTCGCTGCCGGTGGCTACATACACCCACATGTTGGTGCCTGTGTGATGCCATGAGATGTAGAGGTCGGTGGTGTCGTCGGGGATGTCGATGGCGGGTGTCACCAACCAACTGTGATAAGTATTGGAAGCCATAAGGTGGTTGCTGCTGTCGCCAGCCCAATACCAAGGGGTGTCGTAGGCGGTGCGCACCTCGTTGCTGCTGTTGGAGGTGAAGCCGCTCCAGCAGGAGAGCGTCGTGCTGTCCTCGAAGTCGGCGACGAAAGGCAGGCTGAGGGCAGGGCAGTTGTAGATAGGCACGATGACCGTGGCCGTGTCGCTGCCATAGTTGTTGGATACAATCAGCATCACCGTGTCGGTGCCTTCAGCCAGATAGGAGATGTTGAGGATGGTGTCGTTGTCATTGAATGTGGCCAGGCTGTTGGCCGCCATGGTGGAGAGCCACGTGAAAGTCATCCCAGCCGTGTCGCCTTCTATCAGGTGGGCTATATAGCGATTGCTGTCCAAGCGGTCCAACCTTAGCGGGTTGTCCAGCGTTATCATCGGCGCTGCGGTGCTGCGCACCTCCACCTGGTCTATCACCACACAGTCGTAGTAGTAATCGGGTGCTCCGTGGGAAGGTATGTTTTGAAAACGGAAGCGTATAGTCTGTCCGGCGTATGGAGCCAGCGACACGCGGTATTGCCGCCAGGGACCGTAGTAGAGTGTGTCGGTGAATACTAGGTAGGGGCCAAATTCAGGGCGTTCGGTGCTGTCGATGGGGGCGATGAAAAGGCTAAAAATGTTGTGGGTGTAGGTGTCGGTACTGGGAGTGCGCATCCACCAAATCAGTTCGGGCGAAGGCATCCTGTCGGCTGTCGGCACCGCTATGGGCTGAGATGCTATGAAGTAGGTCCCGTTGCTGGAGCGCAGCACTCTTGACCCCTCGTAGCATGCTGGGATGGTGGGGGTGCTGTAGCCACTGTGGGTTGTCCAGTTACCGTTGCCCCCTGTCGGGTACCAACAGTCCAACCCGTGTTCGAAGTCTTCCATCCAGGGGAACTCCGTCACCGTGGTGCAGTCGCGCACGTCCACCACTGCCTGAGTGGTGTCGCTGCCGTGCGTGTTGGTGGCAATGCAGGTGATGGTGTCGGTGCCGTAGTGGGTGTAGACGATGCTCAGTCGGTTGCCCATGGCATTAGTGGTGGCCATGCTGTTGGCTGCCATGGTAGAATGCCAGCTGTAAGTGATTCTCGTTTCTGCTCCCTCAACCAGCTCGGCCGTTACCATGGTGGAGTCGTAGGCAAAGGCACGCTCTGGGGCATTCAGCAGGATGAAGGGTGTGGTGGTCTGCTCCACACGCACATTGTCTATCAGCACATGCTGCCCGTTGGGTCCCAAGCCTGTTGTCACAAAGGCTATCCGAATCTGCCTTCCAGCGTAGGCATTCAGCGATATGCCACGCTGTGTGAACTGGCTGAAATGCTGTGTCTCGGTACGGAGGATATTGAAGTCGGCAGTGTCCACCACTTCCAGCGAGTCGCCCGGATAGTAGGCGGCTATGCGCACCTGTACCTTGCCGCAGGCTCCCGAATTGTTGGATGAGGTTTTGTAGTCGTACATCAGCCTCAGGCCGTCGTTGCTGTCGGGCAGCTGAATGGGAGGCGTCACCATCCAGTCGTTGCTGCTACAGGTGCTGAAGTTGGCCCGCATGTGGGTGCCTTCGAGGTGCCAGTGGGCACCTGCGTTATTGTCGTAGTCCAGCATGTTCCAACAACTGAGGTAATAATCAGTGTTGAAGTCCTCGCCCCAAGGGGTGGAATAATGATAGCAATAGGTAGAGTCGTACTCAATCTGATACCAGCGCCACTGCTCTGGGAAACTGAGGGTGTCGTTGAGCTGGTTGGTGTTGTTGGCGAAGGTGAGGCTGTCCGTGTCCACGTCGATAAAAGCCACATCGCTGCTGCTGCCCACAAAGCCCAGCTGGTACCCGTTATAGAGGCTTATGTTTGGCTGTGCCCCATAGACGATGCTAACTGCTCTGGATGCCTCGTGCAGTTGTATCTGTATCAAGGCGTAGTCGTAGGCGGGATAGCGTGTGTCCATCACCTTGGCTCGAAGCTCCACCACGAGCACGCGGCTGCCCGTGTCGCCCACCACTTGGCAGCGTACATAACTGGCCGAGTCAATCTGTACGCTGCTGTAGCCCACCAAGCCTATCACCCCTGGCGTAACTCTGTTCCTGTCGTAGCCTAACGGATATTGAAGCGATGTATTCGGCAGCAGGTTGTTGCCGAAGCGCAGATGACCATATTTGCTGACGGAGAAGCGGGTCTGCACCACTCCCGCGTAGGTGAAGGGGAAGCCGATGTCCCGTGCTGTGGAACGGGTGCCATTGATGGCAATAAGGCTCTCGGCACTGCTGTCGAGGGCTATCCATCGGGTGGAGTCGATGCCGCTGCTGAAGGTGTACGACACATTGAGCCGTTGGGCGTTAGCTGCTGTCACCGCCAATAGTAGAGCGGCCAATAGTAGAGCGTGTTTTGCTTTCATCTTGGTTGATATTATTTTTTCACACTATGTATGTAGCAAAAAGGGCTCGATTTGTTACAGAGGGATTCAAATTTCGAATAGTGAATTTTGAAAAGTTATCCGGGTGCGGCAGTGAGGTAAACTAAAAGTGAACTAGATTGAGAAGTCGGCCTAATGACCAATTCGGGATAATGTACCGCAGTGCTTATTGGTGCAACCTGCAGTCGTGGCGGTGCAGCTGCAGGAGGTACCAACCCCATTGCAGCAGTTGCACGGCGGTGCTGACGGTGCAGAAGAGGAGGATGGCGAGGCGGAAGTTGCCTTGGCTGATGCCTACCCATAGGGCGGCGATGCGGAGGAGCAGCTGTGCGATTTGGAAGAAGAAGTCGATGCGCTGGGTGGAGAAGACGTTGGCGACGAAGGCGAGGGAGTTGGCACCCAGCAGCACCACCAGCCAGGGTATGATGCAACGGACGTAGTAGCCGGTGCCTACCCATTTGTCGCCGAAGAGGAAGGTGAAGAGCGGCTCGGCAAAGAAGAATGCCACCACCACGACAGGGACGACAACGGCGCCCAGCGTAAGGGTGAAGCGCAGGGTGTCGCGCCAGAGGGGTTGGTGTTGGCGTACTTTTTCGCTATAGGAGGCGTAGAAGACTTTCTCGAAAGCGTTGGCGAGGATGCCGACGGGGCGCATAGTGAAGGTGAGGGCTAGGCCAAAAAGACCGATAAGGGCATTGTCGAAATGAACGCTGAGCCAGATGAAGGGCAGGTTGGCAGAGAAGGAGCTGACCAGCTCCTTGGGCATGGTGTAGAGGGGGAAGTTTTTGAATTGAGAATTGAGAATTGAGAATTAACTGCCGCACCCGTCTCCTCTTTATAGGTGTGGGCGAAGACCGTGGTATGTTCAATTTTCAACTTTTTAATTTCCAAGCGGTAGTATATGTTGCCCGCCACTTTGCCAAGGATGGTGCCGAGGGGTAGGCCGAGGGTGTGGAAGAGTTGCATTGTGCCGCCCAGCAGACCGAAGAGTATCTTGAGCAGGGTGCCGCCGAGCGAGGTGGCCACCTCGGCAGCGGCTATCTGGCGATAGTGTTTGTAGCGGTTGAAGAGGAAGGTGTAGACACGTGTGGTGCCGCAGAAGAAGACCATCGGCGGGATGAGCAGATAGAGCTGGGGTGGGAGGGAGGAGGGAGTTGCATGGAAGAGGGCAAGCAGCAGCGCGATGAGGAGCAGCAGGGAGGAGAACAGGGCGTTGAGGCGCAGGGTAAGGCGGGTGAGGGCGGCGGCCTGGTCGTCGCTGTCGGCGATGACGATGGCGAGTTCGTACTTGCAGGTGGAGAGGATGATGAGTACCTCGATGTAGCTGTAGAAGATGTTGTAGAGTCCAAAATCGTCAGGCGTGAAAAGCCTTCCCAACACAAGGTATGCCAAGAATGCAATGCCTTGGGCAATAAGGCTGCCGGAGAGCAGGGTGCCAGAGTCGCGAAGGAAGGACTTCATATTTGTTAATTCGTTAATTTGTTAATTCGTAAATTCGTAAGTCAAATGATTAACACAATCAATAATTCGTGAATTCGTTAATTTGTTAATTCGTTAATCTTTGATGCGCCAAGGACTAACACATTAACACGTTCACACGTTTACACATTCATACATTCACATATTCATCCATTTCCTAATCCCCCATTCGGCAGCAAGGAGCAGGACGATGAGGATGAAGATGAGGGGGAGGTTGAGGAGTTCGGTGTAGCGGGTGTGGGCGTAGACGATGGATTTCAAGTCGTCGCGGTCGGCAAGCAGCTGGGGCAGCTGGTCGGCTTCGCTGGGTTGCAGCATTTGTGCGCCGGTGGTTTGGGCAAGGGTGTTCAGCAGGGCGTGGTCGGCAACGAGGTTGGCCTGTTCCAAGTGGGTCTCTTCGACGATGAAACTGCCTGATGCCGTCAGTTTCTTGCCGGCGAAGGTGGTGGTGGCAGTGTAGTTGTAGTGTCCGGCAGACAGGGTGCCGAGAGGCAGGGTGTAGCCGCTGCCCGAACGGTTGAAAGCATATTGCTGAGGCTTTTGGGAGGCGGTGTTGTCTTTTGAGGTGACGGTTATCTCGGCATCGGCGTTGTTTACTGGCTCGTAGTTTTCGTTGTACAGCTCGGCTTCAATCAGCACATCCTCGTTGTCGTGGTAGATGTGGCGGGTTGTGACGCGGAACTGCTCTTTGGGGGTTTGCAGCGAGGTGTACACCACCATTTTTTCAATCAGTTGGTCGAAGCCGTCCTGTGCTCCCTCCACCAGATATTCCTGTAGCCGCCATCGCCACAGTCCTTCGCCTACCACAAAGGCATGGCGCACGCCTTCCTGCTGGCCAAAGGCTATGAGGGGACGGCCGCTGTCGAGGTTGCCCACTTTGGCAGTGAAGAGCGACTGAAGGTTGGCGGCGGTGCGGTAGGTGCCGAAGGGGGCGGTGAGGGGAGGTGCGTCCTCCAAGCGGCGGCACAACTCGCGGTCGAAATTGAAGAGGGTGAATGTCTCGTTGTGCATGGCCGTCACCTCGTCGTAGCGGCGTGTCTTGGCCACTATTTCCAGTCCGGCGTGCATGGCGTTGAACCGGCCAATGTCGGTCTGCGAACCGATGATGTAGATGGCCGGCACCTGCTCCACACGTGGGCCCCACCGTTCGGAAGGGAGGTTGTGGAGGATGATGAGCGAGTAGTCTTTCAGCTTCTTGTTGTTGAAGTCGGCCTCTTCAAGCACCTCCACTTCGTAGTTGGGGTTCTTCTCAATGGCGCGCCGTAGGGCCCCAACGTCGGGATGGGCGGAAGCTGCAAGGATGGCAATCTTTTGCTGGCCGTCGACTACCTCGACGGCAATGGAGCGGGTGGCGGCGGCACGGGTGGGTGAAGGCGAGAGGGTGAGGGTGTAGGACTGGAGTCCGGGACGGTCGGCCTCAAGGGTAAGGGTCTCGGTGGTGCTGAAATCGTTGTCGGTATATGTGATGGTCTTGCTCCAAAGGGTTTTGCCGTTGTGGGAGACTGACAGCGTACCCTTCTGCCCTTGGAGCAGATGAGAATGGATGGTGACTTCCATGGGGAATTGGTTGCCCAAGTAGGCCACCTGATTGTAACGGACATGGCCTATTGAGGCTTCGGGATGCCGGGTGGTGTCGCCCAAGGCTACGGTGTAGATGGGCACGGCCAACGAGGGGGCTACGGTGAGGGGGTTCTGCCCTTGGTTGCAGATGCCGTCGGAGGCCACGACTACGGCACCCAGGTTGCGTCCGCTGTAGCGGTCGGCAATACTTTGCAGGGCTGCTGCCATGTCGGTGCTTTTCCCGCCGAAACTGTCGAGGACCACTTCATATTGAGAATTGAGGATTGAGGATTGCGGATTGAGTGAACTGCGGGAAGCGGGCTGCACCGACTCGCTCACGTCTTGCAGCAGTACCACTAGAGGCTTCTCATGTGTGTGTACCTGCCGCTTCACCATCGGGGCCATCAGAAGAAAGGCGATGCATGACACCGTCACAAAACGTAAAAGGGCAGTGACCCATACGGTCTTTTTGGGGGTCTGCCTCCCTTTCCGCCGCCCTTGCCAATAAAGGGCGAAGCTGTATGCTGCGCCCACCAAAAGGCACAGCAGCACAAAATACCATGGATAGTCGAATAGTAGCTGCATTTATAATTGTTGATTGAATTTGCAAAAATACAAAAAATATTTGTATCTTTGCATTTTCAAAAATGCTAACAATAATTTTTGTATGAGAAGATGTCTGTATATTTTATTGGCAGGATTGCTGGCAAGTGCCTGCTCTCATGGAACCTCAAATACCGAAACAGCCATGAGCAACATTGACCAAACTGCCATTCAAGCTACTATTGATGCCATGCAGCAGCGTTTTGGCGACGCTGTATCACAACGATTCAAACGTTCCGTTCCACAAGTGGCGGCATTGTGGACTTCGCAGGACGGTACGCCCGAAGAGTTCCAACAATTCTGTCTTGACCATTTTGTGGCTGATTCCGCCAGCTTGGCCGCTATGGCCCAGCAGCTGCAGGCCAACCTCGAAAGCCTATGGGGTTGTTTCAACAAGATAAGTGTCGACCTCAAGCTGCCGCTGCATGTGGCAGGGCCCGAACCCACCGCCCTCGACGAGATGTTCGGCGGCTTCGACCCCGCGGCCCATTTCGACGACGACATGTACCAGCAGAAGATTGCCTTCGTGGTGGTGCTGAACTTCCCGTTCTATTCCTTGGACGAAAAGGACAGCCTCGGCCCACAGTGGAGCCGTCAGCAGTGGGCTTACGCCCGCTTGGGCGACCTGTTCACCTCGCGCGTCCCTGCCGAGTGCAACCAGCAGCTCGCCAACCAGCTGGCTGCTGCCGACAATTATATCTCCAACTACAACATCATGATGGGCCGCCTGGTGGATGATGAGCTTGGCCACCTCTTCCCCGACATGGCCCTCATCACCCACTGGGGCCTGCGCGACGAGCTGAAGACCCACTACAACGAGGGCGACAGCGGCCTGGCCAAGCAGCGCATGATATACCAGGTGATGCGCCGCATCATCGACCAAAGCATCCCCCAATGCGTCATCAACAACGACCAGTGCGAGTGGTACCCATACTCCAACAAGGTGATGCAGCAGGGCAAAGAAGTTAAGGCAGAACGCGAGCCCGATACCCGCTACGAGTATTTTCTCGGCAACTTCCACGCCATGCAGCAGGTAGACCGCTACAATCCCATGTACCCCACCGCCATCGCCCGTGCCTTTAACCGCGACATGGAGGTGAGCTACGACGAGATTGAACAGCTCTTCACCACCTTCTGCAGTTCGCCTGTGGTGGCACAGGTGGCCAAACTCATAGAGAGCCGTCTGGGTCGCAAGCTGGAGCCTTTCGACATCTGGTACGACGGCTTCAAAAGTCGCAGCACCATCAACGAGGACGAACTCACAGCGAAGACACAGCGTCTCTACCCCAACCGTCAGGCGTTCGCCACCAAGGGCATGCCCTCCATACTGCATCAGCTAGGATTCAGCAAGGAGAAGACAGATTTCATCTGCTCGCACGTCACCGTCGACCCCTCGCGCGGCGCCGGCCATGCCTGGGAGAGCAATATGCGTAGCGACAATGCCCGCCTCCGCACCCGCATCGGCGAGAACGGCATGGACTATAAGGGCTACAATATCGCCGTGCACGAGTTCGGCCACAATGTGGAGCAGACCATCACCCTCCACGATGTGGACAACTACATCATGAAGGGTGTCCCTAATACCGCCTTTACCGAAGCCCTCGCCTTTGTGTTCCAGACCCGCGACCTCGATTTCCTCGGCTACAAAGACAATCAGTCCGACAAGGACGCCCTGATGACGCTCGACATCTTCTGGGGATGCTACGAGATTATTGGCGTGTCGCTGGTGGACATGTACAGCTGGCATTGGCTCTACGCCCACCCGAACGCCACAGTGGCAGAGCTCAAGGAGCAGGTCACCGCCATCGCTGGGCAGGTGTGGAACAAGTACTATGCCCCCATCCTGGGTGAGAAGGACTCGCCCATCCTTGCCATCTACAGCCACATGATCGACTCCCCCCTCTACCTTCCCAACTACCCCTACGGCCACATCATCGAATTCCAGCTTGAGCAACAGCTCAAGGGCAAGGTCGTCGCCGACGAGATACTGCGCATCTACCCCGTAGGCCGTCTCACCCCGCAGGGGTGGATGCATCATGCCGTCGGCAGCGAGGTCTCTACCCAGCCCCTCCTCACCGCCGCCGCCGAAGCTATTGAGAAACTAAAATAGTCCTATTCTCTAATTACTCAGATAATCAATAAAAATGCATACACCCATGAAAAAAATCTTTTCCATTTTCACACTATTAGCCCTCCTGCTGCCCATGGCTGTGGCCGACGAGGGTATGTGGATTCCCATGCTGCTGGGCCGAAATGAGGCTGCCATGCAGAAGGCCGGTATGCGCATCACCGCCAAGGATATCTACGACATCAACAACGCCTGCCTCAAGGATGCCGTCATCCTCTTCAACCAAGGATGCACGGGTGAGTTCGTCTCCGACCAGGGGCTCTTCCTCACCAACCACCACTGCGGCTACTACTACATCACCAGCAACAGCACCGTCGAGCACGACTACCTCACTCATGGCTTTTGGGCTATGACCCGCGAGCAGGAGATTCCCTGCAAGGGCCTCACCGCCACCCGCCTGGTGCGCATGGAGGATGTCACTACCCATGTGCTGGCCGGTATTGACGAGAAAACCTCCGAGGAGGAGCGTGAGCGCATCGTCAAACAGCATATCGCTATCATTACCACCGAGGCGGTGGCTGGTACCCATTACAAGGCCGTTATCAAGCCTTTCTATTATGGTAACCAGTATTTTATGTACATCAACGAAGTCTTTACCGATGTGCGCCTTGTGGGTGCGCCCCCAAGCAACATAGGCAAATTCGGCGGCGACACCGACAACTGGATGTGGCCTCGCCACACGGGCGACTTCTCCATGTTCCGCGTCTATGTGGGTAAGGACGGCAAGCCTGCCCCCTACAGCAAGAACAATGTGGCATACAAACCGCTCAGACACCTTGATATCTCGCTCCGCGGTGTCGACGAGGGCGACTTCACCTTTGTCTTCGGCTACCCCGGCACCACCCAGCGCTATGTCACCCACGACCAGATGGAGATGCAGGCCCTGCAGGAGAACCCCATCCGCATCGCCCTGCGCGACATCCGTCTCAAACACTACAAGGCAGCCATGGAACTTTCGCCCGCACAGCGTCTCAAATACGCCTCCAAGGTGGCCTCTATCGCCAACGGCTGGAAGAAATGGCAGGGTGAGACCCTCGGCATTGAGCGTCTCGACGGTGTGAATCAGAAGAAGGCACAGGAAGCTCAGTTCCAAGCTTGGGCCGACAAGCGCGACGAGTACCGCAATGTGCTCCGCGACCTCTCACGCGCCTACGACCGCATTCGCCCCATCGAACTCGAATGGACCTATTTCAACGAGGCTGTCATGGCCAGCGACCTCATGAACCGTGCCTACAAGCTCTGGAGCATGGCAACCCAAACCACCAATCAGGAAGACCAGGCCCGCACCGAGTGCGACAAACTGATGGCCGCCAACGAGAAGTATTTTGCCGACTTCGACCAGCACTCGCCCGTCGACCGTGCCATCTTTGTCGAAACCTTCCTCTACATGTGGAAGGCCGGCCAGGCCCCCTACCTCGACAAGAAGGGCAAGGACGAGGCCGGCGTGCAGAAACTCCTCGAAGGCATCTACGACAAGTCGATGCTCAACAACCGCGCCAAGTACGACAAATTCCTCAAGAACTACAAGGCAAAGGATTGGATGAAAGTCCTCTCCAATGCCGACCCCGCCGTCGACCTCTTCAACATCGCCTACACCTATGCCTATACCACCGACAAGGAGATGACCTACGATGTCAACAAGCGCGAAATCAACCGCCTTATGCGCACCTACGTCCGCGGCATGATGCAGCAATATCCCGACAGCAATTTCTTCCCCGATGCCAACCTCACCCTCCGTGTCGCCTATGGTCATGTGCAGGGCTTCCGCCCCAAGGACGCTGTCTACTACACCCCCTACAGCACCCTCGACGGTATCATGGAGAAAGAGAACCCAGATGTGTACGACTATGTGGTGGAACCCAAGCTCAAACAACTCTATAAGACCAAAGACTATGGCCGCTACGCCAACCTCCGCGGCGAGATGCCCGTCGCCTTCATTGCCACCAACCACACCACCGGCGGCAACAGCGGCAGCCCCGTGCTCAATGCCGACGGCCAGCTGATAGGCATCAACTTCGACCGCTGCTGGGAAGGCACCATGAGCGACCTCCTCTTCGACCCTGCCTACTGCCGCAACATCAGCCTCGACATCCGCTACTGCCTCTTCATCATCGACAAATTCGCCGGTGCCACCCACCTCATCAACGAGATGACCATCGTCGAGTAGTGAATGTGTAAACGTGTGAATGAATGTGTAAACGTGTTAATGTGTTAATTTGTTAGTTGCTGACGCATCAAAGATTAACGAATTAACACATTAACGAATTCATAACGTGTTAGTCGCTGGCGCATCAATGATTAACACATTCACACATTCACGAATTCATAACGTGTTAGTTGCTGACGCATCAAAGATTAACGAATTAACACATTCACACATTCACGAATTCATAACGTGTTAGTCGCTGACGCATCAATGATTAACACATTCACACATTAACGAATTAACGAATTCATTTGACCCCATTAAAACTATAAAAAAAATGAAACATAACGTTTTCACAGCCTTGCTGCTGGCAGCCGTCACCATGATGACCGTGGGCTGCAACAAAGAAGACAACATTGCCCCAATTGAACCAGAGGCGAAGGTGAGCCGTATCTACGTCACCAATACCACCATTATGGAACAGTACAACGACAGCACACAGACATGGGACACCATGTATTATTTCCCTGGCGGGCGCTACCTGAGCAAAGAACTCTTCTGGACAGGCGACCGTATAGACAGTATGCACAATGGGGATGACAAATTACTCTTTACTTACGGCCACTTCTATTAATTGCATGTAATTAAAGTCTCAAATTCTTATCAAATTCAAAATATGCGGTTTACAAATTCTCCAATTCTCTAATTCTTGATAAATAGAAATCCCCTTACGACAACAGTGGACACCTTGTCCACGCAGTCGATGGCTATGCTATGCAGCATTTCGACATCGAATACAACACCGAAGGCAAAATGTCGCGAGCATATATATGCAGCCTCGATGGAGTCGACACGGTGCTTACAGAGACCTATCTGTTCTCCTGGTCCAACGGGAAGCTGCAGCGTCTCGAAGACGACATCTGGGCTCTTGCTCCCAACGAAAGCGGTCTCAAGCATTCGACACTGTACTACACCTGGGCGAGTGACAATGTCACCAAGACGGTTCGCCACAATCTTTATCTTAACGGCAAACGCGACACGGTCAACTACAACTACGAGGTAAACAACCTCGTCAACCCGTTCTACGGATTCCCCTTTTGGCAGATACCCTACAATAAAATGATTAATACCTTCGACGGCACCGACGGACTGAACAAGAACATGCTGACACGTTGCTACAACGACAAAACGGAGCGTCGTTATGAGCACACCGCTACCGACGGCCGCGTCACTGCCATCCACGAGGAATACACTACCACGAACCCCTCAGGCCTCGCCCGCAGCCTGTTGGTCACCGATTACGAGATAGAGTACCTCAATTAATGGTATGGGCGTACCCCCGTGTACGCCCACCCTGTGTACCCCCTGTTGGGAGCGTACTCCCAGGTACCCCCATCTGATGCCTTTCCGACACCCAGAAACAGAAGACCGCCCCCTACACATTAACGATTATCTCAGATATTCCTGGTTGCCTAACATTCGTTTCAAAAGGTCAACAAAATTAGTGCGGAAACCTTCATTCTGGTGATATTCTTTATATAGCGACATATCACCTTTGCGTTTCTGGCGCACAATACGGTCAACGATGTCGTTAAATACTTTATCTACCGCCTGTTGGTCAGGATTGCCTACCACCATATCATTGTAGTCCTCGTCTTCCATGATGGCCTTGGTGATGCTGATGAGCTTCGATTTTTGGTCGTCGGGTGTGGCATTCCAGCCTTTAAACCAACGTTCGTTGAAATCTCGAAGAATTGCGTCAAGCGTTTCTTTTGGCTCCTCTTCCATGCTCCCGGCGTTAACCATCACCGCCTTGTTAGGGTCTACTATGCTTTCGCCAACATCCAGTTGGATAGTCTCGTTGAGCGAGGTACGCCGCAATCCGTAGGTATTTAGGTCAACCGAGTCAAGCAAGTCTTTCAATTCGTCATTGGCGGCATTAGGCACTACCAACTGAGGTATCAGAAAACGCAGAAACCAGAAGAGTTTCTCCCAGTCCTTCACCTCATAGCTCATAATGGCGGCGGCGCGTGAATAGACTTTTACAAACTGCTTACACTTCATCTTGAAGTCGGCCTTGCCGTTCTCGCCCCATTCTATTTCATGGTTGAATCGTTCGGCTGCCGTGTCGATAATAGGTGCCCACTTGTCGGCTTCGGCACCATGGATGTATAGGTTGATGAAGGTATCCACATCCTCCATCTCGAACACATCAAAACCGAGCAATGTAGTCTTCAACTCATGCAGTATATTGACATCTGTGGCTTCCGACAAGGTGGTCGAAGTATAGAACGGGTCAAAGGCATTCTTAATGTCGTCGGTAGTGTTGTAGAAGTCGAGCACAAACAGGTCTTCGCTCAATTTGCCCAGTTCTGGAGCCGCACGATTGAGTCTTGACAATGCCTGAACCGCCAGCACCCCGTCCAGCGGTTTGTCAATATACATCGCACACAGCTGGGGCTGGTCAAACCCCGTCAGGTATTTGTTGGCAACCACAAGTATGCGGTATTCGTCTGTGTCAAACATCTCGGCTGTCTTCGATTCGGGAAATCCGTTAAGTCCTGCTTCGGTATAAATACTATTATTGAAGGAAAAACCTTCGGCAGCCTTTGGAATATCATTGTCCTCGTATTCCTCACTGGTTGACAGTCTTTTCTCCCCCGTAAAAGCTATCAAGACCTTGAATGGCATCCGTTTTTTCTCTATCAATCTTCGCAGCACTAAGTAATAACGTATTGCGCATTCGATGTCCTTAGTCACCACCATGGCTTTCGCCTTGCCTTTCAGCTTGTGGTTGCGGAATATCTTGGCATCGAAGTGGTCAAGCACCACCTCTGCCTTGGCCTCGATGGTTCTGGGGTTGCGTTCCACGGTGCGGCGTAGCAGCTTCTGCGCTTTCTCGTTGTTGTATTCGGGATTATCTTCTATGCTCTTGGTCAGTTCGTAGTAGCTGCGGTAGGTGGTGTAGTTGGTCAGCACATCGAGGATAAAACCCTCCTCTATGGCCTGTTTCATGCTGTAAAGGTGGAATGGATGGAACTGTCCCTCTGCATCCCTGCTGCCGAAGCGTTCCAGCGTCTCTTTCTTCGGTGTGGCGGTGAAGGCGAAGTAGGAGCAGTTGCTGCTCATCTTTCGGTCGCGCATCAGTTTCTCCAACAGGGCATCGGTGTCGCTGCCATCTGAGTCTGCATCTTTTTGCACGGTGGCATTTAGCTTGTCAGCTGCAATGCCCGACTGCGAGCTGTGTGCCTCGTCGATGATGATGGCAAAGTTATGGTCGCTCACGTCGTTGATGCTATCGCAGATATAGGGGAATTTCTGTATGGTGGTGATGATGATACGTTTGCCCTGTTCTATGGCGTTCTTCAATTCCTTTGAATTGTCAGCATGTTCCACCGTTTTCTGGCTTTGACCGAAGGCTTTGATGTTGTCTGTAATCTGCTTGTCGAGCAGACGGCGGTCGGTCACTACGATTACCGAGTCGAAGAGCACCTTGTCCAATGCTCTGGCGCGCACGGCATCCATAGTTGTCGGACAGGTCTTGAGCAGTTTGTATGCCAGCCAAGTCAGCGAGTTCGACTTGCCCGAGCCCGCCGAGTGCTGTATCAGATAGGTCTTTCCGATGCCCACTCTGGACACGTCCTTCTCCAGTTGTGTCACCACATCCAACTGGTGGTAGCGGGGGAAAATCAATTTCTTGGCATTCTTCATCAGGTGGGGCACCTTCTTCTGTGTCTTTGCCTCGCCGTAGTCAAGCAGCACATAGTTCATAATGATGTCGGCCACCGTGTCGCGCTGCAGAATCTGTTCCCACATGTAGGCGGTCTTGTAGCCTCCGTTCTCGTTCACAGGGTTGCCTGCTCCCTGGCCGTTGGCTAACCCTTTGTTGAAAGGCATAAAGTAGGTCTTGTCAAGGTTGAGGCGGGTGGTGAAATACACCTCATCCTTGTCCATCGTGAAGTGCGCCAAGCAGCGGCCAAAACTAAGTAATGGGTCTTTAGGATTCCTGTTTTCTTTGTATTGTTTCTGACCGTTGTACTTGGCAGTTTGGTGTGTCCAAGGGTTTTTCAGTTCTAAAGTAAAGAGCGGAATGCCGTTAACGAACAGCACCATATCAAGCTCGTCTTCGGGGTGTAGCAGCGAGAAGGTCTGCTGGCGGGTAACCGAGAACTGGTTCTGTGCATATTTGGCTTTCGATAGGTCGCTGTCCGCAGCCGAGGGCTTGGGGTAGAACAGCGACAGCTTCATCGCTTGCAACTCCACAGGATGACGCAACACATGTATCACGCCAAAAGTAGTGATGTCTTTTGCAATCTTGTGCGACACCTCGCCTATCAAATCCGCCCCCACATATTTGTTCAGTTCCTCTTGTTGTGTTGCTTTCAGAAACGCCCACAGCCGCCGCAGGTCTAAAGCCAGCCGTTTGTCAAAGTCCTTTGGCTGTCCCCAATAATAATGTCCCTCGCCAGGCACTTGCGCATCAATATCGGTTAAGCCCAAAGCCTGACGCTCTTCAATGGTACTGCCCACCAGTGCCCGCTCTATCAAGGCCTCAAAAGCCTGCTCGTTGGTCTTGCTTGTGTTCATGGTCTGTTCCTTTTTATTATTTCCACCCTTTGATCCTTCGTCGATCCTTCTTCTTTGTCTCGTCGATAATAGCTCTTTTCAGTCTTTATTGTAAATAGCAAAATGATTGAGGTGCTTGTTTGACGTTGATGTCTGCTAATCTCTTTGGGGTTTTATACCTCTTTAGCTTTCCTATTTGGATGGCGTTTGCCGTTTCTCTCTTCTCGAAATAGGAATCATAGTAATCCTTGCTGATACCGGAATGGTCACTAGTCCGGCTCCAAAGAGCATCAACATCATCTGACAGGATAGCCTTAATTTCAAACTCACCGACTACCAATTTCACGGGATTCGAGGCATATATCACCACCGTAGTCACATCTCTCCTTTTGAAAAGTGACTTTCTGAACTCGTATTTCTTTGAGCCATCGAATATCCTTGACACAAACTCTGGTTTAATCGACAATAAAACTCTCATCGCTTCTTGTTGCTTTTAAAATGGATTTGACTTGCTCTTTAGTGATTTTCTTAAAGCCTCTTGGTGCGTCGTTCACGCCTGACAGTATTTTTAAATCAATCAGTTCTTTCATTGTAATTCGATGTGGGAATGAATAAACATACAAGAATCTTACCACAAATGGTTTCGTGTATGAATAATTCCACATGTCTCTCAACTGTTTTTCAGGAAAAACCGTACTCTTTCGACAGTATTGAACAAACTCTTCTTCATTTTCAAACGTATAGCGAACTTCTTGAACCACGCCGATAGTGGAAATCACACTCTTATAGAATCCTCCTGTACGATAGAATATCAGAATATCGCCACGTTGCGGATGTGGCATCATGGCACGAGACACATATACCTTGTTTATACTATTTCTGTGGGGGAAATCTTCTACAAATTCTTCTGGTGATTCTGTTGTTAAAATTGAATCTGGTAACAGCTCCGTATGGTATTCTGGATAAATTGGAACAATGTAGCTGCTATTTTTAGAAGAAATGAATGGATAACATTCTTTTATCTTTTCAACATCAAAATGTGGTGTGAAATCTCGGACATACACCAACTCTTCTTTTTTCTTTCCCCAATACACAAATCCCCACTGCTCAAGTAACTCGATTAATCGATGTTGTTCAGGGCGTCTATCATATATTGTAACATATATCTCCTCTACTTTGTTTTTTAAGGCATTATCGAATATGATTTTAGCAAATCTTTCGCCTAAACGAAATCCGTTGCTGATAACTTTGAATGTACCTATTTTAAGACGTTTCTTTGGATTAAAGGGTGGCGTTATATCTGAATAGTTTTCGTCATTTCCTTCCACCTTCAAATAAAGGAAAGAAAGAAGCATTCCATTGTTGGAGTTATATGTAATATAAGCCTCATCATCATATTTTTTGATAAACCATTTGTCGAATCCAATGTAGTCTTCCTTTAGGCTGTCGAAGAATGAATCATCCAAATTAATATGGCCGAATTTTATTTTTTGAACATTTAATACCTTATAGTTTACCAACTCTGGATGCTCTGCAAATGTTTTTTCTAAGAAAGAATCTATGGTATATACCTTATTGTTAATACCAAGAGATGTGGCTTTCTTGTGAATCTTTCGGTCCTCGGTTATAAGCAGGTCAACACGCCCGACAAATACCTCATTAAGTAGTATGGTGTCAACTCTGTCATTTTCGTTAATGTCGTACTGAGCGGAAATCTTCTCCACATCCTGTTGCATTGGAGATGGGATTTCCAAACATTCATAATTCTTTAGTTTCACCAAAAACAAGTTGACGGTATCAATATTAGGGTTCTTCTTTATTTCGTCTATTGTTGCGGAGTGGATACATTTTGTATACCCTCCCCTTTCAAGCCATCGATAAAGAATCCCGATATCTTGAGAAACAACCTTATTCGCCTCTCTATGAATAATAATGTTTGTATCTAATAGGGCTTTCATATCACTTTTACTTTGCCGGTTACAATGTCGTTTATTATTATCTGCTTGCGTTCTTGGAGGAGTCCAATTTGTTTTTCTATACAAGAAATAGAAGAGAGTATTTCTGTTGTTTTATTAGTAATGAATATTGAAATTTCTTTTTGTTCATTAATAGGTGGTAGGACAAAAGGCATGTCTCCAACTAGCGTTTTTGTTAGATTTACGATGAAAGAACCTCTTTGAACATTTTTTATATATGACTCATAAAACTTACTTTTTCCAAAAACCCACATAAAAAAGTCTGTATCCAGAAATTCTTTTCTTATAGAAAACATTGCAAGTCGTTGATTTATTATACCCTCTGGCATTGCTTCTTCAATAATCATTGCTCTACCCAAGCTGCCAACAATTGGGAAAATAACATCTCCTTTTTTTACGAAGAATTTTTTCAACTCGTTTCGCCGATTTTCAGGCAAATATAAATTGTTTGGTATGGAGGTTCTCTGTTCTGCAACATGTTCGGGTGTATATACCAAAATGCTTCCATCCTCTAGGAGGGCATTGGTTATCAATGAACTTCCAAAAGGACCTGCTTTATACCCAGTAAATAAATATTTGAGTCGGAATAACTCCCAGTGGGCGGGGATGTTGCCGAGCCAGGGGATGCCGGAGGGCTTCATTTTGGCGGTGGGGTCGAGGCCTTTGGTGACGGCGTTGTTGATGATGATTTGCTTCCGTTCGTTCAATAATTCTATCATCTTTTGCTGCTGCGCAATCGCCGCATCTATCTTTGACGTGACTTTATCAAGATAGGCTACAATGGCATTCTGCTCTTCGATGGGCGGAATCAATGATAGTACTTGGCCAAAATCATCAGTATACATTCGCCACCTGGATGGAATGACACCTGTTGAATGTTTTGCAAACTCAGACAAATATAAAGGTGTTTTGTACAGGTAATGAAAGAATCGGGGGTTATAATTGTGGTTAAGTTTATATACGCAATAAGCAGGACTGACAATTCCATTATAAGATGAAATTCCAAGTCCGCCCATCCAAGCAAGCATAATATTGATTACCAAGTCATCTTTCTTTACTATCTTATATCCGTCTAATGCTTCACTTCGTGTATCTCCTTTTGCAGGAGTGATTCCATCATATTGAGAAACGGACAATAGCTCTTCATTACCTTGTTCGGAAAGGTTAAATGATTCTTTCCAAAGATATTTTGACTTGATAAGACCCCAGTGCCTCGGAATCTCTCCGAGCCATTCCACGCCGCTGTCTTTATATTCGCTGTACCGTTCCATAAACTATTCCTTATTAATGACCCATAGACCGCTTTTGCGACTTCCTTGACGGCTAATAACTCCTAAATCCCGAAGACGTTTTATCTGCTTTTCAACTCCGCGAAGACTTATACCTATCTGTTCGGCAATATCTTGTGCGGTGACTGAAGGGTTGGCGTGGAGCAACAACAGGATTCTCTTTTCGTTTATACCGAACTTTATACCGAACTTTATACCGAACTTATCACCGAATTTTTTACCGAACTCTTCGTCGATAGTTGATATTGTCTCTTGATTTGTATTAGAAATAGGTTCGCCCTGATGGTCTTTTAGCGTCTTATATATTTCATTCAACATGAAATCTATAAAAGGTCCGGACTGCCCCATGTTGGAACTGGCGGCGATGGCATCGTAATAGGCTTGCTGGTTTGCATATATCATGTTTTCTACTGGTAGATGCTCGAAGAGGGGATGAAGTTTGCCAAGTATCAGCGACTGCCACAGACGGCCCATGCGCCCATTGCCATCAATGAACGGATGGATAAATTCAAACTCAAAATGGAATACACATGAGCGGATAAGCAGATGGTCTTTGGAATATTTGAGCCAATGAAACAAATCGCTCATCAGAAGTGGCACTCTGTCGGCTGGTGGTGCCAGATGTACCAGCCCCTTTTCGCCGAATACGCCCACACCACCGCGACGGTAACAGCCAGCATCGTCAACCAAAGCCCGCATCATCACTCCATGCGCTTTCAAGAGGTCTTTTTCGCTAAAAGCGTCGAGCGTAGAGTATAGTTCGTATGTCTTGATAGCATTCTTTACTTCCTGTATTTGTCGAAGCGGTGCCACGATGGTTTTTCCATTGATGATGTCTCCCACCTCGTCTTCGGAAAGGGTGTTGCCTTCGATTGCCAAAGAGGAGTGGATGGTCTTAATGCGGTTGGCTTTGCGCAGATGAAGGCCGTCTTCCTGTTCCAGACGAATTGCATAACGTTCAACCTGTCTAGAAATTTCAGCTATGAGATTGATGGCTTCGGCACTCACTGTGAACGGCGGGGTATATGTGGGTTCGGTTTTCTTTGCCATAATGCTATGCGGTTTCAAACAATGACTGGATAAACCCTTGGCTTTGGCGGTCGAGTTCGAGGATGTCGCGCTCGTTTTCTTCGAGGGTGCGCAGGGGTGTCGGCTTGTAGAAGTATTTGTTGAATGAGATTTCGCAGCCAATCTTAGTAGGGGGCAGGTTGATCCACGCATCCGCCACATAGGGGCGTACCTCGCGGAGGAAGTACTGGTAGATGTCCTCTTTGACGGGAATCTTCTCGGTGTCGCGCAGGTCGCTGTCGGTTTCGTACTCTACCCACATGCCTTTCTTCACAGGGTAGAAACCGTAGTCGCCCAGCCGTTCCCATGCGATGCCATACACTTCGGTCAGCTCTTCAATTTCTTTGTTTGTGGCTTTGTGTTCTTTCTTCACCACCGGGGCGGCGTCGGGGTCGGGCTCCGACATGGCGCGGGCGATGGCCTTGAGGGTGGCTGCCTGGAGGTCGAGTTTCTGCTGCTTGGCGGCATTGGACAGCAGGTCGTAAAAGATGTTGTAGTCCATATAGACCTCTGTGCCGACAGCCCGCAACAGGCTTTGTGCTGCCTGTTTCAGCGCCTGCCGGGCGTTCCAGTCCTTGACAGAGATGAGCTTTGCCAGCTTCTTGTCGGTCAGTTTGATGTCGTTGTCGTTCAGATACTCCTTGATGGCGGGCAGCTCGTTGTCCAAGCCCTTGAAGACCCGCTCTCCGTAGGTTTGGTAGAGCCATCGCGATAGCTCCGCCTCGCCTTTGTCAAACAGCAGTTCGTCGACTTTCAGCGCGTTCATCTGGCAGCGCAGCCGCAGGGGTCGCTCGATGGTGACATTGTAGTAGCGGAAGTCGTCGCCGTCGAATATCTTGGAAGCTATCTTATCGTTCTCCACCTCGACGAAATCCATGTAGGTCTTCACAATGAGGTCACGGTATTCGGGGGTGATGGTGCAGTTGCGCGAGCCTTGGTTCTTGCGCAGTTTCTCGAATGCCTGTGAGGCATCGATTAGCTGCACCTTGCCTTGGCGGGTGGCGGGCTTCTTGTTGGTGAGCAGCCACACGTAGGTGGTGATGCCGGTGTTGTAGAAGATGTTGTTGGGCAGCTGTACGATGGCATCGACCAGGTCGTTCTCAACCACATAGCGACGGATGTTGCTCTCACCGCTGCCGGCATCGCCGGTGAAAAGCGACGAGCCGTTGTGGATGGAGGCAACACGGCTGCCCTGCGGCTGTTGGTCGAGGGGTTTCATCTTGTCAATCTCCTCGAGCATGAAGAGCAGCTGTCCATCGGAGGTGCGGGGGGTGCAGTCGAGCACCTCCTTGTCGCCCGCATAGTTGGTCAGCGGCAGCTCAAAGCGCGAGTCGAGCAGGGTCTTCTCGTGGTATATCTTCTCTTTGTCGGTCTTCCACGACTTGCCGTATGGTGGATTGGTGAGCTGGAATCCGAAAGACTGACCGCGGAAGTGGTCGTCGGTGATGGTGTTGCCACGGTGCATGCCGTCGGGGTCGACACCCTTGATGATGAGGTCGGACTTGCAGATGGCGTAAGTCTCGGGGTTGATTTCCGTACCCGAAAGCAGGATGGCGTTGCTGCGCACCCCAAGGTCGAGTAGGTACTCGCGCCCTTCGGTGAGCATGCCCCCGCTGCCCTCGGCGGGATCGTGCAGGGTGATGACTTTGGGCAGATTGTCTTTGACAGGGTAGAAGACCAGATGTGCCAGCAGCGAGATGGCATCGCGCGGGGTGAAGTGCTCGCCCGCCTCCTCGTTGTTCTCCTCGTTGAAGCGGCGCAACAATTCCTCAAATACGGTGCCCATGTCGATATTGGTCAGGGCGGGCAGCGGAAGGCCGTCGGGGTCGTGGGCCTCTTTGTCTGTGAGGTTGATGTGCGGGTCGGTGATTTTCTCAATCATCGAGAGCAGGCGGTCGTTGTCGGCGAGCTTGCGGGCTTTGGTGTAATACTCAAAATTCCGCAACACGTCGCGCACATTTTCGCTGTAGCCGTTGAGGTATTCGACGAAGTTGTCGTAGAGCAGGTCGTTGTTGTCGGAGGCTTGCGACTTCAACCGATTGAGCGTCCATTTGCTGGTGTTGAAATAGCTGAGGCCGGTGATGTCCTTCAGCACGCCCTCGTCGATGTTGTTGATTCCGGTCTCTTGTATCTCTTCCTCCACCTCCTGCTTGGTGGGTTCGAGCAACGCATCCAGTCGTCGCAACACCACCATGGGGAGGATGACATCGCGGTATTGTCCGCGCAAGAACACATCGCGCAATACATCGTCGGCAATCGACCAGATAAAAGATACTATTTGCGAGTGGGTAGTGTTCATTTTATTGCATTTAATTATAAATAACGCAATTTCACCTTATTTATTGCCCTCGTAGCAATAACTTTTGATTGTAGCGAAAGGTATTTGATGTTTGAGCTTTGGCGTGGCGAGAAAACGTGGTAGCGAAGATACCAACACAATCGGTGATAGTGTCCTGCAAAAAGTGTGAACTGTGAACTGGGGTGTGAACAGGGAAGGATAGTAGTTTCATACCTATTGTTATTGTTATTGTCATAGGGTGCCACTTTATGCCACTTTTTTTTATCAAAAGTGGCACCCTGATTTTTGGTCTTTTTGGGTATAACTATAATAGGCACACACATGAATATCACATCACATTTTAACACCTCTCAACACCGTCGTGCCTTCGTCATGCATTCGTCGTGCCTTCGCTTTTTACGACGAGATAACTTCGCTCCCAAGGTGGAGGCAAGGGGCAAACAAAACGGAATGAAAAAGTCCCCAACGTTGTATAAGGTGAGAGCAGAGAGAGCTTGCTCGCTATGCCGAGCCAAACAACGTCACGAAGTAACATCACCTATCCGTTTTTCGGAAGAACCGATATTATTGCGCCGTATTCGTATCGGCTTCATGCTGCTTAAGGCAGCATGTGAACGGCGGGGCGTTCACTTCTCCGCTCCGCTATCGAAACCGTCCACCGGACGCTTCCTTCACCTTCGTCGTGCCTTCGTTCTGACTTCGCTTTTGCCTTCACTCCTGAGGTGGAGGCAAGATGTATCCAAAATGGGATGAAAAAGGGCCCTCGTCATCACTTATCCATTTAGCGGATGAACCCAATATGAACCGGGAGGTGGTGGGGTAGGGAGAAGCTAGGCGTGAACCGCATCGAAAGGAGGGTATAAAAATGCCGTTTTCCGAAGAGGAAGGATTGTATGCGGATGTGGGGAAATACGTGCAGTGGAGGGTTGTTTGTGGTTGTTCTCTGCAATATGGTGTTGCGGGCGATGAAAAAAATGGAGGCGGTTAAAGGGTTGGTTTGTAGGTTTGTGGCGTGACTTTGTTGAAGTGTTGGTGAAATATTTTTGCGTAATATATAAAAAATTAGTAATTTTGCACCGCTTTTTGTAGTGTAAACTGTCATAGCTATGTTGGATTTTGAAACCACTGTCGCGGAGATCGAATGGAAGGTTCGAAAGATGATTGAAGAAAATGGCCGTCTGCGCGAGGGGGAGGCAAATCTGACAGAGCGATGCCGCAAGCTGCAGGAGCAAGTGAACAATCAAAATATAACAATTAATAATTTAAAGGAACAAATCAACATATTAAAACTTGGGAACACGCTGACTCAAAAGGGCGATTCTGTAGAGATTAAACTTAAAATCAACCAACTGATACGGAGCATAGATAAAAGTCTGACATTAATTAACAAATCTGAATGAACGTGTTATTGCTTGAATGTGTGAATGCTTGAGTTGCTTGCACAATAAAGACAATCAAACATCAGGCAATCAAACAATCAAATGATGAACGACATACCGGCTACAGTACATATATTAGACAGGCCTTATAAGCTGAGGATAAGCCCCGACGACGAGCAATACCTTCGCCGGGCTGCCGAGCTTATTGACTCCCAGTCTAAGAGTTACGGTAAAATGTATGCCTATAATGACCGTCAAGATTTGTTGGCGATGGTGGCCTTGACCCAGATTACCCGCCTTTTGAAACTGGAAGGCAGGCAGCAGTTTCGCGACACGAAGCTGGAAACGAGGCTCTCTGACATTAATCGACTGCTTGATAAGAGATAATCCTGCATCGGACCCGAAACAGTTTGTAAACTCAACACCATTTACAAACCGAGTAAGCTCATGGGTGGGTAGGTTGTATGGCTGAGACACCCGGCACTCAAATCCTAACAGTTCAGAGTTTATCATAACTCCCGGAAGGTAAGGTGCAGGATTCTTTTAAAAACTAAATTGAACTGAAAGACCCTTTCAGTAGAGCGGTTCCCCTAAAAACATTATCTAACAAATCTATGAATATAGCTATTGGAATTATTATTGGAATTGCAGTAGGAGGCGGTGTGGGCGTATGGCTCACCACGAACGTCCTCCGCAACAAACTGCTTGCCAAGAGCCAGCAGGTGCTCAAAGATGCTGAAGAAAAAGGTGAGATGATTAAAAAGGACAAGATTCTTCAGGCCAAAGAGAAGTTCCTCCAGCTCAAGAGCGACCACGACAAACAGGTGAACGAGAGAAACAACGCCATCCGTGAGCAGGAGAACAAACTGAAACAGCGCGAGAACACCCTCAACCAAAAGGTGGAGGACTTGCAGAAGAAGAGCAACGACCTCAAACAGGTGAGCGAGAACCTCAACGGTCAGATTGAGGTGCTGCGCAAACGACAGGCCGAGGTGGAGAAAGTCTACAACGAGAGCATTGAGAAGCTGGAACATATTGCCGGCATGACTGCCGACGAGGCCAAGCAGAACTTGGTGGAGATGATGACCGACGAGGCCCGTGCCGAGGCTTCGAACAACATTATGGATATTGTGGAGGAGGCCAAAATTACCGCCAACGAACAGGCCAAGAAGATTGTCATCCAGTCAATCCAGCGCACCGCCACAGAGAACGCCATCGAGAACACGGTGAGCGTGTTTAACCTTGAGAACGAGGAGGTGAAGGGCCGCATCATTGGTCGCGAAGGCCGCAACATCCGCGCCCTGGAGTCCCTCACCGGCGTGGAGGTCATCATCGACGACTCGCCCGACGCTATCATCCTGAGCGGCTTCGACCCCGTGCGCCGCGAGATTGCCCGCCTGTCGTTGCATAAGTTGGTGACGGACGGCCGTATCCATCCCGCCCGTATTGAGGAGGTGGTCGCCAAGACCCGCCGTCAGATTGAACAGGAGATTGCCGAGGTGGGTAAGCGTACCTGCATCGACCTTGGTATCAACAATATGAACCACGAGCTGATGCGCATGGTGGGACGTATGAAGTATCGTTCGTCCTACGGCCAGAACCTCTTGCAGCACAGCCGCGAGGTTGCCAACCTGGCAGCCACCATGGCCTCGGAGCTGGGCCTCAACCCCAAGCTTGCCAAACGCGCTGGTCTGCTGCATGATATCGGCAAGGTGCCCGACACAGAGCCCGAGCTGCCGCATGCAATCTTCGGCATGAAGCTGGCCGAGAAATACAAGGAGCATCCCGATGTGTGCAACGCCATCGGTGCGCACCACGACGAGACGGAGATGACCAACCTTATCGCACCTATCATACAGGTGTGCGACGCCATCAGCGGTGCCCGCCCGGGTGCCCGCCGCGAGGTGGTGGAGGCCTATATCAACCGCCTCAAGAAGCTGGAGGATATGGCCATGACCTACCCCGGAGTTGTCAAGACCTACGCCATCCAGGCTGGCCGTGAGCTGCGCGTCATCGTGGGTGCCGAGAAGGTGAGCGACGCCGAGGCCACAAAGCTCAGCTTCGACCTCTCGCGCCAGATTCAGAACGAGATGACCTATCCCGGACAAATCAAGGTGACGGTTATCCGCGAAACCCGTGCCGTGAATTACGCAAAATAAGAACGTGTTAATGTGTGAATGTGTTAGTCCATTGCGCATCAAAGACTCACGAATTAGCAAATTAACGAATTAGCGAATTCAGAATTATGCTTCTCAATTTCATCAATTGGAATGTAGACCCTGTGATGTTCCATCTCGGCTCGTTCGGGTTGCGGTACTACTCGTTTGGCTTCCTTTTTGCCTTCCTCTTCGGCTATCTTATCATCTATCGGATGTTCGTGCGGGAGAAGGTGGATACCAAATACCTCGATTCGCTTGTAGTGTGGATGTTTGTCGCCACGCTCGTAGGTGCCCGACTGGGACACTGCCTGTTCTATGAGCCCGACTATTTCTGCACCTCCGAACATTGGCTCGAGATATTCCTGCCGATAAATATGAAGACGGGTCAGTTCACTGGCTATCAAGGCTTAGCCAGCCACGGGGCGGCCATCGCCATCCTGCTCACCATCTGGCTCTATTGCCGCAAGAATAAGATCAACGCCTGGTGGCTGCTCGATAGGCTGGTCATCGTGGTGGCTCTGGCGGGTGCCTTCATCCGCTTGGGCAACCTCTTCAACAGCGAAATTTACGGTGTCGAGACCTCCCTGCCGTGGGGCTTCATCTTTGAGCGCAACGGCGAGACGGTGCCCAAGCACCCCACCCAGCTCTACGAGGCGCTCTCCTATCTGCTCATCTTCTTGGTGTGCTTAATTGTCTATCTTCGCAAAAATGGCAAGCTGCACAACGCACGGCTTTTCGGGTGGTGGCTCATTGCCCTGTGGGGTGTGCGTTTCCTCATCGAGTTTGTTAAGGAGGAGCAGGTGGACTTTGAGAAAGGCATGACCCTCGACATGGGCCAGTGGCTCAGCGTCCCCTTCATCATCGGCGGCATCGTGCTGGTGGTGCTTTCGCACAAAGGTGTTATCAAAGAAGGCATCTTCACCGGCAAACCCACAAAGAAATAATAACCCAGGCCGCAAGGCCCTTAATGCAACAGTTAACAATGAAGAAACTAATCCTTGTACGCCACGGCGAAAGCGAGTGGAATAAAATGAATCTTTTTACCGGCTGGACTGATGTAGACCTCACCCCCTACGGCATGTGCGAAGCCTATATGGCAGGTCGTCTGCTTAAGGAGGAGGGCTACCGCCCAACGATGTGCTACACCTCTTATCTGAAACGCGCCGTTAAGACCCTCAATCAGATTCTTGATGCCATGGACATGGACTATCTGCCCGTGGAGAAGAGCTGGCGCTTGAACGAGAAGAGCTATGGCGCCCTGCAGGGCAAGAATAAGGCTGAGACATTGCAGAAGTATGGTGAGGAGAAGTTGATGGCATGGCGTCGCAGCTACGACGTGCAGCCACCCGCCCTTGAGGCCGACGACAAGCGCAACCCCCGCCGCGACCCCCGCTATTCCGAGGTCAGCGATAAGGAGCTGCCCGCCACCGAGGCACTGTGCGACACCATCGCACGACTGATGCCCTACTATGAGGGCACCATCCTCAAGGCCTTTGAACAGCACGACGAGGTCATGGTTGTTGCCCACGGCAACAGTTTGCGCGGTATTGTAAAGACCCTCAAGCACATGGGCGACGATGAGATTGTAGGCTTCAATATTCCTACCGCAGTACCCTATATTTTTGAATTTGACGACCAGATGAACCTGCAAAATGACTTCTATTTAGGCAATCAGGAAGAAATACGCAAAAAGATAGAAGGCGTTAAGAATCAAGCAAAAAAGAACTAGGCATAACGCTGGAAAGTGCAAAAAACGAAAAAAGTTTTGTCCATATCAAAAAAAGTTCGTACTTTTGCACCCGATTTCGCTGAAAGAAAACACAGGTTTTTGAGTAGAAATCGTACAGCTACGGAGAGGTGGGTGAGTGGCTGAAACCAACAGTTTGCTAAACTGTCGTACTCGATTAGGGTACCGGGGGTTCGAATCCCCCCTTCTCCGCCAAAGAAAAGAGACGTCCGTGTGGCGTCTTTCTTTTTCAAGAGAGCCATCAAGTGGCACACGGGATATAGCGTAGTCCGGTTATCGCGCCTGCTTTGGGAGCAGGAGATCCCCAGTTCGAATCTGGGTGTCCCGACGAAGGAAGTAAGAACTAAGAGCTAGGAAGTAAGAAGTATCGATACTTCATAGTTCATAATTCTTAACTCTTACTTCAAGAAGGGTTCCGTAGCTCAGCTGGATAGAGCAACTGCCTTCTAAGCAGTAGGTCCTGCGTTCGAATCGCAGCGGAATCACTAATCAACGAAGAGGGTCTCACCAGAGCGGGACTCTCTTTTTCTTTCCGCAGTAAAAAAGTTTGTGCAGGGGTGTAGTTTTTTCGGTATTTCCTTGTCTAACGGGGGAAAAACAGATTCCACATTTATGAACAAGAAACAACATTTATGAACAAGAAACAACAGATTGAACTCGACTTCGAGCAGATGGTGGAGCGACAACGGCAGACCATCTATTCTGTCTGCTACCTCTTCGCTGACGAGCGGCAGCAAGCCGACGACCTGTTCCAAGAGACGCTCATACGCCTGTGGCAGGGCTTCGACACCTTCGAAGGCCGTAGCACTGAGAAGACCTGGGTGTACCGCATCGCGTTGAACACATGCATCAACATGGACCACAAACATCGTCGGCGCAAGGACACCTCTCCCTTAGAGCTGAGCGTGGACTACTTTGCCGACGCTAGCTCCTGGGACAACAGCGAGGAACACAATCCCGCTGCCCAACGCCTGCACCGCCGCATCGGCAAGCTGCACCCCTTCGACCGTGCCCTCATCCTCCTCTGGCTCGAGGACCTGCCTTACGACGAGATAGCCGCCATCCTGGGCATCACCGTCAAGAACGTCAGCGTCCGCCTCGTGCGCATACGCGAAAAACTCAAAACAATAACCGATTAAGACAAAAAACCATGGAAAACAATCTCGATTTAAAACAAGAGCTGCAACAAGACCTCCGCGACCTGCAGCAAGACATAGCCAATCACAGTACTTTCAACAACGAAGTATGGCGCCGCTCGGTGCGCCGCCGCGTCTTAGGCCTGTACCGCCTGAATCTAATATGCTCCGTCTTTGTCATCATTTTCACCATTGTCATCACCCCGTTTCTCTTTTATGAAAACCTATGGCCCTGGTGGGGAATACTATCCGCCGACCTGCTGATTATCTCACTGACCATATACAGCCTTATTGTGACCCGTGGTATGCGACGACCCGACATGAATTCAAAATCCGGGCTGCTCTCCCTGCGCGAAAGTGTTCAGCGGAGCTCCCAAACGCCCAAACGCCACAAAGCCGTCATCTATGTGGTTAGCGGTATTGTCATAGCACTCATGTTAATCTATGCCTATAATAACACCCCCGACAGAATGCCCTCCAAACTACTTGGAGGTGCTGCCGGCCTGCTTGCCGGCCTCCTTGTAGCTCGACGGCTGAAGAAACATTACTCCAACCTCAGCGAGGAAATCGACGAACTGCTGAAAGAGGAATAGCCCGCGCGGGCTATTCCTCTTTCAAACTTGCACTGATAAACATAACGAAAGTATGGTCTCGGCTAGATGCTCATGCTAAAAAGCTAAGCATGTTCTGTCCGCAAAGCGCGTTTGTACGATAACTGGTAGGCAAAGTATATGACTATAGCATAAAGGAGAGGTGAGATAGCAACTAATCCATGTTCCATAAAACCGATGAATGGTGAGCCTGTGAATACAAAACAGTTGTATGCCGGGGCAGCGGGGAGGGTGCATATAAAAACAACCCAAGAGTAAACATCTGACTCTGTGAGCCTCCAAAGCACTGCGCACACTACACCAATAAGTAGCAATGCAGACGGCGAAGCGTACAACCAGCCACGTTTCCCTCTCATATGTAGCACTAACGCTGGGCAGATGCCGCATATCAAAGCAGCAGCAATGCCACAGACCATGAAGAAAATACCTGCACTAATGCCATCGGTCGCATCATCCGTCATTATACTCCATCTAGTTGTCAACAACATAATAAAGAATGCAACGACGTTGAGCACAGTATAGATGAGAACGAACGTTCTGTAAAACGATTTTGAATTACCCCTTTCATTCAGTTTCTTCATATAGGATATAGGAAATCATTAAATGTAAATCGCTGGATTAACGTTTCTCAGCTGATAATATTGTTTGAGGAGTAGAAAAAGTTGCCAATGCTGTGGATGTGTATTTTATTCCTCTTCTGCTTTGATGCTGCCGGGCTGGAAGGTGATGCCGCCGCACTGGCTGAACTTGCGGGAGCCGTAGAAGCCGATGGGATTGTTCTCGATATACTTCTGTAGCACCTGCTCGAAGCGGCGTTGCTGCTCTTCGGTGGGACGCTCGTCACCGAGGAAGTTATAGAGGAAGTAGTCGGCGTAGCCGTCTTCAGCAAAGAAGACGACGCAGTGTCCGCGGTAGGGCTTGTCGAACTCGAAGTTCTGTGCCGTCATCTCCTCCGAGATGCCTTCGAGGAAGATTTTCCATGTGAGGATGAACTGTACTAGCTGCTTGTCGGAGCGTATCATGCCCCACTTCTCGAAGCTCTTGGTGACGGTGTCGATAGTCCATGCAGGGCGATACTCCACCTCGCGCAGGTATTCCTCGTTGATACCTTCGGCTGCGGCTTGGGCGTGGGTCATCACCCGTTGGACGCGTGTTTGGTGTTGCGGTGTAAGGGTTGGAAGTGTGTCGGGAAAATCCAGATGCTGTGTCTTGGGCAGCTTGGCAGTGGGGGAGAGGGTGAGCACCTGCACGCCCTCTTCGACTGAGGCGGTGATGCTGTCGAGGTTGTGCTGGGGCGACACAACGATGTATTCCAGCGGTGTTTCAAGGGCATGGAGGGCATGGAAGGAATTGTTGCAACGGAGGTCGACGAGCTGCATGTTGGTCTGTCGGATGTAGAGGGTGCGGAGGTTGGGGTTGTGCGAGAGGTCGAGCGAGGTGATGCCGGGGGCAAAGATGCAGAGCAGCTCCTCCAGTTGGGTGTTGTGGCTGACATCGAGTTTGCGCAGCTGGTGGAAGCTGATGTTGAGCACCTTCAGTTCGGTATTATGGCTGATGTCGAGCGAGCGCAGGGGTGCCTCGATGGCAACAAGCTGCTTGAGCTTGGGGTTATGGCGCAGGTCGAGCCGACGGATGGGATTCTCGCTGCATATCAGTATCACCAGGTTGGGAAACAACTCGATGCCGTCGAGCGAATGGATGTCCTTGCGGTGGCAGTCAAGAATCTGGATGCTGCGCCCCATAGGGGTGCTCACGACCCATTCGTCCCTCGGGGTGAGACGGTTGCGCCAGCGAAGGGGGCCATCGTAGGGCTTGACGTAGCCATTCTCCAGCAGGTAGGCGCGGAAAATGTGGTCCGTAACCCGAGCCATGGACGGGGCTTTCTTTTCGTTGGTGGCCTTCTGTTCAGTGGCGCAGGAGCAGCAGAGCAGGATGGCAAACAGGGCGATGGTAAGGTGTTTCATCGTTGAAGGGTGTTTGGGGGATTATAGAAGATGCCTTGCTGGCTGCCGCGACGCATCAGCTCGGCATTGACCCTTTGGGCTATATCGCCAGCTTTGACGGGCGAGCCATCGGGGAAGAGCCAACGGCGTTCGGGTGCCGCCTGGTAGCGTGAAGGCACGCTGGCGGCATAGCGTTCCACGACGATGTCGGGCCGCAGCCGTTCGAGGAAGTCGCAGACAAGGGCTATGTATTCGTCAAGTGCGAAGGGCGGGGGCAGGGCGGAAGCAGGGCAGAGGCGGTCCTGCCACATCTGCGAGCCCCGCAGTATCTGCAGCTGGTGGAGCTTGAGGGTGGTGAGGGGCAATTGCGAAAGGAGGGTTGCCTCGGCCACTATCTCCCCGCGGCTTTCTCCAGGCAGACCCAATATCAGGTGTCCGCCGCAGGGGATGCCATGTCGGGCGGTCTCCTCAATGGCACGGACGGTGCAGGCGTAGTTGTGGCCGCGGCGGATGCGCTCCAAGGTTCGGTCGTAGCAGCTCTCAATGCCGTATTCCACCATGATGTAGTGTTCGCGTGCCAGAGAAGCGAGGAGGTCGAGCTTTGCCTCATCCACACAGTCGGGACGGGTGGCGACGACGAGTCCTTCCACCCGTGGGTGAGTCAACGCCTCGATGTAGCGTTCCCTCAACAATGGCAGAGGGGCATAAGTGTTGCTGTAGGACTGGAAATAGGCCATATAGCCCACAGGCCGACGGTGGCGGCGCGCGTGAAAGCGGATGCCCTCGTCAATCTGTTGGGTGATGCTCTTCGTAGGCTTGCAGTAGGAGGGGGAGAAGGCATCGTTGTTGCAGAAGGTGCAGCCTGTTGTCCCCAGTGTGCCGTCGCGATTGGGGCAGCTGAAGCCGGCGTTGACGGCCAGCTTCTGCATCCGATGGCCGAAGAGCTGTTGGCAATAGTCCGTGTAACGCATGAACTAATAACGTCGGCGCGTGAGTTTTATTGCCCAAACCAATCTATTTAACAGGCCTATCCCATCTGTGCATGCCCGCCTTCCCACCGGGTGGGCGTATTCCGTCCACAATTCTCAGTAGGTTCTTTGCCTTTGATTTTTATTTTGTTTCTCCAACTAAATGAAATAGAAACAAAATGGAAAATAAGTCGAAACAAAAAACAAACGAACAACTGGGGGCACTGTGTTTCCGCATATCATGTGGGGCGGATGCAGTCGGGCGGTGGCGCATGACGCCTTTGTAAGGCAAAATAGTGATAATTGAAGAAAAAGATGTATTTTTGCAAAATGAAAGGTTAGGAGGCTCGCTCTGCTTAAGGGTTTGAAATACATAAAGGTAGAATCCTCTTTTAGCCTGACATATGCTGTTAATACTTGTGAACTCTTAATACTTTGGTCCTAATGAACATCTACCTTATTGCAATAGCAGTTCTGCCGGTGTTGGTGCTAGCCTTCGTGGTGTACAGGCAGGACAAGTACGAGAAGGAGCCTATCGGCAAACTGATTAAGGCATTCATTTTTGGTGCCCTCGCCATCCTGCCTGCCGTCCTGTTGGAGGGTATGCTGTCGCGTTTCGTTCCGCCGATTCCTGTTGTCAGCGGCGCATACATGGGCTTTGTGGTGGCGGGCTGTTCCGAGGAGTTGTGCAAACTGGTGATGCTTTATTGGGCAATATGGAAGAGCCAGGAGTTCAACGAGTACTTCGATGGCATTGTGTACGCCTGCTTCGTGGCACTGGGTTTTGCCTGTTTCGAGAATTTGGGCTATGTGCTGGGGCAGGAGTCTTTCTCCGAGGCTATGGTTACCGGTTCTGTGCGAGCGTTGCTGTCGGTGCCGGGCCACTTCCTCTTCGGAGTGATGATGGGCTATTATTTCTCGCTGGCCAAATTCGGTCATCGCTTTGGCGAAGATGGGAAGTATCGCGGCCGCTATCTGTTGCTGGCCTTCCTGGTGCCGATGCTGATGCACGGCACGTTCGACTCGCTGCTGATGATACCCGAGTCGATGGAGTCGGGCTCAGAGTTTGTCGCCGTAGCACTGTTTGTGCTTCTGCTGTGGTTCGACGTGAGGATGTGGAAATGGGGTGTGCGCCGCATCAGACATCTGCAGGAGTTGTCGGAGCAACAGGATGAGGCGACACGTATGATGAACCCATTCAACGGCTTCAATTGGGACGTGTAGTCCTTTATCTCAGGTATTGCCCAACGGCACTGAAGGCATTCTCGATGTGGGTGATGTGGTAGCCGGTGCTGCTCAGGTCGACGGAGATGATGTCGAAGCGTACCTCTTCCGAGCGGTTGTTTTCGATGACATATTTGTTGGCCATGCGTATGTAGGCGCGCTGCTTGTTGCGGTTCACAAAGTCTTCGGGGTTTCCATGGTCGAGGCTCGAACGGGTCTTCACCTCCACAAACACAATCAGTCCTTCTCTGTAGGCGACGATGTCCACTTCGTATTTCCCCATCTTCCAATTGTTCTTGAGGATAGCGTAGCCGTGTTCCTCTAGGTGTTGACATGCCAGCTGTTCGCCTATTTTGCCTGTGTCGTTGTGCTGTGCCATATTTGTACGGGTAGAGGACTTTAGCGGCGGAACATCACCACGATGAGGTATATCGAGAGGATGCCGAGGCCGATGTTGTAGATGGGAGGCCAGATGGCGCTGAGGAGGAGTACCACGGCTATGATGGCCAGGAGCTTTACGGCCATCTGCTTGCGTTCGGGCAGAGCCTGCATGTTGAGCTTGAGGCGTTGGCGGTAGTTGTGCCAATTTGTCAGTACTTTCTGCCACCACTGTTTCAAAGTACCCTGGCTGCGGCCACGGTCGTCGACGGTCTCGGCACGCACCGTAGGCATCTTCTTCACCCGCACGCGTAGGCTTTTCTGATACTTCTTGCCGTCGATGGTGACGGCTATGGTGAGCCGTGTGCGCCCCTTGGAGCGGTTGAGGCGGAAACGTTTGGAGCCAGTGTTTTCAAGGGGTATGTCTGTGCTGCGGAAGCCGTTGTCGAGGGTCAGCACCACGTTCTCGGCCTCGGCGCACTGCCACTTCACCTCCACCACGTCGCCCTCGGTCACGGTGTGGCGGTCAATGTCGAATGTCATTCTCTGGTTGTTCATACCTTTCTGGCTACAATTTGTGTGCCAAACTTTTTCCCCGCCTTTTTGTGACTATGTTCGGAAAATTGTGTATCTTTGCACCCGATTCCGATCGGAAGGAAGTCGACCAGGGGTGCTGCAAGTGATTGTGGCTGAGATTAAACCCTCGAACCTGATCCGGATAATGCCGGCGGAGGAAATGTAATATGTTTAAAAAAAGTACTATCAATTGTGGCTTTTCAGCCATCCGGCCTTTGAGCCGTGTCGTTGCTGTGGCAACGCTTTTCATTTTTCAGT
The DNA here is from genome assembly GCA_017545365.1 of Bacteroidales bacterium. The sequence continues at coordinate 74,773 of JAFWOP010000011.1, forward strand.
ATTCAACAGTCTGTGCTCAGACTCAGGACACCGTCCGCTCGCTGGACGAGGTGCTCATTAAGGATTCGCGTGCGGGCGAGCGGTCGCCCTTCACCACTTCCAACCTCAATCGCGAGCAACTCGATGAGGCGAAGACCGAGGTGAGCATCCCCTTCATGCTCGAATTGCAGCCCTCGGTGGTGGTATCGGGCGAGAATGGGAAGATGGGCGAGACCACGATGCGCATCCGCGGTGTGGATGCCAGCCGCATCAATGTGAACATCAACGGCATTACGCTGAACGACCCTGAGAGCCAGGCGGTGTTCTGGTATAATGTGCCGAACCTCGGCGGCATGGCGCAGAGCATCCAGATTCAGCGCGGCGTAGGTGCTTCCAACGGTGGCGGCAACTCGTTCGGCGGTGCCATCAACCTACAGACACTCAATGCTCCGAGTAGTGCCTATGGTCAGGTGGACATCGCCTATGGTTCGTGGAATACCCGCCAATACGGCATTGCGGCCGGAACGGGTGTTACGAAGAAGGGCTTTGCCTTCGATGTGGCGTATAATGGGCAGACTACCGACGGTTATGTGCGCAACGGCTTTGCCGACCAGCAGTCGCTCTTCGCCAGCGGCAGCTACTACGGCAAACGCTCTCTCCTCAAGGCCGTCGCCATCATCGGTACCCAGCACACTGGAATCACCTGGAACGGTGAGGATGCCTCGGTGCTGGACGAGAACCCCACCTACAACAGTGCGGGCGAATACGAAGATGCCCTTGGCAACATCTACTATTATGACAACGAGAGCGACAACTACAACCAGCGCCGCTACCAGCTCTATTATTCCTTGCTGATGACCGATCGCTGGAGCCTGAAGGCTGTGGGCGACTTCACCCATGGCGACGGCTACTATGAGCAGTACAAGGCTGACAAGAAGTTCTCTAAGTACGGCATTGATAAGAGTGGCAGGTCGGACTTTATCACTCAGAAGAAGATGTGGAACAGCGCCTATACGGGCAACCTGTCGGCCAACTATACCGATAACCGCCTCCGTTTCACCGTTGGAGAGATGTTCCTCTATTTCGATGGAGACCATTTCGGCGACGTGATTTGGAGTAAGGACTCGGCGGGGTTCGACGCAAAGCCTTATGAATGGTACCGCTACAAAGGCAACAAGGTGGACGCTACCACATACGCCAAGGCGGACTGGGATGCCACTTCGCGCCTGAACCTTTATGCCGACTTGCAGCTACGCTATGTCGACTACAGCATCAAGGGTGTGGAGGACGACCTGTATGAGTTGGACTTCCACGAGACCTACCCCTTCTTCAACCCCAAGGTGGGTGCCAACTACCAGCTGGCTGGTGGCCAGCGGCTGTACATGGTGGCAGGTGTGTCGCACCGCGAGCCTACCCGCAGTGACATCAAGGATGCCATCGTGCGCAACGACACGGTGAAGGCAGAAGCCATGCTGGATGTTGAGTTGGGTTATCAGGTGAATAAAGACCGCTTTGCCTTCTCGGCCAACGGCTACGCCATGCTCTATAAGGACCAACTGACCCCCAGCGGCGACCTGAGCAGCAGCGGCTACAGCCTGATGGAGAATGTGGACAAGTCCTACCGTCTGGGTGTTGAGCTGGTAGCCGGCTACCGTTTCTGCGAATGGTTCCGCTTGGATGCCAACCTGACGCTGAGCATGAACAAAATAATGGAATACACCTATACCGACTTTGTGGAGGGCGATTCGGTGTTCACCACCTATACCCGCAATACCGATCTCTCCTATTCACCTAATGTCATCGGTGCTGCTATTGCCACTTTCGAGCCTGTCAAAGACCTCAAGTTGCAGGTCAGCGGCAAGTATGTGGGCAGCCAGTATCTCGACAACACCTCGCGCGAATGCTACAAGCAAGATGCCTATTTCCTCCTCAACCTCAAGGCGGGTTACACTTGGCACCTCAAAGGCACTGAGGAAATCGAGGCCCAGATTGTGGTCAACAACCTGCTCGACCACCACTACCGTATCGGTGCCTGGGCAGGCGACTATGAGTGGGGTGGCTACTACCATTCTGCAGGCTGGTATCAGCAGCCCGGCATCAACGCGATGGCTCGTGTTGCGATGAGATTCTGATTAGCGGTTTACGAGCAGCTTTAGCAAGTCCTGACCGATGTCGTGACGGAAATACATGTCCTGCCAGTGGATTTTCTCCAACTGCTGGTAGGATTTGAGCAAAGCGACCGGCATACTCTCGTCGAGAGATGTCACGCAGAGCACCCGCCCGCCGTTGGTCAGGATTTTTCCGTCTTTGTCGGTGGTGGTGCCGGCGTGGAACACCAGGCTTTCGTCCACCAGTTCAATGCCGGTGATTACCTTGCCTTTCTCGTATGAGTTGGGGTATCCGCCCGCCGTCAGCATCACACAGGCAGCGGCGCGGGGGTCGATGTCGAGGGTGGTCTGCTGGAGGTTCCCCTTCCACACTCTGTTGAAGAGGTCCAGAATGTCGTTCTTGATGCGGGGGAAGACGCTCTCGGTTTCGGGGTCTCCCATGCGTACGTTGTATTCGATGACATAAGGGTCGAGTTCCTCGGTTTGGGGGTTTGTCACAGCCATTAGTCCTATGAAGAGGAATCCCTTATAAGGGGTGCCCTCTTGGAAAAGGCCTTTTACAGTGGGGATGACGATGCGCTCTTCCACCTTCTGCATAAAGCGGCGGTCGGCGAAATGCACAGGGCTGACAGAGCCCATGCCGCCGGTGTTGGGGCCGGTGTCGCCTTCGCCGATGCGTTTGTAGTCTTTAGCCGTGGGAAGTATTTGGTAGTGCTTGCCATCGCATAGGACGAACACGCTCAGCTCTATGCCCGACAGATACTCTTCTATCACCACCTTCTCCGAGGCGGTACCGAACTTTGCACCTTGCAGCATCTGTGCCAGCTCGGCTTCGGCTTCCTCCAGCGAGTCGAGGATGAGTACCCCCTTGCCGGCAGCCAGTCCGTCGGCTTTCAGCACGTAGGGGGCCTTCAACGTTCGCAAGAAGGCGATACCCTCCTGTAGCGTGTCGGCGGTGAAGGTGCGGTAGGCGGCCGTGGGTATTTGATGGCGTGCCATAAACTCCTTGGCGTAGTCCTTGCTGCCCTCCAGTTGGGCGCAATGCTTGGAAGGACCGATGACGGTGATGCCACGTAGCAATGGCTGCGAGGCGAAGTAGTCGACGATGCCCTCCACCAGTGGGGCTTCGGGTCCCACTACTACCATATTGATGTTGTTGGCCACGCAGAAATCCTGTATCGCCGGAAAATCAGTGGGCGACATCGCCACATTGGTGACAGCCGACTTGTTGGAAGAGAGTTTTAGTAAGGCAGTGCCCGCATTGCCGGGAGCGACAAACAACTGGCTGCATTGTTTGCTGGCTGCTATGCTGCAGGCTATCGCGTGTTCGCGTCCGCCCGAACCCAAGAGAAGAACGTTCATACAAGTATCATATTAAAATAATCTGCAAAAGTACGAAAAAAAAACGACATACTGTAAAAAGATTGTTTGACTAGAGGTCAGGGGTCAGGGCAAACGCATCAAATTTCTAGTAACGAGAAGAGATTGTCGATGTTCCAACCAGCCTTGAGGCACTTAGTGACAAGGCTTTCTCTGCCCACTCGAGGAACAGCTGCTCGAACTGCCTGAAGTTGGTCGTCTGGAGCACCCTGTTGATTGTGCCAAAAAGAAAAGGTAGTACTAGGCATAATGAGGAAGGATAGAGGGAATGCCTCATTCAGAAGCCGATGAGCACACCCATTTCGTGTAGCGATTGGTGGGGGTAGAGGGGCAGTAGGTTGGCGGTGAGGCTTATGTGGTGGGCTATGCCGCGTGGCATGACGATACCGACACCCAGGGTCAGTTTCCAGGGATTGGGTGAGAAGATGCCGTGCGATTGCGTAGTGGCGATGTTGCGGGCAGGGGTGAGGCTCAATTGCCAGCCCGTCTTGTCTTGGCCGTGCGGAAGGATGTCTAAAGTAAGGGGTATTCCGGCATAGAGGCTAAGGGTGTGGGTGTTGATGGTTTCATTGGTCGTATTGGTGATGGTGGCTGAGTTGTCTGCCATGCACATCCATCCTTCCGATGTTTCTGAATACAGGATAGATGTCCTTTGTATGTCTACCTCTTCCTGCTGTGCGTAACCGCTGAGGTTCATCCCGATGTTCAGGCGGCTGCGGCTGTTGGAAGCGACGGTATAGTCCACGCCCACATTCGCCTGTATGGTGCTGGAGGGGGAAAAGTGCATGGTGGCGTTCTCCCCTGGGTTGAGGCCGTCAATACCGTCTATGGAGTTTGTCATTGTCAAATTGGGATTTTGGTTACCTAGGGAAGTGTTGCTCATGGTGGATGCGCCTAGGGACATGCTGAAGCGAAGTCTGCGGGCAGCCTTTTGGGTAGCGGGCGGGTTTGTGGGTTGCAGGGTAGGCTGTAGTTCTATCTCAGGGCGGGGCTGAGGGGAGTGGGCGTGGGTATCAGTGGTGGAAGGGTGCGATGCCGTATGGTAGGCTGGGTCAGCCTCGTTGTTCGAGGGTAGGGGTTTGTAATCGTCACTGGAACTTTTTTCAGTGGCGGGGTCGATGGAAGTGGGGACAGGTTCTTCGTTCTGGCGTGGAGAGGGTATGGCTTTGGGCGCGGCTGTGGTGGGTGTTATGATGGCAGGTGTTTCAGCTGCGGCGGGGTCGGGCATGAGGATGTCCTTGTGCAGTTCGGCTGTCAGTGTTTGCGGAGTGGTTTGTGGTTGGAGCCGAAAGAAAACCGTCCCCCCTATCAGCATGGCCACTACCACGCATGCCGCCGTGGTAAGACGGCGGCCCTGCTGGCGGGCCATGCGGCGCACAGTCTCTGTTGCCTGAAGCTGCTGGCGCTGGTCTTCGCCATACTGCTGTAGCAGTTGTTCTATATCGTCGGGTGTCATATTGCGCTTCTTGTTATCTGGTTAATCAGTCAAACGTTTTCTCAGTTCGTCATAGATGCGGCTCATGGTGGTGTTCACATTGATTTCGGTGAGACCTGTCAGCTGGGCTATTTCGCGGCTGCTGCGTTGCTCTACGTACTTCATCCTTATCAGTCGCTGGTGTTTTTCTGGAAGTGCGGCAATGGCTTGTTCTAGTCGTTGGTAGCGTTCCTCTTTCGCCACAGCCTCACTCTCCGAGGGTTGGTAGTCGGCTATCTCATCAGGGTCGGCAGCCAACGTGTTGCGGCTGCGTTGGTGACGCAAGGTATCGATGCACTCGTTGCGCAAGGCATTCATGCTAAACCCCTGCGGGTTCTTAGTCAAGTCCAATCGCCACCGGCGGTGCCATAGGCGTGTCAGAGTCTCCTGCACAGCGTCGGCGGCCAGGTCGTCGTCGTGTAGTATCTGCACCGCCATGCGTCGCATGGCGGGCTGCAGAGAGATAATGTCGCGTATGAACTGTTCGGTAGTGATGGTGTTGGCGGGTGTTAAGGGTGTGAAGAGATTGGCTGGGTGAGGAGGCTTCTAGCAGGCCTTTCAATGTATCTCAATACACTGCGCAGTCGAGGATGAGATTGCATTCGGTGGTTTTGTCGGCCGTCACAGTCACGGGGCAGATGCCTCCTTTGTCGTCGACAGATGTGATTTGGCACATGTCGCCGTCCATTAGTACCACCGAGTATTGTCCCGGCGGGAGCGACAGTTGGTAGCGCCCTTTGCTGTCGGAGTTGGTGGAGGCAACCAGGGTTTTGGAAATCTGTTCGGGTGAGTAGTCGGCATGGCGATAGCCGCCGATGTCGTCGAGAGTGAAGTATTCATAGGCGCGAACTTCGCACGCCAAAGGTTTTTCTCCGCCGTTGGTGCTGCCGGGCATCCAATCGCCGTAGCGTACTTTCACTCTGCCGTAGATTCCTTCGGTGATGGTGACTTTCTCGCACGAAGTGGCGAGGAGCATGGCCAGTGCGGCCAATGCCACGATGGGGGCTATTCGTTTAAGTTCCATGAGTCGTAAGTTATGGTTGCTTTATCGGTGATTTCAGTCCAGTACATGGTGGGTGTGACGGTGGTAATTTGGCTAGGGAGGCCGTTGGGCAGGTAGCGGTAGGTGATAGTGTTGTGTGAGATGTAAGTGGTGTCGTTTCGGTTGTCGTAGTTGTAGTAGGTGGTGCGCACCAGATTGTTGCGGCATAGGCTGCTAGGGTTGTCGATGAATCCGTCGCGGCTGATAAGGTCGGCGAGGAAGTAGCCTTGGAAAGGGTTGGGGTTGTTGTCGTAGGTATATTCGATGTGCGACATGCCTGTCATGTACCATGCCATCGAGTCGGCGGTGGCGCGGACCAGGTTGCCGTTCTCCCACTCCAGCGTCCACTGTTGCCTGATAGTGTCGGTGTTCCAAAAGGAGCTCTGCCTCTGCCAGTCCTGCAGCGGGTGGGTGAAGACGATGGAGTAGGGTTGGCGTTCGTTGGCACGGTAGAGGAAGTCGGTGGTGTAGTTCCTATTGCCCTGCCCGAAGCGGAAGCTGATTTGGGTCAGCCGTCCGCCAGTGTAGTGGAAATGATAGGTGCGCAGGTGGATGCTGTTGCCCCTTTCGATGTGGTGCTGTAGGCTGTCCAGCCGACCATCGGAATTGTAGAAATAGAGGTCGTAAATATTCATTGGCTCGTTGCTGAAGCGGTAATAATTGCCCTCAATGTCGAAGTCGACCCGTGCCAGCCGATGGTTGTTGGTCCAACTCCATCGGTCGGTGAAGGTCAGGGAGTCGATACTTGCCTCTACCCCCACCTCATGCAAGTCGTGGCGTATACTAGCGATGGGGGACTGCGGCACATAATAGCCGCCGAAGGCATCTTGGTTGACGGGATAGATGTCATCCTCTGGGCGGCAGCCGGCCACCGTGAGCAGCAAGACCGAAATAAAGAATAAACTAAGGTGTTTCATCTGAATACTAGTTTTTAATTTGAAAACAGTTGTTGATATACAATTCTTTGTTGGGGCTGACCGAGGTAGCTGCACACCTCTTTGATCACTAAGATGAACCGGCCAGCAGGCGGGTCGATAATCTGGAACGAGTTGTTGTAGAGGCAGAGGCAGTCCACTTGTCCCTGCTCACCCACGTTCTCCGTCACCATGATGGTGTCGCCTACTCTCTCCATGCTGGTGACGATGTTTTCGCCCGAGCCGCAGTCGAGCATCATGTTGTAGTGCGTCACCGACAAGGTGTTGCCCGCAATCGATACCGCTATCGAGTCGGTGTTCATGTCTTTGGCGGCCAATGCATCGGTCTTCATCAGGCAGTCGCTGGTGGTGATATTGGCGATGCGGGTGTCGGCGTAAGATCCCACCATCTCTTTTTTACTACAGCCCACAACGGTGAGCAGTAGTGCCGACAGAAGTAATAGTTCGATGTGTTTCATTTTCTTATTCAAATATTTGTTGATAAACGATTCTTTGCTCTGAGCCTACCTTTACCTTGACGACTAAGGTGAAAGGCCTTGGTGGCAGATACTCAATCTGGAACGAGTTGTCGTACAGACACACGCAGTTGGTCCTTCCCTGCTCGCCCACATCCTCCGTCACCGTGATGGTGTCGCCCATGCGCTCGATAGTGGTGACAATATGCTCGCCCGAGCCGCAGTCAAGTGGCATATTATAATGAGTAACCGACATCGTATTGTTGTGCGGTATATAGGATACCACTACCGAGTCGGTGTTCATATCCTTGGCGGCAAGGTTGTCGGTGTAGGTGTGGCAGTCGCTGGTGACCACATCTGCCAGCCGCGGGTTGTCGGGGTAGTCGCGGTCGCGGTCGCCATAATCCTCACACCCATTCAGCAGCGTGGTGGCTAGTATGATTGCCAGTGTTTGTAAAAAGACTTTCTTCATATTGAGTGACATTTTTGTGTTGCTTCTGTCTATATGACGCATATCTATCTAAAATATTACATGGATTTGGAACAAAATAGTGTTAATTCTTGTTAATCTTCTCTCGCCCGTTGTAATAATACACCACTTTGAACGTCATATAGACAAAAGCAACAAACAATATAAACATTATGAAACGATACACTTTCATCACTCTGTCGGCACTACTGTGCCTCTTGACCCTCAACTCATGCACGAAGCAGGACCGTATCTCACCCGTTGGCGAAGCTGTCTGCCATTGCGGCGTAGACGACCCGCTGAACGACCTTCGGTGGCTGCACAAATTGGTTCTGGAGTTCGAATCTTTGCGTGGCAAGCAGTTTGCCTCTATCAGCATCTGCACTTACGACAGCATCAGTCAGGGATTCCTTATTACTGATTGCGAGGAATGTCCTGACCGCGGACAGGGCTTTGTCGACTGTCAGGGCAACAGCCTCGGTCTGGTGGGCGGCTTTGCCGGCACCCCCCTCTCCGCCTACAACATCGACCCCGCCAGCGTCCGTGTCATCTATCGCAACTATCCCGACACCGCGGCCACCATCACCAACAAGACTTGGCAGCTCATCCATTTCTACGACCGTGAGACTAGCACCGCCGAACGCCCCATAAGACACCACCAAAATGGCGATGACACGCTAGCATTCTGGCTGCGCTTCTATGCCGACGGCACCCTCCAAGGAGGAGGCATCAACCACCTCAACGGTACCTATTCACTCGTGGGCGACCACATCAGTATCTCCATCGGTTGCATGACCGAAATATACGATGCCACCGGCTGGGAAGACCGCATGCTCAATGCCCTCAAAAATGCCACTATCTGCGACATCGACTACTACGGTAAGAACATGCGCATCTACTACGACCACAACCGCAAGTACATGCAATTCAAGTTAGTTAGTTGATAAGCCTTTCCGCATCTTGTATGCGGAAAGGTTGTTGTGTCTCCATGGTGTGAGTGTTCGGCTTATGCGAAGCCGAACATTTTATGTACAATTTGATGGCTGTGAATATACCATACGATTAACGCCATCAGGATTGTCAGCCCAATGCCCAGCCAGATATATATTTTCTTGTCCTCTTCCATTTGATACAGGTTGTCTTATTCTATCACTTACGGTATAACTCATTTTTGTGCGCATTATTGCATGGCCGTTCAAAAAAATGTGCAGTCCCTCAGCCAACCCGTTTCCGTCCTGCTTTCGTTCAATGTAAGTGCCGAGTAGTGTCTTTATATGTCTTTTTTAGGGCAGGAAGCCCTACAGATGTACTACTGTTGTACTATTGTTATTTTAGAAGTGGCGAAGACGGGGTTTAGTCGGTTTGGGCGAGGGCATTGGTACGCACTACGAGGCTGTTGCTTATCATCCGCTGCATATAGGATTGTATGACGGCTTTGGCAAAGGTGGTGAGGGTGTCGCAGGCGGGCGGGGGTGTCTGGTTGTTGGACAGAAGGTTGTGGTGCTGCTGTGGGTCGGCGGCCAGATTGTAGAGGGCGGTGGGGGTTGTGCCGTCGAAGAGGAGCAGGTGGTGGTTCTTGACCAATTGGTAGACGCCGCCAGAGTAGTGGATGGCCCAGGTGCTGTCGGCAGGGGTGCGCAGGAGGTCGATGCCGAAGGCGATGTAGGGGTTGGGGTAGCCGAGGAGGCCCAGGAGGGTGGGCATAATGTCGGTCTGCTGTGCGATGGCGGGGCTGTTGTCGCGCGGCAGTTGGCCCGAGGGGTCGAAGAGGATGATGGGCACGCGGTAGGGGCCGAGGGCGTTGTTGTAGGCGGGTTGCTGTGAGTGGTTGGTGTGGTCGGCGGTGATGACGAAGAGGGTGTTGCGGTACCAGGGCATCTGGCTGGCGGTGCGGAAGAAGTGGCGCAGGGCGTGGTCGACATAGCGGATGCAGGAGTACATGGGGTGGCCGTCGGCGTGCAGCGAGTCCCGGTAGCGGTCGGGGATGACGAAGGGGTGGTGCGAGGTGGCGGTGAAGAGGGCGGTGCAGAAGGGCTGGGGCAGGGTGTCGAGGGTGAGTGCGAAGTATTGCAGGAATTCTTCGTCCCAGATGGCCCAGGTGCCGTCGAAGTCGTCGCGCCCATGGAATCGGGGGTCGGCGTTGTACTCGTTGCGGCCATAGTAGTGCTGGAAACCGGTGGTGCGGGCAAAGGCTTGGAATCCCATGGAGCTGTTCTCGGCCCCATGGAAGAAGGCGGTGGTGTAGCCTTCGCGCGCCAGCTCCCCGGCGATGCCGCTGACGTTGTTGAGCGAGTAGTTGGTGACGAAGAAGGGTTCGACGAACATGGGGATGCCGCTGAGGATGGAGGGCATGGCGTCGATGCTCTTGCGTCCGTTGGCAAAGGAGTTTTGGAAGGTGAGGCTGTGGCCGATGAGTGAGTCGAGGAAGGGGGTCTGGCAGGGGTAGCTGTTGTAGTAGCCGATATATTCTTGGGCCAGGGATTCTACGATGAGGATGACGACGTTCTTGGAATTGAGAGTTGAGAATTGGGAATTGAGATTTTGGGCTGGCGCAGTCATTCCTATGTGGATTGGGCTGTAGAGCTTGTCCAGCTGGTCGTTGGTGTAATACTGTGGGTCGGCGAAAGTGGTCTTGCCCATGGTGCGGATGAGTGAGAAGGGGGTGTTGAGCACGATGGCGGCCTGCGATGGCTGGTTGACGTACTGGTTGGCGTTGCTGATGGTGATGGGGCGGATGGCGGTGGAGGCACCGCCACGCATGGCGATGATGCTGAGGGGGAGGAAGAGGAGGATGGCGAGGGCGTTGGCAAGATAGTGTGCCGAGGGTCGGGCGAAGGGTTTGGCGGGCCGGTACAGCAGGATGAGGGCGGCGATGAAGAGCAGGCCTATGAGTACGAGGTACCAATGGCCTATGAGCTCCACGCCTACGATGTCGCCCAGGTTGTTCTCTTGTGAGAATTCGGAGAAGAAGGTCCAGGTGGTGCGCCGGCCTGTGTAGCGCGAGTAGACGGTGTCCACCAGGTTGATGACGAGCATGAAGGCGTTGACGACAACGAAGACTATTTTGGCCACCAGCTGCCAGGGGCGTGAGGCGTACCATTTGCGGGGCCAGGGGAGGAGGATGAGGGCGGCGTAGAGGAGGTTGGTGTAGAAGATGGCAGAGGAGTCGAAGATGAAGCCTCCTCGGAGGAGTTGGGTGACGGAGAGCTGCTGCCACCCTGCGGCGTAGAGGTCCCAGAATTCTATGATATACACTACACGGCAGAGCATGTAGAGCAGGTACACCAGTGCGAGGTTCAGGACGAGGGCCAGAGGGGGTGGTAGGGGGCGGGTTCTCATTGTTTGTTTTGGTTTTTTTCTAGTATTTTCTAGTATTGCTAGTATCACTAGTATTACTAGTTTTTATTGGGGGGTTAGGTGGTTGGTTATCATGCGCTGCATGTAGGCTTGGATGATGGCCTTGAGGTGGTCGGCAGGGGTGGAGGGTGTGAGCTGGTTGTGCTTCAGCAGGGGGTCGTCGGTCAGGTTGTAGAGGCCTACGGCTTTCTGCCCGTCGAAGAGCAGGAGCGAGTCACCCTGTACGTATTGGTATACGCCGTTGGTGTAGCTGACGGCCCAGGTGTCGTGAGGCGGGGTGTTCAGTATGTCGATGCCGAAGGCGATGTAGGGTTGTGTGCAGCCGAGGAGGGTGAGGAGGGTGGGCATGATGTCGATTTGCTGCATGACGGCGGGACTGGTGCCGCGGGGCAGCTGGCTGGAGGGGTCGAAGAGGAGGATGGGGACGCGGAAACGTCCGAGGTCGGTTTTGTACTCTTCCACCTCGCCGGTGTTGGTGTGGTCAGCGGTGATGACGAAGAGGGTGTTGGTGTACCAGGGCATTTGGCTGGCGGTGTGGAAGAATTGGTGCAGGGCGTGGTCGGAATAGCGGATGGTGCGGTAGATGGGGAGGCTGCCCGATTCGAACTGCCCCTGATAGCGGGCGGGGACGGCGAAAGGATGGTGCGAGGTGGCGGTGAAGAGGGCGGTGCAGAAGGGCTGGGGCAGGGTGTCGAGCATGAGGGCGAAGTATTGCAGGAACTCTTCGTCCCAGATGGCCCAGGAACCGTCGAAGTCGTCGTGGCCATGGAAACGTGGGTCGAGGCAGTATTCGTCCATGCCGTAGTATTGTTCGAAGCCTACCGACTGGCTGTAGGAGCGGAAACCCATGGAGGCGTTGTCGGCCCCGTGGAAGAAGGCAGTGCGGTAGCCCTGAGGGGCGAGGTAAGAGGCTATGGAGCCGACTTCGTTGTTGGCGTAGCGGGTCAGGATGAAGGGTTCGACGAACATGGGTATGCTGCTGAGGATGGAGGGCAGGGCATCGATGCTCTTGCGACCGTTGGCGTAGCTGCGGCGGAAGGTGAGGCTTTGGGCGGCAAGGGAGTCGAGGAAGGGGGTGTGGCCGTGGCCGTCGTTGAAGTAGCCCCAGTATTCTTCGCCGAAGGATTCGAGGATGAGGATGACGACGTTTTTGGAATTGAGAGTTGAGAATTGAGAATTGAGATTATTTGCTGGCGCGTTTATTCCCTCATTGTGGATGGGAGTATAGAGGCTGTTGAGTTTTTCTTCGGTGAAGTATTGTGGGTCGGCGAAGGTGGTCTTGCCGATGGTGCGGATGAGGGTGAAGGGGGTGTTGAGGACGATGTTGGCCTCTTTGGGGTGGTTGACGTAGCCGTTGGCATCGGAGAGGCTGAGGGGGCGGTGGTAGGTGAGGCCGCCACGTATGCCTACAAAGACGAGCAGCAGGGCCAGCAGGGTGGCGGTGGTGCCCAGCAGGCGACGGCGTTTGGGCGGGCGGCTGTCGGGCTTCAGGTCGCGGTAAAGGAACAGCAGGGCGGCAAGGAACGCCACACCGATGAGGAGCAGGTACCAGTGGTTGACAAGCTCGGTGAAGAAGATATGCCCCAGGTTGCCTTCGTCGGCAAATTCGGCGAAGAAGGAGCTGGTGGTACGACGTCCGGTGTAGCGGGAGTAGACGGTGTCCACCAGGTTGAGCCAAAGGGCCAGCGTGTTGACGACGACGAAGAGTGTTTTGGCCACCAGCCGCCAAGGACGGCTGTCGCGCACACGTGGGGACAGCGGCAGCAGGCACATCAGTATGTAGGGGAGGTTGGTGTAGCAGATGGCGGCGGTGTCGAACCGTAGGCCGCCCCAAAACAGCCGCCAGTGGTTCAGCTGCTGCCATTCGGCTCCATAGAGGTCCCAGAATTCGCAGAGGTATACCACCCGGCAGAGGAAGTAGAGCAGGAAGAGGAGCAGCAGGTTATGGAGCAGCGACTTCATAGGGGACTAGAATTGGAAGTAGATGAACGGTTGCAGGTCGGCAGTGACAAACTGGTAGAGGACGAACACCCCTGCCACGACGGCCAGAAGCATCATCCACAAGGGCATTTGGGCAAACCAGAGGCGGTAGCGGCGTTTGAAGCGTTCGGGCAGCCAGTGGATTATCATGCCGACGAGGAAGAGGACGAACACGGCGGAGTAGTGCTGCACGATGTCGGGTATCTGTTGCAGGTTCCATTGTCCGCCGATGCGTTCCACCATCTGGGTGGCGGTGCGCCACGCCACTTCGTTGGCTTCGGCGGGGTCGAGGTTGGAGCCGCTGCGGAAGAAGAGGCGGGTGAAGCTGATGAATATGAAGGTGAGGAAGGTGTTCCACACCAGGATAAGACCGTTTTTGAATTTGGAGGGACGGTAACGGCGGCCGCCGAAGGCAGGCACCAGGTGGAGCAGTATGATGGCGGCGGCAATGACCATGAAGGCGAAGTGGAACATGCTCAGCACCGGGATGGGGTAGTAGTGGTAAGCCGCCTTGACGGCAATGTATACCAGTGCGATGACCAGTATGCGTACCCACGGTCCCCATTTCTTCCAGCTCTTGTAGACGAGGATGCCCAGGCCGTTGAGGGCACCCCAGGTGATGAAGTTGAACGAGGCGCCGTGCCACATGCCGCCGAGGAGCATGGTGTCGAAGTTGTTGAGGTTGGTGTTGAAGTCCTTGCGGTGGCGGGGGAAGATGAGGTACACCACCGAGAGCACCAGCACTGCGGCGGTGGCGGCGAGGGTCACCCAGCGGGTCTTCGCCATCAGCACCACCACCAGCAACATGATGGTGGGGATGAGGTAGGTGCCGAGGGTGCTGTTGCGGTTGCCGCCCAAAGGGATGTAGAGGTAGTCCTTGAGCCAGTTGCTGAGTGAGATGTGCCAGCGTTTCCAAAAGCCAGCGGGGTTGGTGGCTTTGTAGGGCGAGCGGAAGTTGGTGGGGAGGTAGAAGCCCATGAGCATGGCCACACCGATGGCAATGTCGGTATAGCCGGAGAAGTCGGCATAGACCTGCAGGGAGTAGATGAGGAGGGCGGAGAAGTTTTCGAAGGGGGTGTAGAGGAGGGGGTTCTCGAAGATGCGGTCGACGAACGAGACGGCCAAGTAGTCGCTGAGGATAAGCTTCTTGAAGAGGCCGTTCATTATCCAGAAGACGGCGATGCCGAATTGGCGTCGGCTGAGGAAGTAGGGCTTGTAGAGCTGCGGCACGAACTGGTCGGCGCGGATGATGGGGCCTGCCACCAGCTGGGGGAAGAAGGTGGTGTAGAAGCCAAAGTCGAGGATGTTGTCGGCATGGCGCACCTTGCCTTTGTAGACATCGACAATGTAGCTGATGTTTTGGAAGGTAAAGAAGCTGATGCCGACAGGGAGAAGGATGGCGTTGGCAATGGAGTAGTGGGTGGAGGCGATGGTGTTGAAAATGTCGGTGAAGAAGTAGGCATACTTGAAGTAGCAGAGCACGCACAGATTGATGATTACACCGGCAATCATGAGGTTTTTACGGAATCGTTGGGTCGACTTGCCCGTGGAGGCCTGGCGGTAGGCCAGATTGTCGAACCAGATGCCCAACAGGTATCCCACGATGGTGGAGAAGATGAGGAGCGCCACGTAGTTGCCCGAGGTCTTGTAGTAGAAGAAGAGGCTGACGAGGAAGAGGTAGCCGTTGCGCCAGAGACGGCGTGCCTTGCTGATGCGTTGGCCGGTGGGCAGGTGGGTGAGTTTGCGCCGCTCGTGCTTCTCGCCGATGGACACAATCAGGCAGAAGCCGAAGTAGGCAATGAAGAAGAAGGCCCAGAAGTGGAACTGGGTGAAGAGCAGCGGGTGGGAGCTGTCGAAGGCGAAGAGGTTAGTCAGGTATGTAAGGAAATCTGTCACGTGATGATGCGGAGTTGGATGTGTTGGATTCGGAAGGGGTGGCTTCTATGTTGACCCTTTTGGTTTTGGGCTTGCGTCGCAACCCGCGGGGCAAGGGGCGCTCTTCGGTGGAGATATTGCTTGGCTTTTGGCTGTTGTTCTTGGATTGCGTGGAGTGCTGTTTGGAAGAGGCAGGTGGGGGCGTGTAGAGGCTGCGGCTGTTGTCCAGCTCGTGCATGAGGGCTTGGGAGAACATGTCGCCCAGCAGCTGGTAGCCGGAGCGGGTGAAGTGGACTTTGTCTTTTTGGGCAAGGCCGGCCTTCTGCCATTTCTCCATGGACTGGAGGCCTCCCATGATTTCGAACTGGTCCCACACGGCACCGCCGGTGAGTTCGGCCAGGCGGTAGCACACCTCGCGGACCTGCAGGCCGTTGCGGTTGACGGAGTAGGAGCGGCGGCCGGTTTTGCGGTAGCAGTCGTTGTTGGTGATGAAGACGAAGGCGCATTTGGGGTTGACGCTGCGGATGGAGTCGCACAGGCGCAGGTAGTTGTTCTTGAAGGCAACGGAGTCGAAGTCGGTGCCGTGAGCGTCGTTGATGCCGATGCCGAAGATGACGAGGTCGGGACGGATGAGGCGCAGGTCGTTGGTGAGGGCGCATTTGAGGTAGTCGGGCACTGCTGCGCCGTTGACGCCGATGGAGTGGTAGGTGATGCCGGGGTGGCGGCTGTCGAGCAGTACGCCGGTGAGGGTGAACTGCTGCCCCTCCTGACAGGGGATGATGATGTCGATGGAGTCCACCTCCTGTCTTAGGTTGAAGACGTAGCGGTGGAGGTTGGTGTCGATGTATGAGGGTGGGGTGTTGTTGTCGTCGTAGCGCAGGTAGGGTACGATGCCGTCGGTGGTGTAGCCCAGCACCACAACGCGTGAGACACCGTAGTCGATTTCTTTCTCGTTGGAGAGAATCTGGATAGAGGTGGGCATGTCATGGGCGGTGACGGAGATACCGCAGAGGCCCATTGGGTATTCGGGCTGCTTGTAGACGTTGCGGGTGAGGATGACTTTTTCGAGGCAGTGCACCTTGTAGTCGGCTGGGTTGTTGCACTTGGCAGCAGCGGAGTAGGGGAAGAGGAGGCCGCGGCCTCTGACGAGGGTGGGGTAGGCGTTGAGGATGTTGGTGCGGATGCGGTGGGGGAGGGTGCCTGCCTGCACATGGGAGCCGCCGATGTGCATGATGCTGATGCTGCCCTGCCCGGTGGCGCAGACGTGGTGAAACTTCTGGAAGAAGGCGAGCATGGGGAGGGAGGTGCTGTCGTAGTGGAGGCAGTTGGCTTCGGGACGTATGAAAGGATAGTCCTGTGCCCGCAGCGGTGTGACGCAACAGAGGACTGCCAGTAGGCAAAGGGCCGTTAGGTGTTTATTCTTGCACATCGAGAACTTCCTTTCTCATCTTATAGAGTTTGTACATATTGTCGAAAGCATTTGACAGGCGGTCGCCCATGATGTCTACGCCGCGTTGCGAGAAGTGTATGTGGTCGGCTCCTCCCAACCCTTTCGCCACCCATGCGGGCATGGAGTTGCGGCCGCCCATGGCGTGGAAGATGCTCCAGAATGCCGCCCCATGGCTGTTGGCGGTGGTTTGCAACGACTCTACCACATTGGGCAGCATGGGGTAGGTGTGGATTTCGCCTTCGATGTTGGCACACATGTCGGAAGGGCCGATGAAGAGTATCTTGGCGTGTGGGCAGCATTGGTGGAGGCGGTCGATTTGGTGGCCCATGTTGGTGCAGTAGGCATCAATCTGGCCTTGGGTGCGGAGGTAGGGTACCGAGTTGCCGCCGAACTGCATGATGATGAGGCCTACGTCCATCAGGTTGTAGGCGTCGGCCAGCTGCTGGCGGTTGATTTGGGTGAACTGATGGCCGGAGCAGCCGCGCATGGGTATGTTGTCCACTGCCACGCCTGGGCCGTCGTCCACCAGCAGGCCATAGATGTCGGCATAGCCTGCGGCGGAGAGCCGCACGGAGGTGGTGGCGCTGTCCAGCCGCCATTCAAAGGCATGGACTCCTTCCACCTCGCAGGACTGGGTGTCGGTGTAGCCGCTCACGCGGTCGGTCAATGCCACCTTGAGGGGTCCCGGCCGGTTGCAGAAGAGCATCTTGACCCGCGAGAATTGTCGCAGGCGGTTGTCGCAGCTGCGGTGGGTGCCGGCTGTGATGGTGCTCGTTGCCGAGCCGCCCACATAGAAGTCCTGCACCATGGGGCCGTAGTTGCCGTTGGCGCGTGACACCGTGCTGTCGCCGAAGGGGGCCTGACGCACCAAAGCACCGGAGCCATAGGTGCTGACCGAGAGCGAGGGGATGAGGGTGGCGAAGGGCACTAGGCCAGGACCGCCGCCACCGAAATGGCTCTGCATATAGGCGCGCAGACGGTTGGTCATGCGGTCCATCTCGATTTGCGAATCGCCATAATGGACCAAGCGGATGGTGCGGCCGGTGGAGCGGGTGTTTTCGAGTTGTGCGAAAAGGTCGTCGAAGAAGCTGTCGTCGTTGTTGGGGAACCAGAAACGGGTGTCGCTGCTGTCGAGCTGGTGGCGGAAGTGCTCCAGAGAGTCCTGGTGGTTCTGCAACTCCACATTCAGCGAGTCCTGTCGTGCCAAGAAGGCATCCAGGTCGAGCTGTCGTTGGGGGTTGAGCACCTTGGTGAGCGAGGGGAAGTGAAGGCTTACAGGCCCCACGTGTAGCCCCTCTTTGGGGAAGAAGGCACAGAGGGCCGCAAGCAAGGCGATGGCAGAGGCTACGAACAGGAGCGTCTTATAGGATTTCATCAGTTCTTCTTCAGCTCGTTGAGGTCGTTATACATCTGTTCCAGCTTGCGCTGTAGGACATAAATCTTTTTCGCCTTGTCGGCGGGCATGGCGGGGGTTCCGAGGACAATAGAGTCGTCGTCGACCGAGCGGGTGACGCCCGACTGGGCACCGATGGTGACGCGGTTTCCGATGGTGATGTGTCCCACGATGCCCACCTGGCCGGCAATGATGCAGTTGTCGCCCACCTTGCCGCTTCCGGCACAGCCTGACTGCGAGGCCATGACGGTGTTGCTGCCGAAGGAGACGTTATGGGCTATCTGGCAGAGGTTGTCAATCTTGGCACCGCGGTGGATGATGGTGGAGCCCATGGTGGCGCGGTCAACACAGGTGTTGGCGCCAATCTCCACATTGTCCTCGATAATCACGTTGCCTATCTGGTCAATCTTGTTGTAGGTGCCGTCGCCGGTAGGGGCAAAGCCGAAGCCGTCGCCTCCCACCACCACGCCGCCGTGGAGTATGCAGTTGTTGCCCACCTTGCATTCGCGGTAGATTTTCACTCCGGGGTAGAGGATGGTGTTGTCGCCGATTTCGCAGTAGTCGCCTACGTATACTTGGGGATAGATTTGCACGTTGTTGCCAATCTTGGCATGTCGACCTACGAAGGCAAAGGCTCCCACGTAGCACCCTTTGCCGATATGTGCGGAGCGGTGGACGCTGCTGCGCCATGAGCGGCCCCGCTTGGGTTTGTCGGCGGTGTTGAACATGTGCAGCACTTTGGCGACACAGAGGTAGGGGTTGTCCACGCGTATGAGGGTGGCATCGACCGGGTGTTCGAGCACCATGTCGCGTGAGATGAGTATGGCAGAGGCTTTGCGCTCGTAGATATAATGGGTGTATTTGGGGTTGGCAAGGAAGGTGATACCACCTTCGTCTACCTCTTCAATGCGGCAGGGTTTCCAGATGAGGGCGTTCTCGTCGCCTTCGATGGTGCCTTTCAGTTTTTGGGCTATTTGTTTGGCTGTGAACTGCATGTCAGATAGGGTTCTATATGGGTGAAAGTTTGTTGGTCGATGATGGGGATTTCAAGTATTTCGTGTATGTCGTCATACGGGCCGGAGGTTTCGCGCAGCCGCACGATGGCCTTGGCCTGGTAGTAGTCGAGATAAGGATGGCGTTTCAGCTGGTCGATGGTGGCGCTGTTGAGGTCGAGTGTCGCTACGGTGTTGGGGGAGATGTAGAGGTGGGGGACGATGTCGTTGTATCTCGTCGAGTCCATGCCGTACACTTCCATCAGCTGCCCTTTGTCGACAAATCCGCCCAGCAGGGTGCGGTAGCGAATGATGCGGCGGGCGAAGGTGGGGCCTATGTTGTAGAGCTGCACCAGGTCGGTGGAGTCGGCATCGTTGAGGTCGAACATGAGTGGTTCCTTTTTCCGAAAAGGGTAGGAGGTGCCGAGGGTGTTAGAGGTGTGGGGCTGCCGCGTGTCATGTTTGACGTTGGAGGTGCGGTGGCGGTTGGATGGCTGACTGTTGGTGTGCTTTGGTGCGGCTTTTGCAGACCGAGCGGTGAGTTGTAGGGAGGCCTCTTTGGGTATGGCGGTTGATGGGGCAGGAAGCCGCCTTATTAAAACGACAATCAGCAGTGCTGTTGCAAGCACTGCTGTAAGCCAGAGGTATCCCTTTTGCCGAATCATTCCTCGTCCTCCTTCCACTCGATAGTGCCCCTTTGGTGGAATATGATGGGGGCTTGGAAGGCGTCGTCGGACTCGAACTTGTCGCCGTAGGTGACGCGGGGGCCGTTCTTGGTGCGCAGCGGTTTTTGGGAGTAGACCCTGTGTTCCATCTGGTTCCACGTGAGGTCTTGCAGATAGATGGTGTCGCCCCGTTGGAGGTCGATGATGACCACGCTGTCGCGCACCATCATGGTCTCACGTTTGTCGAGGCTCACCGCATAGCGGGCGCGCAGGATGCCCGTGGGCTTGTTGTAGCCGTCGTAGAAATGCATCACAACCCCTTTGGGATATTCGGTTTTTTCTTCGGGAGTGCTGTATTTTTCGATAAGCGGGGCACGCATCACCAACTGCAGCTGTCCGTTCTCGCTGCGTTGTATGTTGGCATTTTTGACGGTGCTTTCGGGCAGGGTCTGAGGTTCGAACATCTTGGTTTTTTCGATGTCGTTGCCGCAGGCCGAAAGAAGAAGGAAAGAAGAAATAAGAACTAAGAGGCAGTAACTCTGCCCCTTAGTTCTTATACGGTATAGGTTGTCTCTAGAGTTCGCCGACATTTAGCGGGTGCGAATGATGGTAGATTTGCCAATCCAACCGGGTACCACATAGCTGTGGCCGTCGATGAGGTCGAGCATGAAGGCGTCGTTCTTCTTGGGGAAGTGGGCGGAGTAGGAGCCAATCAGCTTGTCGGCAATGGCGATGATGTTGTCGGTGGGTTCCACCTGCTTGGCGTGGCGGAGTTCGTCGACTGCGGCCCAGTAGGCAGAGCGGCCGCCCATGCCGTCGTCGATGGAGCGGTAGCTGGCAGCGTAGACGGTGGCCAGATTGATATAAGGCTCACCCTTGGTGCGGTCGATTTCGGCGGCTTTCAGCAGGGCGGTGCGGGCGGCGCTGTAGCTGCCCAAGCCGGAATAGGAGAGACCCATGATGAGGTAGGCCTTGTAGAGGTCTTTTTTGTCGGTCAGTTTCTTGACGGCATCCTGGGTGTACTCGATGGCCTCGGAATATTTCTTCTTGCCGTAGCACATGCTACCCATGCGCATGGCGGTGCTGGGTGAGGGTTCCACCTCGTAGAGGTTCTCGGTGGCGGCGAAGAAGAGTTTGTTGTCGGTGCAGCCTTTCTTCATCATGATGTTGGTAATCTTCTTCAGCAGTTCGGGGTTCTTGGGGTCGGCCTCGAATTTCTTCTGATAGATTTCAATCAGTTGATCGCAAGAGGCATAGGGTGAGAAGACGGCTTCCACGTTGTTGATGTAGCCGCTGATTTTGGCGATTTTGGCACTGTCGTCCACGATGGTGTCGCGGATGTTGTCGAGCAGCTCGCTGGCGATGTCGTAGTTATCGATAATCAGCGAAGGCTCGCCCAATCCGGCCTGCACATAGTCGGCAGTGGCTTTGAAGAAGAGGGTCACATAGTTCTCGTCCAGCTCGTTGGCACCAGCCTTGATGGCACTTTCGTAAATCTCATAGATGGTCTTCACATCTTTCGGGCGGAGGGTGCTGAGGGTCTGGGCTTTTTTGGCAAGCACTACGGCCTCTTCGCCGAAGTACTGTATGCGCTGGTCGAACATGCGCATCAGTTCGTCGATGTATGCGTCACGTTCTTCGGCTGTCTGTGCAGCGTTGATCATGGATTTCATGATGACTTCGCCTCTTTGGTACACGCCCTTGCTGAAGCGGGGGCAGTGTAGGAGGATTTGGCGCCAGGGTTCGTAGCAGTCGGTGTAGCTTTTCTGTTTGTAGAATTCTTGGTAGAGCGATACGTTGCTGATGCAAGCGATGCTGTCGTCAGGGGTGTCGCCCCATTTGCTTTGGGCGGTGGCGGCGAATCCCATGCTCAGGGCAACTGCCGCGATAATGACAAATTTCAGTTCTTTCATGGCTGTCAATTGTTATCGGTTTATTTTTTAGTATTGTTTGTCCGTGATTTATTGTGAGTGATGTTATTTTGTCCGACAGGTCTGACTTGTCTGACTAGTCCGACGGGTCCGACAAGTACGACTAGTTATATCTCCTCTTTACAAACCAGCGTTCGCAGGAGCCGATGGAGAGTCCCACTGTGAGGCAGTCGCGGCGCAGCAGTTCGCTGGTGCCGAAGCTGGAATAGCCGAGGCTCAGGTTCAGCACCGAACGACCCTTGCGCATGGGCAGGCTGAAACCCATGCCGCCGCCTATCTCGTTCAGGGCATAGCGTGTCCCGTCTATTTCCAAGGCTAGGCGGCTTTGGTTGAAGTAGAGGCCGCCGCTGATGCCGATACGGCGCCAGTAGCTGCCTGCGCCAGCATCCCCCTTCCACTCGCATCCCAGGGCGATGCGATAGTTGGGCTGCTCGCACAAGGCCGACTTCCCGAAGATGTTGTGTTCTTCATCCTCCACATAGCGCAGCCCGCTATAGGGGGCATAGTAGCCGTCTATGGCCACCTCCCACAGCTCGTTGCGTTCCAGTGCCAGCCCCACACCGATGGAAAACGGCTGTTCCAGCGTGCTGGTGTAGCTGTTGTCTACGCCCTGTTGGGGGAAGATGGTGTCGAACAGGGTCTCTGAACTCACACCGCCCAAATAGGTGTATACCAAAGCTTCGTCGTTGAGGCTCATGCTGCGTGGCACACGGCAGGTGATGCCGGCTTTCAAGCTGTATTTTTCACCCAAAGGCTGGCGGTACTGCAGGCCTAGATCCACCAAAAGGTTGCTGACGTAAGTGTTCTTTTGCCGACGGGAGTTGACGCAGTAGGTGCTGTCGTTCCCTTGGAAGTTGTATGTGATGGCGCGGGTGATGGAGCCATAGAGGTAGTCGAGGTTGAATCCCAAGGAAAGCCGCTTGCCCAGTTGGAAGGAGCTGCCGAAATAGAGCTGCGACACACCGCCGTTGCCGTCGTAAATGGTCTTCACTTGGCTGGCCGTCAGGGGGTCGTCCTGCGTGTGTACCGATTCGTAATTCACCGTGCTAAAAGGTAGAAGGCCAGCCGACACTTTCCACCAGCGGGTGAGGGGGAAGGCGATGGCCAGATAGGCCAGGTTGCCGTCGGCGTCGGGGGACAGCTGTTTTGAGTCGTCCAGCAGCACTGAGCTCTGAATGTTCACACCAATGTCGAACACAAAGCTCTCCTCTTCCACAGCTGCATAAGAGGCTGGGTTGAATGGATTGACCGTATTGCGTGAAGCACGGCTGAACACCACGCCGCCCATGCGGTAGGCACCCGGCATGCCGAAAGGCAGGTCGCTGATGCCGATGCCATATTGCGAGAACGGCATGTTGAAGCCGTTCTGTGCCATTACGCTGCCTGTCAGTCCGGTCATTAAGACCGCCATCAAGGCTATTATCTTTTTACTTCTCATCATATTTCAATTTATAGTTCATTATTCCATTTAGGCCTATCATCACCAGATAGGGCTCAATTCGGTAGTCGCTTCTGCCACCTACGAGCCTCCCGCTGTCGCCGCCTGTTATAATCACCTGAAGGTCAGGTTCCAGTTGGCGATAGTGGCTCACAAACCCAGCCATCTCGTAGCGGGTGGCGGTAAGCACTCCGGCCACCAGCGACTCCTTCGTCGAACGACCTGCTACAGGCAGCTCGTTCGAACACACGTTTTCTAATAACGGCAATTTTGCAGTAAAAGTATGCAGGGCGCGAAACTTCATGTCAATTCCGGGCAGTATGGCCCCACCATGATACACACCCGCTGCATCCAGATAGTCTATGGTGATGCAGGTGCCGGCATCGATAATCAGCTGTGGGCAGCCTTCTTTCCTCAGCATCCATGCCCCGCAGGCTGCCGCTATGCGGTCAGGACCCAAAGTTTCGGGAGTGGCATAGTCCAATGTGATAGGTAGCGGCATGTCGGCAGTAAGCTGCTGCACTTGTTTCCCTTCCAACCCCAAGGCATGCAGGTCGGCATTGCCGGTGGCGCAGACGATGATGTCTGCCCGTGCCCCCTCAAGAGGCAGCCCCTCGGTCATATAGCCGCATTGCATCAGCTGGTCCTTCTCAAAGAGGGCCCACTTGCTACGCGTGTTGCCTATGTCGATGGTCAGGTTCATAATCAGTAGGGATAGATAGTATAGCTAGTGATACTAGTCTTTCTTCGATTTTTCGTTATACATATTCATTGCCCTGTCGGGGCCCAAGGTGCAGAAGCAGCACACCGCCTCGCACGCTCGTTCGATGCGGGGGTCTAGTTCGGCGTGTTCCTCCTCGGTGAAGCGGCCCAGCACATAGTCCACTTGGTGGCCGCGGCTGAAGTTGTTGCCCACGCCGATGCGTAGGCGGCAGTAGTTTGTGCTGCCCAAAGCGGCTTCGATGTTGCCCAAGCCGTTGTGGGTGCCCGCGCTGCCCTGCTTCCTCATGCGCAGGGTGCCTAGAGGCAAGGCTATGTCGTCAGCTATCACCAGCAGGTTCTCCTGCTTGATTTTCTCAGCCTGCAGCCAGTAGCGCACCGCCTCACCGCTGAGGTTCATGTAGGTCGTCGGTTTAATCAGCACCATCGTACGCCCTTTCAGGCGCACCATCGTGCGGTAGGCGCGGCGCTCCAGCGACCACACAGCGTTGATGTTTTCAGCACGTGCCTGTCGCACCATTTCGTCTAGCACCATAAAGCCCACATTGTGACGAGTGCCCTCATATTCGGCACCCACATTGCCCAAACCCACTATCAGATACTTCATGCTATAGTCAATATTATCGTCTGATTTGCAGTGCGAAAAGAATCTGTAAAATATGTTCATATATAAATTGTCAGGCTGCAAAAGTACGACTTTTTTTTCACTTACTCAAAAAATAATTCCCTGTAGGGATGTGTAAATGTGTTAACGTGTTGAATCAATGCTTGAATGCTTGAATCAATGCTTAAATGTGCTAATGCTTGAGTGGCTGACGCAGTCAAATTACTCAGACAATCAAGCAATCAAACAATCAAGCATTCAAGCATTAACACTTTCACTCTTTCCAAAAGCGTGTCCAAATCAAAAAAAATGCGTAACTTTGCAACCGAAAAATCCGTAAACACGGCTATCACATTAAGGATTGCTTGATTGTCTGATTGCTTGATTGTCTGAGTAATTTGACCGCACCAGCACTCAAGCATTCAAACATTCAAGCATTCAAACATTGATTCAAGCATTCAAACATTCATATACCCCAGCTATGAGACATCTGATACTTTTTCTCGCTCTCTTTGCCGTAATGTCGCCTTGCGGGGCTCAGCGGCTTTCCGTCACCGACTTCGGTGCCAAGGGCGATGGCATCACCCTCTGCACCCGCAGCCTTCAAGCCGCCATCGACAGCGCCAACGCCGCCTACAGCCGCAGCGGTGTGAAGCAGGTTGTCATCGTCCCCTCAGGGCAATATGTGAGCGGGTCGCTCTATCTGAAGAGCGGTGTCACATTAGAGCTCAGCGAGGGCGCCACACTGTTAGGCTCTACCAACCCGTTCGACTATGTGAAAGACCCCTACTGCCGCTGGACGGCATTTGTCTTTGCCGTGAAGCAGCACGACATCGGCATCAACGGCAAGGGCACCATCGACGGGCGCGGCTGGGAGGTGGCAAACCAAATGGTGGAATACGTACACATGGGGCTGGTGGACGACCCCCTCAAGTACGACCGCCCCAACGAGACGAACCGCCCCGAGAACATCCATTTCCGCGAATGCGAGAACGTCATCGTGAGAGGCATCACCCTCCGCAACCCTGGCAGCTGGAACCAGCAGTACGACCAGTGCCGCAACCTCCTTATCGAAGACCAGACGGTGGACAGCAAGTCCTATTGGAACAACGACGGGGTGGACATAGTGGATTGCAGCGACGTGGTGATACGCAACTGCACAATGGACGCTGCGGACGATGTGTTCTGCTTCAAGAGCCACAGCGTGGACGGCGTGTGTGAGAATGTGACGGTGGAGAACTGCTATGGCCGCTCGTCCGCCAACGGCATCAAGTTCGGCACCATGACGCGTGGCAAGTTCCGCCACTTCCGCTTCCGCAACATAGTGCTGCGCGACACCTACCGCAGCGCCATCACGATAGCCAGCGTGGACGGCGCCACGGTGGAGGACATCGAGATTGACGGCCTGCGCGCCACTCACACGGGCAACCCCCTCTTCCTGCGCTTCGCCGAACGCCGCGAGGGCAAGGGCACGCCCTGCCTCAAGGACATCGTGATACGCAACGTGGAGGTGGAGGTGCCGCTGGACAAGCCCGACGCGGGCTATAGCTACGAGGGTCCTGTGGAGGACCTGCCCCGCAACATATCGCCCTCCAGCATCGTGGGCACCCCCGGGCACCGCATACAAAATGTGTTGCTGGAGAACATCGTATTCACTTATCCCGGCCATGCCGACACCGCCTACGCCTATCGCGGCTGCTCGCCCGACGAGCTGGCAGCCATACCCGAATGGGAGAAACGCTACCCCGAATTCTCGATGTGGAAGGAGCTGCCCGCCTGGGGGCTCTACATCCGCCACGCCGACAATATCACCTTGCGCAACGTCACCTTGAGGCTGGGAGGTGAGGACTACCGCCCCGCCATCGTGGCGGACGACGTGAACGGGTTACGAATTGAGAATGGAGAATTGAAAATTGAGAATGGTTTGCCGCACCCGGGTAAATCGCAATTTTCCATTCTCAATTCACAATTAATCGCAAACGACTGCGGGAAGATAAAGAATGATTCTAAAGCGATAAAAATAAAGCGACAAAAGAGCAAGGGGAGCACAAGGCCTGCCGTGGATGCTTCGCAGACCTCGTCCGACATCATCCTGGCACAGGCGGGCAGCACCCTCTGCTCGGAGGGGTCGACGCTGTATAAGGCATCGCGTTTCGGCTGCAAAAGCAACGGCACCACCCTCAACACCTCCTCCATACAACACGCCCTGAACTATATTGCCGCACATGGCGGCGGCACCCTCGTCTTCGAAGTGGGTCGCTACCTGACCGGCAGCATCCACCTCCCCCAAGGAGTGAACATACAGCTCAACGAAGGCGCCATACTGGTGGGGTCGCCCAACCGTCACGACTACGAGAGCGTTGACGGACACCCCACCCTACTGATTGGCAGCGACGAAGGCATCTCGCACATCTGCGGGCTAGGCTCCATCTTCCCCACCCTGCCTGAGGTACGTCTCTTTTCCGCCAATATCGGCCTCCACCTAAGCTATATTCTCAACAATCCCAATCCAAAGCACTAGACGCATATACTTTGGAGATAGCTAATTACAAAAAAAGCAACTACATACACTGTCCATTTCAAAAAAATTGTGTATCTTTGCAAACGTTAAAAACAACATTTTTTCAGAACACCTGTAACAAAAAAGGCACTTTTTGCTACTAACTCAGACAGACAAACGTCAGAAACAAATAAAATATTTATTCAACAAATATCAAAGAAAAAATGAAAAAGACTTTTCTCCTCATTGCAGCCACAATCCTATTCTGTGGACAGATGACCGCACAAGACATCGCCATGGCCACCCCTACCGATATCTCTGCCGAGTTGAACCCTGCATACAACCTGCAGACTGACATCTTCAGCACGCCCTCACTGAATCTGGCCCAGACCACCAATTACCAATTGGGTGCCAGCCAGTATGCCTCGCCCAAAGGATGGGGCATCGCATGTATCGTGTCGGGCGGGCTCACCCTGACGTCGGGAGTCGGTGTGCTGCTTTGGAGCAGCTTGTTCAACAAAGTTACTTCAACGGCGGCCGAGCAAGGGTTTGAAACCGACCCCGAATTCGACCAAGCAGCCGGTACCGTTACCAAAGTCTTTAAGATAGCCGGTATTACAGGTGTCGTCATTGGTGCGGGCCTCATCACCGGCGGCATCCTCCTCGTCAACAAAGGCAGCAAGACAAAGGGAAAATCCACCGTCAGCCGTCCTGTGAAACGCAAACATCACCGCTATTCCGAGAACTTCGCCGCTCCCGAAGACATCAGCGACTGGACTCTCACCCTCAACGCCGGCCCCGCAGGTGGCGGACTGACTTTGACCTTCTAACTTGTATTCATAACCGAGGGTGTCCAAAAATCAAGGACACCCTCTTTTTTATCCCAACGACGAAATAGAACAGAACACGATGAAAAAGATCATGATGATATGCGTGGTGATGCTCGCCATCATCGCTTTGACCACCTGCAAGAACGGGCAACAGAACGAGAACGCGCCCAAAGGCTACCTCTCTGTTGCCGACTTTTCGTCGGACGACATTATCGTCATGGGGACCTATGACGAACTCATCTCTAAAATGGGCGAGCCAATAAGATATACAGACAGCCTCGTGATGTACAGGAGGAATGACTCACTGATAAACATACCAGGGATGTTCTATGATGGCATCAGCTATATCCGTCGGGGCGACAGCGTTCAGTTGGCTTTCGTAGATTTCCGTAAGAGTGGGGTGAAGCTGACCTTGCAGACGGGTGGCGGACAACCGTTGACGCTTGACACCAACTCGCTGTGCGATGATTTCTATGCCTATATGGGCAAATATGTCTTCCCCGGCAATGACTTCAACGGTCTGCCTGACGAAGAGAAGACCTCGTTTGAATCGTACTATGTGACTGGGGATTGGGTTTATACGATAGGATTTGTGTGTGACACCATCGACAAGAAGCATAGCCTTCTCATCATGCCGGTATATACACTTCAGGACAAGAGGTTATGGTATATCGAGTTTTCCGCTGTCGACATGGGTGGTTTGTATAGAAACAATTAACCCAACAAAACAGATTGAAAAGAAACAACAAATACAGACAGACGATGAATAAGATACTTCTGATATGTGTTATGCTGTGCACTCTTGGATTGAATACAGCGTGCCAAACGCCTATCCGAAACACAGAGCCCGACGATTCTGCTGTTTGGGGAACAACAGAGGATGGCGACGAGTTGTTTCTGTTTGTAGAGCACGAACCCGAGTTCCCTGGAGGCATGGATTCGTTATATTCTTTTTTGAACAAGAACATTCACTATCCCCAAAAGGCTATAGAGGGAAAGTTTGAAGGCAAGGTCTATGCTCACTTCATAGTTGAAAAAGACGGTAGCATTACCAATGCACAAATAGTACGGGATATCGTTTACGGTAACGAAGAGGCAGACAGTATAGCAGCCGAACTTGGCTGTGGTGCCGAGGTGCTCCGTGTGATAAATAGAATGCCTAAATGGAAGCCAGCCAGCAACAATGGTACTATCTGCCGTTACAAATTCATGCTACCCATTGAGTTCTCTTTGAGTGAAGGAATACTGTGAACACCATCTTTCGACAGCTCGGCACTGCCACACAACCAACCGATGCCGCATACACTGCCTCGCTCAAACACAATAATCAACCACTTCTTTCGTTATCATCAACATGACTAAGGACAACAACGGAATCAATCACACCAACAGCGAAGAACACCACAGCCTCATTGACTCGATGTCACCATTCCTTGACAACGGAAAGCCAAAACTGGGCATCTTTTGGTACGACGTGGTCAACCAGTCGCTCTTTGGTGTGGAGAAGCTGGATGCCGAGCAGGCCACTTTTGTCAATGGCCGTGCCACTATCTCCAAACTCCACAAAACCTACTGGCAGAAGCAACATCACCGAGCTGAAGCCAAGGGCGACACTCGCTCCATATTCTATCAGGAGCACAACTACACACTTATCCCCCGTGGGCGTATCTTCCTTGACGAGAAGACCGACCGATTCTACGTCTGTGTCGGCAGCTGGTTGCACGACGGCGTTGCAGGCCACAAAGTAGACGCAGAAAAGCTACACGAACTGATAGAGGACGAGTTTAACCTACCCATAGACTTCGAGTTTGTCGTCGATTACCACTGGGACCTCGGCCACGGATGGTCGGAGGAATTGCTATAGGTCCTTCCTCTCACGAGCGCGGCAAGTAATGACAGAATAGTAGTACACAAAAAAACATGGACAAAGAGAAACTTACTGACCTTGTTCGCAATATCCTATGGGCCGCATTGCTTATCATAGCATTGATACGCGGCATAGCCTCTGGGCATTGGAAGGCTTTTATCATGCTGGCAGTGTCGTTTGTTATCAGCAAATCGGCGTTGCTGTTAGGGCAACGTAAGCTGCGTAAGACCGTCAAAGAGCTGGAAGGCTCGCTGGCTTCTCAGGGCAGACCGTCGTATGTCCCCAAGCCGAGTGAGATAGAGGCAATGCAGAACAAAGCCAACGCCATCTCCGACCTCATCAAGAAGCAATGCCCACCGCAACGGTGTCTTTACTTTGCCATCTGCCAGAAGGAGAACCCCATCACCCCCTTCGACAGCAAGCTAGGCGGCATACCCTATTGGGACGCCGCAAAGCCCTATCCCACCGATGCCAAGGGCAGGTCTATGGCCATGGTGATGCAGGTAAACTTCGAGGAGATTCAGATTCCCCACGTCGACCCCTTGCCGCAGTCGGGCATGCTACAGTTCTTTATCACCTCCGACGAGTCGGTGCTGGAGGAAGGCTACGGCATAAATTTCGACGACCCCACCTCGCAGACCAACTGCCGTGTTGTCTATCACGAAACCATCAACCGAGACATCGATATAAAGCTCCTCGAGCAGTATCCTCGCTGCGAGGATTTGGAGAACAGCCCTGTGAAGGGGGAATACCCGCTGTGGGCATTGCCGGGCGAGTCGTGCATCAATAGGACCTGCAACGAGTTCGACCAGTTGTTTGCCGATGCGGTCAAGCAGCTCTATGGCGACAAGATGGAGACCCCCTATTTCGACGATTACCTCAAGCGAATCCTGCCCGAAGAGCATCGCGATGAAGTGGACGATGCCTTGGTGATGGGCGACAACCCCATGTACTATGGCCCGACGGAGAAGAACTTCCAGATGCTGGGCTTCCCTGCCTTTGAGCAGTACGACGAACGCCCCGAAGGCTGCCGTTGCGACACTCTGTTGCTACAAATCCCCACCATCGAGGAGTCCCAAGACGGCAATTGGTGTACCATCTGGGGCGACTGTGGTTCGGCTCGCCTATTCATCAATGCCGACGACCTCCGCCATCGCAACTTCTCACATGTCTACTTCGAGTACCAATGCTATTAAATAATGAGAATTCGTTAATTCGTTAATGTGTTAATTCGTAAGTCTTTGATGCGCCAAGGACTAACACGTTCACACGTTTACACATTCACTAACACATTCATACATGGATTCTATTCTGACCATCGTCTTTTTCATCATCTTCTTTTTGACGGGAAACTATATTTCATATACTGCCCGCAAGTATTATAATAAGAAATGGCACTCTCCATGGGACTGGGTGCGCTATTGGCGGATGTTTCACGAGACAGGAAGCAAACTCCACAAATGGATTTTTACCATCAATATCGCATCGCTGGTTGTGGCGATAGTCTTGATTTTCACACTCCCCGAAAAGGATTCTGAGGAACAACCCACCGAACAAGCTTATGCCGAGCAGTGCCATCTGGAACGACCCGAACACATCATCCCCGAAGAATGGGCTGTGATTGAAAACAACTGTGGCTACTTTGTGCGGCTGTTGGAGGCTGAGGACAGCCTCATTGCGGGGAAGACCCCTTCGGCTCGAGAAGTGCAGGCCTTGATGCCACGCAGCGAGATGGAGTTTCGCGCTTTCCGAATACTTGGATTATATCCTGACAACGGTTACAATCCTTATTTTGAGAGGTTGGCAGCACAATATGCCATCGCCGACAGCCTCGACATGATGGAGCACTTCCTGATGTGGTCCGTCTGGGCAGACAGCTGGGAATACCCATGGGAAGTGGCGATAGAGATAGAGCAAAAGCACCCTGAGAAGTTCCGTCGCACCATCGAGCAGATATGGGACAAAGGCTGGATAGAATCCTATGAGGAATACCGCGACGCATACCTCGAATATATCAATATTAAAGATACAAACTAAAAAAACACCCAATTATTTCAGTTAGTAACTCAAAAAATACACCCATTTTTTTAGTTAGTAAATAAAAAATCGTATCTATACAGTCGTAAAAAGGAAAAAAAATGGCTGCTCAATCAAGAATAACAAAGTTGTTTCTCCTGCTACTCGGTGCGTTGTTGGCCGTCGCTTGTGTCGAGATAGGCACAACCGACTTGGGAGACGGGTACTACTACACTTGGGACTACCCTCTTGCTGTGTGCAAAAGGGTGCCACATCACCCCTCAACAGGGGTCTATGTGCTGCCACCCCACGACGGTATTCACGATGATTATATTGCCGTCAATATCTATTGGGACGACGAGGTGGTGCTGGCTGTCTGTTGTGAAAACTACCACTCCACAGACTCCACCTGCTATCTGCTCAACAAAGCCACTGGTGCAGTGACAGAAATCGTCTCAGAAGAATTCAATGCCCGAACATCCGTCAAAGGCATGAAGCATGAAAGAGCCTCTCAAAAAAAGTAAAAACTAAAAGGTGCGGCAGCCACTTCTTAGCTCTTAGTTCTTACTTCTTACCTCCAGATATTCCTCCCGGCCTGGGAAGCAGTCTCCGCCGATAGCTCCACCAGCATATTCGAAGACCACCGTGTCGTTGTAGGGAATGAGCGAACAGTCCATCTTGTCCCACTCGTCGGCGGGGATTGGGCGATTATAGAAACGATATAAATACAGGCCGAAGCCCACGCGGCGAAACCACAGTTCTGTATAATCCGAGTGTGACGTTATCCCGATGCAGCCTGCCTGCCGTAGCATTCGGCGGATATTGCGCATCTCCTCTTTCGTCAATCCCACAAACCGCATCTTCTGCTGCAAATCCGCCTCATCGACGGCGGAGTAGGTTCCATTGTTGATATAAAAATGGTCTACCTTCCCGTGACGGAACTCAATGGTCACTCTGCTGTCCTTTGCTAGGGCTTGGTGGGTGTAGTTGATGGCGGCAAGCATAGCGTCCTGTTTCTTGGCAAGGTGCCGTTCCATGATGTCGGCATCGCACCGCTGCTGGGCATTGCCTATGGTGAAGTAGGCTATCAAAAAGACCAAGGCAACATTATCTAACACAAACAACGCCTTCCGAACCTTCAAATTCATAATCCACGACACCACAACAACCACCACCATAGGCAGCAGCAGCCACCCCGCCAAAACCATCAGGACGACAAACAAAAACTCGTCCCACCAGCACAACGCCGTGGCAACCATGACACACACGGCCGAAACATATTGGACAACTTTCCAAATATTTTGTTTTTCAGACATAACAGTAAACAATGTGTGGGACAAAAACAATCAGTCCGACTATCGCGGCAGCAATGGCACACAGCAACACCGCCCCTGCCGCAAGGTCTTTGATGTCGCGGATGCGGTCGTCGCGCTCGGTGGTGAGATAATTGGCCACGCGCTCTATCGCAGAATTGAACGCCTCCGCAGCCAGCACCATGCCGATGCAGAGCAGCAGTACACACCACTCCGCCAGTGTGACATGCAGCACGACTCCCGCTACCACCACCAACACGGTGATGGTAGCGTGAATCCGTGCGTTGTGCTCCTCACTGAAGAGCAGCCTCACCCCCGCAAAAGCATAGCGGAAACTTCGCAGCCGTGCCTTTAACTCGTTCATCTGTTGATATGCTGTTTGCGTGTTTGAATGGTCGCTGCCCTTACTTCTTAGTGCTTAGCTCTTCGTTCTTACTTCCAGTTGATTTTCTGCGACGCATACATCGCCACCGCCAGGATAACAAACACCCCGATGCTGCCCACCAGCAGAGCGTAGCTCTCCAGCTGCATGATGACATAGATGAACACATACAGCACCGTCAGCAGTCCGCCCACAGCCAGCGCCGCAGTGCGGTGCTTGGTCAGCCCGTGGATAAAGGTAGAGATAAGTCCCACCGTCATCGCGGCGGCAACCAGATAGGCAAAGCCAAAACCGATATGCTCAGAGAAGGCCAGCAGCAGCGTGTAGAAGAGTATCAGTGCGATGCCCACCAAGGCATACTGCACTGGGTGTATAGGCGTTTGGCGGCGGTTCTCCACTAAGAACACCACGGCAAAGGTCAGCAAGATGATGAGGTAGGCATACTTGATAGTGCGCGTGGTCTTCTGGTACTGCTCCACAGGCACCTTCAGCTCCACATCCATCGTGCCCACGCTGGCCAGCTCCTTGTGGCTCTTCAGCACTTGAGTGAAGTCGCGGTTCAGTGCCAGCACCTTCCAGTCGGCGGTGAAGCCTGTGTCCGTCACCTCGCGATCGGCGGGCAGGTAGCGTCCCGCGAAACTGGGTGTCTTGCAGTCTGAGTTGACATGCAGCGTCGTAGTACGTCCCACGGGCACAAAGCTGATACAGTTCGACCCTTTCAGTGACACCTCCAGCGCAAACTCTTTCGAGCCCCCGCCCACTATCTCTGTCACCTCCACCGGGCACGACAGCGCGTCCTCGTCGCCCAGTTTCATGCCTTCCGCCTGCAACTCCACTTGCTCCCCACCGTAGGTCAGCGTGGGATAATCCACAAAACCCTTGAAGTCGCTGATTGAGAAGAGCAACTTGGCCCGACCCGTCTTCAGGTGGCTCACCTGTTCCGCGTTCAACTCCTTAGGCAGGGCGAAGGTGCCTGTCAGCTTCATCGGTGACTCGTAGACCGAGAAGTCGTAGATGCCCCTCTTCAGCGTCTTGGTCTCCACCTCGCCGTTGATGTCCAGCACCTCGGGCAGCAGGTAGACATTGTTGGTTGATGTGTCGCCCGGGATGAACAGCACCGGCCCGCGCACCGTGAGACCGCCACCCCACTTCTCGCACACCTCCATATTTGCATCCATCTCGGTGCCGCGCCGCTCGTCCACCATGTTCTGGATTATCGCCTGCGGGATAAGCAGCAGCAGGCTGAGGGCAAAGATAATCGTTAGTTTGAGCCACAGTTTGGCTCCAGTTGCTTGTGTTGTGTTGTTTTCCATGTTGTGTTTTATTTTATGAATTAATGTTCTAATCAAAGGCAGTGCTATTATCAAAACGCCTGCCAGTAAGAGGAATGTCAGCAAACAGATACAAAAAATCATAATCTTTATTATTGGTAAAAGTTCTTTGCGTTACAAAGTGAAAGCCTCAAAAAAATTAAATTGTCGGTGCATTCTTGAAAAAGTCCTCCAGCGCTTGCAGATGCTCCTTAAAAGCCTTGCTGCCCGCCTTGGTGACGGAGTAGGTGGTATTGGGCTTGCGCCCGACAAACTTCTTCTCCGCCTGAATATAGCCAAGCTCTTCCAGCGCGCGGGTGTGGCTTGCCAGATTGCCGTCGGTCAGTCCCAGCAGCGACTTCAGTGTCGAGAAGTCCACCGCCTCGTTCACCATCAGCACCGACATGATGCCCAGCCGCGCCTTGCTTTCGAATGCCTTATTTATACCGTCGAGAAACATAATAAATTAACCAGTTAAAGAAGGAAGCTCGGAACTTTTAGTTTTTAGTTTTTACCTTTTACTTTAAAATATATTCCAAAAATGATATGCATCAACCCAAACCCAAGGAACCAGAACAAGATGGCGTGGCTCATCACAAAGCAGTCCAACACCCCCAGCACCAACTCACAGTAGCCCAGCAATGCAATGACCCGGCTGGTATAGTGGCTCGCATTCAGCAGCGCCAATCCGTAGAACACCAGCATAAAGGTCGACGTCAGCCCGTAGTGCCCTTGCATCAGCATCGCCACACAGAGCAGTCCGCCCACCAACATCGGCACAGCGAAATGCAGCAATGGACGGCGGACAGCCTTGCCAAACTCCAAGCCGCCCTGCCGCTTCATCATGCGGTACGACCCGAAGCACACCACCGCAAACGACACCACCAGCAACGCCAACGCCCCTGCCGACGCTATCAGTGTACGGTAGGGCGAATTAATCAGCACGCCTCCCACCCCTTCGGGCAGCCACGACTCCTCATGCGGCAACAGCAGCAGCCACGCCCCTGCCGACACCACGCTCGCCAACAAACCTATAATAATGATAGACCAACCGCTGATGGACTGAAATCGCGACGACCTCTCCATCAGGTTCTTTATCTCATGCAGCGTATTTAATGCCTCGTTATTTTCCATATCGTTTAAAAGTACTTTGCGCTGCAAAGGTACAAACTTTTTTCAAACCACCAAGAAAATAATGAAAAAAAATCCTTCCCGATCCTATATCGCATTAACAATCATCACTTTCTAAATCAAGATATTTTTCTCCCACCCTCCCCTACCCCCTCTCCAAAAAGGCATTTTCAACCTGGCAGAATCAAAAAATCGACCCCTTGCATTATCCCAATCCGTACGGCATAACCTAAACATCTGCCATACAGCCACAAAAACACCCTCCCCCGCACCTTATTAATCCTCCCTTGCAAACCCTGCCAAACACCATCTTAGCACCCTAGTTATCCCTTATTTACTTTCTATTTTGTTTCTATTTATTTTCTTCTTTGTTTATGTTACCTAAACAAAATATGAATAAAATCTGAAAGAAAGGTAAATCAAATATAGGATAAATAAGGACACCACAATGAAAGAAAACAACGGCGGCCCATAGCATAAGGAGGCCCATCCTAGACAATAGTCAAACTGTAGTGCGTATACAAAAAAAGAGCCGACGGCTCTTTCGATAGTTTCAGAGGGAGATACCTCTATAGCGATTCCAGCAGGTCGAGGAATTCTTCTCGGGTGAGGCCGAGGTCATTAATGGTCTTCCTTACCACCAGTTCCGACACAGGGTCGACATGGGTTTGGACGATGACCGTGCGACGCAATCCGTCGCGCACCCATGCCTCGTGTCCGCCCTTCGTCCTCATCTTGTGCAATCCGAGCGCAGTCAGCACGGCACGGAATTCTTTCAGCGTGATGTTAGACAACTTCTTCATGCGAATGCGGCTATTCTGACGGGGGCTGAAATACGCTCATAATTGGTGTTGCTCTGTAGCAGTCCTGACAGTTGGCGGTTTCTGAGCTGGGTGCGGAACGACGGCGGAACCAGTTTTTTATCGCTCACCTTCCAGCCATGCTCCTTCAGGTCATCCTCGAAGGTGCCCATCTCTAGGCAACACTCCACATGCAGTTGCAGACACTCATAGAAGTTTTTGACTGCGTCTTGGAAATCGGTGCCTGTGGTCGCAAGGTCGAGCGAAGGACAATATGCCGCCAGATGCTCCTCTTCCCTGTAGATATACACATCCACATTGAATCGGAACTTGTCCTTATCGATTTCAATCGTGTTGTTACCGCGTTTATTCTCCATGTGATTTACATTGTTTTCTATTTTGCAAAAATACGACAAATAATCGGAACAGCCAAATTTATTTTAAGAGAGCAGCCACGGCAGGTGTGGTGAACGGCCTGCCGTGGCTGATAAAAATAATACCTTTATGGGGTAACAGAATAGTTACACAATATATGTGAGAATTTTGCCAATGCCTTTATTGTTTGTTGTTTTTGAATGTTGTTATTAAATTGTATTATCTTTTGTTTGCCTTGCTTGAATAGCCTTATGCGGCGGCTGAAATGTGTTACACTACGCAATTATTATTTGTGCAAAGCCTTCTCCACCTCGCGGACAAGCTCTTCGCCACGGAAGTTGCCCAATATGGTTCCATCGCTGTCAATGAGAAACACCTGAGGGATAGATGTAAAGCCATATAATGTGGGCGAAGCCTTTGCCAAGTCGATTATTTGGGTGTACGGAATGTCCACCTTTTTGATTGCGTCGTCGAATTCATCTTCAAAGTCCCATACTCCGACCCCGACAATTACCAGTCCGCTATCGGCATATTTCTCATATAGCGGTTTGAGGTATTGCTTGATTTCCTGTCGGCAAGGCCCGCACCACGATGCCCAAAAGTCGACAATCGCCACATGTCCCGCAATGAGTTGTGAGAGGGAAACCGTCTCATGCGTGGCACGCTCGATGCCGTTGAAATCAACAAAGCGATTGCCCTTGGCAACCGATTTTTGGTGCTCGCCTCTTTCGTATGCCTTACGGACAGACAGGTAGTTGCGCACCACCGGTGAGGCCGTGGCATAAATGGAGTCAGCACGTTTGCACATGGAGTTAACGGTGCCGTGGTAATAATCCCCTCTCTCCACCATCAAGCCCATAATTTTGGACATCATATAGGCTCCAACCAGATTGTTGGCATTGTCGTCGAGAATCTGCCATGCAACGATTCTATTGCTATAATTTATAGAGTCCTGATACAGGTCGCACATCTTACTGTTAAAACTATAGTAGTAGTGGTCTCGTAAATGCCTGTAATATTGATACCCGTGTACAAAGCGGTTCATCTGGTCATTGAGGGGTGTGCCTCCAATAATATAATTGCGGGCGTCAAGGGTGGCACTCATGCCGGGTTCTACAACAATGGGAAGTTGTATGTTACTTGTACCGCTAATCCAACCGACAAACACGGTGTCGGTATATCCCTCGATAGTAAACTTGCCTTTGCGCACGACTCCGCTGGCAATGCTGTCCATAGTCTGTTCATCTGACAGCCTTATTATTGTTCCGTTCTTTGTATGCTTCGGAACACTGATTCCGTTAATAGTAAAGTTAGGTTTCTGTGCTGCCACTGTCAGCGTTGCCAGCACACAGGTCAGGATAATGATTGATTTCTTCATTGTTGCTACTTTTATTAGTTCGATTTAATCAGGCGTTTTCTCGCCTCAGCATACGAACAAGTTCGTCTGCGTTCGGCTTAACGCAGTGATTTACGTACACAATAACCCATTTCCAAATAATAAAGATTAGACATGTAGCACGTCCTTCACAGAGTAGATACGGCTATCGTGTTCGAAGGTGAAGTACTGGTCGTCCAGTATTATCCACTCCTCGCGCTGCTTGCTGGTAAGACGCTTGATATCGGGAAACATCCCGACTGGCACCAACACCACACGTCCGTCGGTGAGGTAGACTGCCATCATACCGCGCTTCTGTCCGAAGTCAAGCTTCTTGATTCCAAGGTTGGTGTCTTTATATTTGCACATGACTATTTATTTTATGCGTTTAACCTGAATTTTCTTTCCCTCGAACACTTGGTCAATAAGAGCGTTCAATTCGTCCCAATGTTCGTCAATTGCATTCATTATCAGCCGTTCCTCTGAGGCGGTAAGCTCCGACCAGGCCACTTCTACTTTCTTCTCGCCATTCTCTTCAATCCATATCTTGGCAACCGTTTCTCCTCGATGCGATTGCTTACTACCGCGTCGCACAACGTGTATATGCCGTCGACTCTTGTCTTTGTCGGCGGGGAACACGGAAAGGACAAATCGTAGTATAAATGCCAATTTGCCCATGGTTCTTACATCGTATTCGATTTGCAAAAATACGACAAATAATCGGAACAGCCAAATTTATTTTTAAAGAGGGCAGCCACGGCAGGTGTGGTGAACGGCCTGCCGTGGCTTTTTTATTGTCCACAGTTTTCATCTCGCATCTGGGCTGTAATACTCCCCCAAATTTAGACCACTGATATGCGGAAAAAAATTTGTAATTTTGCAATCAGAAAATGGCTAAAAAAATGCAAGGAAAATTCACGGCAGAGTTCAAGGCGCAAGTGGCGCTGGCTGCCATCAGCAATCA